>JAILNX010000002.1 GCA_024691085.1 Clostridiales bacterium | reverse complement strand
TCATATTCGCCGCAGAATTCGGGCCAACGGCGCTTATCGGGATCCTTGATCAGGCGGCGCTGCGCCTCGTTTATCCAGTAGTACACGTATTCGCGGTCGAACCGATACCCCAGCTTTTCCGCGAGACGCAACGAACTCAGGTTCGACGCGTCCCAGACCGGTTCCAGTCCGTCCTCGAGGCAGGAAAGGATCAGTTTTGCTCCCACGGCGGCAGCGAGCCCTTTGCGGCGCTCCGTTTCTACGGTGCCGATCTCGACCTCGATGCCGTAGGGGTAGCAGTAGCAGGACGATGCGCCGGAAACCGCCTTTCCGTCTTTCAGTACGGCAAACCCGCGTCCTTTCTCCAGAAACGCTTCCTTCGTCTCGAACTCGCCTGTGAGATCCTCCAGATCGTCGTCATCGGAAATAAGATCGTAGATCTCGCCGTCGATGCGTCTGATCTCGCAGCCCTCAGGCAGAGCGTCAACAAAAGATTTAAGCTTTTCCCGGTCGAACTCCTTACACCGATGGATCGCGTAGCGGGTAGTCGG
This sequence comes from Clostridiales bacterium, assembly GCA_024691085.1. Classification (GTDB taxonomy): domain Bacteria; phylum Bacillota; class Clostridia; order Christensenellales; family CAG-138; genus UBA3857. Next base: position 63,028 of record JAILNX010000002.1, on the reverse strand, counting down.
CTCGGCTTCCGGGAAGCATTCCCGGATCAGCTTTTCCCACTCTTCATTCAGCGGGATCACAATATCGTCGCCGAGCTCCCCGTATTCGACAAGTTCTCTGTCCGGTTCTCCGCCCAAATATATGCCGTCATATGAAGAGTACGCCAACGCGGAACGCGGCGCGACCGGGTCGGTCACAAAGACTCTGATCGTTGCATCGACAGCGTCGAACCCGTTCCAGAATTCAAACATGCGCTTTACCTTGGAAAAGTCTTTTAATTCATATATCATACGTTGCCTCGTTAAATCCCGATTTGTCGAACTGATTATACCATCCCTGTTCGGTGCTGTCAAATGCATTACGCACAAAAGCACGAAGGAGGCGCTTCCTTACGAAGCGCCTCCTTGAAGCGGAGTTCTTTTTTTATTCAATTGGTTTACGGTCACAGTTTTTTCATGGTGACGCCGTTAACGGTCAGGCAGTCTTCGCCGAACTCGATCTTATCAAACCCGCCCATGCGTCCGAATGTATTCTTCCCGATGCGGTAGAGCCGGCTTTCGGATTCTCCGTCCTCGCCTATGAATTTCGCGTACAGATCTCCGTCCTTTAAGAACACCTCGTCGACGTTGAGATCGGCGTCCGCATTATGCCCGTATTTCCCGCAATACGACTTCATTGCCTTCTTGCCCGGCTTCCCGCCGAGGTAAGCCTCGCCGTCCTGGAACAGCTTGAGCACGAGCTCGGACTGATTCTCATACAGCTTGTCCGTCGCATGGTTGAGCATGCTTACGACGCACAGATCCTCCCTGAGGGAGAACATCCACTCCGTTATGAAGCCCTCGTTCCAGCCGCCGTGCTCGCCGATATCGCCCCTTAAATTGTTGACGCATAGACCGTAATCGTCCATGACGGGCGTCAGCATACGGCGCGCGGTGGCCTTTTTGAGGAAGCCGCCCCTGCGGCAGCTCTTCGAGAGCGCGAGGCCGACCTTCACAAGCTCGGTGGGAGTCGCCCAGAGGCCCGCCGCGGCGTGCTCGGGATAGTAGTGCCAGCCGTGAGCGGGATCCTCTTTTATGCCAAGCCTTCCGCCGAACGCGGCGTTTCCGACGAGTTCCTCGTCAAGAGGCTGGAAGTAGCCCGTGCGGGTAAGGCCGAGAGGCTCGGCGACCTCCTTTTGGAAGGCCTCGCGAAGAGTCGTTCCCGTGATGCGCGTGAAGGCGAGCTCGGCCAAGGTTATGCCGCCGCCGGAATACATGCACTGCCCGCCATAGGGCTTTATCCTGCGCACCTTGGGCGAATTGCCACGGCCCGCCAATACGTCCTCAAGCGAAAGCTGCTCGTGGTTTGCCGGATAGCCCGGGAAGCCGTGCACGTTGTAGCCCGCCGTGTGCGAAAGGAGCGCCGAGAAGGTCACGGGGCCCTTTTTGACGAATTCCGGCACGACGGAGGAAATATCCGCGTCAAGGTCGATGAGGCCCTTGTCAACATAGCGGAGCAGCGTTATCGCGAACATGGGCTTCGAAACGGAGCCCGCCTGGAACAGCATGTCGGGATTCACGGGGAGATCCTGTCCGAACCTTCCGCTGCCGGAGCAGTAGGTGTTGATCACGCCGTCTTCGCATGAGGCGGCTATGCTGACGCCGTGACCGTTCTTTCCCTTGATTGTAAGAGGTCCGTCAATATCAAAGCCGTAAAAGTCCTTAAGGAGCTTATTCGGCCCTTTCAGCATGCGCATCAGAACGGCCTCACCGTAGGAGACCATACCTGTCTCACGGAATCCCGCCTTGTGATAAACGTGAAGACCGCGTTCGTTTTCGGGCTCGGTGGAAAGATAGAGCCTGTCCGCGCCGTTCTTTTTGAAATACTTGATGATTTTCAGAAGCGCGGCCTGGCCGTAGCCCTTGCCCTGCTCGTTCTTGTCGATCATGAAGCGCCAGAGCCAGTAGCGGTCCTCCACGTCCTCATCCTCGGGATCGAACGCGAACATACAGAAGCCGACGAGCTTTTCACCGGCATAGATCCCGAACGGGCGGGCGTAGCCGGGGTCTTCGGCGTTGGCCTCGTCCGCCTCTTTGAGCGAAGCGTCGTTCGGCGCGACGAAGGGCTGATCCTCGCGCACGGAGAGCGCAAGCACCGCCTCGCGGTTGGTCTCGTCGACGGGACGGAGCGTTATCCACGGCTCGACCTTCTCTTCATCGCCGGAAAGATCCACGCTCACGGCGTCCTTAAGGACGAATCCGAGCTTGTCGTAGATCCGCTTTGCCTTTTTGTTCCATTCGACGACGGAGAGCGTGATGGGCCTGGAGCTGCTTTCGCGTATCTTCCCCATACCCCAGAGCATCAGCTGGCGGCCGTAGCCCTTGCAGCGATGCTTTTTCGCGACAATGAGGTTGTCGAGCTCATTGCCGTATACGCCTACGGAGCCGATAAGCTCGCCGTCCTTTACGAACAGGTAAACGCAGGGAACTTCTTCCTTCTGCAGTTCCTCAAGGCCCTGCATGCAGTCGTAGGGCTCTGCGCCGATCGCCTTGCGGAGCTCGAAGTAGCCCTCGTTCATAATACTCTGATAATCCTTAAAATACTTTCCGTCCCAGGGGATGCACTCGATCGCGCTCTTTTCAAAGTCCTTCCCCCTGAATTCCATTTCAAATACGGTGAATGGCATAACATTATCCCCCAGATAGATTATTTAAGTTTAAGCACCGCGACGATCTCGTCGCCGCACATTTCGCCGGTCTCCTCAAAGCCGAAGGAGGCGTAGAGCTTTCTCGCCGTCTCGTTCTCCGGCTCGTAGGATATCCAGCAGAGGTCGGCCGGCCCCGCCGGGAAGGTCTTTATGAACTCTATCGCCTGTTTGAGAGCTTCCCTGCCGTAGCCCCTGCCCTGATAGCGCTTGTCGATCATAAAGCGCCAGATCTCATAGCTGTCCTTCTCCATGCTCACGCCGTCCTGATCGGCGTTTTCGCCGTAGGCGAGCTGGATGAAGCCGACGACGCGCTTGTCGTTATAGATGGCGAACGGGTAAACGTGCCCGCCGTTTATCTCCGTCACGTAAGCCTCCGCGACGCTGAACATATTGCTCGCCACGAAGGGGTACTGTACCTTCTTGACCTTGAGTTCAAATACGTCGTAAAAGTTTTCGTAGGTAAGTTTTTCAAGATGTATCATTAACATTTCCCCTTAATGATCTTATGTTGTTTCACAGCTTTTTTAAGGTATTCTCGGAGTACGTGACCGAGCCGTCGCCGAAGGTGAGCCTGACAAAGCCGCCCTTCCTGCCGAACTCGTTTTCGCCGATGGGATAGAGTCTGCATTCGAATTCGTCATCGTCTTCTTCGTCGATGATCTTGACGAAAAGCTCGCCGTCCTTCATGAAGACCTCGTCGATAATGAAGTCGTCCTCGGGATGCTCGTACTTTCCGCAGAAGCTCTCCCAGTTCGACTTGTCGGGATCCTTTACCATGACGTCCTCGATCGAAACGATGGGCTCCGGCTCCTTGCCTCTCGCGATAGCTTCCATGCCGTTATAGAATGCGTCGTATGCTCTTGCGTCTAAGCAGTCGCGGTTGGTGAGATAAACGAGCACTTTATCTTCATCAATGAAGCGCTCGAACCACGTCCCGACGCCGGGCATGCCGCCCGAGTGCCTGACGATAAGACCGAAATCCTCGTCGTTTACGATGCCCCAGCCGAAGCCGTAGCCGTCGCCGTCCTCGTCTGCGTAAGCTTCGCCGTTTGAGAGAACCGCGGGCGTGTACATATGCTTCTGCTCCTCGAGGGTTATAACGCTCCCCTCGCGAAGGACGCGGTCCCACCTGAACATATCGAAGATGTCGGTGAAAACGTAGTCGTCGCCGTTCAGTCCCTCAAAGGCTATAACTTCGGGCTCTCCCTCGGGATCCATGTCGGCGACGAACTTATCGTCGGCGATCACCGTCGCCTGCGCGTAGTTCTCAAAAGGCACTCCGTCGCGGCGGATATGGCAGCAGCGGGTGTTCTTCATGCCCGCGGGCTCGAAGATGTTCTTCATAAGGAACTCCTCGAACGGAATTCCCGATACCCGCTCGACGATCTCGGCCAGAAGATTGTAGCCTGTGTTCGAGTAATTGAACGCTTCGCCGGGCGCGCAGTAGGGCTCGGCCTTCGTTTCGAGAAGGAAGCGCACGATCTCGGGGTTGTCGGGGACCCTGTTCTCCTTCTTCCACTGATCTATGAACCAGTCGGCGTCGTCAAAGTAATCGGGAATGCCGCTCGTGTGGCTGAGCAGATGGCGGATCTTCGCGCCCTTATATTTGTAAAGCTCCGGGAAGAACTTCGTAATATCGTCCTCAAGGCTGATTAGTCCCCTTCTCACGGCCAGCATGACCGCGGCCGCCGTGAACTGTTTGGTGACCGACGCGAGCTGGAAGATCGAGTCCTCAGTTAAGGGCTTCGTCCCCTCGGGATCGCTGAAGCCGTAAGCGCCCTTTGATACTATCTCGCCGTTTTCGGCGTAGAGCCACGCGCCGTTGAAGCCGCCTTTTTCAAAAGCCTCGCGGGCTGTTTTTTCCATCATTGTATGTTTATTCATGGTTTTCTCCTTTTTCATTTTCACATTTTGCCATATAAATCTCATTTTAAAACAAAAACCGTGACGGTGACGCCACGGTTTATAAACGGATAAATACCCTTAAGGGATCAGTTCCAAAAAGCCGAGGTCATCACGCTGTATTCGGTTACGATTTTGATTGTAATATTGCGCATTGATGTTTTACCTCGCTTTCTTTAGTTTTTACGCGTCTATCAGTATAACGGAAGCGGCATGAAAAATCAACCTGTCTGATACAATATATTATAATCGTGCTGTGCAAAAAAACTCCGCTTTTGCGGAGTTTTATATGAATTATTAATTCTTAAATGCTCTCCGGCACCTTCGCGTTGACGGCGTCGGTAAGCTCCTTTATCTTCGCCTTGACGGCGGCGCAGGCGTTCTCCGCGGAGACGTCCTCCTTGAAGGACTTGTCGCGGGCGGAGAGCTCGAAGCAGCCTCTCGCGAGAGTTTTGGGGCTTACGATCACGCGCACGGGCGAGCCGAGAAGGTCCGCGTCGGAGAACATGACGCCTGCGGAGACGTTGCGGTCGTCGTAAAGCACTTCGACGCCCGCGTCCGAAAGCTCGTTATAAAGCCTGTCGGCGGCCTCGCGGACGGCGGGATCGTCGATCCTCAGCGCGCAGATCTCGACCTGCCAGGGGGCGATGGTGATCGGCCAGAGGGGACCGTAATCGTCGTGATGCGCCTCGCAGACGGAAGCGATGAGACGGCCGACGCCGATGCCGTAGCAGCCCATTATGGGGTTTACGCGCGCGCCGTTCTCGTCGTCATAGGTCATACCCATTGCCTCGGTGTAGCGCCTGCCGAGCTGGAAGATATTGCCGACCTCGATGCCGCGCTTGATCTTAAGGGTATGCTTTCCGCAGGCGGGACATACGCCGCCCTCGACCGCCTTGGTGAGGTCGATGAACGCGGTATCCGCGGGAAGATCGCGGGCGGGATCAAAGCCCTTCAAATGGTACTCCGCCTTGTTCGCGCCGCAAACGAGATTGTTTGCTCCGACGAGCGACTTATCGAAGAGCACGGTCGCGGAGGTCTTAAGACCAACGGGGCCGATATTGCCGGCTGAAAGGTTCGCGTTTTCGATGTCGGCGGCGGGATGGATCTCCGCCTTAAGATAATTGGTGAGCTTGGTCTCGTTCAGCTCGCGGTCGCCGCGGCAGAAGACGAGCACATAGCTGTCGTCCGCATTCCTCTGATAGACGATCGCCTTGCAGGTCTTTTCGGCGGTAACGTGAAGGAAGTCCGCGACCTCCTCGATGGTCTTGGCTTCGCCGGTGAAGACCTCGGTAAGGGGCTCGCTCACAGGATCCTTGGTGTTTTCGGTGATCGCCTCGCAGGCCTCCATATTGGCGCGGAAGCCGCACTCGGGGCAGATGACGATGGAGTCCTCGCCGATGTCGGTGAGGAGCATGAACTCGTGGCTGACCTTGCCGCCCATCATGCCTGAATCGGACTTGACGGCGATGACCTCGGGAACGCCTGCTCTCGCGTAGATGCGCTCGTAGGCGCGGTAGGCGCGCTCGTAATAGCTTTCGAGATCGGCCTGCGAGGTGTGGAAGGAATAGCCGTCCTTCATAGTGAACTCACGCACGCGGATAAGACCGCCGCGGGCGCGGGGCTCGTCGCGGAACTTGGTCTGGATCTGGTAGATCATGAAGGGGTATTTCTGATAGGTGCCGGCGACGTTCATAGCCATATGCACCGCGGCCTCCTCGTGGGTCATTCCGAGCACCATATCGGCGCCCGACCTGTCCTTGAAGCGCAGAAGCTCCTTGCCGATGGACTCAAAGCGTCCGGACGACTGCCAGAGCGTCGCGGGCATTGCGACCGGGAAGAGCACCTCCTGCCCGTCGATCCTGTCCATCTCCTCACGGAGGATCCTTTCGATCTTGTTCTGAATGCGTTTTGCGGGAGTGAAGAGCGAATAGATGCCGTTGCCTACGAGCTTCATATAGCCGCCGCGGGTCATCAGGTTCTGGCTCTCGATGTCGAAGGCGCGCTCCTTGAAGCGTTCGCCGAGAATATTTTTGACTTTCATAGGAATGCCTTTCGGGTATAATCCGGACAGAGCCCCCGATCAAATCGGAGGCTCTGCACTTCGGATCAAATCGTTTCTTTTACGCGAAGAACTTGCCGATGATGTCGACGATCTCGCCGCCGATACGCTTCTGAGCCTCAACGGTGGACGCGCCGATATGCGGGGTGCAGCTCACCATGGGATGGCTGTAAAGCTCGGGGTTCTTGGAGGGCTCCTCCGCCCATACGTCGAGACCCGCGGAGCGGACCTTGCCGGAGTTGAGCGCCTCGAGGAGCGCGGCCTCGTCGATGTTGGTGCCGCGGCTGGTGTTGATGATGTTGACGCCGTCCTTCATCTTGGCGATGGTCTCGGCGTTGATGAGGGGCTGACCGGGAAGGGACGGAACGTGGAGGCTGATGAAATCGGAGTTCGCGAGGACTTCGTCCATATCGGCATACCTCATGTTCTCGTTCTCGATGCCCTCAACGTGGTACACGTCGTAAGCGAGGACCTTCATGCCGAGGGCCTGGGCCTTCCTGCCGAGGCTCTGGCCGATGCGGCCGTAGCCGATGACGCCCAGCGTCTTGCCGCCGAGCTCGATGCCCTTGGCGTAGGCTTTCTTCTCCCACTTGTTCTCACGCATGGAATGACCGGCGTTCGAGATGAAGCGCGCGCAGGAGAGCATGTGGGCGAGAGCGAGCTCCGCGACCGCGTCGGAGGAAGCGGCGGGAGTGTTCTTAACGGCGATGCCCTTTTCCTTGGCATACTCGTGATCGATGTTGTCGATGCCGACGCCGCCCCTGATGATGAGCTTGAGCCTGCCTGCCTCGGCAGCGGAGTCGATGGCGGGTACGCGGACCTTGGTGGCGGAGCGAACGACGAGAACGTCGAACTCCTTGACGAGCTGATTAAGCTCATCGGGGGTGGGAGTGGTCTCGGGAACTACTACCTCGTGGCCCTGCTCCCTCAGCTTGGCGATGGCGCCTTTTTCCATACCGTCGGATGCTAAAATACGCATAATTCTATCTCCTTTAATTGCTAATTGCTAATTGCTGATTGCTAATTAGTTAAGGTGCTCCGCTTCGTACTTCTTTAAGAACTCGACGAGAGCGACGACGCCCTCCTCGGGCATGGCGTTGTAGATGGAGGCGCGGAGACCGCCGACGGACTTGTGGCCCTTAAGGTTATCGAAGCCCGCGGCCTTGGTGGCGGCGACGACGTCGGCGTCCTGCTCCTTCGACGGAGTGACGAACGGTACGTTCATGAGGGAACGGAACTCGGGCTCAACGGTGCCCTTGAAGAGCTTGGATGAATCGAGGAAGTCATAGAGGATCTTGGCCTTATGCTGATTCATCTTGTCCATGACCTCAAGACCGCCGATGTTCTTTAAGTACTTGAATACCTGACCGCAGACGTAGATCGACCAGCAGTTCGGGGTGTTGTACATGGAGCCGTTGTTCGCGTGGGTGGCGTAGCTCATATAGGTGGGTACCCAGGTGGGCAGCTCGGCGCTGTCGCGGATCAGGTCCTCACGCATGATGACGATGACCATGCCGGCCGGGCCGATGTTCTTCTGAACGCCGCCGTAGATCACGCCGTAATCAGATACGTTGCAGGGCTTCGAAAGGAACATGGAGCTCTGGTCGGAAACGAGGATCTTGCCCTTGGTGTTGGGGAGCTTCTGATAGGTGGTGCCGTGGATCGTCTCGTTCTCGCAGATGTAAACGTAATCGGCGTCATCGCTGATGGGAAGATCGGAGCAATCGGGGATATAGCTGTAGTTCCTGTCCTCGGAAGTGGCGACGAGGTTGATCTTGCCGTACTTCTTGGCCTCCTGATAGGCCTTCTTGGACCAGTTGCCGGTCACGATGTAGTCGGCGACGCCGTTCTTCATGAGGTTCATGGGGATCATGGCGAACTGGAGGGTCGCGCCGCCCTGGATGAACATTACCTTGTAGTTGTCGGGGATGTTCATGAGGTCGCGGAGATCCTGCTCGGCCTCGTCGATGATCTTCTGGAAGACCTTGGACCTGTGGCTCATCTCCATGACGCACATGCCGGAGCCTTCGTAATTCATGAGGTTGTCACGAATGCCCTCGAGCACCTTCTCGGGGAGAATGGAGGGGCCGGCGGAGAAGTTGTAAATACGATCGTAAGCCATATGATAACTCCTTTATCTTGTCCGCTGTGCAGACATATTTTTCTATTTGCATTATACCACAAAGGATTTTTCGTTCAACCGTTTTTGAAGAAAAACAAAGATATATTTATTGACAGTATGTTTCCCGAAACTTTATAATCAATTTGTAAAAACCGGGAACCTGACGCGTTCCCGCGCGTTATATAAACAGAAGCGCAAAAATTACAGTAAGAGGTGTTACGAATGAAAAGAATGATTGCCCTTGCGGCGGTCTTTGCCGCGATACTCTCCCTTGCCGCGTGCAAAGCGCCCGTGACGCCGGATCCGACGACGGCGCCCGCGACGGAGGCTCCCGCTGTGACCGACGTTCCGACCGAAGCTCCCACTGCCGGGCCTGCTGCCGAGCCGACGGAGGCTCCCACTCCCGAGCCCACCGAAAAGCCCAAGGGCACGGAGCTCGATTTCGGCTCCTGCGCCGAGCTCGTATTAAGGCTCCCGTGGGGAAACGGTGACAAGCAGGTGTTCATTCGTCCGCTGAGGCATGGAGATGACGACGGCGATTGGGAGATCCCCCAGCACTTCAACATAATCGACGGCAAGGTCTATGTTTTCGACAGGTATTCTCCTTTCGGAAACGGGCTGTTGATGTGCGATCCGGAGACCGGCGGGATCACAAGGATCAGCCCGGATAACGGCGGTCATGACCTTAAAAACGGCGAGTTTACGGTGATGGACGGCAAGCTGATATTCTCGGACTGCATGTACGACCTTGCGACCGGGAAGCGTATCGAGCTCGATCCCATACCGGGAACGCCGGCGATACGCGACGGAGTGCTTATGATGATCGTCCGGGACGGCAAATGCTTAGCTTACAGAGCGGTAAACTATAACGAGGGCGATCCGGAAATGGAATTTCTCTTCACGCAGGCGACCTTCGCATACGACGTGTTCGAGCTCGATACGGAAAACCTCGCTTGGGTTAAGAAGGAACGTATCGAGATGCCCGATAACGTGCCGCACGCCGATCCCCCGTTCTCCGACTATGAGATCAACTATTACGGCAAGGGAGACGTCGAGATAATCGGCAGAGACGACGGCGCGCTGTTCTGCTGCGACCGCTACATGGGCACGGACGACGCCGGAAACCACTATATCGACAGTGAGGAAAGGTTAGCCTACAAAAACGAGCAAGGACGGTTTGTCGAGACTTCGAGATGGCGCAGGATTATCAAGCTTTCCCCCGAAGGCACTCCTGTATCATACGTCGACGTGTACTTTCCCGAAAACTACATCTACAGGATCTGGGACAACTATCTGGTCTTCAAGGTGGACGCTGACGGGACTGTGTGGTACATGTGCGAGACGACGGCGGAAGTCCTGATCTATAAGATAACTCTGTAAATGAAGGAGACCACACCCATGAAAAGGCTGACGGCAATACTCGTCCTTGCGGCGATGCTTCTCTCCCTCGCCGCATGCAGAACGCCTGTGACTCCGGATCCGACGACGGCTCCTGTAACCGACGCGCCCGCGACGGAAGTCCCCGCGACCGAGGCGCCGACGCCCATGCCCATACCCGATTTTAAGACAAGCGGCGCGGATTTCTGCGAGGCGCTTGTAAGCGGCGTGACGGCGTATTACGATCTCGACGGTGACGGCTTAGCCGATTCCGTGCTGTACAAGGAGGAGGACGGACCCGCGGATAAGAAATACACGGTCACCGTCACCCGCGGCGCAAAGCCCGACGAGCCTAAGACATATGAGGACTACGGCTATTCCGCGATCGCGTGCGTGTTCGACTGCGATCCCGACGACAAGAGGCTCGAGGTCGTATTTTCCTGCGAGAAGGACAGCGGCGACTCTTCGGCCGCGGCAATGCGCGTGAACGACGCGGGCACGGATATCGACGTCTTCAGAACGGATGCGGGGCTCAGGTTTGACGATACCGGGCTCATCGGAGGCTTTACGTCGGTAAACGGCTTCGATACGATCACCCGGACGTACCTTATGGGGACTCATTTCCTCCGCACACGGATGACCGTGACGGCGGAGGGCTTCGTTCCGACGATAGGCATTTACGAGTATCTCGAGGTAAGCCCGGAGCATCCGTATGAGCTGAAGCTCGAAATGCCCGCGAAGCTCGTCGACGAGGTCGGCGACGACGGCGAAAGCATTACCCTCCCCGCGGGGACGAAGTTCATACCCGTCACCGCAGAACCGGCATTCGTACCGGAGGGCGGCTCCGCGCGCGTCGTCATAAGGCTTGAGGACGGCAGGATGTGCTCCGTCGAGATCACAAGGGACGCGGGAACGAACGTCTTGCTCATAAACGGCTTGAACATGTGGGACTGCGCCGACTTCCCCGACGAGGACTGATACGCTCCTTTCATAACAAAACAAGCTGAGATAAGCGATCGACGATCGCAAGTCTCAGCTTTTATTATAATGAATCGAGTCTTATGCCCCGCAGGGCAATTCATGCACTTTAAGTGCAATTCATGACCAAAGGTCAATTCACGCGCCGACAGGCGCAATTCATTTAGAAAGAGAACGTGCTACGTTCGCTTTCGTTTTACCGGGTGCCGCATATAGACGTTCAGCACGATGCCTACGCCGATCATGTTGGTCAGCATGTTCGAGCCGCCGTAGGAGATGAACGGGAGCGGTATGCCGGTCATGGGCATCAGCCCGATCGTCATTCCGATGTTCTCGAACACGTGGGCGATCAGCATGGCGGTCACGCCGACGGCGAGGAGCGAGCCGAAGTTGTCCCTCGCGCGCATGGCGATGAATATCCACCTTATGGCGAGCGCGAAGAAGAGAACGATAAGCAGTACGCCGCCGATAAAGCCGACGCCCTCGACGATGCCCGCGTAGATGAAGTCCGTCCTTATCTCGGGAACGTACTTGAGCTGGGCGAGCGTGGTGGTCGAGAAGAAGCCCTTGCCGAGCAGGCGTCCCGAGCCGATCGTGATCTTGCTTCTCGCGACCTGCATGCCCGCGCCGAGCGGGTCGAAGTCGGGATTCAGGAACGAGATTATCCTGTTCCTCTGGGAGTCGGTGAACACGAAGAAGTACGCGAGCGGAATCGCCGTTCCCGCGACGACCGCCGCGCCGACGAGCCAGAACCACTTGATCCTCGCGGCGAAGAGCATGAACGCGAGTATGACGATGAGCACGAACGCGGTGCCGTAGTCGGGCTGGAGCACGATGAGCATGAACGGCAGGAGCGTGAGGCCGACGGCGAGCATGATGTCGCGGAACTTAAGAAGCCTTCCGTCCGTGTCCATCGCCTTCGAGGCGACCTTCGCGACCATAACGATGACCGCCACCTTCGCGAGCTCCGCCGGCTGGATGTTCCTCTGGATGCTGTCGAAGACGAACCAGCCCTGCGCGCCGCCCCTTACCTTGCCGAAAACGAAGAGCAGTGCGAGGAGCCCGACGACCGCGGCGTACGCCCAGGTGATGAGCGGCTTGAAGATATCGTAATCGAAGAGGAGCATCACGATCATGGCCGCGAGACCGACCAGGAAGTTGATCGCCTGCCTCTGCACGTAGTCGAGATTGAGCTTCGCAACGATCTCCGAAAGCCCTTTTTCGGTGCCGTCAAAAGGCGTCGCGAGAACGCTCGCGAGCGCGACGAGACCGAAGCCCACGAGAAAGAACACAACTATTATCGTGAACCAGTCAATGCTTTTGAAGTCTTTTTTGTCGTAAAGGCTCAATCAGAACTCCCTTTTATCAGATCACTTTTCTGTCGGTATTCTCCGTCATTTCGGAGAGCTTCGCCTCGTAGCCCCTCTTTCCGAGGAGCGCGTAGGTCATGTTCTTGCCCTCCTCGACGCCCGGCTGATCGTAGGCGTTGATGCCGAGGAGCTCGCCCGCGTAGGCGGTCGCAAGCTCGAAGAGCATTATGAGCTGCCCTATCGTATTCGCATTGACCTCGGGCAGCATTATCGTCTTGTTCATATGTCCCGACACGGTCACGGCGTGCTCCGTCGCGCGGCGCTCCGCCTGTATGAGCTCGTTGAGCGTGTGTCCCGAGAGGAACGCGACGTTGGGATTCTCGTCGAACGCGTGGGGGATCGGGAAGGTCGTCCTGTAATTGTCTACGCCGAGGAAGGTCACGGTCTTGTCGAAGGGGCCGTCGGTGTAGAGCTGCACCTGCGAGTGCTGATCGGTCACGCCGAGCGCCTTGACCGGCGTCTGGCCGAACCTCTTGCCGTCCTTCTTCTTGCCGAGGGACTCCGCCCAGAGCTGCGCGTACCAGTCGGCGAAGTACTTGAGCGAATCCGTGTAGGGCATGAGCACGCCCACGTTCGCGCCCTTCTCCATTGCGATGGTCTCGAGGAGGGCGTACATGAGCGCGGGATTGTCGGCGATATGCTCGCTGTCGCAAAGAACGTCCATCTCGGCGGCTCCCTTGAGCATCGCCTCGATATCTATGCCGCAGACCGCCGCGGGCAGAAGTCCCACGGGGCAGAGCTCGGAGAACCTGCCGCCTACGCCGTCGGGCACGACGAAGGTCGTGAGGCCGTATTCCTTTGCGATGCCGACGAGATTGCCCTTTTCCTTGTCGGTCGTGGCGATGAGTCTGTCCTTAAGATGCTCTTTGCCGTAGAGGTCTAAAAGCATCCTTGTGACGATAAGGAGCTGCGCCATGGTCTCGCTCGTCGAGCCGGACTTCGTGATTACGTTGAACACGGTCGTTTCGGGATCGATCACGTCCAAAAGCGCCGCCATTCGCTCGGGATCGACGTTGTCCTCGACGTAGAGCTTCGGGCCGTTCCTCTTTTCGCGGGGAAGCTCGTTATACCTCGGGTGATTCAGCGCCTGCTGGACGGCGATGGGGCCGAGCGCGCTGCCGCCGATGCCCAGCACGACGAAGCTCTCCGCCCTGTTTCTTACGTCCGCCGCGACCGCCTTTATCTTTTTGACGACCTCGTCCTGGTTGTAGGGCAGATCGCGCCACCTTATCTGATCCCTTTTCGCGCGAAGGGACTTGAGCGCCGCCTCGGCCTCGGGGAATCTTGCCTTGAGTTCTTCTTCGGTAATGCCGTTTTCGACGGCAAGCATATTCGTGTAATCAAGTCTAATGCTCATGGTTTTTTCCTCCGTGGAAGATTTCGAATAAATCATTATACCACGTTTCGGCGGTATTGTGAACGGGGTATTTTGAATAGAATGTGATATGTTTAAAAAGATATTTGCGATAATACTTCTTTCGGCGCTGTTTTCAGCGTGCGTTCCCTCCCCCGTCCCGACCTCCGGGATCACGCTCCGCGTGTTCGACGGCATGTCCGGAAGGCCGCTTCCGGGCGCCCGCGTCGTCGTGCCCGAGACGGGCGGAGAGTTTTTTACGGACAGATCCGGCTGCACCGAGGGCATGCTCCTCCCCGTCGTTCACGACTCGGAGTACGACCGCCTTCTTAAATCACCCTCGGGCAGGATCACTTTTATCGTGTACGCGGACGGCTATACGCCGTATCTTCTCCTCTACGCGAGGACGGGAGAAGACCGCGCGATCGACGTTAACCTCTTCCCCGACGACGGAACGCTTCCCGTGTTCACGGTAATAGAAGCTCCCTCGCCGGAATGGGCAAGGGAGCTTGTCGAAAGATATAAATAAGGCTTTATTTCGCTTTTTTCCTTCTTCTGAAGAGCATCGCGATGGGGCGTCTTTCCTTCGAGGAGGCTTTGTCGATCTCGCCGGCGGCGGTGAGCGCGGCCTTCGTGACGATCGGGCCGGTAAGCTCATATACGAGCGTCGCGAATAGAACGACGGTCACGACCTGATCGGCAAGCGCGGTAAGCTCCGCGTTCTCGGAGAGCACAGGAGAGGCGGCGACCATCTGCGCCATACCTATCGCGACGCCCGCCTGCGGCAGGAGGGTGAGGCCGAGGTAATTCCTTACCGGCTTCTCGCTCTTCGTGATAGCGGCGCCCGTGAACGCGCCGAAGTACTTGCCGAACGCCCTTACGAGCACGTAGACCATGCCGGCGATGCCGACCTTCGGCAGGATGTCGAGCTTGAGATCCGCGCCGGAGATCACGAAGAAGAGCATAAAGAGCGGCGGCGTCCACTTTTCGACGTGGGTGAGGACATGGACGGAATCGATGCGCATATTCGCGAACACCGCGCCTATCATCATGCAGACGAGAAGGCTCGAGAGGTCTAATAGCTGCGAGAGCCCGACGCCCAGTATGACCGCGCAGACCATCAGCATCAGCCTCGAATCGCGGGACTTGAAGAACCTGCACGCGAGGGCGAGCACCGCGCCGAGCGCCGCGCCTATCGCGAGCGAAAGACCGATCTCGCGGAGCGGCGAAAGCACGACCGCCTCGGCGGTTATCGCGCCGCCTACGGCGAATACCTCCGCGAGCGCGAAGCAGACGGAGAATATGATAAGGCCGACCGCGTCGTCGAAAGCCACGACGGGCAGGAGCGTGTCGGTGACGGGGCCCTTCGCCTTGTACTGCCTGACGACCATGAGCGTCGCGGCGGGAGCGGTCGCGGCGGCGATCGCGCCTAAAAGGAGCGCCCTCGACACGAAGTAGTCCGGGCAGTCGCGGCGCACGAACATCATCGCGATCATGACGCAGGCGACGGTCACGAACGCCTGAACGAGCGTAATGACGATTATCTTCGCGCCGAGCTTTTTGATCGTCGCGAGCTTGAACTCGCCGCCGATCGAGAACGCGATGAAGCCGAGAGCGACGGTCGTTATGATGTTGAAGTCCTTAAGTCCCTGCTCGGTAACGAGCCCGCCGAACGAGCCGCCCGTGACGAGGTTCCAGAAATTGGGGCCGATAAGAAGGCCCGCGATAAGATAACCCGTGACGTTCGGAAGATTGAATATCTTCATCACGCGGGTCAGGAGAAGCCCCGCGACCATCGCAAGGCCGATCATGATAAGGGTGGTGAACATGGCCTGTCCTTAAACCTTTATGTATTAATTAACCGAAAACTGAATAATGGAGACTTAAGACTTAAAAACGGAGGAAGTTTTTCCACAGGAAAAACCAATGATCATTTTTAATTTTTGAAAATCCCCGCGGGATTTTCTTCCTTCATTCTTTAGTTTTAAGTTTTCAGTCTTAAGTCTTCTTCACCGGTCGTCAGTCCTCGATGCCCTCGAAGCTCGAGAGCGGGACGGTGAACATGACGCCGTGCTTGCCGAGGCCGCCGGTGTTCCTTCTGACGACGCGCTTCGCGTGCTCGATCTGCTCGTCGGTGAGCATGAGGAACGCGGTGTGGCTCATCTCGAAATCATTGGAGACGACCTTCGAAAGCGAGCCGAATATCGGCGCCGCGTCGACCGTGGAATTGAGGAGCGCGTGCTTTAAGCTGGTGGACTGTATGACGACGCCGTTCATACCGTGGGCCTTGAGTCCCGCAAGGGTCTCGAGGAACTCGTCGCAGTCGTCGATGGTGATAACAAGAAGCTGCATAACTGACCTCCGGAAATAGCTTTTTGGAACAACATAATATTAGTCCAAAAACAAAAAAAGTCAAGGGAAAAAAAGGGTATATTAATCGTTCCGCCTGCCTGGCGGCAAAGCATAACCGCCGCCCGTACTATCAGAACCCCGAAAGAACGTACACGTCCCGGAATCGTATAGGCAAGCCTTCTCCGGACGGAGAGGGGAACGTACGGTATATGTGCGGGACGGAAGCGGAGCTTCTGGTCTATAAGATCAAAATGTAACGATAAAAAAAGCCTTCCCGGTGGAAGGCTTTTCTGTCAGTCGTGCTTAAACACGATATATCCCGCCGGATCGACCGGGCGGCCGTCCTTCCGTATCTCGAAGTGGAGGTGGCTTTCCTCAAGGCATTCCGAGATCGCGGTGTTCCCGACGTAGCCTAATAGCCCCCTCGCGGGAACGCTGTCGCCTTCCCTGACGGGCGGATCCTTCTGAAGTCCCGAATAGACGGTCTCGATTCCGTTCTCGTGACGGACTATTACCGTCGTTCCGAGCATATCGTCGTCATAGACGCGGGCGACCGTGCCCTCGGCTACGGAGCGCACCTCCGCGCCCTTCGGGGCGGAAACGTCCACGCCGGGATGCGTCATCCACTGTCCGAGCGTCTTCGAATAGATAAGGCAGTCCATCGCGTATCCGCGTATGACGCGTCCGTCGACGGGCGATACCCAGGTCCTGTTCCCGTCGGGAGCGGGCGACGTGGTCGGCGCGGGCGTCATATCCGGAATGAGAGTGGGAGCCGACGTGGGAGCGGGCGCCGCGGTCGGCTTTGCCGGCTTCGGAGTCGGGATCAGAAGCGCGTTGTCCGGCGCCTGCGTAAAGCCGTTCTCCGCGTCCTTCAGCGTTTCGTCGTGGGAATGTTCCGCGGGAGACGAGGGCGTCCTGCCCCCGCCGGACATAAGAAGCACCGCTCCGCCTATCGCGAGGAGGCATACGGCGATCATGACGTAGAGCCCGTTCTTCCTTAAAAACACGGAGAGCCTGAGGCGGCGTTTGAGCTTTTTTCTGTGAAGATCTGTTTTATTCATAAGCTTTTCCTTTCACGGGTAGAATACGGGGTGTCCCCGTAAAAACAGTCTTTCCCGGTTTCGCTCAAGCAATACTTGAAAAATAAACAATAATATGTTAGAATGTAATTTGAGAGATTCCGCGCCCCCTTTTTCGCGGCGTCCGTAAGAATAAAGGAGCTTTCCGGGATTTTCACCCCGGGAATGAAGATAGTAATGAAGCTGATCAAATCACTCGGTTTTTTCCTCATCACCGTTATCCTTTTCATAGGCATAGTGTTCCCGTTTTCCGCCGTTCCCAAGCGTTTTGAGGACAAGGCGCGCGAGGTCACGCTCGAAAGGGTCGAAAACGGCAGCCTCGCCGTGAAGGACAACTATATCGAGGATACGGTCAGAAGCGCCGTTCTTTCCAATATTAACAACACGTTCAAGACGGCGTTCTGCGTTTCGGTCGCGGTCGCGGTCATCATCTACTGTCTTACGCTCCGCGCGCCCCACGACTGCGGCGGCGTCAACTGGTTCAATCCGATCGGCATAATATTCACCGTCGGCGCGACGCTGCTTCTCGGCGTCGTGCTCGGCCTGCTTATAAAGCACTTCGGCGCGAGGCCCGAGGTCGCGGGATTTATGGACATCGTAAACTCCTACACGAAGGATCTCACATTCGCGGACGACCGCATCTTCTTCGTGTTCATCGTGCCCGCCGCGATCGAGATCGTGTTCCGCATGATCATGTTCAGCTACCTCGAGAAGATCCACTTCTCCGCCGCCCTCGTGCTCGACACGTTCTTAAACGGCGCCGCGGTCTACATCATGTTCGCCTCCTACGAAAAATGGGCGGGCCTTACGAGTAACGCCGCTGTCTGTGCCGCGATCGCGGCAATGATCGTCGCCTTCGTCGAGTGCGTGATCACCTGGCAGCTCCGTTCCGGAATACCCGCCGTCGGTTCGCATATACTCCTTGTATACGGCGCGGGCTACATAGGCAGGATAGTGAACAGCGGCTCGTTCACGCTCCCCGTCGCGATAGGCGCCCTCGTCGGGCTCCTCGCCCTCATGATCGTCCTCTTCTCCGTTCTCGGCAGGAAGTTCAGCGTGTTCTCCTGCGATTTCCCGTTCACGAAGCATCACAAAAAGATGCGCGAATGGATGGACTCCTCCCGCCCGCTGTTCAAAAAAAAGTCCGGCGGCTCGGGTAAAAAAGCCAACGCATGAACGCCCGCGACATAGTTTTCGATTCAGTCCTCCCCGTCTTCAAAAGCTGCTTTGGGCGCTTTGAACGGGGAGATCTGCTTTTTTTCGGGGACCGCGCGGACGTCGTCTCCCCCGCCCCCAGGAAGTACTCGCTTGACGCGGAGCCGAATATGGTATATAATGTTAGACCATCCTCGGTCAAAGGCGTGCCGCTCTTTAAGGACGTGACGGTGTCGGACGGGTACGTCAACATGACATTCTCCGACGAAGCCGTGACGCTGCTCGCGGAAGGATTCGCCGAAGGCCGCTCGCCGGCGCGTATACCGGACGCGTTCGATACGGGGAGCAGGGATGCGCTCCTCGCGGCGCTCGTCCCCCTTTCCCGTTATGACGGAGGCGTCTTCCCGCCTGAGGATCCGCTCGTAAGGAGGGCGGTGCTTTACTCGATGTTCGCCGACACGCCCGAGAGCGTGAGCCGCGCTTATGAGCTTATACGGCGCGCAGTCTCCCTCGACCGCAGGGCAAGATGCCGCGGCCGTCGGCTAATATCCGGAAAGGCCGCGCTTATAATGGCACTTGCGCTTGAGGAGAGCAATCAGCAATTAGCAATCAGCAATCGGTAATTGGCAATCGGCGGTCTGCGGTAAATAAGAACAAACCTTTTCATAATATAGAAAAAAAACGATTGGAGTTGATTTTATGAATATCAAATGGTACGGACATTCCTGTTTTCTTCTGACCTCCGAGGACGGCACGAGGATCCTTACCGATCCGCCCGCTCCCGACACGGGCTACGTCGTAACGGGCGTTGAGTGCGACGCCGTCACGGTCAGTCACGCGCATTTCGACCACTCGTACGTTAAGGCGGCGGCGGGCGATCCCCTCGTGATCACCGGAACCGAGCCTGAAAAGGTCGGCAGCGTCGGCATCACCGCGTTCCCCGCCATGCACGACAAGGACGGCGGAAAGCGCCGCGGTACCGTAAACATGTACCTCTTCGACATCGACGGCATGCGCGTGCTCCACGCGGGCGACATCGGCGCGCTCCCGACCGAGGAGGAAGCCGCGGCGATCGGCAAGGTCGACGTGCTCCTCGTCCCCATCGGCGGCAAGTACACCCTCGATTATCTCGAGGCGCGCGCGTTCGCGAACATGCTCCGCCCGAGCGTCGTCATTCCCATGCACTACAAGACCCCCGAGTCGAGGATCGACGTCGACGACTGCGAGAGCTTCGTTTCGACCGTGCAGGACTGCAGGATCCACAAGCTGAACGACTGCGAGGCGTCCATCTACGTCAATACCCTCGGCGAAGACAGGGTGCTCGTGCTCGATCCTTATAAGGAAGAGACCGCCGAATAATTCAACAATTGTTCATACTTTATGCACATTTATCATTGAAATCCGACAGGATATTTGCTATAATGGTATGTGTATGAGTTTATCGTACTTTATGTGCATAAAAAAAGGAGATAAATCATTATGAAGTGTCCAAGATGCGGATATGAAAACGTCGAAGGCGCCCTGTTCTGCGCTAAATGCGCCGCGCGTCTCGACGGCGAGGCGGGCTATTCCGAGCCTGCCGCTCCCGCCCCCAACATAGTAGCCGGCCCCAAGTGGGCAAGGCCGGACTTCTCCGCCGACAGCGTCAGCGAGAATGACGTTCCCGAGGATTTCGTTTCCGAATACTCCCCCGCCGAGTTCAAGCCCAACCGCGAGCGCGTAAGGGCAGCCGAGGAGGCCGCCGAGCGCGCGCGCCTCGCCGCAGCCGACGCCGAGGAGAGGCGCCGCATAGAGTCCGAGCTTGAGGCCGACCGCCGCGCCGCCGAGGAAAACGGCACGGATTTCGGCTTCTTCGACAGGCGTCCCGCCAGGAACGAAGAGGAGCGCGATCCCTTTGAGGAAAGGCGCCGCGTTGAGTTCCGCGCCGAGCCCGAAGAGCCCGACAACGGCTTCGACGACGATACCGACGACGATTTCGAGGACGAGCTTGACGCGCGTCCCGTCCGCAGGCAGGAGAAGAAGGGCCTCGCGCCGTTCTTCGGCGGTCTTTTCAAGCATAAGGAAAAGCCCCGCACCGCTCCCGCTTACGATGAAGACGACGATTACAGCGACGACGACGATGATTACGAACCGAAGAAGTACAGGAAAAAGTCCTCAGGTTCGTTCTTCTCGAACAAGAACACCATGAACATCGCCATCAGGATCGCGGCGCTGGTCGCCGTGCTCGCCGTGCTCGCGCTCATCATCTTCGGCATCGCGAGCCTCGCGAAGTCCTGCTCGAACAAGAACAATTCCCCGACCGGCACCAACAAGGCGCCCATCATCGAGCAGAATCCCGAGGACGCGTCCTCTTACTTCGTTACCATCTACGCCAAGGAGGGCAAGGTCCTCATCTACGAGACCTCGGACGGCACAAGGAAGGAAGTCACCGTTCCCTCCTCCGGCTTCGTTAAATTCAAGGTCCCCGTCTCGAGCCTCATGCCCAACGAGCCCGTTGACGGCACCACCTACGCCGCAAAGCCCAAGGTGTACATCAAGAACGACGACGGCACCGAGACGCTCATCGACGGCATCGAGCCCATCATGCTCCAGATCCCCGCGATCAACGTCCGCTTCGACAACGCCGACACCATCGTTTCCGAGGACGGCTCCGTCGAGATCTCCGGTCACGTCGACCTTATCGCCACCGAGATAAAGATCAACGGCGAGGCGGTCGAGGTCGCGCAGGACGGCTCCTTCTCCCATACCGTAAAGTATGAGGATACCGGCGACTACGTCATCGAAGCCGAAGGCAGGCTTGCCGGACATCAGGTCTACCGCCACAGCTTCAACGTGACCGTTATGCAAGCGAAGCCCTCTGTCAGCCTGATCGAGCTGCCCTGGCAGTACGGCGACAACACCTACAGCCAGCGCGTGAAGAACGCCGTCGATACCATCGAGGTGCGCGGCCGCGTACCCGCGGGCTCCACGGTCAACGCCTCCTGCCCCGGCTCGACGAACGCCACTATCACGACTCCCGTAGTCAACGCCGACGGCACGTTCACCTTCAGCGTGCAGATGGCTGTCGCGGGCGACTATAAGCTGCTCATCACCTGCACCACTTCCGACGGCCGCTACTCCGAGCGTGAGATGCACGTCCAGAGGGCTCCCGAGTATATGCCCTACAAGAACGGCGCTCTGCAGATGAACTACGCATCGTTCGCGTACTCGACCTCGCAGGCTTACAAGATCTCCGGCACCGTTACCGAGATCATTCAGGACGGCGACTTCATACTCGCCAAGCTGACCACCGCCGACGGCAAGGAGCTCATAATCGAGTACCACAACCACTACGGCACCGCCGGCACGATCACCGTGGGCAAGACCTACAACAACATCTACGGCCGTTCGCTCGGTCTGAACGACGACGGCATCCCCCAGATCTACGTCTGGTTCGTGGACGACTGAGAATGATCATGGATCGAAACACGGAGCATTTCACCGATGCTCCGTGTTTTTTCACGAAAACTCTTGACAAACGAAGCGGAACGGGGTTATAATCACTTCTGTATTTTTGCATATAATATATAAACTTTGCAGGCCATGAGGCGAAATGAATATGCGGTTTACGGATCATACGGATAAGTATTAACAGCGTGCGTCCTTCCGCGGGGAGATATCCCCCCGGTCGGGCGCCTTTCCTTTTTCGGGCTCCGTGCGAGCGACAGCCCGAGACCTGCAAAAAAGAGAAAACCAATCTGTTCGGGAGGAAATATGTGCGGGATCGTCGGATACACAGGCAGCCGTCCAGCGGCGCCGATCCTTTTGGAAGGGCTCTCGAAGCTCGAATACCGCGGATATGATTCAGCGGGGCTCGCGGTAAGGAACGGCGACGCGCTTGCCGAGGTCGTCAAGGCTGCGGGCAAGCTTTCAAACCTTATCGAGATGACTGACGGGGGGCGTACCCTGCCCGGTTCCTGCGGGATAGGGCATACGCGCTGGGCGACGCACGGCGAACCCAGCCGCGTCAACGCGCATCCGCACGTCTCGGGGAACGCGACGGGCTCGGCCTCCGGCCCCGTGGAGTCGGACGTGGTCGGCGTGCACAACGGTATAATCGAGAATTACGAGGAGCTGAAGCAGAAGCTTCTGAACAACGGCTACCGTTTTTACAGCGGGACGGACACCGAGGTCGTGATAAAGCTTGTCGATTATTACTATAAAAAATACAATATCGGGCCCATCGACGCCATCAACCGCATGATGGTGCGCGTGCGCGGCAGCTATGCGCTGGCGCTTATGTTCAGGGATCACCCAGGCGAGATCTACTGCGCAAGGAAGGACAGCCCGCTTATAATCGGCGTTTCCGACGGCGAAAGCTTCTTCGCGTCCGACGTGCCCGCGATACTGGGGCACACCCGCGACGTCTACTATATCGACAACCTGCAGTCTGCAAGGCTGCTTCCCGGCGAAGCGCATTTCTTCGACCTTAACGGCGACGAGATCCCGCTCCCGCTGACCCGCGTCACATGGAACGCCGAAGCTGCGGAAAAGGGCGGCTACGAGCATTTCATGATCAAGGAGATCCACGAGCAGCCCAGAGCCGTGCGCGACACCCTGAACAGCCTGATAAAGGACGGCAAGGTCGACCTTTCGTCCGCGGGGCTCAGCCGCGAGTTCCTCAGCCGTATCGACCGGATAAGCATCGTCGCATGCGGCTCGGCATGGCACGTCGGCATGCTCGCGCAGTACGTGCTGGAGGATCTTGCCGATATCCCAGTCCGTACGGAGCTTGCGTCGGAGTTCCGCTACCGGAAGCTTCTTTTGTCCGACCGTTCGCTCGTCGTCATCGTTTCGCAGTCGGGCGAGACCGCGGATTCGCTTGCGGCTCTTCGCGCGGCGAAGGCGGCGGGAGTTCCCACGCTCGCCGTCGTCAACGTGGTCGGCTCGACCATCGCGCGCGAGGCGGATCACGTGCTTTACACGCTTGCGGGGCCGGAGATCGCCGTCGCCACGACCAAGGCTTACAGCGCGCAGCTCGCGGCGATGTACGCGCTCGCGCTCGAGTTTGCGGACGTGCGCGGGAAGCTCTCCCCCGGGGAGTACGGCGCGTACACAGCCGAGCTTTGTGCGCTTCCCGACAAGATGGAGCGCGCGCTTGAAAACAAGGAGCGCATACAGTGGTTCGCTTCGAAGCACGCGAACGCGCGTGACATATTCTTCATCGGGCGCGGGCTCGATTACGCGATCTGCCTTGAGGGGAGCCTTAAGATGAAGGAGATCTCCTACATCCACAGCGAGGCATACGCCGCAGGCGAGCTGAAGCACGGAACGATCTCGCTGGTGGAAAACGGCACGCTCGTCATCGGCTCGCTGACGCAGCAAAACCTTATCGAAAAGACCGTGAGCAATATGGCGGAATGCAAGGCGCGCGGCGCGTATCTTATGGGGCTGACCTCCTACGGCAATTACAGCGTCGAGGAGGAGGCGGACTTCACCGTCTACGTGCCGAAGGCCGATCCGCATTTTATCGGCAGCATAGCCATCATTCCGCTGCAGCTTCTGGCATACTACACGAGCGTCGCGAAGGGGCTCGACGTCGACAAGCCGAGGAACCTTGCCAAGAGCGTGACCGTGGAATGAGCCATTTTTAAGGTCGTCGGGCAAAAAACAACAAAGGATTACCCGGAGGGTGCATTCACTTAAGGAGACATAGGTTTTCGGCGGTGAAAAATGGCTTAGATAAAACAAAATACCGGGAGTGCAATTAAATTCACGCCCGGTATTATTATGTCCGCCGAAAACCGCGAAGCGTCTCAAAAGAGGAGATTTTTGTGCCGCGCAAGGCGAAAAGCGCAGGAATACTCGGAGAGTCTTTCGAGCATTTTCAACGAAGCGCGGCGCGAAAAGATGCCTTTTGAGGCTGTGTATCCTTATGTGAATGCGCCCAAGGAGCGGCGCATTGAACTTCGAGCCGCTCCCCGCTTATTGTGTTTGCGCGCGGTTTGTGTTAAAATAACAAGAAAAACGGAGGCAGCACCTTGTCCGCATTCATACTGAAGCTTATCGCGATAATCTCGATGCTGATCGACCATACCGCGCACATATTTCAGAACGAGATCTCGGGTGTGAGCCCGTGGCTCTATATCGCCATGCGCGCGGTCGGCAGGCTCGCGTTCCCGCTGTTCGCGTTCGGCGTGGCGGAGGGCGCTATCAGGACGCGCTCGGGCAAAAAGTACCTCGGAAGGATGCTCCTCTTCGCGGTCGTGTCGCAGATACCGTTCTCGCTGATGGTGGGGCTCACCCGTCCCGACTTCACCTTTTCGCTCTTCGGGCGCGCGTTCGGCTTCTCTTCAAAGCTCTCCGTTATGGTCACGCTGTTCCTCGGCCTCGTACTCTGCCTGTCTTATAAGGAAAAACGCCCGTTCCCGGCGCTCGGCGCGCTCGCCGCGTCGTATTTCCTCGCGGGGAGGCCCGGCATGGATTACGGCTTCTGGGGCGTGCTTCTGGTGTTCGGCCTGTTTATCGTAAGGGAGAAGAAGCTCCGCCTGCTGGTCGTATTGCTCGCCTTCGCCCTTATCATACAGTCGGGCGCTGCGGTCTCGGCGGCGAAGTACGTGCTCGGCATAGGCGGCGTGGAGCTGCGGGGCGTTATCAGAGACCTCATCTGCCTTGCGGCGACGGCGCTCGCGGCGCTCCCCGTAATGCTCTATAACGGAAAGCGCGGGCCTAAAACGGGCATATGGGCGTACCTCGTCTACCCCGCGCACATCGCGGCGCTTCTCATCGTTAAATACCTGTTCTTTTAAAGGATCGTTATGATTTTTTCGCCTCTTTACAGCGGCTCCACCGGCAACGCCTCGGTGCTCACCGCAGGCAAAACGAGAATACTCGTCGACGGCGGCCTCCCGGGGAAGGCGCTTACCGACGCGCTGAACGCGGTCGGCGTAGATCCCGCTTCGCTTTCGGGTATCGTCATCACGCACGAGCACAGCGACCACATAAAGGGCGTCGGCGTAATGTCCAGGAAGTACGATATCCCCGTCTACGCCAACGAAAACACGTGGAAGGCGATGGCGCCCCTGATCGGCGGCGTCGCGATGAAGAACGTGAGAACGTTCATTACCGGTCAGAACTTTTACATAGGCGACGTCGACCTCACCCCGTTTCCATTAAGCCACGACGCGGCGGAGCCCGTGGGGTACGTGTTCTTTCACAAGGGCTCGCGCCTCGTTTACATGACCGACACGGGCCGCGTGACGGAGGCGCTCCGCGAGAAGGCGGCGGGCGCCGATCTTCTGTTCCTCGAATCGAATCACGACGTGGATCTTTTAAGAACGGGCCCCTATCCCGAAAAGCTGAAGCGGCGCATACTCTCGGATCGGGGGCATCTTTCGAACGACGCGGCGGGCGAGCTTTTAATAAAGCTCTACCCCACGGGAGTAAGAAGGGCGATACTCGCGCACTTAAGCCGCGAGAACAACACCGAGGACATCGCCCTCGGCTCTGCGCGGGCGTACCTGAACGCCGCCGGCATTCCGCTTGACGACTATTTCCTCGCCGTCGCCCATTACGACCGGGTGACCGGCATTTTCGAAATATAAGGAGGTTTTTTAGATGCGTCTTGAACGTAAGGCTTCTTTGCTCTTTCTCATATCGCTCGCCCTGTACTTCACCTTTTCGCTGGTCGTTTCGATCGGCCTTACCTCGTGGGATCTTCTTGATAACAAGAACGCCGTCTACGCCGCGAGCGCGCTTTTCGTGTCCGTCCCCGCCTTCCTTATCCCCGCGCTTATCTTCCGCGGCAAGAACAGGAGCGAGATGGAGCGCTTCCGCGCGCCCCGCTTTTCGCACATCATGATCGCGGTCGCGCTGGGATACGGCTGCGTCCAGCTGAGCGGCGCGCTCTCCTATCTGAATGAAGCGATATTCTACGGAGTCGAGATAAAATCGAACTCGACCACGGCGCAGGATCTTCTTTCCGTAAACGGCTTAATTATGTTCTTCGCGATAGCGGTGCTGCCGCCCTTGACCGAGGAGTTCATAATGAGGGGGACGCTCCTCGAATCCTGGCGCCGCACGAGCCCCGTATGGGCGGCGGTTTTGACGAGCGCGCTGTTCGCTTTTCTGCACCTCGCGCCGTCGAGCTTCATCGTCTACTTCGGCATGGGCATGATGTTCGCGCTCGTCTACCTCATCACGAGGAACGTCTGGCTGACCGTCGTCATGCATTTCGTGAACAATCTCTACGCCGTCCTCGCCGCGCTGTTCTTAAAGGCGTTCCCCGAGGCGCTTGAGGGGGCTGAGTCCGCAATCGCGGAAGCCGATGCTTATTCCCAGCTCCTGGATTCGCGTCTCGGCAGCCTTATGAAGTTTTTCACCTACGCCGCCATCGCCGCGGCGATACTCGTGCCGATGACGCTTTTGTTAAGGTCGATCTACAGAAGGAATCACCTCGGCATGTACAAGGTCGAGCCGGCCGGGGAGGCCGATCCCATCGAGGCGGAGCCCGAGCCCGTTTACCTTCCCGGGGAGAAGAAGCCTTCGCTCTTTGCCGATCCCGTGCTCTGGGTGGTGCTCGCGATCCTCGTCGTTCTCAACGTCATTTACGGGCTCTCCGAGTTCGGCGTGATAGGTGCCGACTGATGAAGATACGCGTGATCGCCGTCGGGCGGCTTAAGGAAAAGTTCTATACGGACGCGGTGAACGAGTTTTCGAAAAGGCTCTCGCGCTTCGCAGAGGTCGAGATCGTAGAGGTCGCGGACGACAGGGTGCCTAACGATCCCTCCCCCGCCGAGATCGAAAAGGTGAAGGAAGCGGAGTGCGAAAGGATCGCGTCGAAGCTTAATAAGGACGACTTCGTGATCGCGCTCGACCCGAGGGGAAAGCAGTTCTCGAGCGAGGAGCTCGCCGGGACGCTCTCGGAGCTGATGCTTAACGGCAGAAGCCGCATCGCGTTCGTGATAGGCGGCTCGCACGGGCTGACGGACGGCATAAGAAAAAACGCGGATCTCACCTTGAGCTTTTCGAAGATGACCTTCTCGCACCAGGTGTTCCGCGTAATGCTGATGGAACAGATCTACCGCGCGTTCAAGATATTAAGCGGGGAGCCGTACCATAAATGAATTGGCAATTAGCAATTGGCAATTGCGGACGAAAGAGTATAGACCGTAGTTTCTTTATACCTCTCCCCGGGAGCGAGCTCCGTTTTGGGGAAATCCGGCTTATTGGGGCTGTCGGGCAGCCTTTGAGTTTCAAGGGCGACTCCGAGCCAGCTCTTTTTCTTTATGCCGCCGCGGAAATCTTCGCCCGTGTCGCCGTCCAGAAACCCGCCCGTATAGACGTGCACCGTCGGCTGGGTGGTCGAAACCGTGAGCGTAAGTCCCGTTTCCGGAAGCGAAAGCTCCGCCGCCTTCTTAAGCCCTTCGCCATCTAATATGAAGCTGTGATCGAGGCCGCGCGTCGCCGCGAGGCGTACGTCCGAAACGATGCCGGAAAGAGGCGCGCCGGAGTTTAGATCGAGCGGCGTTCCTGCGGTCGGGACGAGCCTCCCCGTGGGGATAAGGTGCGCGTCGGTCTCGGCGAAGGTATCGGAGAAGACCTTCAAAACGTGCCCGCCGACGGGGTTTTTGCTTCCGTCGAGGTTGAAATAGGCGTGGTTGGTGAAGTTCACGACCGTCTTTTTGTCCGTCTCCGCCTCATAACGCACGACGAGCGACGCGCCTTTGAGCGAGACCGTGAGGGCAAGCCTCACCTCGCCCGGAAAGCCCTCGTCCCCGTCGGGACTCACGAGCGTGAGAACGAGCTCCTCCCCCCGTATCTCAGCGTAGAAAAAGCGCTTCGAGAAGCCTCCGTGGAGGTGGTTTTCGCCGTCGTTCCTGGGAAGGCTGAACTCCTTTCCGTCAAGGGTGAACGCCGCGTTCCCGATGCGCCCCGCGTATCTGCCGACCGTCGCGCCGAGATAGGAGCTCCCGAGGGCGTACCCCGCCGCGTCATCGTACGAGAGAACGGCCTCCGTTCCGCCTTTTAGGCGAAAGCTCACGAGCGACGCGCCGAAGTCGGTGAACGCCGCCGAAACGACGCCGTTTGAAAGGGTAAACAGCCTCGCGCGCCTCCCGAATGCCGACCCGAAGTATTCTTCTTTTAAATCCGTTTTCATATTCTTATTATATCATCCCCGCTCCTGCCGCGCAACCTCCCGCTCCTTGCCGGAGCGTCTCTCTTCATGACCGTCCCCCTTCGGGGGACGGTCATGAACGGCATTTGACAACCGCGCTTCAAAGTGTTATCATACCTGCGGAAAATCCGTTTGGAGGAACAAGTCATGCTTCAATTCGTCTCCGACTGGGCCTACGGCCAATTCGGCATCGTCGGCTCCGTGATACTGTTCGTGATCGGCCTCGCCGCGCTCATCAAGGGCGGCGACTGGTTCGTCGACGGCTCCGTCGGCATTGCGAAAAAGTTTCGCGTGCCCGAGCTTCTGATCGGCGCGACGGTCGTTTCGATCGGCACCACACTGCCCGAGGTAATGGTCTCCGCGACGAGCGCGGCAAAGGGCATTGGCGACATCGCCTACGGCAACGCCATCGGCTCCGTCATCTGCAACACGGCGCTCATCGCCGCGATCACGGTCGCCGTGCGTCCCGCCCTCGTCAATAAAAAGGCGCTCTCGCTGCCCGTTATCTGCTTCTTCACAGCGGCGGTGTTCTTCGCGGGCGTCTCGTACATCTTCGGCGGGTTCACGAGGATCGTCGGCATAATACTTCTCGTTATGTTCATAGCCTACATGGTCATCACCGTCCTCCACGCGAAGAAGCACCCCGAGGAGGCCGAGGAAGAGGAGGAAGGCGGCAAGGACCTTTCGACCGGAAAGAGCATCGTTCTTCTCATCATCGGCGCGGCGCTTATCGCAGTCGGCGCGAATTTCCTGGTCGATAACGGCACGATCATCGCAAAGGCGCTCAAAGTGCCCGACACCGTCATCGCGCTCACCTTCGTCGCCCTCGGAACAAGCCTTCCCGAGCTCGTCACCGCCATCACCTCGCTCATCAAGGGTCACGGCGCGCTGTCCCTCGGCAACGTCATCGGCGCGAACATATTCAACATCGTGCTCGTATCCGGTATGGCGGTCACCATCGCTCCCTTCCCGCTCCCTGCGGGGAAACTGATCGGCGGCATGAACGCGAGCCTCGTCGTGGATCTTCCCGTAATGTTCCTCGTTATGGGACTTCTGACCCTCCCCGCGCTCATCTCGGGCAAGCTTAAAAGATGGCAGGGCGTTTCGCTTCTTCTCATCTACGCGGGCTTCGTTGTGTTCCAGTTCGTCTCATGATAATATAATCTTCAAAAACCCTTGTATTATCGCATAAACCGCTGTAAAATACCTCTTTGTGGACAAAAAAGCAAAGAGGTTTTTTTATGAATGACAAGATAAGGAATATCGCGATAATCGCGCACGTCGATCACGGCAAGACCACCCTCGTGGATCAGCTCCTGAGGCAGTCGGGCGTTTTCCGCTCGAACGAGGCGGTCAAGGACCGCGTAATGGACTCGAACGACATTGAAAGGGAGCGCGGCATAACCATACTTTCGAAGAACACCGCGGTCAATTACAAGGATTACCGCATCAATATCGTCGACACTCCCGGTCACGCGGATTTCGGCGGCGAGGTCGAGCGCATTCTGAAGATGGTCGACGGCGTGCTCCTCATGGTCGACGCCTTCGAGGGCTGCATGCCCCAGACGCGCTTCGTCTTAAGGAAGGCTCTCGAGCTCAAGAAGGTGCCGGTCGTCGTCATCAACAAGATCGACCGCCCCGGCGCGCGTCCCTACGAGGTCGCGGACGAGACGCTCTCGCTCTTCATCGAGCTCGGCGCGGACGACAGTCAGCTCGACTTCCCCATCGTATACGCTTCCGCGCGCGACGGCGTTTCGGGCATGGATCCCAACGAGCTTTCCCCCGATATGCAGCCGCTTTTCGACACGATCATCTCCGCCGTTCCGGCGCCCTCCTGCGACGAGACGCTGCCCCTGCAGGTTTTGATCTCCGCGATCGATTACGACGATTACGTCGGCAGGATCGGCATCGGCCGCGTGGAGCGCGGCGTGGCGAAGAAGGGACTCCCGGTGTGCGTGGGCGTTCCCGGCTCGGGCTCGAGGCCCGCGAAGCTCACGAAGCTCTACCGTTTCGACGGCTTAAAGCGCGCTGAGGCCGAGGAGGTCGCGGCGGGCGATATCGTCGCCGTCGCCGGCGTGAGCGAGCTTTCGATCGGCGAGACCATCTGCGACGCGAACGCGTTCGATCCCCTGCCCTTCGTGCATATCGACGAGCCGACGCTCTCGATGTATTTCATGGTCAACTCCTCCCCCTTCGCGGGCAAGGAGGGCAAGTACGTGACGAGCCGCAACCTGCGCGAGAGGCTCTATAAAGAGGTCGAGACCAACGTGGCGCTGCGCGTTGAGGACACCGATTCCACCGAGGCGTTCAAGGTATCCGGCCGCGGCGAGCTGCATCTTTCGATACTGATCGAGACCATGCGCCGCCAGGGCTTCGAGTTCGCGGTCTCCCGTCCCAAGGTCATCATGAAGCACGACCAGTACGGCCGCCTCATGGAGCCGATGGAGGAGCTTACGATCGACGTTCCGTCCGAGTACATGGGCGCCGTCATGGAGGGCCTCGGCCGCCGCAAGGCCGTCCTCTCCAACATGATCAACGATAACGGCGGCGGCGTGCGCCTGGTGTTCGACATTCCCGCGAGGGGACTCATGGGCTACCGCTCCGAGCTTCTTACCGACACCCGCGGAAACGGCGTAATGAGCCACATCTTCAAGGGCTACGCTCCCTACGCGGGCGACATCGAGGAGAGGCTGACCGGCTCGCTCGTCGCTTCCGAAACGGGCGAATCCAACGCCTACGGCCTTTTCAACACGCAGGATCGCGGACGCATGTTCATCGGCGCGGGCGTGCCCGTTTACGAGGGTCAGATCGTCGGCGAGTGCGCGAGGAACGAGGACATCACCATCAACGTCTGCAAGAAGAAGCACATGACCAATACCCGCGCCTCCGGCTCGGACGAGGCTTTGAGGCTCACTCCTCCCGTGATCTTCTCGCTCGAGCAGTGCCTTGAGTTCATCAGGGACGACGAGCTCGTCGAGGTCACGCCGAAGTCCATTAGAATGAGGAAGCGCCTCCTCACCAAGGATCAGCGCGTCAAGGACTTCAACAAGCGCATGGCCGAGAAGGCTGAGAACTGATAAGACGTCATGCCCCCGTCGAGGGGGCTTTTTTTGCCTAAGGTATTAGGGATTAGGTATTAGGTATTAGAGAGCGCAGCAATTGCCAATTGCCAATTGCTAATTGCTAACTTTCCCGCACGCCTCTGCGAGCCTTTCATAGGGCACCTTCGTTATGTCCCCGTACTCATCCATGAGGGCGATTATGCGCTCCCTCGAGGGATCGGAGCGACGTTTGGAATCTATAGAATCTATAGAACTTTCAATAGATGAAGCATCTATAGAATCTATAGATTTTCTGTATTTTTCTTTTTCTATAGAATCTATAGAATCTATAGAATCTATAGATACATTATCGCTTCCGGATCCTGCGTTCCTTCTTTTGCCTGTTCCGCCCAGCGCCGAAACCTTGTACCGGACGGTATTCCCCATCTTGCCGGATACATAAATTAATCCCTTCTCATTCAAAGAACGAAGTATCCTTTCGTTCTCATTCCTGCTCTCGTTTGTCCATCCCGAAAGCCAAGAGGCCTCTCCATCGAAAAAACCCTTGTATTCCGTATAACCGGCGACCACGGCATACACTATCTTCTCCGCGAGCGTCAGCCCCAGTTCGTTCATCCACGCAAACACGCGAATGAATTGATCGTTTATTTTCTTCACTTTAATTTATCCTTTCATTTTCGGACGGTTTATCCGCCCCTAATAATATTATAGCACATTTGTTCGGTAGCTGTCAATTGTTTTAGGGATCAGGAAGCAGAGAACGCAACAATTGCTAATTGCAAATTGCTGATTGCTGATTGCTCACCGTCCCCCCGTGTCACAAATTGTTGACGGAGCATAGCTTATCTGTTATAATAGAATCAGATCAATATGGGGGTAAGACAGTATGAAGCGTGTTTTATGTATTATACTGATCGCGGCGATGGCGCTTTCGAGCGTCGGCTGCCTTGGCGATCTTTTCTCCAAGCCCGAATACGAGGTCGCGTTCGACCCGGCGGGCGGCACTCTCGTCTCCGGCGAGCTTTCGCAGTTCGTCGAAAAGGGCAATGACGCCGAGGCGCCCACGGTCAAGCGCGAGGGCTACGAGTTCGCGGGCTGGGAAGGCGACTTTACCGACGTTCAGGACAATCTTGAGATCAAAGCTTTGTGGACGAAGCTCTACACCGTCACCTTCGACGCGGGCGAGGGCACTCTCTTAGGCGCCGCCGAGCAGCAGCTCAAGAAGGGCGAAACTCCCGCCGCTCCCACCGCCGAGCGCGAGCGCTATGACTTTGCGGGCTGGGAGCCCGAGGTAGGCCCCATCACCGGCGACACCGTCTACACCGCTGTCTGGACGAAGCGCACGCTGACCGCCGAGGAGATATTCGAGCTGGTCTCCCCCTCCGTCGTCGAGATCCACACCGTCGATACGGCGGGCGACGCATGGCAGGGCTCCGGCTTCTTCATCAACGATCAGGGCGTGGTGCTGACGAACTTCCACGTCATGAAGGGCGCGATCAACGCCACCGCGATACTCAAGGACGACACGGAGGTCGCGATCAAGGGCGTTATCGATTACGACGAGGATCTCGATCTTTGCCTGATCCAGCTTGAGATCTCCGGCAACAGCTTCCTCGAGATAGCCGAATCC
This sequence comes from Clostridiales bacterium, assembly GCA_024691085.1. Classification (GTDB taxonomy): domain Bacteria; phylum Bacillota; class Clostridia; order Christensenellales; family CAG-138; genus UBA3857. The sequence continues at coordinate 29,763 of JAILNX010000002.1, read as the reverse complement.
GGCGCCGTTACCGGCCAGACGGTCTACGCGATCGGCTCGCCACGCGGCTATACCGGCACGCTCTCGAACGGCATCGTTTCCTCCGCCGACCGCGTTGAGGACGGCGTTTCCTACATCCAGATCACCGCGCCCATCTCCCCGGGCAACAGCGGCGGCCCGCTCGTGAACGAGTACGGCGAGGTGCTGGGCGTCAACACCTGGCAGCGCACCGACGGTCAGAATTTGAACTTCGCGGTCAACATCAATCAGCTCTCCCGGCTCGACATGAACGGCTTTACCGAGCTTTCCGAGTTCGGCGAGGCGACCGCTCCGCAGCCCGGCTTCTACGACACCTTCAGCCATCACGAGCAGGAGTCGAACGACACGAAGTCCTCCGCGGACGTGCTGCTCTCCGGCTGTGCCTACGCCGCCGAGCTTTCCGACGCGAACGATTTCGACTATTATAAGCTCACCGTGACGAGCCCCGGCGAGGTCACGATCCTCTTCAAGTTCTACGAGTCCGGCATGGATATCGGTTTCGTGTTCGGCTACTTCGAGGGTTCGGACTTCCACAAGGTGCAGATCGGATTCAGCTACGATTCGTCGAACCAGCTCTACATCGCGACCTTCAACCTGTCCGTCGCGAGGGATTACTACATCATCTTTATGAAGCCCTCCGGCACGACGATCCCGTACCCCATGTACTACGCGGTCGAGGCGGATTATAATTGATAATTTTTCATCGGTCCAAGAGGGGTCCCGCAATGCGGGATCCTTTTTTTGCTTGATTTCATTAAGAAAACAGGGGCTTCTTGATTTTTTGTGACAAACATGATATAATTATAATAGGTTATTATCCGCGAGGAGGTTTCGGTTTGAAGGAGAGCTTTTACCGCACTGCGATGCTGCTCGGCGAGGACGCGGAGGGCGTCCTTAAAAACGCGCACGCGGCCGTTTTCGGGGTCGGCGGAGTGGGCGGTCACGCCTGCGACGCGCTGTGCCGCTGCGGCGTGGGAAGGCTCACCGTCGTCGACTTTGCCGTCGTCAAGGAATCGAACCTCAACCGCCAGATCTGCGCCGAAAAACAGACGGTCGGCCTTAAGAAGGTCGAGGCGATAAAGCGGCATATCGAGGCCGTTTCGGACGCCGTCGTATTCCCCGTCGATTCCTTCGTAACAGCGGACAATGCATCTGAACTCGTCCCTTCCGGCGTCTCCGTCGTCATCGACGCCGTGGACAACGTTACCGCGAAGCTCGCCCTTATCTCGTACTGCGTGAAAAGGGGCGTCCCCGTCATCTCGTCGATGGGAGCCGGGAACCGCCTCGATCCGACGCGCGTTAAGTTAGGCGATATTTATAAGACGTCCGTTGACCCTCTTGCCCGCGTGATGCGAAGGGAGCTTAAAGCCCGCGGGATAAAGAAACTCACGGTCGCGTGGTCGGACGAGGAGCCGACCCTGCCCGTGTTCTCAGCTCCCGACCCGGACTCGAAGAAGCCCTCGCCCGGCTCCGTCCCGTTCGTGCCGGCGGCTTTCGGACTCGCGCTCGCGTCCGAGGCCGTAAGGATCATTTTGAAAAAGGATGAATTGAAATGAAAAGACTTTTAAAAAACAGAAAGGTATGGGCGGCGGCGCTCGCGATCGTTCTCGCGCTCGCGTGCTTCGCACCCCTCGGCGCGTACGCCAAGGAGCTTAGCCCCGTTCGCGGCACGGAAGCTCCCGAAACGCGCAAAAAGCCCCCGACGGATTACGATTTTTCGACGATCCGCGTGCTCATCACCATCGGCTCGACCTCGTCGATCGATCTCGATCTCGGCACCGATTACGTCGTCGAGGGCGCGAACAAGACGCTCTCCGGCACGATGGCTTCGCCCTATCCCGTTAAGGTCGAGAAGACCTCGGCGGGCAAGATCAAGCTGACCAACCGCACGACCGGCGCGGTCATACGCGAGGCTACGGACGTGAAGCTAAAAAGAGTCGACCAGAACTACGAGAAGGGCATGCTGACGCTCGTTTCCTGCGCGTCGAGCTCCACACAGGGGCGCATGTATCTCGGCGATTTCCGCTTCCTCGTGAAGGATTCGACAATGATGATGGTCAACACCGTGCCCATGGCGTACTACATCTACGGCGTAGTCGGCTATGAGCTCAATCCCTACTGCGAGGACGAGGCGCTTCGCGCTCAGGCGGTCGCGGCGAAGGCTCACGGGCTTTACTACATCGACACCGCCGCCGACTCGACCTACGACATCAAGGACGGCTACTCCAGCTCCCAGTACCAGGCGTACCGCGGCTTCCGCGAGAACCGCCTGCCCACCATGCGCCACTGCCTTGACGTAGTCGGCGTCGCGATAAGCTACCAGGACGGCTTCGTGCCCATCTGCTACGGACATTCGAACGGAGGCGAGACGAGCCTGCCCTCGTTCATATTCGGCTCGAGCTGCCAGTGGTACGACGGCGCGTACGGCGTTACGAAGGACGACATCGAGTTCAACGACTACACCGACGACACCGACAAGATCACCGTCACGTTCGGCGGCACGGGCGACAACAGCCGCTTCCGCGACTTCATCTTAAAGAAGATCAACACCCTTTACGGCATAAGCGCGACGAAGCTCGTGTCCATTTCGGAGCTTTACACCTTCGATCCCAAGGAAGGCACCGAGAGGCATATGCAGAAGCTGCACGTCAAGGCAAAGGTCACGACCTCGGACGGCGACAAGACCTACACGTTCGAGTGCCCCACGGAGCACTTAAGGACCTTCGCGCTGACCGACGTTGACGGCTCGGGCGACAGCTATTCGAGCTACAAGTACGTGTTCAAGACCTCCCGCCTCATCTATTGGGGCAAGTCGACGTCGAACGGCTACACGCTCATCTACTCCGGTCACGGTCACGGCATCGGGCTTTCGCAGATCGGCGCGAACATAAGGGCGAACCCCGCGACCTACGCGTGGACGTATCAGCAGATACTGAAGTTCTACTACCCGAATTTCGACATAATCACGATCACCGAGCGCAATCCCGACGGCTCGTCCCCGTCCGATCCCGAGGATCCCTTCCTCGTCGGCCCCGACGCGGTCGCCTACGGCGTCTGCACGGCGAACAACACCAACTTCCGCTCCGGCCCCGGCACGGAGTATTCGATCATCGGCGTAATGAACAAGGGCGACCACTTCGACATATTCGACGTGAGCTCGAACGGCTGGTTCAAGGCGTGGTACAAGGGCCTTAACGGCTACGTCACAATGGATCTTTCCTACGTGACCGGCTTCCCCGCCCCCGCCGACGGCATGTTCACGCTGATGGACGGCACGACGAACGGCGCCGTGAACCTTCGCTCCGAGCCATTTGTCAGGGACGGGAACGTGATAACGAAGCTGCCCAACAAGACCAAGGTCACGGCCTGGGCGCACATCAACAAGTGGTACTACGTCACCACCGAGAACGGCTACGAGGGCTTCTTGAGCAAGCTCACCACGACCTACGGCGATCCGTACGAGTACACCGGAGTCGCACAAATCTCCCCGAGGTCGCCCGAGAGCTACAATCCGTTCATCTATTCGCATATGATTTTAGGGCCCGTTCAGAAGCCCGAACCCGCCGATCCGCGCATCCGCTTCCCCAAAAAGCGCGGCGCCTCAAATGACGAGGCCGATTACTGAGTTTGGCTTTAAGCGAGGTGGAGCGTATGACCAAGCCTCATAAGAAACGCGCCGCGTGGATAATTATCCCCGCGGCCCTGCTCGCGTTCCTCATCCTCTCGTTCGCCGTGACGGGCGCGGTCTACGCCCGCGTTTTCAGACGCTTCGACAAGTCCGCCCCCTATTACCCCGCGCGCGAGGAGTTCGCCTTCAAAAGCGGCAAAAACGAGCTTAAGGGCTTCCTCTACGGGCGGGGTTCCGACGAGCTTATCGTTATCGTATCGGGCTTCCGCGCGATCCAGGAGGACTGCCTTCCGCTCGTAACGGCGCTCACGGACGAGGGCTTTTCCGTATTCACGTTCGATCCGACCGGCGTCGGCAGGAGCGGCGGCAGGGATCAGAAGGGCTTCCCCCAGATCGTTCAGGACCTTGACGCCTGCCTCGATCTTATCGAGGAAAACGGGCGGTTCGGGTGCAGCCGGATAACCCTTCTCGGACATTCCCGAGGCGGCTTTGCCGCATGCATGGAGGCTTCGCGCGCCGACCGCGTGATAACCGTCGGCGGCCTCGCGAGCACTATGGACGGCGTTCTGCAGGGCGCCTACACGAAGGTCGGAAAAGCGGTCTATTTAAACTATCCCCTGCTTTATTTGTGGCAGACGATACTGTTCGGTAAGGACGGCGCCGATGCGAGCGCCGTTGACGCGCTCCTTGCCTGCGATACCGAGGTGCTCGTTATCCAGGGCGGCACTGACAAGTCGGTGCCCGCGGATCGCTTCTCCGTCTATTCCAAGGCGCCCGAGCTTTCCTCGCGAAGCAATATCTCGTTCGCGGTCGTCTCCGGCGGTCACGTCGACGTCCTTTACTCAGACGGCCGCGCGAATCCCGCAACGCTTAACCTCATCCTGGAGTTTTTACAAGAGGACGAGGAGCTTGCCGCGTAGCGGGCGTTCCTTTATCACGGCACCTCGTTCGGGATAAGGTTCAGCATATCGTCCGCGTTCGCGACGTTCGTATACACCTGGGGGACCTTCCCCGCTATCACCGTTTCGGCTATCGGAACGGTGTTTTTTACTTCTATCACCTCGTCGTGCCCCGCGATGAGGAGCCTGAGCCTTACGGTGAGAACGACGCTTACCGTAAAGAGGCTCTGGTTGATGCCGGCGGACTTTAAGCCCGAAACGCTCTCGGCGTGAACGGAGCCGATGGGCATGAATCTGACCGTGACCGTGCGCCCCGTTCCCGTAAGCGGCACGAGCCCCGTGAGCGTGCCCGCCTCCACCCCCGCGCCGATTTTGCCCGCCTCCGCGACCGCTCTGTCCGCACGCGCCGCCGCATCGGTCATGAACCGCCCGAGGCTTACCGTGTCGGCGTTTATTATGAACGCCTCGTTCCCGAGCTCCGTGACGGTGAGGAAGCCCTCCTCCCGCCCCGCCAGCGTCTCCGCCGCGGAAAGGTTCAGCGCCCTTACGGTGATCTCGCGCACGCGCTCCGCCGCCGCGATCGCAAGGTAGGCGTTCAGCCTTTTAGTCACCGCCGCAGCGAGGATTACGGCCGCGAGCACGACCGCGGCAAGCGCGATGAGCACACCGCCCTTTTTGCGCCTTTTCCTCTTTATAACAACTTCGTCAGCCACAGCGCCGCCTCCCTTACAAGATTTAACGCCACCGTCAGCGTCACGCCGAGCGCCGAAGGGATCAGGAACGCGGCGAGCGTCCACTTAATTGACCGCGTTTCGCGGCGGACGGTCATGAGCGTCGTCATGCAGGGCGAATGGAAGAGCATGAGTATTATCGCCTCGAGCGCCGTGAACGCCGTCCAGCCATTCGCCGTGAGTACGCTTCCGATATCCCCTCCCGCCATCGTGCCCGCGCCGCGGTAGAGCATCAGCGTGAGCGGCATTATGAGCTCGTTCGCGGGGAGCCCGAGTATGAACGCCGTCAGCGTTTCGCCGTCAAGCCCCATCAGCCGCCCCATCGGGTCGAGAAAGCCCGTCACGCGCACGATCGGCGCCGTGCTTCCGCCCGCGTTCGCGAGTATCCAGATGATCACCCCCGCCGGGAACGCCGCGACCGCCGCGCGGCCCAGCACGAACAGCGTCCTGTCGAGAAGCGACCTTATGAGGATCCTTACGATCTTCGGCTTGCGGAAGGGCGGAAGCTCCATCACGAACGAAGTTTGCCTGCCGCGGAGCAGAGTTTTGGTAAGAAGCCTGCTCACGGCGAACACGGCGAGTATCGCGAGGAGCACGAGCAGAGTAAGTAAAAGCGCGCCGGCGAGTCCCGAGGCGGCGCAGCCCGCCGTCATGAAAACGGCGATGAGCGCGGTCAAGGTGGGGAACCTGCCGTTGCAGGGCACGAGCGAATTGGTGAGTATCGCGAGCTTTCTCTCGCGCCCGTCCTCGATTATGCGGCAGCCGACCACGCCCGCCGCGTTGCACCCGAAGCCCATGCAGGTGGTCAGCGCCATCTTGCCGCAGCCGCCGCAGCGGGCAAACGGCCTGTCGAGGTTGAACGCGATACGGGGTAAAAGCCCCAGATCCTCCAGAAGTGTAAACAGCGGAAAGAATATCGCCATCGGCGGGAGCATTACGGCGACGACCGTAAAGAGCGTGCCGAGACCGCCGTCGACGAGCGCGCCGGTGAGCGCGTCGGGCGCGTTCAGGCTAACGAACGCCCCGCGGATCACGGCCTTCAACCATGTCAGCCCCCGCATAAGAAGCTCCGACGGCCAGTTCGCGCCGACCATGGTGATGAAGAACACGACCGCGAGCATAAGAAGCATCGAGAGCGTGCCGGTGAACTTTCCCGTCAGGAAGCGGTCGAGCTTCAGCCTCCTAGATGATATGGGGTCGGCGTCCCGCTTGACCGCCCTTTTCGCGATCGCCTCCGCCTCGCGCCACTTAGGGTCCGAGGGATCGTCCGGTATTTCCCTGTCGATTCGGCCGTTCGCCTCAGCCGCGCGGATTATCGCCTCCTTCAGCTCCTTTACGCCCGTTCCGTTCGAGGCGCTCGTCGCGACAGCCTCGACGCCGAGGAGCCGGGAAAGCTCCTTTATGTCGACGAACACCCCGCGCTTTGCCGCCTCGTCGGTCAGATTCACCGCGACGACCGCGTTTTTTGACAGGGGGAGCGCCTGCAGAACGAGGTTGAGGCTCCGCTCCATGTTCGACGCGTCGCAGACGAAGACGCTGACGTCGGGCTTGGTATTAATAAGGAAGTCCCGCGCGGTGACCTCCTCGGGCGAGGTCGCGCCAAGGGAGTAGATGCCCGGAAGATCCCACAGCGCCGTGCGCTTTTTCGCGCCTCGCATGAAGCCGACCGCCGTGTCGACCGTCTTGCCCGTCCAGTTGCCGGTGTGCCTGTCGAGCCCCGTGAGCGCGTTGAAGAGCGTGCTCTTGCCCACGTTGGGATTGCCGAGGAAGGCGCAGTTCACGTCCGCCGCGCGCCTTAGCCTTCTGCCCTCGCGCTCGCGCGTCATGCCCATGTTCCGTCTCCCACGATCACGTTTTTCGCATCCTGCGCCCTTATCGCGATCACCGAGCCGCGAACGAGGTACGCCGTCGGATCCCCCGAGGGCGCGGAAAAAAGGCGGCAGACTTCGACGCCCTCGTTCACGCCGAGGGAAATAAGCCTCTCCTTCGCAGCCGAGTCCAATATCTTTTCGACCTTCGCGTGCCCGTACGGGGCAAGCCGGTCAAGTCCCTTTTCCCGCATAGTCGCCTCCTTATCCGTGCTGTTATATCACTATGCGGGGAGGGGAGAATGTGTTAAGCGGCAACGATGGGAGGGGGGTCAGCAATCAGCAATTAGCAATTGGCAATTGTTGCGTTCTCTGCTTCCTAATCCCTAATCCCTAACTTTCATCAGTTGACAGCACTTCCTAAATAAGGTACAATATATAGTGGAGATAAATCTGAAAGGGATTTAAAGTGAAGACAGGCTTTAAAATACTCATACTTCTCGGCGTGACGCTTCTGGCCTTCGGGCTTTCGTTCATATCGCAGGCGCTCCTTTTGCCCGTACTCGCTTTCGCGGCGTTCATGGCCGCCGAGTGGGGGCTGTGGTATGCGCTTCCGGTTTTGGGCGCGGTCGCGGCGGGTTCGCTCCTGTCCCTCGGAACCGACCCGGGCGGGCTGGCCTCCCTGGTCATGCTCGCGCTGGTGCTTATCATACTGACCGTTTACCTGAAAAAGCGCTTCCCGCACAGGTACTGCCTGCTCGCTCTCGCGGCGGTGCTCACGGTCGGAATGTATCTTTCCTTAACGCTTACGGCCATCTTACGCGGGGACAAGCCCCACGCGGACGCCGTCGCGATGTTCTCCGAGGTGATCGCCGAGCCCATTACCGCCGCCTTTGCCGCCGACAAGGTGACCGCGGCGTCCTTGACCGAGTATTTCGCCGAGATCGAAAGCCTTATCCCGGACATTCTTATGCCCATGTCCCTGCTCTCAGCCGAGATCTACGCGCTCGGACTCATACTGTTCTTACGTCTGTTCTCGAGGCTCTTCAAGGTCACGCCCGCTAAGATGGCGAGGCTCCGCGACTGGCGGCTTCCGCGGACGGCGCATTGGGGCAGTCTTATACTCATCGCGGCGATCGTCGTGTGCTTCATAATAAGGCTCGAGCGGGCGGCCGCGGTCGCGTTCACGCTCGGCATACCGATCGTATCGATGTTCGCCCTGCAGGGGTTCGCGTTCCTGCTCTTCATGCTCTCCGTGCCCGGCGCGCCGAAGGCCGCGCGCGTGCTGCTCTTCGTGATCACCGCGCTCCTGTTCCCTTACAGTCTCGCTTTCCTTATGTTCTTCGGGATATCCGAGCAGATAAGGCCGAGGCGCGCGTACATAGTGAAGATGCTTGAGGACTTAAAGCGCGAGGAGGAGGAACGGCGCGAGGAGGACGAGTATGAAAAATACGGCTACGTCCGCAGGAAAAAGGACGAAAAAGACAATAACGACAAGGAGAATGAATAAATGAAGGTATTGATGTTAAAGGACGTTAAGGGCACCGGCAGCGAGGGCGAGATCGTCAACGTTTCGGACGGCTTCGGCAGGAATTATCTGATCCCGAGGAAGCTCGCCGTGCTTGCCGACGCAAAGAATATCAACGCGGCTAAGATCAAGAAGGCCGCCGCGGAGCACCGCATCGAGGTGCAGAGAAAGACCGCGAAGGAGCTTGCCTTGGGCATGAGCGACCTCACCGTGCGCATTTACGCCAAGGCGGGCGAGAACGGCAGGCTGTTCGGCTCCATCACCGGCAAGGAGATCGCCGACGCATTGAAGGAGCAGTACGATCTTTCCGTAGACAAGAAGAAGATCCGCATACCCGAGCCCATCAAGGCTCTCGGTATCTATGAGGTCTCTGCGCATATGTTCGAGCAGACCGACGCGGCCTTTAAGGTCGAAGTGCTCGCGGTCGAGGAGTAAGGCATGGCGGAAGAAGAAAAACTGGGTCTGCCGTACAGCGAGGAAGCCGAAAGGGCCGTCCTCGGCTCCGTACTGCTCTCCCCCGAAACGAGCCGCGACGCTCTCGACAAGCTGACGCCCGACGACTTTTTCAGCCTTAAAAACCGCGAGGTTTTCAGGGCGATGAAGCATCTGTGGGACCGCGGCGCTTCGGTCGACGTCGTGACCGTGCTCGACGCGCTTGAGAAGCTCGGCAAGACCGAGGCTTCGGGCGGCATCGAATATCTGACGGAGCTTTCCGTCACCACCCCCACCGCGATGAACGTCGGGCATTACACCGACATCGTTATCGAGGAATCGACGAGGCGGCGCCTCATCACGGTCTGCACCGATATCTCGCAGAGCGCGCGCACGGGTTCGAAGGAGACCGCGCTGCTTTTGGACGACGCGGAGCGCCGCATCATGCAGATCGCCGTACGCTCCAGCGAGGAGAACATCGAGCCCATCGCCCCCGTCTACGGCCGCGTGTATCACCGCGTGGGCGAGCTTATGAAGCTCTCCGGCCAGGCGACCGGCCTCCCCACGGGCTTTTACGACCTTGACGAGCTTACGAGCGGCCTCCACAGGAGCGACCTCATCATTATAGCAGGCCGTCCCGCAAGCGGCAAATCGACCCTTGCCCTGAATATCGCGTCGCACGCCGCCCTCCGTGAGGGCGCGACGGTCGCGTTCTTTAACCTTGAGATGAGCAAGGAACAGCTCGCCATGCGCGTTATGGCGACCGAGACCGGCATACCCCTCCAGAGCATCAAGACGGGCCGCACGGACGGGGGTCAGCTGATGACCATCGCCAAGAGCTTCGGCGACATCGGCGACGCGCAGCTGCTTCTTGACGACACCCCCGGAATAACCGTTGCGGAGCTTCGCTCCCGCTGCCGCCGCATAAAGGCGAAGCAGGGGCTCGACCTCGTTATCGTGGACTATCTTCAGCTGATGCAGTCGACGAGCAGATCGGATTCCCGCGTGGCGGTCGTTTCCGAGATGACGAGAAACTTAAAGATTTTGGCGAGGGAGCTCGACGTGCCGCTCATCGTCCTTTCCCAGCTCTCGCGTGAGCCCGACAAACGTTCGGATCATATGCCCCTCATGAGCGACCTCCGCGAATCCGGCTCCATCGAGCAGGACGCCGACATAATCATGATGCTCTACCGCCCCGCCGCCTACGCCGACACGCAGGAATACGCCGACCACAACAATATCGCGTACCTGAACGTCGTCAAGCACAGGAACGGCGAAACGAGGCGCATAGACCTCACCTGGGTGCCGGAGCTTACGAAGTTCGCGAATTATTCGGATTACGAGGAAAGATAAGCTAAACGCATATAAAAGGGGTCTTCCTTTCGGAAGATCCCTTTATTGTTATTCATTTGTTTCCGCTTCGGGCTCCGGCTCCTTATGAGTTTTTCTCCGCGTCCGTCCGGCGTCGAGCTTGTGCATGAGCGGCGAGATGCGCTTATAGATAAGGAACGTGACGGCGGAGATGATGACGCCCTTCAAGAGGTTGAACGGCACGACGGCGTAGAATACGAGCGTCCACACGCTCGAAATGTGCTTGTTGACGGCGGTGCCCATCGCGACGATCGCGGGGATCTCCATGTGGAAGAGCTCGGCGAATTTCGGGATCAGATAGAGCGCATTGAAGGCGCTGCCGAACACCGTCATAACGACCGTGCCGACGATAAGCGACACGAGCGCCGACCGCTTGCCCGGCTTCGCGTGGTAGACCATCGCGGCGGGAAGCACGAACGAACAGCCGACCGCGAAGTTGGCGAAATCCCCCACGAAGGCGGTCGACGTGCCCTTCAGAATGAGCTTCAGGACGACCTTGATAAGCTCCGTCACGACGCCCGCGACGGGGCCAAGATAGAACGTGGAGATCATCACGGGCAGCTCCGAGAGGTCGAGCTTATAAAAGCCCGGCGCGAAGAAGAGCGGTATCTCGAGGAGCATCAGCACGCCCGCCATTCCGGAGAACAGCGCGGTGTAGGCGATGTAGTGGGTATCGGAAAACCTCCTTCTCCGCTCCTTCATTACGAACCGCTCATAGAGGAAGGCGATGAGGAACAGCCCCGCGAACACGCCGAGACAGACGAGTATGAACCCGGTATTCGCGGATATGGTCTCCCAGCCGTTTTTGATCGCGGAGAGCATGCCGTTCCAGATACGTGCCGCCAGCTCGCTCAAGCCCGACCACAGATTTTCGAAAAATTGAGACATAAAAACCTCCTTCTTTGCTCCGTTAAAGCGGAGCGCAAAAGGAGGTGCTTTCCAAATGTGTACCGCTTCTCTCATCCGGACTGTGACCGTCGGTATCGGATTTGCACCGATTCGGCAGCGATTTTTTCGCTGCTCGCAGACTTACCCATTGGGCTTACTGCCGGTAGGGACTTTCACCCTGCCCCGAAGCAAATGTATTCTATCACTTTTTTATTCGCGCCGCAAGTGTTATTTTGCCGCGTTCCTCACGTTTTCGATCGTGCGGTTGAGTTTTTTAAAATCGACCGAGCCGTCGGGATTAGTCGAGCTCGACTCGACCGTGAGCCAGCCGGAGTAGCCTGTCGCCTTTATTTTTTCAAAGAACGGCGTAAAATCCACGTGCCCGTCGCCCATGTGCAGCACGCGAAGATCCGAAAAATCCCTCACCCCGCCGCCGTAATCGTTGACGTGCAGGTGCCGCGTCCTGCCGTCCCAGAGCCGCTCGTCCGAGAGCGTTTCGGGCATCTCCCGGTGGAACTCCGCCATCTTGGTGTCGACGGTGAAGAGCGCGCCTGGGTATTCGTCCATAATGCTCCTTAGGTGCTCAAGCGGCGTTTTCACGGCGCAGACGACGTTCTCGACCGTGAGCGTGACGCCCGCCTTCTCTGCCTCATCGAGATAGTCCCCGAGCACGGAGAAGTTCCTTTCGATATGGTGATCGCTCGCCGCGCCGCCCCAGAGGTGGAGAACCGAAAGCTCCGCCCCGAGTTCAAGCGCGATGTGAAGGTTATTTTTAAATCTCTCCCCCGCCTCTTTTATCTCTTCGTCCGAGCCCAAACTCAGAAGCTCGCCTATCCTCTTGTCCATGTGGAGGACGGGAATGGGCATGCCGATCTCGCGCGAGATCGCCTTGACCGCCGCGATGTTCTCCCACAGCATATCGTCCCACGACGGATAGACCATGAACTCGACGCCGTCCGCGTTAAGCTGTGGATAAAACCCGCGGAGGAGACTGGGATCGCGTCCGTTGAACCTCGTTATCATCGCTCCGGTGGAGCAGAGAACGCCCTTTATCATCATGACCTCGAAAAAACCGTTTTTACCATTTTACCACCTCGGGCTTAATAATTCAATCACGAAAGGCAAGATTGACAATTCGCTTCATTAAGGGTAAAATCATTGTATGATCACAAATAGAAGGATCGCGCAATGATCGATATCCACTGTCACATAGTGCCCGGCGTGGACGACGGCTCGGGAGATTTTGCCGAGAGCACGCGCATGGGCGAGATCGCGGAGGCTTCCGGCGTCACGGACATCATCGTCACGCCCCACTGCAACATACCCGGCTCGTTCGGGAACTACTTCGGCCCGTGGTACGAACGCGAGTTCGAGGGTTTGAGCTCGCTCTTTGAGAGGAACGGCGTCCATGTAAATCTGCACCGCGGCATGGAGGTATTCGGCACCGACGACGTCGCGCGGCTCTATGACGACGGGCTCGTGCTGACCCTGGCGGGCTCCGATTACATGCTTGTCGAGTTCGACTTCGGCGACGACATGTGGCGCGTGCGCGACGTGCTGTTTTCGCTTTTTGAGAGAAAAATTACACCCGTAATCGCTCATCCGGAGAGATATTACCCCGTTCAGGACGATCCCGGGTTCGCGCTCGACTGGGCAAGGATGGGATGCTTACTGCAGATAAACCGCACGAGCCTCCTCTCCCACCGCTCCGATCCCTGCTATCGCACCGCGCGGACGCTCCTTGACGAGGCTGCCGTCCACTTCATCGCAACGGATTCGCACGGGGTGTTCACCCGCACGACCGAGCTTGCGGACGCTTATGAGTTCGTGGCTGAGAGGTATTCCGAGGAATGGGCGGACCTGCTTACTAACGAGAACCCGCGCCGCGTGATCGAAAACAGGCGCGTGAGGAACCTGCCCCTCATCGGGAGGAACTGACGCATGACGGCAAACGACATCCCCGTAATTTCGAATAAGGAGCAGCTCCGATCCGTTATATCGGAGCTCGGCTTTCTGCCCTTCTTTTCCTCCGGGATCGAGGGGTTTTCTATTCGCGATCACATCGATCCCGCCGTGTGGTTCGTCGAGGGCGTGGACGGCCCGTGGGAGTGGAAGACTTTCGTCTCCGTCTACGGCAAGCTGTTCAGGAACAAGGCGGTCTTCATGACGCCCGAATGGTACGGCGTGCTCGCCTGTTACCGCCGCGACGGCTATGATTTCGAGGGCATGTATGAGGACGGCTTCCTGCCGCACTCCTCGGAGCTCATAATGAACGAGCTTGAGAAGGGCTCGCTTATAAGCACCGAGCTTCGCCGCAGGACGGGCATGGACGGTAAGGGCTCCGGCTTCGACGCGCTCATCACGACGCTTCAGATGAAGTGCTTCGTCCTCCCCACCTCCTTCGAGTACGCGGTCGACCGTCACGGGCGCCCCTACGGCTGGGGACTGGCGCGGTATTCCTTATCGGACAGGTTTTACGAAAAGGAGATCGCCGCCGCCGAGGAGCGGTACACGCCAAAGGAAGCGAAGGAGCTTCTTGTTTCGCGCGTTATGGAGATCTGCCCCGGCGTGACGCGAAAACAGGCGGAAAGGCTGATAAAATGATCACGTTCAGGAAAGCGGAGCCGGCTGACGCAGCCATGCTCTCCCGCCTTCGCAGGCAGGTCTGGGACGAGACCTATCGCGGCATCTATCCCGACGAGGTCATCGACGGGTTCGATTATGCCCGGCACGAGGAGAGCTCCCTTAAAAAGATACTTTCCCCCGATATTGAGATGTTCGTGATCGGGGACGGCGATATCCCCATTGGCTATTTTTCCTTTATTCACAAGGAAATACCGCACGTGATGCAGCTTTACATCCTCAATTCCCACAAGGGAATGGGCGCGGGAAAGACCGCGCTCGGGATCGTCCGCGCTTACTGCAAAGATAACGGAGCCCCCGCATTCACCCTCAACTGCAACGAGCACAACCTCCCCGCCCGCGCCTTCTATGAACACATGGGCGGCGTTGTCACCGCCGTCGACGGAGGGCACGTAAACCGCCAAGAGGATCAGTTGACGTATTGTTTTGAGGTCAGCGAGGAATAATGATAAAAAAGCTCTTCTGTTTGAGAGATCCGCACAAGGAAGCAAACGGGTTTTTCCTAAGAAAACTTAAGCAATAATACTAAAACACGGAGCAAAGGCACTGAGTCTCTGTTCCGTGTTTTCTCGTGCAATTTCTGCGGATTTGTCCGCAGGAGCAGCCTTACTTACTTGGCTCATCGCATTCCGCGCCTATCGCGGCGCGGCGCGCTGACCCGCTGCGGCTCGCTCTGCTCGCACGGGACTTCCTTATCAGGAAGCCCCGTTTGGAAGAGCTTTTCTGTTAGATCTTTACCACGTTTCGTTAATGAGGTTCTGCATGTTCTGCTTCGCCTCGGAGACCTCCTGCTGAGGGGCGGTCTTGGGGTTGTAGAGGTTTCTCTTTCGCATCTCGTCGAAGACGGTGTACTGGTCGTTGGAGCACTCGGTCATGTTCTGAAGCAGTATCCGGCGAAGCTCCATGCTCTCGCACTCGGTGCAGCTGCCCGCGTAGACGGTGGTCATGTTCTTCTCGGTATGGAGAAGATCGGTCAAAAGTTCCCTTTCGGTCATGTTCTGATTGTTCATTTTTCTCCTCCGTTACTGTCTTGATCCGAGATAGCTGTTCAGCGCGTCGAAGTGCTGACGGTGATGCTCCGCGTGATCGCACGCCATGCGTTTAAGCGTCGGATCGGTGAAGCGGCTTTCGTAGACCTTGCATTTCTTATACGCAAGCGCCTCCTGATACATTTCGTCCTGAACGACGGTAAGGTCGCCGTTCGCGATCGAGCCCTGCGGCTGACTGTTCATAAACCAAGGTTGATTTCCGGTCATATTTACCTCCCGAATTAGATTTGGTACTTTCAGTATGCCGCGCATCGGCTTTTTTTATACAAAAAAAGAGGGGCTTAAGGAACGCTTAAGCCCCGTGCGTGCGGATCGACCCTCAGATGAATATCCTGTAAATATCTATTCCCGACAAAGTCGTGAGCATGTAGTATATTGCTCCGTCGTCGGCGAGGACGAAGATCGTTTCGTATCCGTATCCCCAGCCGCCAAAGTAAATGTTTTCTTCATGACGGTCAAACTCGAAATAGGAAAGCAGAACTCCGTCCGGCGAATACTTGAAAACGGTGTAGAAGATCCTCGTGGCAGGTTCGCCGCCTTCTTCCTCGGGTTCGTGATACTCTCTGCCCATATTCCAGTAATATTCGTTTCCGTCCGCGTCGAAGCCGAGATAAACGCCCGTTCTGTAAGCGCTGGTATCGGATTTATGATTCGTCTTTTCAAACAGCGTGGGTACAGATCGAAAGACCCATTTCATGCTCTCAAGGTCGAGTATGTATTCGCCGTTGAAATCGTCACAAGCGGCGGGCTGACTTATAGTAGAGGAGGTTTCAAGATAGGCGTAAACGATCCCGTCACGAACTATGATCGACGATACCTTATCACCTTCAATATGAGCGTCCTCCGGGTCATGCTTTATTCCCGCCGTCTCCATTGTGTTAAGGTCGTATACGGTGAAAAACGTGATGAGCTTGTCGCCCAAGACAATAAAAGGATTACGGTTTATATAGATCGGGCCGTCTGTTTTTCGTGAAGATCCGGTCGAGAGATCGTAGATCAGGAGCTTATTCCCTCCCAGGGTATCGGGAATATAGATGCAGTTGTTCGCAACCGAGAAGCTGTACGGACATACTCCCTCTGCATCATATTCATATTTGATCCTGTGATCGCCATTCCCCCAGTTGATATGGGCGACTTTTTCCGCTTCGGCGAAGAAGTCGTGCTCTATCGGCTCGGGAGTTGGCGTGGGAACGGCGGTAGGCTCGGGAGAAGCCGTCGGCTCCTCGGTCGGAGCGGCGGTCGGCTCGTCCGAGATAACGGGAGAAGCCGTCGGCTCCGCGGTCGGATCGTCGGTCGCGATCTCCGTCGGCTCGGGGGAAACGTTTGCCTCGACCGGCGCCTTTTTACAGGCGGCTATGGGGAAGATCAGTATTACGATAAGCAAGCACGCCATGAACTTTTTCATTTTTACACCTCCTGTGTATAATTATAACACATCAAACAATTATTACAAGTGTTTTTATTTGATTCGATCCGATTTGCGTCCGACCGTGATTGATTAATCAAAAAAGCTCTCCGCTATTTAAACGGAGAGCGATTTTATTGATCCTTCGATCAGACGAGCTCGATGAGAGCCATCTCGGCGGCGTCGCCGCGGCGGGGACCGAGCTTCAGAATGCGGGTGTAACCGCCGGTCTTGCCGTCATACTTGGGAGCGAGCTCGCGGAAGAGCTTCTCGACGACGGGATAGTTCGCAACGGCGCGCTTCTCGAAGTCTTCCCTCTTCTCCTTGTGCTCCTTGACCTCGGTGATGTTGTAGAGGTAGCTGACGATCTGCCTTCTGGCATGCAGCTTGGAGGGCTTGTCGATGGTCTTTTCGACCTCGATGACCTGCTGCTTGTCGTTCATGGACTTCTTGGTGACGGTCTCGGTATTCTTATACTCAGCCACGGCCATGGTGATGAGCTTCTCGACGATGGGACGGAGCTCCTTGGCGCGGGTCTCGGTAGTTACGAGCTTGCCGTTCCAGAGAAGAGCGGTCGCCATATTGCGGAACATAGCATCACGCTGATCGGTGGGCTTGTTGAGCTTACGGTTGGGCATTTCTTTTTCCTCCTATAATAGTTGCCGCGAAGGGCATTGGACAGTTAATTTGATCAGTCGTCGCTTTCTCTGAGGGAAAGTCCCAGGGCGGCGAGCTTCTGCTGCACCTCTTCGAGGGACTTGCGGCCGAGGTTCCTGACCTTCATCATCTCTTCCTCGTTGCGCTCTACCAGCTCCGCGACGGAGTTGATGCCGGCGCGCTTCAGGCAGTTATAGCTCCTGACGGAGAGATCCAGCTCCTCAATGGGGGTCTCAAGCAGCTTCGACTTGTCGTCGCCGCCCTTGTCCTCAAAGATGGTGTCGCGCTGGGTATCCTCGGTGAGGTTGATGAACAGGCTGAGGTGCTCGGTCATAATGTTGGCTGCCTTGGAGACGGCATCCTCGGGACGGATAGCGCCGGAGGTCCAGACCTCGAGCGTGAGCTGATCGTAGTCGGTGGTGTTGCCGACGCGGGTATCGTCCACGCGGAAGTTGACCTTGGTGATCGGTGTGAAGATGGAATCAACGGCTATTTCACCGATGGGCATTCCGGGCTTCTTGTTCTTATCGGCCGAAACGTAACCGCGTCCCTGATCGAGAACGATCTCCATGTTGAGACGGGCATTTTCGCCCAGAGTGGCGATGTGCAGATCGGGATTGACTATCTCGACGTCGGCGTCTGTGATGATGTCCGATGCCTTGACCTCGCATTCGCCCGTGGCGTCAATGACGACACGCCTGGCGCCCTCGCCGTGGATCTTGGTACGGAGCTCCTTGATATTTAGGATGATCTCAGTGACATCCTCTTTCACACCCTCAATGGTGGAAAACTCATGAAGCACGCCAGCGATCTTGACGGAGGTTGCAGCGACGCCGGGAAGCGAGCTCAAAAGCACGCGGCGCAGACAGTTGCCGAGAGTAGTGCCGAAGCCGCGCTCAAGAGGCTTGACTTCGAATCTGCCGTACCTGTCGGTAAGCTCTACGCACTCTATTTTGGGTCTTTCAATTTCCAACATCAAACTCTCCCCTTTCATTAAGCGTACAGGGTCTCGTTTCCAAAGGAAACGCAGGGTTTCAATTCATTACCTGGAATAGAACTCAACAATGAGATGCTCCTCAATGATAACGTCGATGTCGTCACGCTGGGGCATGGCAACGACGGTTCCCTTCAGGTTCTCCGCGTCAAGAGTAAGCCACTTGGGCATCTTGCCGTCGGCGCCCTGCTCGCGCAGAGCCTTGAAGCACTCCATGTCGCGGCTGGAGTTCCTTACGGAAATGACCTGACCGGGCTTCACAATGTAGGAGGGAATGTCTACCTTCTTGCCGTCGACGGTGATATGACCGTGAGCGACGAGCTGACGGGCCTGCGCGCGGCTTGCGCCGAAGGCCAGACGGTAGCAAACGTTGTCCAGACGGCGCTCGCAGAGGCCGAGGAGGTTGTCACCGGTGACGCCGTGCATGTTGGACGCCATCTCATAGTATTTCCTGAACTGGGACTCGAGAACGCCGTACATCCTGCGGACCTTCTGCTTCTCACGAAGCTGGATGCCGTAGTTGGACTGCTTGCGCTGACGAGCCTGACCATGCTGTCCGGGAGGGGTCGCGCGCTTGGTGAACGCACACTTCGCGCTGTAGCATCTTTCGCCCTTGAGGAAAAGCTTGCAGCCTTCCCTGCGGCACTGCCTGCAAACGGAATCAGTATATCTTGCCATAATCGTTTGCCTCCTTTACACACGCCTGCGCTTGGGGGGACGGCAACCGTTGTGGGGGATCGGGGTAACGTCTTTGATCATGTTGATCTCAAGACCAGCCGCCTGCAGCGAACGGATTGCGGACTCACGACCTGCGCCGGGACCTTTAACATAAACTTCTACAACACGCATACCATGCTCCATGGAAGCCTTGGCAGCCTGCTCCGCAGCCATCTGAGCCGCGAACGGAGTGCTCTTCCTGGAACCGCGGAAGCCGCAGCCGCCGGCGGAAGCCCAGGAGATCGCGTTGCCGTTCAGATCGGTGATGGTAACGAGAGTGTTGTTGAAAGAGGAGCGAATGTGCGCCTGACCACGCTCGATGTTCTTCTTCTCGCGGCGCTTGCGGACGGCAAGTTTCTTGCCCTTGACCTGTTTAGCCATTTATCGCTTCCTCCTTACTTCTTTCTGGACATCTGACGCTTCGGGCCCTTACGGGTGCGAGCGTTCTGTTTGGTGGACTGTCCGCGAACGGGCAGGCCCTTGCGGTGACGGACACCGCGGTAGCAGCCGATCTCGATGAGGCGCTTGATGTTGAGCGCGGTCTCACGGCGAAGGTCGCCTTCTACCTTCAGATTCTTATCGATGTACTCCCTGAGAAGGTTGACATCGTTCTCGGAAAGATCCCTTACGCGAATGTCGGGATCGACACCGGTTTCCGCCAGGATCTTCTTGCTCGTGGAAAGGCCGATACCGTAGATGTAGGTAAGACCGATCTCAACACGCTTGTCCCTGGGCAGATCAACGCCACTAATACGTGCCATTGGATTTAATTACCTCCGTAAAATAATGAAATATTCGTTATTCGGGGAATTACCCTTCCCCTTAGGGGGTATAATCACCTGCCGGTTCCCGATTTAGACACTGGCCAAGCAACCACTCATTGGCCAAAGTCCAAACCGGGCAGCCGCACCGGACAGGAAATGATCAGACGCAGTTAAATAGGTTTTCACTCCTCGCGCAAGTGAAGTGTTCTGCGCGAGCGCATGTCATCCCTCGGAAGCTAAACGAGCTTAGCCCTGCTTCTGCTTATGACGGGGATTCTCACAAATGATCATGACGCGGCCCTTGCGCTTGATGATCTTGCACTTTTCGCACATGGGCTTAACACTCGGCCTGACTTTCATGGTTGTTCCTCCTTAACATAATTACATATCTTGACGGCAATGCCGTTGTTTGTCAGTTCTTCGCACGCCACGTGATGCGGCCGCGGGTGAGGTCATAGGGAGAGAGCTCGACTGTGACCTTATCTCCGGTCAATATGCGAATGAAGTTCTGGCGAAGCTTGCCGGAGATCGTGGCGATGATCTTGTGCCCGTTCTCGAGCGTGACTTCGAACATGGTGTTGGGGAAGGTGTTCGTTACGACGCCTTCGACTTCGATAACATCCTGCTTGGACATACTAACCTCCTTCTTTCAGTGATCACTGTCGGCGCCCTTTAAGGTGTGCCGATCTCCTTTTTTACCGCTTTGAGCGCATGAACGATAACCGAGTCGTCCACCCGGTCACCGTTTAAAAGCGCTGTTCTTATTCCCTCGTCCGTCTGCTTAAGCACCGTTACGTGCTTCGGCTTCTTTAACTTGGGTGCGTCGATCCCGCGTTTTTTCCCGTCGGCAAGGAGGAGCATTTCGCCCTTTTCCCCCGCTTTGCGTACGCCGACGACAAAATATATTTTGCCGGAATCATGCCCGCAAAGGCTTACCGCTGCGTGCCCGACAGGGTTTTTCGCCCCGTTTTCAACCGTTAAAAGGCCATTTTTGCAGAAATATCCGCACATTTTGGCACCTCCGTTCGGTATGCATGACGCAACTGATTAATGATAGCACAATTCTAAACGATTGTCAAGACCTCGTGGGAATCTTTTCCGACAATAATTGTGTTCTCGTAATGGGCGCTGGGTTTGCCGTCCGCGGTGAACGCGGTCCAGCCGTCCCTCGCGATGACGAGCTTCCAAGTGCCGAGGCTTATCATCGGCTCGATGGCGAGCGTCATGCCCGCAGCGAGCTTCAGTCCCCTGCCCATACGGGGATCGACGTAGTTCGGGACCTCGGGCGGCTCGTGCATGCTGGAGCCGATTCCGTGACCGACCATCTCCCTGATGACGCCGTAGCCGTACTCCTTTGCGTGAGCCTCTATCGCCCTCGCGATATCGATGAGGTGATTGCCCTCGACCGCCTGCTCGGCGCCTAAGAAGAAGCACTCCTTCGTCACCTCGACGAGCTTTCTGACCTCGTCCGACACGTTCCCCACGAGGAATGTCCTCGCGGCGTCGCCGTGCCAGCCGTCGACTATCGCGCCGCAGTCCACGGAGATGATGTCGCCGTCCTTGAGCCTGCGCTTTTTATCGGGTATGCCGTGAACGACGACCTCGTTTATCGACGTGCAGATGGACGCCGGGTAGCCGTTGTAGTGGAGGAACGACGGCACGCCGCCGTTTTTCCTGATGAACGCCTCGGCCTCGTGATCGAGATCATACGTCGAGACGCCGACCTCGACGAGCTTTTCGAGGTGGTTCAGCGTTTCGCCGACGAGCCTGCCGGCAACGCGCATTTTTTCAAGCTGGGAAGCTGATTTTATCGTTACTCTTTCTGCCATTTTTCCTTATTCGAACAGTCCGAAGATGCTGTCTGCGACCTCGTCCATGCTCCTGTCGCCGTCAACGCGCGAGAGGAGCTCCCTGGCCTCGAAGAAGTCGATGAGCGGGAACGTCTGCTCGGCGTAGACGTTGAGGCGGTGCTGCACCGTCTCGGGCTTATCGTCGTCACGTGCGATGAGCTTCGTTCCGCAGTCGAGGCAGGTGTAGCCGCCGTCCTCATCGGGCTCGAGCGCGTCCACTGTATAGGTGCGCTTGCAGGCGGGACAGACGCGGCGCTTCGCCATACGGCCGACGATGGACTCGTCCGGCACCTCGATGGAGACCGCGCGGTCGATATCCGTGAAGCCCATGAGGCTCTCCGCCTGCGCTATCGTGCGGGGGAAGCCGTCGAGGAGGAAGCCGTTTTCGCAGTCGGGCATTGCGATGCGGTTCTTGACCATGCCTATGATGATCTCATCGGGAACGAGCTCGCCCCTGTCGATGATCGCCTTTGCCTCCATGCCGAGGGGAGTCTCCTGCCTTATCTCGGCTCTCAGCATATCGCCGGTCGAGATGTGCGCGATGGAATAGCGCTCGGCTATCCTTTCAGCCTGCGTTCCCTTTCCCGCGCCCGGAGGACCTAATAGGATCAGTTTCATATTCGGGAGGTCTCCTTTCGTAAAATTGCTAATTGCTAATTGCTAATTGCTGACTTATTCAAGCGCCAAGCGGTTTTGCGGCAAAAGCCGCAAAACCGCATGTTTTGGATAAATTTTTCCCGCAGGAACGCGAGAAAAACCCATAGGGTTTTTCTCGGCCCCGGGTAATTCCGCAGGAATTATCCGAGGAAGCCCTTGTAATGACGCATCAGCAGGAGCGAATCGAGCTGCTCGGCGGTCTCGAGGGCGACGCTGACCATAATGAGGATACTGGTCGCACCGAAGTGGCTGAGAAGGTCGATGCCGAGGACGTTAAGCAGTATGGACGGGATTATCGCGATCAAGCAGAGGTAGAGCGCGCCGAACATGGTCAGGCGGCTGGACTTCTTCTGAAGATAATCGCTGGTGGGCTTACCGGGGCGGATGCCGGGGATGAAGCCGCCGTTCTGCTGCAGGTTCTTCGAAATGTCCACGGGGTTGAAGCTGATGGACGAATAGAAGTACGCGAAGGCGATGATCAGGAGTCCGTAGAGAACGTTGTAGATGATGACGCCCGCAACGTTCGTCGAAGAGGAGCTCAGATAGGTGCTGACGAACTTAGGGAAGCCCGCGTTGGAGTCGGCCCAGAACTGAGCGATCATGGCGGGGACCTGCAGGAGCGTCATGGCGAAGATCAGCGGCATAACGCCGTTGGCATTCGCCTTCATCGGGATGTGAGTGGACTGACCGCCGTAAAGCTTGCGGCCCACGACACGCTTTGCGTACTGTACCGGTATACGGCGGACTGCCTTATCGACAAGGCAGATGCCGACGACCAGGATAATGGTTACAAGGAGCGCTACGAGGGGTACCCACCAGCGGATCATACCGCCGTGCTGGAGATCGACGGTCGCCCAGGGGAGTATCTCCCAGTAACGGAAGATCCTTACGAAGACGTCGGGGATGGAAGCGATGATCGAGGCGAAGATCAGCATGGAAATGCCGTTGCCGACGCCCTTCTCGGTGATGCGCTCGCCCGTCCACATAAGGAACGCGGTACCTGCCGTACAGCAGATGGCGATGGTGACGTAGGTAAAGATCTCGTTGACCTTCGCACTCTTGAACAGCTGGATAACGTTCAGGATGCTTTCGCCGCCGGAGCTCTTCGAAAGGTTCTGGAGGGTGACGATGATGGTGATCGACTGCACAGCGGCAAGGCCGATACCGACGTAGCGGGTGATCTTTTCGATCTTCTCCCTGCCGTCGTCCTCCTTGGACAGACGCTCGAGAGCGGGGATGGCGATGGTCAGAAGCTGCACTATAATGGAGCCCGTGATGTACGGGGAGATACCCATTGCGAACAGCGAGAACTGACTTAAAGATCCGCCGCTGAAGAGGTTGAGGAACCCCAGAAGGTCATAGTTCTGAATATTGGCGGCCAGCGCGGTGGCGTTGACGCCGGGGATCGGAATGAACGATCCGAAACGGTAGATGACGATGAGCAGGAGGGTGAAGAGCATCTTCGTGCGGATGTCCTTAACCTTCCATGCGTTGAAGAATGTCTTAAACATTACTCCACCTCAACAGTTCCGCCGGCAGCAACGATAGCGTTACGGGCTGATTCCGAAACCTTAGCTGCCTTGACAGTAAGTTTCTTTGTAAGCTTGCCACGACCCAGAACCTTGAGTCCGTCCTTTTCGATCTTGCGAATCACGCCGGCCTCGCGGAGGAACTCGGCGGTGATCACGGCGTCGTTATCAAACTGCTCGAGGACCTCGATGTTGATAACAGTGTACTCTTTTGCGAAGTTATTGTAGAAACCGCGCTTCGGGAGCCTGCGGGGAAGGGGCATCTGGCCGCCCTCGAATCCGTTCTTCTTGCTTCCGGAACGTGCTTTCTGACCCTTGTGGCCAAAGCCGGAGGTCTTACCGAG
The DNA here is from genome assembly GCA_024691085.1 of Clostridiales bacterium. Lineage (GTDB taxonomy): Bacteria > Bacillota > Clostridia > Christensenellales > CAG-138 > UBA3857. The sequence goes on along the minus strand of JAILNX010000002.1, from coordinate 5,851 downwards.
GCCGGAGCCCGTGCCGCGACCGACACGACGCTTAGCGGAGGTAGAACCGTAAGTGGGCTGTAACTCGTGAAGTTTCATGCTGCACCTCCAATTAGACTTCTTCCACCTTGACAAGGTGCTTTACTTTGAAGATCATGCCGCGGACGCAGGGATTGTCGGGCTTGATGACTGTGGAGTGCATCTTGTGAAGGCCGAGGGCCTTTACGGTAGCCTGCTGATCCTTTAACGCGCCGATGGTCGACCTGACCAATTCGATCTTAAGGTTTGCCATAGTTCTTTCCCCCTTACTCGGTGATCTCGGCAACGGTCTTGCCGCGGAGCTTCGCGATCTGCTCGGCAGTCCTGAGCTGCATGAGACCGTCAATGGTAGCCTTTACGCAGTTGGCGGGGTTGTTGGAACCGTAGCTCTTGGTGCGGATATCCTTGATGCCTGCCATCTCAAGGACGGCACGGACGGGACCGCCCGCGATAACGCCGGTACCTTCTTCAGCGGGGAGCATGCGGACATGGCCCTTTGAGAACTTACCCTCAACGGCGTGGGGAATGGTGGTTCCCACGATGGGAACGTTGATGAGGTGACGCTTCGCATCCTCGACGCCCTTACGGACGGCTTCGGGGATCTCGGCAGCCTTACCGGTGCCGACGCCTACCCTGCCCTTTTCATCGCCGATGACGATGAGAGCGGCAAAACGGAAGGTACGACCGCCTTTAACGACCTTGGCAACACGGTTGACCGCGACAAGGCGCTCCTGAAATTCCGGTACTTCCGGAGTGAAGTTACGCTTCTGCTGCATTTAAAGTACCTCCTTAGAAATCCAGGCCACCCTTGCGGGCGCCGTTTGCCAGGGCCTCGACACGACCGGTGTAGAGATAACCGCCGCGGTCGAAAACGACCTTCTCGACGCCCTTATCCTTGGCGCGCTTGGCAACGGTCTCACCGACGAGCTCGGCAGCCTGCTTCTTGTCCTTACCGTCAAGCTGATTCATGATCTCAGCCTCAACGGTGGACGCGGCGGCGATTGTTAAGCCGTTAACGTCGTCGATGACCTGAGCGTAGATGTGCTTCAAGCTGCGGTATACGTTGAGACGGGGACGCTCGGGAGTTCCGCTGAAATAACTGCGGAGACGTTCATGACGCTTTACCCTGACAGCATTCTTATCGATCTTACTTATCATACTGTACCTCCATTACTTACCCGTCTTACCGACCTTGCGGCGTACGAATTCGCCGGCATAGCGGATACCCTTGCCCTTATAAGGCTCGGGCGGACGAACCTCGCGGATGTCGGCAGCGATCTGGCCGACCTTCTGCTTCGAGATGCCCTTAACGGTGATCTTGTTGGGAGCGGGAACGTCAAAGGCGATGCCATCCTTCTCCTCGAACTCGACGTTGTGGGAATAACCGACTGTGAGAACGAGCTTTGAGCCGCTCTTCGCAGCCTTGTAACCGGTACCCTCGATCTCAAGCTTCTTTTCGAAGCCCTCGGTCACGCCAATGACCATGTTATTGATAAGCGTACGGGTGAGTCCGTGCAGAGCACGATCCTGCTTCTCATCGGTGGGGCGGGTCACCTTAAGGGTGCCGTTCTCCTCTTCGATGTTCATGCGGGGGGATACCTTCTCCGAAAGCTGTCCCTTGGGGCCCTTGACGGTCACGACGTTGTTCTCGACCGTGATTGTCACTCCGCTGGGTACGGTTATCGGATGTTTTCCGATTCGAGACATGTTTTACCTCCAAATTGATTTGTCTTACCAGATGTAGGCGAGAACTTCGCCGCCTACGCCCTGCTTCCTCGCTTCGCGGTCGGTCATGATGCCCTTCGAGGTGGAGATGATGGCGATGCCGAGGCCGTTGAGGACCTTGGGGAGCCTATCCTTCCTCGCGTAGACACGGAGACCGGGCTTGGAGATGCGCCTTAAGCCGGTGATGACGCGCTGACGGTTGGGACCGTACTTGAGCACGATGTTCATCGTCTTCTCAACGCCCTCTTCGCTGACGGAGTAGGACTTGATGTAGCCTTCGTTAAGGAGAATCTCCGCGATGGCGAGCTTCATGTTGGAAGCGGGTACATCGACGGTTTCGTGCTTCGCGACCAGCGCATTCCTGATGCGGGTGAGCATATCTGCAATAGGATCAGTTGTAAGCATAATTATCCTCCTTAAAGATTACCAGCTGGCCTTGCGGACGCCGGGGATCTCGCCCTTGTACGCGAGCTCGCGGAAGCAAACGCGGCATACGCCGTACTTCCGAAGAACGCTGTGGGGACGGCCGCAGATGCGGCAGCGGGTATACGCCCTAGTGGAAAATTTGGGTTCACGCTGCTGCTTGAGCTTCATTGATGTCTTAGCCATTTATGTACCCTCCTCTTAGGCGTTGATGTTGCCGAAAGGCATACCGAAGAGCTTAAGGAGTTCCTTCGCCTCTTCGTCGGTGTTGGCGGTCGTTACGAAAACGATGTCCATACCGCGAACCTTGTCGACGTCGTCATAGTTGATCTCGGGGAAGATGAGCTGTTCTTTAACGCCCATGGCATAGTTGCCGCGGCCGTCAAAGCTTACGTCGCTCACGCCGCGGAAGTCGCGGACGCGGGGCAGAACGATGTTCATCAGCTTATCCATGAAGTAGTACATACGGTCGCCGCGGAGGGTGACCTTGGCGCCGATGTTCATGCCCTGACGGACTTTGAAGTTCGCAACGGACTTCTTAGCCTTGGTGACGATGGGCTTCTGACCGGCGATCTGGCCAAGCTGCTCAAGAGCGGCGTCGATGGCCTTGGGGTTATCCTTATCGGAACCGAGGCCCATGTTGAGGACGATCTTCTCGAGCTTGGGGATCATCATGGGGTTAGCGTAGTTGAACTTCTCCTGAAGAGCAGGAGCAACCTCTTCCTTGTATTTGACCCTGAGGCGGGCGGGCTCGGTAAACGGAGCGGCTTCCTGCGCGGCCTTTTTCTTTTTAGCGGGGGCCTGAGCCTGATCATTCTTAGCCATTAAACCTTACCTCCTCAGTCAATGTTCTTGCCGCAGTTCTTGCAGACGCGGACTTTCTTTAAGCCGTCCTTACCCTCAACGAAGGTATGACCGACACGAGTGGGCTTTTTGCAGGAGGGGCAGACCAGCATGACGTTGGACACGTGGATGCTGCCTTCCTTTTCGATCCTGCCGCCCTCCTGACCCTGCTGACGGGGCTTTGTGTGGCGGATGACCATTGCACGACCCTGTACGAAAACGCGCTCTTTTTCGGGATCGACCTTGAGAACCTTACCGGTGCGGCCGACGTCCTTGAGGTTGTTTCCGGCAATAACCATTACGGTGTCGCCTTTTTTAATGTTCATAGTTTCTCCTCCTTACAGAACCTCGGGTGCGAGGGAGACTATCTTCATATAGTCTTTTTCACGAAGCTCCCTGGCGACCGGCCCGAAGATACGGGTGCCGCGGGGCTGCTTCTGATCGTTGATGATGACTGCCGCATTATCGTCGAAGCGGATGTGGGAACCGTCATGGCGCTGAACGCCGGTCACAGTGCGGACTACGACGGCCTTGACGACATCCTTCTTCTTGACGGCGCCGCCGGGGGTAGCCGTCTTGACGGAAGCGACGATCACGTCACCGATGCTGGCGAACTTCCTCTTGGAGCCGCCCAGCACACGGATGCACATGATCTCCTTAGCGCCGGAATTATCGGCAACCTTTAATCTGGTCTGTGGCTGAATCATAATTTACCTCCAAGATTACTTAGCCTTTTCGATGATCTCGACGACGCGCCAGCGCTTATCCTTGGACAGCGGACGGGTCTCCATGATGCGGACGATATCGCCTTCGCCGCACTCATTTTTCTCATCGTGAGCCTTGAACTTTGTGGTCTTGTTGACCATTTTGCCGTAGAGGGGGTGACGGACCTTGGTACGGACGGCGACGACAACGGTCTTATCCATCTTATCGCTTACGACGATACCGGTGCGGGTCTTACGGTAGCCCCTTACGAGGGTCTCATTGTTTTCCATTATCGTTTACCTCCCTCATTATTTCGCGGTCGCGCGCTCGGTAAGAACGGTCTTGACCTTCGCGATGTCGCGCTTGCACTCTTTGAGCCTCATGGGGTTCGCAAGCTGACCGATCGCCTGCTGGAAGCGGAGATTGAAAAGCTCTTCCTTGAGCTCTTTCTCTTTAGCCTGGAGCTCCTCGACGGAAAGCTCCCTGAGCTTCTGGAAATCCTTAGTCTTCATTGGCCTTTTCCTCCACTACTTTCTTGACGATCTTGCACTTGAGGGGCAGCTTGTGCATAGCAAGGCGGAGCGCTTCGCGGCTCGTTGCCTCGTCGGTGCCGGCGATCTCGAACATAACGCGGCCGGGCTTAACGACTGCTACCCAGTATTCGGGCGAGCCCTTACCGGAACCCATTCGGGTTTCAGCGGGCTTCTCGGTGACGGGCTTGTCGGGGAAGATCTTAACCCAGACCTGACCGTTACGCTTGATGAAACGTGTCATGGCGACACGGGCTGCCTCGATCTGATTGCTGGTAACCCAGGCGGGCTCCAGAGCTACAAGACCGAATTCACCGTAGGTGATGGTATTACCGCGCAGGGCCTTGCCCTTCATGCGTCCGCGATGGACTCTTCTGCGCTTAACTCTCTTAGGCATCAACATGGGTAATTCGCCTCCTTACGCTTTCTTGGCGTTCCTCTTGCCGAGGACCTCGCCCTTATAGATCCAAACCTTAACACCGATGCGGCCGTAGGTGGTGGCTGCTTCGGCAAAGCCGTATTCGATGTCCGCGCGGATGGTCTGACGGGGGATAGAACCGTCATGAACATCTTCGCTTCGTGCGATCTCGGCGCCGCCAAGACGACCTGCGCAGGTGATCTTGATACCCTTCGCGTTCGCCTTCATGGCACGGCCCATGGCCTGCTTCATGGCGCGGCGGTAGGAGGTGCGCTTCTCGAGAGCTGCCGCGATGTTCTCGGCTACGAGCTGAGCACATGCGTCGGGGTTGCGGATCTCCATGATATTGACGTTAACGGGACGGCCGACGAGCTTGAGGAGCTCTGCCTTGATGGCGTCAACGCCCACGCCGCCCTTGCCGATCAGCATGCCGGGACGAGCGGTGTAGATGCTGACAGTCGCCTTATCGGCGGCGCGCTCGATCTCGATCTTGGCGACGCTTGCTTCGTAGTACTTCTTCTTGAGGAACTTACGGATCTTGTTGTCCTCGATCAGATAGTCGGAAAAATTCTTCTTGTTAGCATACCAACGGGTGTTCCAACCCCTGATAACGCCTACGCGGAAGCCATTAGGATTAACTTTCTGTCCCATAACTTACTCCTTCTCGTCCAGAATAACGGTGATGTGGCTGGTGCGCTTCCTGATGTGGAATGCGGAACCCCTTGCCCTGGGGCGATAACGCTTGAGCGTCGGGCCCTGGTTGGCGTAGATCTCTGCGACGTAGAGATTATCCCTCGAAAGCTCGAGGTTGTTCTCGGCGTTCGCGATCGCGCTGCGCAGGAGCTTCAGGACGGGCTCAGCGGCTGCCTTGGGGGTGTAGAGGAGGATAGCCTCTGCATCATCGACGGACTTGCCGCGGATGAGGTCGATAACGACCTTGACCTTGCGGGAGGAAATGCGGATGTACCTAGCCGTCGCATGGGGACGCTTTTCGGCGTTCTCGCGGCGAGCGGCTGCTTTTTCCTTAGACCTTGTTGCCATAATTCTCTTTCCTCCTGATCTTATTTACCCTTCGTGGTCTTCTCGGAGCCGCGATGGCCGCGGAAGGTGCGGGTGGGGGCGAACTCGCCCAGCTTATGACCGACCATATCCTCAGTGATATAGACGGGAACGTGCTTCTTTCCGTCGT
>JAILNX010000031.1 GCA_024691085.1 Clostridiales bacterium | reverse complement strand
AGTGAGACCGACTCATTATGACCTGTGGGCATTGTTCCCGGGAAAAACATGATACAAAAAAGCAGCCGATAGGCTGCTTTTTTCGGGTGAAGGGGAATAAAAAAACCAAAGGTTGACGGGACTTGTTTTGCAAATGATGCGCCTCGAACTTGCGGTCGATGGGACATGTTTTTCTTAAAAATCGGCTCTCATGCTCGCTCGACCGCTCGCATTAGGCCCTTTGCGAAAAACCCGGCCCCGCTCCGTCTGATTCGTCCACAGGACGGACGGAGCGGGGCTTCAAGTCCCATAATAATTTGCCACTGAAAAAGGCAGGACTTAAGTCCTGCCTTTTTCAGTGGTGCGGTCGATGGGACTTGAACCCATACGGTCTCCCATACGCCCCTCAAACGTACGCGTCTGCCAGTTCCGCCACGACCGCAAAAATCGATTGCGAAAGCTATTATAATGCCTTAAGCGGGGTTTGTCAATACCGAAATTCGCTTTTTTCGGTATATTTTCAGATGAGATGTTTAAGGCCTAAGCCTATAAGCGGGCCGAGGAAAATCGCCAGATAGATCAGCGTTATCCACGGCTGATAGTCAACGTAGAACTCGCGGAAGGTCAGGCTCCACGGGTGTTTTATTATTACCCAGCCGAACACGTCGAACACGATGCAGACGCCCGCCCATATCGCGCCGGTCACGAGCGCGTCGGTGATCGTCGGCGCGTTGAGCCCTTTAATATAGAGGTATCCGAATATCGAGAAGCAGATTATGTTATAAAGCGGGTGCCAGGGCTTGGTCTTTTCGTAGCCTTCGCCCATGCCGTTTTCGTCCATCGGGCTCATCTTGAGCACATAGATATTGAACACGGTATGCAGTATGCCGATCACCGTGACGACGATATAGCTTATCCAGAACCAAAGCATTGAGAGCCCGAAGTTTCTCATAAAAAACTCCTTACTGCATCTGTAAAAACGACGCGGCGTTCGGGTCGAGCGACAGGGGCGAAGGGTCGTGAGCCAAAAGCTCGTAATGCCCCTGGCAGGCGATCATGGCGGCGTTGTCCGTGCAGTATTTCATATCCGGACGGCAGAAGCGTATCCCGTTTCTGTCGCACTCTCTCTGAAGCCTTTCGCGAAGCGCGGTGTTTGCGGAGACGCCGCCTGCAAGCGCCAGCGTTCCGAGTCCGGCTTCGCGCGCGGCGCGAACGGATTTTCTGGTCAGCGCGTCGGTGACGGCTCTCTGGAACGAGGCGGCGAGGTCGGCCTTGTTGACGCTTTCGCCCTTCTGACCGGCGTTGTGCATTATGTTGACGACGGCGGTCTTGAGCCCCGAGAACGAGAAATCGAAGCTCTCGCCCTCGTTGAACGCGGTGTGGAGGGGGAACGCGTTCGGGTCGCCGTCCTTCGCGAGCTTTTCAAGCTCGGGACCTCCGGGATAGGGGAGCCCCATGGCGCGCGCGACCTTGTCGAAGGCTTCGCCCGCCGCGTCGTCACGCGTTCTGCCTATGAGCGTGAAGTCGGTATAGGAGTTCACACGGACTATATGGCTGTGCCCGCCGGACGCGACTATGCACATGAACGGCGGCTCAAGATCGGGATAGGTTATGTAATTCGCGGCGATATGACCGGTGATATGGTCGACGCCGACGAGCGGCAGCCCATTCGCGTAGGCGAGACCCTTCGCGTACGAAACGCCGACGAGCAGCGCCCCGATGAGACCGGGACGGTAGGTGACGGCGACGGCGTCTATGTCGTCGAGCGTGACGCCCGCGTTCTCGAGCGCCTGCCTCACGACGGAGCCGATCCTTTCCGTGTGGCTCCTCGACGCGATCTCGGGCACGACTCCGCCGTAGAGCCTGTGCACGGGTATCTGCGTATGCACGGCGGTGCCGAGGACGAAGCGCCCGCGAAGAACAGCCGCGGCGGTCTCGTCACAGCTCGATTCGATCCCGAGTATGAGCCCGGGACCGTTTTTCCTTAATTCATCGGCCTTTTCAAGGACCTGTTCACTGTACGCGGTCATTCTTTTTCTTCTTTGTAACGGCAAGATAGATCACGCTCAGCGCGGCAAGCCCGCCGTCGAACACGGCGGCATACGTACCCAGGTTCCCCGTGAAGTCTGCAAAGAGCTCAGCGGGGCAGATGCGGATCATGCGGCTCTCGGCGGGATCGAAGGTGGAGCTTTCAAGGTCTAAAAATACGACGTGGAACATCGTCCAGAAGCTGTCGAAATCGACTATCACCCAGATCGCGAGCCCTATGACGATCACGAGGGCGATTATGAACGCGATGAGGCAGGCCTTCGCCATAGTCCGAAGAGTCCCGCGATCCTTCCTGATGATGAATACGGCAAGCACGATCAGTCCGAACGCGAGCGACGCCGCGCCCGACCACAGTATGGTGTGCGCGAGCTTCCTTACGTCGCGCATATGGCTGAGCTCGCTTTCGTTAAAGAACTGCACCTCTTCGCCGTTTTCGACGATCGTGATATCGAGATCGTCCGCGCGGCCGATGGAATAATACATCATGCGCGAGAGCACGCGCTCGGAATCCTCCGGCGAGATGCCGTAATAGGTTTTAACGAAAGATAGATCGTCCAGATACTCCTTGTAAAGCCAGCCGGTCTCGTTGAAAATTATGTTCACGGCTATCGTAAGACACCCGTAGAGCAGCGCGATCGCCGCAAGTATAGCCAATATCTTCTTGAAAACCTTCATAAAATTGCCAATTCCTAATTGCTGATTGCTAATTGCTAATTCCCGTTTACGAGCTTCCTGTGCGCCTTTATCGCGCGGTCGAGATATTCCTCCGCGCTCATCCCGAGATACGGATCGTTCTCCGGCAGCTTCTTGCCGAAGGCGGGGGAGACGGGATGCTCGATCTCCATGCTCCACGCGCCGGTATAGGATGAATCAATAAGCTCGCTCCGCACCCTTGCCCAGTCGTCGTTTCCGTCGAACGGCATAAGATGGTCGTCGAGCACGCCGTAATTGTCGTGAAGATGCACGGCGAATATCCTGTCAGAAAAATCGCGGCAGACGCGCGTATCGGGGCAGTGCGCGTGGTTGTGCCCTGCGTCGAAGCATACGCCGACGTGAGGCGCGTCGACGAGGGGCATGAACTCGTAAAGACGCTTGTACGCCTTGAGGTTTTCGAAGGCGAGCTTTACCCCGGCGCGGTCAGCGGCGTCGATGATTCGCATAAAGCGCGAGACGCCGACGTCGCTCATGGCGGGCGGCTCGAACCCCTCGGTCAGATGCACGACGAGCGTCGGCACGCCGTACCTGCCCGCCTCGGAAACGAGGCCTATAAGCTCCGTCGCATAATGTTCGCCCCTGTAGCCCTCCTCCCAGAGGGAGTTTATCGGGCGGTACTCAAGATGCGCGTTCTCGATCTCGAGGCCGGAGCGCCTTGCGTTGTCGCACTTTAAGGGGATGGGCGGCTCGAACGGGGATTCGGTCGCCCACCAGAGCATGACCGACTTGAACCCCGCCGCTTTTATGAGGCGGAGCCTGTCCTGCTGCTCAAGGGGATAGCCGAACCAGGCGGCGATCGACGGAGAGGGGTTGAACATATTTCCTCCGGAAAAAAACTTAAGTATTCATTAAAGAGTCTCATTCCAAATGAGACTCTAATAGTCCCGCGGCGTACGCGACGAACGCGGAGCAGGCGCGGCAGCTGCCGCAGCAGGCGACGAGGGGATGGGGATGAGTCTTGAACTTCGCGGCGACGGCGGAGGAGAGCTCCGCGCAGGTCACCGTCCCGAACTCGGCGGTGAAATCGTCGATCAGTCCGCGTCCTTCGTCGTAAAGGCGGTGTTTCGCCTCGGTGTCGGTCACGTCGTCATAGCCCTTTATAAGTCCGAGAGCCATGAGCATTCCGGTGACCGCGCCGCAGGTCTCGCGGGTGCCGCTCATGCCGCCCCCGAAATCGGAGGCGACACGGCGGAGCGTTTTTTCATCGATGCCGATCCTGTCGGCAAAGGCGCAGAGCGTCGCCTGCGCGCAGTTATAGCCCGAATTGAACAAGGCGACTGCCCTGTCGGTGCGGTCGGAGCGCCTGATCTCAGCCATTTTTCACCTCTTCGCCGCAGATGGAGGCGGCGAGACCGTCCAGCCAGTTGCCCTCGAAAAGCTCGATGAGGCCGGCGTCGGACGCCGCGGCGAGCTTCGGGTTGATGGGGAGCTTCGCTACGTTCAGAATGCCGTAGGTCTTCGCGATGTCGTCGACGTGGCTCTCGCCGTAGATCTTGTGCTGCTTGTGGCAGTCGGGGCACTCGAAATAGCTCATGTTCTCGACGATGCCGAGTATGGGGATATCCATCATGCCGGCCATCTTGACGGCCTTTTCGACGATCATGGAGACGAGCTCCTGCGGGCTCGTGACGACGATGATGCCGTCAACGGGCAGGGACTGGAACACGGTAAGGGGCACGTCGCCCGTTCCCGGAGGCATATCGACGAACATGAAATCCACGTCCTTCCAGACGACCTCGGTCCAGAACTGCTTTACGGTGCCGGCGATGACCGGGCCGCGCCATACGACGGGAGCGGAGGGATCCTCGAGAAGAAGATTGATGCTCATCACGTCGATGCCCGTCCTCGTCTTGACGGGATAGATGCCGAAGCCGTCGCCCTCTGCGGACTGGCCTTCGATACCGAAGAGCTTGGGGATGGAGGGGCCGGTGAGGTCGGCGTCGAGCACGGCGGCCTTGAAGCCGGCGCGCTGCATGATGGTAGCCATAAGGCCGGTGACGAGGGACTTGCCTACGCCGCCCTTGCCGCTGACTATGCCGATGATCTTCTTTACGCTCGAAAGCTCGTGGGGCTTTTCAAGCATGCTCGCCTTATCGCGCGAGGCGCAGTTTTCGCCGCACGTCGAGCAGTCGTGAGTGCAGTTTTCGCTCATAGAAAAACTCCTTTTTTGAAATTGATTCCGACATTATTATTATACCCCGACGGGAGTTCATGTCAAGGAAACATAAGGTATATTTTCATTTAAGGAAAACCCGGGCGGTACTTGTAATGAACGGTATATTATGGTATAAATATAATGAATCAATATGTGTACGGAGGGACGTTATGCGCGATTTTAACGAGCTTGGCTGGTATGAAGGCGCCGAGACCGTGCTTGCGATTCTCGACAGGCTGACGGTGATGCGCAGAATTAAGAAAGAGGAGCCCGTAAAGTTCCTTGCGGGAGTATGCGGCGCGATCATGCGCGGCAGCATAAGGGAGGCCGCGGACTTGAGCTTTGCCATGACGGGCGCGCTTCTTTCCGGCCGATACCGCAGGGTGACGGGCGATCTTTTCAAGGACTTCATCTTGAGCGAGATATTCTTAACGCCGCATCCCTTCGCGCTTATGTCCGCCGCGAACAGGCTCGACGAGGCGGTCTACAACTCGATGAAGGACGACCTCGACCTTCTCTACGCGCTTAAGGAGCTCTCGGGCGAAACGCTCGGGCGCTTCATACAGGAAAGGTACAGGGAGCTGAAACAGAAGTATCATCCGAGCCGCGACCTTGCCGCGCGCCGCGCCGAGGCCGCCTGGGGCGGCGGGACCGTCCGCCAGGAGGAGGAGACGAAGCCCGTGACGGAGCTTCCCGCGTTCCTGCCCTCCGGCGATCCCAACTGGCATTACGGCGAGGAGGAGATGCGCGACAGCTTCATCTCCGACGAGGCTTTGGAGGAGATGTATCACCGCTTTATCGAGGCGGAGCCCGACTGGTCGAGCCTAACCGAGGATCTCTGGAACTTCTTTGCCGCTTACGGCTCGGGCGATTTCCTCCGCGTCAGGCATTTTTCGTGGGAGAACGACGCGCTCTTCCCCCTGTCCGACATCCGCCCGAGGGACGAACGCCCGCTTCCCGAGGGGCCGTTCCGCACGCTCCTCGATCACGCCATCTCGTTCATGCGCGGCGAGACCATGGAGCCCATGCTCCTTTCGGGAGCCGACGGCGCGGGCAAGACGGCGATGCTCTTCGCGCTTGCCGACGAGCTTCCCGAGATGCGCTTCGTCTACGCTGCCGGCATAAAGTGCGCCGCGGATCTTACGCCGCTGTTCTCGGCTGTCAAGGATCAGCCGTTAAAGTTCCTCGTTGCGCTGGACGAGCCGGAGCTTAAAGGGCTTCCCTTAAGGCTCATTCCCGCGAACGTGCTCCTCGCGGTCGCGAGGAAGGCGAACATGGGCGGCTTCTCGAAGATAATCGCCATGTAAGAGATTATCCTGCGATCATTAGCCTTCCCGTGGATATTATCAGATCGGGAAGGCATTTTTAACAAAGTTTTTTAAGGGCTGTTGCGGATCCGCTCCGGCCGCCGTCATTATAGGTGAAAGGGAAAGCATGACTGAACTTGACGCGGAAATAATAAGGCTTTTCTTCGAGAGGAGCGAGGACGCGCTTTATAGGGCAAGGCTTGCCTACGGGGCGTATCTTTCCTCGATAGCGAAGAGGATCCTTCGGGATGAGCGCGACGCCGAGGAAACGGTGCAGGACGCGTATCTCGCCGCGTGGAACTCGATCCCGCCGAACCGTCCCGACGATCTTAAGGCGTACCTCGGAAGGCTTTCGAGGAACCTTTCGATCGACAGGGCGAGGCTCAATTCAAGGAAGAAGCGCGGCGGGGGCGAGGCGAGTCTCGTTCTCGACGAGATCGCGGAGATCGTTCCCGGCGGAACGGAGCCCGAAGAGGCGTTCGAGGGGCGGGACTTATCCGGGGCGATAAACGGCTTCTTAACGAAGCTTCCCGCTAAAAAGCGCAGGCTCTTCGTCCAAAGGTACTGGTATTTCATGAGCGACCGCGAGATCGCGGAGGATAACCTCATGGCGCCCGCCGCGGTCAGGATGCAGCTTTCGAGGACCCGCAGGGAGCTGAAGGACCACCTTATCAAGGAAGGGTATCTCAATGAATAACGATGAACTCATAAAAGCCATAGGCGATATAGATCCCGCGTTCGTCGGCGAGGCGAAGCCGAGGGGAAGGAGAAGGCTCGTGCCCGTCATCTCCTCCGCGGCCGCCGCGCTCGTTGTCCTTGCGGGCGTAGGGATAGTCCTTCCGAAGCTTCTTGCGAAAGACCCGCGGGATACGAAGGAGATCGTGATCGAAGCGAACTCGAATTCGACGGAGGCCCCCTCCTTCGGCGGAGCGAAGGACGAGCCGGACACCCGGTCGCCGGGTCAGCCGCCGGGCTACTCCGGAGGGAACTTCTCGATCACGCGCGTGCCCCTTGCCGAGACCGCGTCGAGGCACGAATACGCCGCGCTGGTCAGGATCGACGGCGATGCCGACGCCGACGGCTTTAGGAAGATCACTGTTTTGAAATGCTTCCGGGGAAGCCTCCCCGAAAACATATTTGTTCGCTTTCCTATCACAGGGGACGTGATAACGAAAGGCGAAGAGAATGAGACCGTTGCCGACGTCGTGCTTGCACGCGGCGGCGAGTGCATAGTCTTTCTCGACGAACTGATCGTAGACTCGGAATTCTTCTGGGCAGCCGAGATCATCTGGCGTGAGCCGGACGGAAGCGCCGGAAGCCTTTCCGTAAGCGACATTGAAGGATCGGACTACTCTGCGGTGATACTGGCTCTGCCGGGGATCATCCGCGATAATCCATATATTGCACCGGAAACGAAAGGAAGCAACTGAAAATGAACGCAAAAAGATTATTTACCGCGCTTCTTGCCGCACTCATGCTTTTCGCGGCGGGATGCGTCAAGGATCCAGTCAACGTGAACACCGACCCGACCGCGGTCCCGACCACAGCTCCGACCGAAGCCCCTAAGGTGGAAGTTAAGGATATGCTCGCCGCAGCTCCCGCCGTGCGCGAGTACGTAAAGCATCCGAACTCGCTTTACCCGAACGTCGATTACAACGATCGCGAGGCATGGAAAGCGTATTGGGATCAGGAGGATCTTTGGTATCAGGCGCTCGCCGCCCGCCGCGAGGAAGGAAAGAAGGTCACCTCGCTCTCCGTCTTCACGGGTCTTATGACGACCGAGCTCGTCCGCGAGAACCCCAATAAGAACGTCGTCTGGTCGCCGATGAACGTTTACATTGCGCTCGCCATGCTCGCCGAGACCACCGCGGGCGAAACGAGGAAGCAGATACTCACGCTCCTCGGCTCGAGCGATATGGAAGCGATACGCGCGAACGTTATTGCGCTGATGAACGCCGAATCGAACGACGACGGCGTCTCCGCAAGCCTCCTCGCGAATTCCCTCTGGCTCAACAGGAGATGGTCCTTCTACGAGGACACCCTTAAGCTCCTCGCAAACAGCTATTCCGCGTCGTCCTATTGGGGCGACCCCGGCGATCCCGCCTTCACGCTTGCGCTCCGTCAGTGGCTCAACGACAACACCGGCGGCCTTCTTAAGGACGCGGTCGACAACGTCAGGCTCGACGCCGATACCGTGCTCGCGATAGCCTCCACGCTGTACTTCAAGGCCGCGTGGGAGAACGAGTTCAACAAGGAAAGGACGAGCACGGAGACGTTCCACGCTCCCTCGGGCGATATTAAGACCGATTTCATGCATGGCACGATCGGCTCCATGGAGAGCCTGTACTATCAGGGCGAGAGCTTCACGGCCGTCCGTCAGGGCTTAAAGAGCGAGGCGAACTCCGTCTGGTATCTCCTGCCGAACGAGGGCGTCAGCATCGCCGAGATGCTCGAAAAAGAGGGCCTCGCGTTCATCAACTCCGACAAGAGCATGGCGGAGGACGGTTATATCGTCAACATCACCGTTCCGAAGCTCGACGTTTCCAGCGAGTTTGAGCTCAAGAAGACGCTGATGGCGCTCGGCATGACCGACTGCTTCGATTACACGACCGCGGATTTCACCCCGCTTTCTCCGGATCCGGATATGCTCTACGTTTCGAGCGTTACCCACGCGGCGAGAGTCAAGACCGACGAGGAGGGCGTTGAGGCCGCCGCCTTCACCGTGATCGACGTCAAGTGCGGAGCCGCTCCCGTCGAGCATCCGATCGTTGAGTTCGTTCTCGACCGTCCCTTCGTCATGGTCATCACCGGCGCGTCCGGCCAGCCCATGTTCATAGTCGTCGTGAACACCCCCGTCGAATAATTAAAGGCGCGGACGAATACCGACGCGCTGATCCTATAACGAAAGGAAGTAACTGATAATGAACGCAAAAAGAATGCTCACTGCGGCGCTGGCCGCTCTTATGCTGTTCGCATCGGGCTGCGTTAAGGATCCCGTTAACGTGAACACCGATCCGACCGAGGCTCCGACCGAAGCCCCGAAGGTGGAAGTTAAGGATATACTCGCCGCCGCTCCCGAGGCGCGCCAGTACGTAAAGCATCCGAACGCGCTTTACCCGAACGTCGATTACAACGATCGCGAGGCATGGAACGCGTATTGGGATCAGGAGGATCTCTGGTACAAGGCGCTCGCCGCCCGCCGCGAGGAAGGAAAGAAGGTCACTTCGCTCTCCGTCTTCACGGGGCTCATGACGACCGAACTTGTCCGTGAGAATCCCGACAAGAACGTCGTCTGGTCGCCGATAAACGTTTACCTCGCGCTCGCTATGCTCGCCGAGGCCACCGCGGGCGAAACGAGGAAGCAGATACTCACTCTCCTCGGCTCGAACGATATGGAGGCAGTCCGCGCGAACGCTATGGCGCTGATGAACGCCGAATCGAACGACGACGGCGTCTCCGCGAGCCTCCTCGCGAATTCCCTCTGGCTCAACAAGAGGTGGTCCTTCTACGAGGACACCCTTAAGCTCCTCGCCAACAGCTATTCCGCGTCGTCCTACTGGGGCGATCCCGGCGATCCCGCCTTCACGCTTGCGCTCCGTCAGTGGCTGAACGACAACACCGGCGGCCTTCTTAAGGAAGCTGTCGACAACGTCGAGCTCGACGCCGATACGGTTCTCGCGATAGCCTCCACGCTGTACTTCAAGGCCGCGTGGGAGAACGAGTTCAACAAGGAAAGGACGAGCACGGAGACGTTCCACGCTCCCTCGGGCGATATTAAGACCGATTTCATGCATGGCACGATCGGCTCAATGGAAAGCCTGTACTATCAGGGCGAGAGCTTCACGGCCGTCCGTCAGGCTCTCAAGAGCGAGGCGAACTCCGTCTGGTATCTCCTGCCGAACGAGGGCGTCAGCATAGAGGAGATGCTCGAAAAAGAGGGCCTCGCGTTCATCAACTCCGACAAGAGCATGGCCAAGAGCGGCTTTATCGTAAACATCACCGTTCCGAAGATAGACGTATCAAGCGAGCTCGATCTCAAAGAGGCACTGGTGAAACTCGGTGTGACCGACTGCTTTGGGCCTGCGGACTTCAGCCCGCTTTGTCCGAACCCGGAAGATCTCTATGTATCGAAAGTGACGCACGCCGCCAGAGTCAAGACCGACGAGGAGGGCGTAGAGGCCGCCGCCTTCACCGTGATCATCGTGGAGCGAAACGCCGCTCCCGTCGAGCATCCGATCGTTGAGTTCGTTCTTGACCGCCCCTTCGTCATGGTCATCACCGGCGCGTCCGGCCAGCCCATGTTCATAGTGGTGGTCAACAACCCGGTCAAATAAAAGCAACAAACGAAACCCGCTCCTAATAGAGCGGGTTTTTCGTTTGCAATAATGAGCTTATTTGCCGGAAACGACGACCTTCTTTATGAGCAGGCTCGGGGAGCCGACGCGGCCGGAGCCGCCGCCGAAGGCCCAGCGCAGATCGCTTCCTACGGCTTCGATGTCGCGCATCAGGGTGAGGAAGTTGCCCGCGCAGGTAATCTGGTCGACCGAGCGGACGGTCTCGCCGTTCTCGACGAGGAGGCCCTTCGCGATCAGCGAGAAATCGCCGCTGACCGTGTTGATGCCCGCGTGCAGGCCCGAAAGGTCGGTTATGATAAGGCCGTTCCCAAGCTCCTTTTTGAGCTCGTCAAAGCTCTTCTCGCCCGCGGCGATGCAGAAATTGCTCGGCGCTATCCCGACGGGAGCCGCGACGCCCATACGGCCCGCGTTCGAGGTTGAGGCGACGCCGTCCTTAAGAGCGGTCTTTAAGTTGTAAAGATATGTGTTCAGCCTGCCGTTCACTATAACGTCCGTCTTCACGGAGGGCACGCCCTCGGCGTCGAACGCACGGGGGTTATCCTTCATAAACGGATCGTCAACGACGCTTACACAGCCGGCGGCGATGCTTTCGCCGACCTTGCCCGAAAGAAGCGAGAGCCCCTTCTGCACGGCCTCTGCGGAGAACATGGAGAAGAACGCAGAGAGAAGATCCGCCGCGGCGTCGTTCCGAAGGAGTATCCTGTAATCGCCCGAATCGACGGGGGAGGCGTTGAACTCGTTGAGCGCGTTCTCGACGCTCTCCCTGATCAATGCGGAGATATCGTCCTCGGTCGGGCGGAACTTGAACGAGAAGCCCATGTGCTCCTCGTCGCCCTGACGGAGGATGGGATTCACGATCACGTACGACACGCTCTTTTCAGTGTCCGCCGCAAGTCCCAGGGTATTGTGGATGTGCGTCTTAACCGTGCCCGTGCTGACGGAATTGTACTGACCGCACCTCGCGACGCGGCTGTCGAAAGCGAGCGTATCCTTCTCAAGGCGGCGGGCGAGCTCGATCTTTTCCTTCGCGTCAAGTCCGGCGAGCGGATCGGGCGTATCCTCGATCCGGGGATAAACGCATGCTCCCTGCATGGGGGAAACGTCTGTGGACTCGATCGCGGCGGCGTTGTCGATAGCGTGACGGACGAGCTCCTCGGCGTCCTCGAACACCTCGGTATAGGCGTATCCTGTCTTGCCGTTTATGAGCACGCGGAGATTCAGACCGTTCTCCTGCTCGACTGAATATTTGTCGAGCTCGGAATCGAGCACCGTCACGGAGAAGCCGTCCGAAGAGGAGGCGTAGACCTCGGCGCTCTCACAGCCCTTCTCGAGGGCGAGCTTGAACAGAATATCTCTGAACTCGTAAAAAGTCATTATAAAGCACCTCCTTTGCCGCCTACGACGATCTCGCTGACTCGTATCCTCGGCTGACCGACGTTCGTCGGGACGGAGCCGGAGAGCGAGCCGCACATGCCGGGAGCCATCCACATATTCCTGCCGATCCTGTCGATCTTCATAAGCACCTCGGCGCCCTTGCCGATAAGCGTCGCGCCGCGGACGGGGGAGATTATCTTTCCGTCGCGTACCCAATAGGCCTCGCCGACAGCGAAGTTGAACTCGCCGGTCAGGGGATTGACGGAGCCGCCGCCCATCTTCACGGCAAAGAGCCCTTCGCCCATCGTCCTTATCATCTCCTCCTCGTCGTCATTTCCCGGCGCGAAGAAGGTGTTGGTCATTCGGGAAGTGGGCGCGAAGGTGTAGTCCTGCCTCCTGCTCGAGCCGGTCATCGGATGGTTCATAAGCCTCGAGCCGAGCCTGTCTACGAGATAGGACTTGAGCACGCCGTTTTCGATGAGGAGGTTCCTTTGGGCGGGATTGCCCTCGTCGTCATAGTTCATCGAGCCCCATTCGCCGGGCATCGTGCCGTCGTCGACCGCGTTGACGATGGGACTCGCGATCTGATGCCCCAGCTTTTCGCAGAACACGGAAGTGCCGCGGCCTACGCTCGTCGCCTCTAGTCCGTGCACGCAGGCCTCGTGGAGTATGACTCCGCCGAAGCCGCCGTCGATGACGACGGGCACCTTGCCCGCGGGGCATTCCGGCGCGTGGAGCATCGTGACGGCGGTCTTCGCCGCCTCGCGTCCGACCGCCTCGACGTCGATCTTTTCACGGAACATCTCGAAGCCCATGCCGTAGCCGGGGGAGCAGGAGCCGGTCTGCGCCTCGCCGTTCGCCATGGCGACCGCCCGAAGGGAGATTCGCGCGCGGGGGCGCCTGTCCTCGGCGTGCAGACCTTCGCTGTTAAAGATCCACGTGCGGTGATCGCAGTCCATATACGACGCCACCGTCTGGGTGATTTCATTGGATTCCGCTTTCGCGGCGTTCGCAGCGCGGCGCAAAAGCTCCACGCGGTCGGCGTTCGTCACTTCCGAGAAGGGGAGCTTCGCGGAAGAAACGCCTATCCTGTCCACACAGATCGCGCTCGCTTCATACTCGCGCTCAAACTTAAGCGCCGCCGCCGCAGCCTTCGCGCAGGCTAAAAGCGCCGCCTCGCCCGTGTCGGCGGAATACGCGTAGGCGCTCTTCGTGCCCTTTAAAACGCGCACGCCCGCGCCGACCTTGCGCTGATAGTTGGCGGTCTCGACGGCGCCGTTTATCATGCTCATGGTGTTGGATTCCGTATCCTCAAGATACAGCTCCGAAAAATCGCCGCCCGTCTTCAAAGCCTCGTCGAGAACGGCGTTCACAATACTGCTTTTTATCAATTTACGCACCTCCGTGAGATTATTTAAATGAAACGGGCGGAAAAGACCGCCCGAAGAAACGCTTATTTCATTATCGCCTTGTGGAAGATCTTCTTGCCCTTCCTGATCTTGACGCCGTCCGCGAACGCCGCCTTTTCGATGATTTGGCCGAAATCGGAGACCTTTTCGCCGTTCACCGCGACGCCGCCCTGCTGGATGAGCCTGCGCGCCTCGCCCTTCGACGCGGCGAGTCCGCACGCGAGCATAAGGTCGATCACGTTCATGCCCTCGTCGGGAACGTCCAGCTCGGTCGTCGGCATATTGGAATCGTCGCCGCCGCCCGCAAAAAGGGCGTGCGAAGCCTCGCGGGCCTTCATTGCCTCATCCTCGCCGTGGACGAGCTTCGTGAGCTCGAACGCGAGGAGCTCCTTCTTCTCGTTGATGCGGGAATCGTCCCATTTCGCGATCTCGTCGATCTCCTCGATGGGGATGAAGGTCAGCATGCGGATGCACTTCATGACGTCCGCGTCGCCCACGTTCCTCCAGTACTGGAAGAACTCAAACGGCGAGGTCTTGTTGGGATCGAGCCATACGGCGTTGCCGGCGGTCTTGCCCATCTTCTTGCCCTGGGAATCGGTCAGAAGCGTTATCGTCATGGCGTGCGCGTCCTTTCCGAGCTTGCGGCGGATGAGCTCCGTGCCGCCCAGCATGTTCGACCACTGGTCGTCGCCGCCGAACTGGAGGTTGACGCCCTTGGTTTTGAACAGATGATAGAAGTCGTAGGACTGCATTATCATGTAGTTGAACTCGAGGAAGGAAAGCCCCTTCTCCATGCGCTGCTTGTAGCACTCGGCCCTAAGCATATTGTTTACGGAGAAGCATGCGCCCACCTCGCGGAGAAGCCCGACGTAGTTGAGGTCAAGCAGCCAGTCGGCGTTGTTGACCATTTCGGCCTTGCCCTCGCCGAACTCGATGAAGCGCTCCATCTGCCTTTTGAAGCATTCTGCGTTGTGATCGATATCCTCGCGTGTAAGCATTTTTCGCATATCGGTGCGCCCGGAGGGATCGCCGATCATGGTCGTGCCGCCGCCGATGAGGGCGACGGGCTTGTTGCCCGCCATCTGGAGACGCTTCATCAATGTCAGCGCCATGAAATGTCCGGCGGTGAGGCTGTCGGCCGTGCAGTCGAAACCGATGTAGAACTTCGCCTCGCCCGCGTTCACGAGCCGGGAGACTTCCTCCTCGTCGGTGACCTGCGCGATGAGACCGCGTGCCTTCAGTTCGTCATAGATCTTCATAGAAAAATATCCTTTCGAAAATAAAAGCCCCGTTTCCGTCAATCGGAAACGGGGACGATTTAACTCGTGGTACCACCCCGGTTTGAAGGCAGCAAGGCCTTCCTCGTTCGATCGCTGTAACGGGCGAGACCCGGCCGCGTCTACACGGGGAAGCCCCTTTCGGACGGCAGCTCCGGGATGTATTCGCGTTCGTCCTCCTTGCGCCCTCGCACCGGCCGGACGCTCTCTTAAAAGGCATGAAACGAAGCTACTTGTTCCCTTCGTCGCTTATATTAAATGGGAGTATAGCACAAATCGAAAACCGATGCAAGCACTTTTTCTACTTCCTCGGGAAGAACACGCCGCCCTTCTCGAACCCGTGCACCCAGTCGGAGAGGAGGTAGTAGAGGAGGAATATCACGGAGCTTATTCCCCATGTGAGCGGGTACGCCCAATAGATGAAGCGGATCTCGTGAATGAAGTGCATCATGATCGTGATGTAGGTTATGCGAAGAACGCACCATATGGCGAGCATGACCGCCATCGGCACGAACGCCTTGCCCGCGCCGCGGCATACCGAGGCGACCGCGTGCGAGAACGCGAGCAGGCAGTAGAAGAACGCCTCGATCCGAGCCTGCTTGACGCCGAGGGCGATGACGTCGGGATTCTTGTCGAAGAGCGACATGAGGAAGGGCGCGGAGAGCCAGATGACGAGTCCGATCAGCTCCGCGATCACGACCGCCGCGACTATGCCGAAGCGCGAGCCCTTTTTCGCGCGCTCGTACTCCTTCGCGCCGAGGTTCTGCCCGACGTAGGTCGTGAGCGCCATTGTGAATGAATTGATCGGCAGGAAGGCGAAGCCCTCGATCTTCGAATAGGAGCCGTAGGCCGCCGTCGCGATCTTCCTGAAGGAATTGATGTTCGACTGCACGATGACGTTCGCAAGGCCGATGACCGAGTTCTGCACGCCAGCGGGCAGTCCGTAGCGGATTATCTCGCGGAATATGCCCCTGTCGAAGCGGAGCTTCTTCCATTCGAGGTGATAGACCGTGTCCTTCTTCAGAAACTGTATTACGCAGAGGACGACGCTCGCTCCCTGCGAAATGGTCGTCGCGAGCGCCGCCGCCCATACGCCCCAGCGGAACACGGCGACGAACAGAAGGTCGAGCCCGACGTTCAGAAGCGACGAGAATACCAGGTAATAAAGAGGACGCTTCGAATCCCCGACGGCGTTCATTATGGACTTGAAGGTGTTGTAGAGAACTATCGCGAGCGCACCGGCGAAGTACCAGCGGAAGTACGAGACCGCCTCGTCCATTATGTCGGGATCGGTATCCATCCACTTTAAGAAGGTCGGCGTGAACGCCACGCCCGCGAGCGTGAGGATGAGGCCGCTGACGATGCCGAGGGCGATATTGGTGTGGACGGCCTTCGACACGTTCTCCTCGTCCTTCGCGCCGAAATACTTCGAGATGACGATGCCCGCGCCCATCGTGAAGCCGATAAAGAAGCTCGTCAGCAGGAAAATGAGATTTCCCGACGAGCTGACGGCCGCAAGCGCGTCGGTGCCGAGAACGTTGCCGACGATGAGCGAATCTATCGTGTTGTAGAGCTGCTGGAAGAGCTGACTTAAGAATACGGGAAGAGCAAAGCCGGTTATCAGTTTCCACGGAGAACCGACGGTCATATCCTTTACAGTTGCGCGCGCCTTGATCGAAGCCATTGTCATTTCCAAATCCGACGTATTTTTAATAAGTATAACAGAAAACCCGCGAAAAGAAAAGACGTTTCGGCAATATACTCGGCGGGAAAGCATTGACTATTTACATACGCGCGAAAAAATGTTAAAATTGTCGTGATAAGATCCTTTGATCAAGTGGGAGAAACTATGAAAAAGTTATTTTGTCTGTTCTTTGCCCTTCTTATCGCCGTATCGCTCTCGGCCTGCAAAAAGGCGGACGAGCCCTTTGACGCGGAGAAGGCCTACGCGCGCCTCTTGAGCGAGGTCAAATACGAGGACGAGCTCCGCGATATGACGGACTACGCCGCGTTCGTGTTCGGCGACGCCGCCGAGGGCGCCGAGGTCAGGATGATGAACGCCGACGATAAGTTCGAGGACGCCGTCATCATGTTCACGCTCAGGGATCCCGCCGACGCCGCAAAGGCCGAGGCCGCTGTCCGCACCTATATCGCCGAGCGCAAGACCGAGGCGGACCGCTATAATCCCGAGGAGGTCCCGAAGCTCGACAAGGCGGTCATTTACACGAACGGAGTATACGTGTTCTGCGTCATAACGAACGACGCCGAGACCGCGCGCTCCATACTTGAGAAGTAGGAGGCAGCATGACCGGAAATACCGGAAACATCTATAAAAGGCTCCTTGCGGCGGCGCTCGCGATGCTGACGCTTTTAGCCGTGACCGCCTGCCGGAAAACGATCCCCTCCGACGTCGTGATCGACATCGACTCGCCGAATAAAACGCAGCCCGCCGCCGTGACGTTAGGTCCGACCGACGCCGCGGCTACGCCCGCTCCCGAGACTCCGGAGCCCACGGTCGAGCCCCAGCCCGGAACGCCGCCCGCGATAATATCGAAGTCGGGCAGCTTTAAGACCTATGACGGCACAAACGTCATGCGCGTCGACGACCGCGGCTACGAGATCTGCGTGTACCTCGAGGACGTCGCGAAGCAGTACGCCCAGATCATCGAATCCGCAGCCAAAGCGCTCGAGGGCATGTCGAGGGTGTACGACATGATAATCCCCATGTCTTACGGCATTATGATGCCCGACGACATGAGGCCGAAGATATCGTACTATATCGATATGCGCGAGTGCATCGAGAAGACTTATTCGTACATGCCGAGCGTTAAGACGGTATCCGTTTTCGACACGCTCATGATGCACAGGAACGAGTTCATCTATTTCCGCACCGACCATCACTGGACGGCGCGCGGGGCGTATTACGCGTACACGCAGCTTATGAACAGGCTCGGCAAGACGCCCAATCCGCTCTCCGGCTACCGCGAGGTCAGCTTCGACGGCTTCCTCGGCACCATGTACAAGGACAGCGGGAACGATCCGGCGCTCCTTCCCGCGGAGGTCGTCTATGCCTATTATCCCATGAGCGAGGGCGTCAAGATGACCATACACGCCTCGAACGGCAAGGTGTTCGACTATCCCATCGTCTGCGACGTCACGAACTATAACGCCTCGGCGAAGTACGACGTTTTCGCGGGGGAGGACAACCCCCTCACCGTGTTCACCAATCCCGCCGTGACGGACGGTTCGAGCTGCATCGTCATCAAGGAATCCTTCGGCAACGCCATGATGGCGTTCATCTGCGATCATTACAGCACCGTTTACGAGATCGACTACCGCTATTACAAGGGCTCGATCGTGGAATTCGCCAAGGAGCATAACGTAAACGACGTCATATTCCTCAACAATTTCATGATGATAAGCTCGAAGTCAAACGTCGGAAAGCTCGCCCTGATAGCGAAGTAACGGGAGTTTTTGTACCGGGTTTGCCGCAATTAATTTGCGGCAGACCCTTTTATTTTTCAAAAACAGGTGGTAAAATATATTTGGAAAAATATGAAAGGCCGGTGACAGTATGTCTCTTAAATCAGTTGGAAAGCTCATCCGCGAAGCCCGCACCAACGCGGGACTTACGCAGGAACAGCTTGCGAGGAAGGTAAAGGGCGCTACCGCAGCGGATATCTCCAAGGCAGAGAGGGGCGAGAAGGGCCTCACGAACGAACAGCTCAAGGCCGTCGCAAAGGCGACGGGCGTCACGCAGAAATCCCTGCTCGACGCCGCGAAGGGCACGACAGCTTCTTCCGCGGCCTCGTCTTCTTCGTCCTCGTCGTCCTCGTCAAAGACCTCTTTGAAGCTGACCGCGGCGGAGAAAAAGCTCGTCGAGCTCTACCGCAAGGCGGACGCCGACACGAAGAAGTCGGTCATGGACATGCTTTCGAAGGATCCGGAGGAGAGCTCCTCGTCCGGCGGGCTTCTGGGTTCGCTGACTGGCGGCTCGTCTTCCCAGTCCGGCGGGCTTTTGGGCTCGCTCCTTTCGGGCGCGGCAAGCCTTTTAGGCGGCAAGCGCGAGATGCCCGAGGACGGCGGAACGGATGAAAACTGACCGGGACAAAAAAAGGAGAGCGCGCTTCTGGCAATGGCTCTATAAGACCGTAAGCGGGATACTCCCGAAAAGATCGGGCTATTCCTGCGACGTCATCGGGCTTGAGCCGCCGTTTCTGATGATATCGAATCACGTCACGAACGACGATCCGTTCTACACGGGCCTTGCTTACAGGAAGGCTCCGCTTGCGTTCGTCGCGAGCGAGCATATCTTCCGCCAGGGCGTCCTTTCGAAGCTCTTAAAGCGGTACTTCGATCCCATCCCGAGGCCGAAGGCGGACTCCGGCGTCGGGACGGTGCGCGCGGTGCTGAAGCGCCTCCGCGAGGGCGATCCGGTCGTGCTCTTCGCCGAGGGCGACTGCACGTGGAACGGCGTATCGGGAGAGGTATTCCCCGCGACGGGCAAGCTCGCGAAGGCTGCGGGCGTGCCGCTCGTGACGTACAGGCTCGAGGGCGGGTATCTCACAAGCCCCCGCTGGTCGAAGAAAAAGCGCCGGGGCAGGATGCGCGGCAGGCTCGTAAAGGTCTATTCGCCCGAGGAGCTTAAGACCATGCTTCCCGGGGAGATCGACGACGCCATAAACCGCGATATCCATTACGACACCTGGGCGGCGCAGGCGGAAGAGCCCGTGCCGTTCAGATCGAAGGCTCCGGCGGAGGGCATTGAGCGCGCGCTGTTCGTCTGCCCCGAATGCGGCGATACCGACTGCATGGCGTCGAAGGGCGGCTCGTTCTTCTGCACGACATGCGGCGCGGGATGGACTTTAGACGAATACGGCCTCCTTCACGGGCCGAAGTTTTTAAATCCCGCAGAATGGGACGCGTGGCAGAGGACCGCCATAAGGGACGTCCGCGAGGACGGGCTCTTCAAGGCGGACTGCACGCTTACCGACTTTGACGCGGGAACGAAGAAGAAAACGAAGGTCTGCCTTGATCTTAAAAGCAGGCGCATCCGCACGGGGGACGGCGGGGAAGCGGGGTTTTCCGGGATCACGGACATGGCCATGATAAAGACCGACCGGCTCCTCTTTACCGACGGAGCGGGCTATCACGAATTAAAGTCAAAGCGCGGCATACTCCGCCCGTACCTCGTTGCGTGGCAGGCGTACCGCGAAGGAACGGAGGATCGATGATGTTTTTTGCACCCATACTGCTTGAAGCCGAGGTGAAGGAGATATTCTACTCCACTCACGGCGTGTGGAACGCTGTCATTCAGCTCGGCATTATCGCCGCGCTGATGCTCGCCGCGAACTTCCTGAGAAGGCAGGTCCCGTTCATCAGAAAAAGCCTCATGCCCGTCTCGGTGCTTGCCGGCTTTATGATGCTCGCGATCAAGCTCGTGCTCTCGAAGGGCTTCCACATAGAGAACTTTTTCGATCACGAGCTTCTCGATACCGTCGTTTATCACTGCATAGCGCTCGGCTTCATCGCGATGAGCCTCCGCGTCACCAACAAGGCGGAGTCGAAGGGCGCCGCCCTTGCGGGCGCTAAATCCGGCGCGATGATCGTCGGGGCGTACCTCGTCCAGGCGTTCGTAGGTCTCGTTATCACCGTCGGCATAGCGCTTCTCTTCAAGCCCGACCTCTTCAAGGCGGCGGGACTCCTCCTGCCGATGGGCTACGGCCAGGGTCCCGGACAGGCGAACAATATCGGCATGACGTTCGAGACCTACGGCTTTAAGGGCGGACAGAGCTTCGGCCTCGCGATCGCCGCCGCAGGCTACATAGTCGCCTGCACGGTCGGCGTTTTCGTCCTCAATTACTGGAAAAAGAAGAACAGGCTCGACGTTTCGAAGAACGTGACCGGCAAGGTTGACGAGCTCTCCGTCGAGTATTTCCAGGAGAAGAACGAGATCCCCGTTTCCGATTCGATCGACAAGCTCTCCGTCCAGATGGGCTTCGTGCTCGTCGTGTACCTCGCGACCTATCTCATCACTCTCGGCATTACGAGCGCGCTCACCAAGTGGGCGCCGGGGCTCGCCGCACTGCTTAATTCCATGCTGTGGGGCTTCAACTTCATAATCGGCGCCGCGGTCGCGATGCTCACCAAGACGCTCCTCGGCTCTGCGGAAAAGCACGGTATAATGAAGAGAAGGTATCAGAACAACTACCTGCTCAACCGTCTGTCCGGTTTCTTTTTCGACATCATGATCGTCGCCGGCATCGCCTGCATCGATCCCGAGGACCTCACCGGCCTCTGGATCCCGTTCGCGCTGCTTGCCGTCGCGGGCGGCGTCGCGACCTGGTTCTATCTCAAGAAGGTCTCGAAGATGATCTACGAGGGCTATTATCACGAGGGCCTGATCTCCATGTACGGCATGATGACGGGCACGATCGGCTCCGGCATACTGCTTTTAAGGGAGATCGATCCCGAGTTCAAGACGCCCGCGGCGAACAACCTCGTTCTCGGCTCGAGCTATGGCATACTCTTCGGCGCGCCGCTCCTCATACTCGTCACTACGGCGGCGAAGAGCGACCTCCTCTGCTATATCGTAATGGGCATCATAATCGTTTACTTCGCGCTTCTGATGCTGTTCATTAAGTTCTTCGGCGGAAGGAAGAAGAAGGAAAAGAAATGATGATGATGATGCGGCCCGCGCGGAAAGCGCGGGCCGTTTGGTTGGGGGCGCTGTTTGGCTTGCGTGAGAAAATTGCTTTTTGCTTGCGTGAAGGAGGGGAGCAATCTGATTCGAACAGCGCGTTCCGAAATGCTTGAGCTGGATAATTACTTGAGTGACGGAACGCTGACAATAACGCTCAGCGGTCGTTTGATCGCCGAGCGTTATTGACTGTTCTCATACTTTCTTTACTTTACCAAGCAAATAAGGGACGCGGTTGCGTCCCTTATTTGTTTGGTAGCGGCAATCTGATTCTGAACAGCGCAATCCGAATTACTTGAGCGAAGCAATTTCCTGCGTGACGGATTGCTGACAGTTTTGCTTCGCAAAACTGACTGTCCGAATAACTCTCTTCATTACCAACAAAAAACGGACGCATATTGCGTCCGTTTTTGTTGGTAGCGGCAATCTGATTCGAACAGATGACACTCCGGGTATGAACCGAATGCTCTAGCCAGCTGAGCTATGCCGCCAAATGGTTGCGGGGGAAGGATTCGAACCAACGACCTTCGGATTATGAGCCCGACGAG
>JAILNX010000030.1 GCA_024691085.1 Clostridiales bacterium | reverse complement strand
AGTGAGACCGACTCATTATGACCTGTGGGCATTGTTCCCGGGAAAAACATGATACAAAAAAGCAGCCGATAGGCTGCTTTTTTCGGGTGAAGGGGAATAAAAAAACCAAAGGTTGACGGGACTTGTTTTGCAAATGATGCGTCTCGAACTTGCGGTCGATGGGACTTGTTTTTCGCGCATCGGGTCTCGACTCAACCAAAGGTCGATGGGACTTGTTTTTCTTAAAAATCGGCTCTTATGCTCGCTCGACCGCTCGCATTCGGCCTTTGCGAAAAACTCGGGGCGGGCAAAACATCCAACGGATGTTTTGCTTTTCCGCCCTTCAAGTCCCATACGATTTGCAAGGACCAACAAAAAGAGGCATCCGTCGGATGCCTCTTTTTGTTGGTCCGAATCATCATAACGGATTTACAAGTATCAGCACGCATATCCCGAAAATACTTAATTCGCACATTCGTCAAATCCAATTCGGTCTGCTATCATATCCTCAGAAACATAAATGGAGGACATGAATATGAGGACCGTTTTCAAAATACTGCTCTTCCCGGTATGGCTGCTGCTCGCGATACTGAAGCTCGTTTTCAGGCTTGCGGCCGGCGCAGCGGCGTTTGTGCTTACTATCACCGGTGGGCTGCTGCTCGTGTATGACCTGTTTCTGCTGATCATTGGTCTCGGCGCAAAGGAGCTTATGCTTCAGCTGCTCAAAATGGGAGTGCTGCTGATCGCCGTCCCGATCGTTGCTGGATTTATTATCGCCCTGTTGGAAGCGGCGCAGAAACCAATAAAAGAATTCATTGAATCATAAGGAGGATACACACATGGACATCACTTACACAAAGCATGGAGACTATTACTACCACGACCTTATTCTCCCTCCGCAACCGACCGGTGACATCGGCCGCTTCGGACGAATGCGGAAACAGTACTTGAAGGAGTATCAGCCTGGCACCTTCGCGTTGATGCTGATGGAGAACACCCTGACGCAGCACCTCATCGACATAGACCGCGAAGCCATGGAGCAGATCAATCTCATCACCTTCCGGCTCGCCCAAGCCAAAGGCGTGACCGAAGAACTCAAGGCCCGCGATCAGATCAAATGGATCCGCAGGATGAATTCCTGCCAGGCACGAGCCGAGGAACAGACCATCAGGGAGATCGTTCTCGTTTAGCCGAAAAGCCGGACGAACGAGCCGCACAATAGGTGACCGGCTGCCTTGAGGTCTTGAAAAACCGATGATATTCGGATATAATTTATACGCAGGCACGGTTTTGACGAACAGCCCCAAGCATCGGATCCTGTTTGGAAAATATGCGCGATGCTTCTGCGTAAAGAAAGTGAGGGCACGCGGCTATGAAGATCGATATCTGCACGCTGGCATTGCTCTTTCCGTTGCTGCTTTTGTTGCTCGACTTGGGATTGATCGTGGCCATCGACACGTATATCAGGCGAAAGCAGCGGCGAATAATGCTCGTTATATGAACATCGAAAACAAATTCGCACGATTTATGAGGAACACCGGCCCAGCAAGGTTTTTGGTACCTGCGGGTCTGATACTCATCATCTTCGGCATTATCCTGCTTGGCATTAAGATGGATAATTATGCGGAGACGGTCGGCAAGGTCACAGATGTTCAGCAGTACATCGACCATACGGGTGAAGACGAGCAGACTCTTTTCGACGTCAGCTTCGACTACACCGTTGAAGGCATTAAGTACAGCGGCTGCTTTGACGGGATAGGAAAGTCCTATAACGTCGGCGACGAGATCAAGGTCTTCTACGATCCGGAGAATCCCCACAAAACCACCAATTCAAAGGGCGCGGGCATGATCGGGCTGATAGCGATTGGCCTCGGTGCGCTTTCGGCAGTCGGCGGCGTGCTTTTAGCTGTCAAAGCTTTCCGCAAGTCCAAGGAGCTTGACGTGCAGATAAAGGCCGCAGGCGGTTCCTTAAGGGTGGAGCCCCTGCCCAAGAGCCAGCTCACCGAGTATTATGTCAGCTACGACGGCCAGATGCTGAAGCCCGGCTACATCGTGGAGGACGGTGCGAGGAACATCGTCTACGAGGGCAAGATGGAAAAGAACGCCCTCGTCCGCAGCAGGCATTTCGTGTTCACCGATCACAGGAACAGCGTAACAGAGGAGCATGAAGTTGGTCATACCCTCACACAGAGCTTCAACGATGAGCTGTTCTCCGCCAAGTCTTCCTTCAAGTTTGACGGAAGGAACATTTGGGACGTTCTGCATGAGCGCGGAATCCGCATCCAGACCAACATGACAAGCAAGTTCCCCAACCTTGTCTACACGATCGGCAGGAACGGCAGGTTTATGGCTACCGTTGAGACGAGCGGCAAATACGTCCATGAGGAGGATGCCGCCGAGCACAATCTCAATATCCCCGTCGGCAGGTATTATTACCGCGTGTGGACCAACGAGACCCATCTTGCGGATATGTTCCTCACCGTGTTCGCTATCTCCGAGACGGAGCAGACGGTGGTAGAATAAAACTGATAATAATGAATATGCCCCCGTACCAAAGCCGTACGGGGGCGGTTATCAAGCTCGATGTGTTAGTTGCTTCATCTGTCTTGAATGGGGAGTTCCTTTGAATTCACTATCGGGATTCACGCTCCGGCTTGCTTTTTCAGTCGGATAAGCAGTACTCCGCCGATGCAGAGTACGAGCACAGCAACGGAGGCAGCGACGATCCATACAACGGTATTGCGATGTTCTATCTGCTGAGTCTCGAGGAAAGCGTTCACGCGGAGCTCTACGTTTTCCTTCAGGTTGGTGTAGAAGAACATATTATCGTAAAGGTGGAAGCAGCCGTCCGGGAACACGTCGAGCACCTTGGGATAATCGTCGGAGCTGACGCCGGGGACGATAAGCGAGCCGCGGGATTCGTCGATATAAGCACCGCAGAAGCCGGGTATGGGCCCGTCCTCCTCGGAGAAAACAGCGCCCTTATTGAGCGAGCTTTCGGCCTTGGTGCTGTCGGTCTTCCAGTTCAGGGGATTGATGGAATGGGTCTTCACGCCCTCGGGAATGATTATGGAACCGGTCACAGTGCCATCCTCGCACTCATAGCAGATGACGGCGCCCAAATCGCTCTCTCCCTTTGCGGGGACTATCTGGGGGTACTCCTTAATATCCTCGTCCGTTATTCTCCAACCGATCGCGTATACTGCAACGAGCTGCTTTGCAAGGCACCTGCCTTCGGTGGTATTGCCGAAGTATTCCTTCAAAAGCTCGATGCACATCTCGGCGCCCTGTGAAAAACCCGCAAGCACTATCGGACGGCCGTTGCTTTCGTGGTCGAGATAGTATCTGAATGCGGCGGAGACGTCGAGATACGCGTTATCCTTTGCTTTTCCATGTTCCTCGGCGGGAAGCGTATATGCGCCGATGGACATCTGGCGGTAGTAGGGCGAATACAAACGGCAGACGTCCGAATAAATGCCCTTTTCAGCGTCAAGAGCGCTCACAAAACGGCCCTTAAGCTTCTCGTTAAGATCCTCGGAATTTGCATAGCTCCGTGTATCCACCGTCGGACAGATGATGAAAAGATCCGCGGGCTTATCATCGCCCTCATTATAATACGCCCAGTTGGCCTTGTTGGAATAATCGAGCGGTTCGGCGAAAGACGGCACGCTCTGTTCGGGATCGGCGAACACGGGCAGGACGAACGACAGCAGCATAATAACGGCGATCAATAAGACGGGTTTTTTCATTTTCTGTTCCTCCGGTCGGATGGGTCTGCTTTGACAGCGGTGTTATTATATTATGACCGGTTGCTGCTGTCAACAAGAACAAAAATTACGCCGGAGGCCGTCATTCCCCCGATTCTTCTTGAAATAGAAGAACGTTTATGATACATTTAAATCGATCGTCGGTCTTTGTGGAGGTAAGTATGAGAAGGCTGTATATTATGATCATCGCGCTGCTTCTTGCATGTGCAATGCTTTGGGGCTGTGCTCCGAAGAACGAAGAACGCGAAGGCGCTGAGCCTCCTGAGGCTTTGGATACGTCCACTCCTGAGCCCGTAAACACGGATACGCCTGAACCGCTCACAGCCGAACCCACCGCGGAGCCTACCGAGGAGCCGACTCCCGAGCCTGTCCGTTTCGTTTTCCAACCGAAGGTCTGCTCCGTATATCTCGAGGAGGTATTCGGCGGGACCATGTGCGAGACCTGGTTCAACCTTGTGGACGCGGTCATGGCGGGCGAGGACACATTTGCCTGCCCCGATAAGCATACCTACGATTGGGTCATGGGCCAGTTCCCGAGGCTGTGCTTCCCGGTGCTCGTGGAAATAGTTGACTTCGCATACGACCGCAGCCATCCGGTCGTTGACGGCGTCGGGAGCTTTACCTGGCTCGTCCCGAAGGAGGAAGCCGCGTCTATGATAGCGGAATTCGCGGAGCAGATAGAAGGCATCCTCAACGAGGTGCTTAAGGACGACTGGTCGGACGTTGAAAAGGCCCTGGCGCTGTATGTTTACTTCTCGAGGACCTATGAGTACGACTGGGATACGAATTATAAGGATCTGGGAAACCCTGTGGAATACACAACTACCTATCGTCTTTTCAAGACCGGCACTGGCATCTGCCGTGAGATCGCTCCTGCGTATTCCTATCTGCTGATGCAGGCAGGCGTGGAAGCGACAACCGTGATGGGCAGCAACCATGAATGGAGCTATGTCCGTATCAATGACCGCAATTATCATATCGATCCGACTTATGTGCTCAGCGAGATGGATTCGATGGCCTATTTCATGATGACGGATGACCAGCGCGATGCGACCGGCTGCAGTAAGAATCGGTTCACCTATACCTCCAACTA
Source organism: Clostridiales bacterium (assembly GCA_024691085.1). Taxonomy (GTDB): domain Bacteria; phylum Bacillota; class Clostridia; order Christensenellales; family CAG-138; genus UBA3857. Next base: position 3,407 of record JAILNX010000030.1, on the reverse strand, counting down.
CTCGCAGGACCATCCGCATCCGGACTATGCTGCGGACGACGACTTTTTCGCGCCCGTATGGGACTATCGTATCCGAACGTTTTCGCCTGATGAAAAGGTGATACACTGCTGGCGTTACACGGAAGGCTGGGAAGAGGAGCCTTTCAACTTCGATTATTCCGGGTTTGACCGCCCGTGAAGCATAAGGATAATCAGAATATAACAGAAAAGGAGAAAAATGAAATGAGATCAGATACGATCCACGTTACAAACGGAGGCGTCGGCTTCGGCGAAGCGCTTTCGCAGGCTGAACGCGTAGCTGCGTTCAAAGGACTGTCCGGAAAGAGCGCCATACACCTTCGGCTGCTGACCGAAGAGATGATGGGCATAATGCATGCACTGACCGGCGAGAAGGAAGCCGATTTCTGGATAGATGACGAAGACGGAGTGTTCTCGCTGCATCTCTCCGCAGATGCGGAGATGGATTCGGAAATGCGGAAAAAGCTGCTGGCCGTTTCCAAAAGCGGCAAAAACGACGCTGCCAGGGGCGTAACGGGAAAGCTCCGGGATCTGTTCGAGCGGTTCATGGCGCCTGGAGATATGAGCATAGGCCAATCGCTTGCCGCCGGCCTTTACTGCGAAAGCATAGATCCCGAATTCGGCATGATGCGGATGGTCCCGGGCGATTACTGGTCCCTGCGCCGGTACGGCGATTCGCTTGACAGAACTTCCGGACCGGATGAAAACTGGGATGAGCTTGAAAAATCCGTTGTCGCCCGCCTTGCGAACGACGTACGGATCGGCATAAAGGGCCGAAATGTCGAAATAACAATTATCAAGAAATTCTGAAAGGAGACACCATGGAACTTTCTTTTAAAACCAATGACAGCGCTGCCGTCATAGGCATCGCGGGCAGGCTGGATACCGTGACTGCGCCGGAACTGGAGGATTACATCAATGCCAGGATCAGCGGCATCGAAACTCTGACGCTCGATTGCGCAGGCCTTGAATACATCTCCTCGGCCGGACTCCGCGTGTTGCTTCGTGCGCAGAAGAAGATGGCTGTGTGCGGAAAAATGAAGCTGATCAACGTCAGCCCGATCATTATGGAGATCTTCGAGATCACCGGCTTCAGCGAGATACTGACTATTGAATAAAAACGCGTCCGGCAGGATCGCCAATCCGAATAAGCCGCAGCAGAGGTTCAATCATGAAAAAAGGAATGAGCATCAAAACAAAAGTAGCGATAACCTCGATCGTATTCATGGTCGTACTGACGGCAGTTATCGCGCTCGTCGGATACACTCTCTATCGAAACAGCGTCATGGAGAGCTACACGACTTATGCTGATACGGTGCTGGAATACGCATACCGCGAGACGGTAAAATACGGTTTCGGTGACATGATCGCGGCGCGCGAAATGCCGGAAGGATATGAAGAGCTGCGCACGGAGCTCAACCGGATCAAGGATTCTTCCAAAATTGAATACTTGTACGCGGTCTATTTTGAAGACATTGAGGACATCCACAGTCTTCACTATGCGATCAACGCGAAGACACGGGCCGAGCTTTCGAACGGGTCGCCTTTGGAGCAGATCTACACTTACATGGGAAAGCCCTGCGAGGAAGGCGCATTTGAGGACGATACCCTTACCATACTTCAGCGGGCCGTCAAAAGCGCTAAGCCCGATAACGGTACGCTGGATGGTTACTCCTCCGAGTACGGGCATATGCTGAATGGTTACCGTGTCATATTAGACAGCAATGACAACGCGGCCGGTCTGATCTGCGTTGAGATAGACATCAACAGGATCAACACAGGCCTTCGTCATTATGTTTATACGGTCATTTCGATCGCAGCCGCCTTTACCGCCGCTACTGTGCTTTTATATCTGTTCAATACCAAACGCTATCTTGTAGGGCCTATCGAAAGGATCGCCAAAAGCAGCGATTCGTTCGTTAGGAAAATGCAGGACAATACGGATCCGGAGGAGCTCGTTTTCGAAGACGCGGGCGTGAAGACCGGCGGCGAGCTGAAGCTGCTTGCGGATAATGTAAAAAGCCTTGCCGACGGCGTTTCGGCATACATGGCCAATCTTAAAGCTGCGACCGCCGAGAAGGAGCGCATAGGCACGGAGCTTGCGCTTGCAACGAAGCTCCAGGCGGCGTTCGTGCCGAGCATTTTCCCGCCTTTCCCGGAAAGGTCCGAGTTCGACATATACGCCTCGATGAATCCCGCAAAGGAGGTCGGAGGCGATTTCTACGACTTCTATCTCATCGACGACGACCATCTCTGCCTGCTGATTGCAGACGTATCCGGCAAGGGCATACCCGCCGCGCTCTTCATGATGGTATCGAAAATAATCCTTCAAAGCTGCGCGATGCTCGGAAGATCCGCCGCGGAGATACTGACCAAGACCAACGAGGCGATATGCTCCAACAACAAGGAAAGCATGTTCGTCACGGTCTGGCTCGGGATATTGGAGATCTCCACAGGAAAGCTCACCTGCGCGAACGCCGGTCACGAATACCCCGCGCTTATGAGAAGGGGCGGGAGCTTCGGGCTTTTCCGCGATAAGCACGGCCTCGTCATCGGCGGCATGGACGGCTTGAAATATAAGGAATACGAGCTGACGCTCTCACCCGGTGACAAGCTCTTCGTCTACACCGACGGCGTGCCCGAGGCGACCGACGCGGATAATGAGCTTTTCGGTACGGAGCGTATGCTCGAAGCGCTGAACGAAGAGCCCGGGGCATGCCCCGAGCGCATACTCAAAAACGTGCGCGCGGCGGTGGACGGCTTTGTATCGGGAGCGGAGCAGTTCGACGATCTTACGATGCTCTGCCTCGAATACCATGGAAAAGAAGGAGACACATCTAATGAATAATGGCCACATCACAATTCCACTTTCGGGACGTATCGATTCCACAAACGCGGCGGAAACGGAAAAGAAGCTATTTGAGCAGCTCGAAGGAAGCGGCGAATCGCCGATAGTGCTTGACGCTTCGCGGCTCAGCTATATTTCGAGCGCCGGGCTCCGTGTGCTGCTGCGCGTCAAGAAAACGCACCCCGACTTGACGATCAGGGACGTCAGCTCCGAGGTCTTCGAGATTCTCGAAATGACCGGTTTTACGGAGATGATGCAGGTGGAGAAAGCCTATAAAGTAGTTTCCATAGAGGGCTGCGAGGAGATAGGCCGCGGCGCGAACGGCACGGTCTACCGCATCGACCGTGACAACGTTGTCAAGGTCTACAATAACGCCGACGCGCTCGAGGATATCCGGCACGAGCGCGAGATGGCGAAGCTGGCTCTCATTCTCGGCATACCGACGGCGATATCCTACGACGTCGTCAAGGTCGGCGAAAGCTACGGCTCGGTATTCGAGCTTCTGAACGCAAACTCGTTTTCAAAGATACTTGCGACCGAG
>JAILNX010000011.1 GCA_024691085.1 Clostridiales bacterium | reverse complement strand
CTTCCTCATCATCGCCAAAGCCCCACGTTTCATGTGGTGTATTTATATCTATTCCTTTTTGGGAGCAAAATTCTGCCCACAACTGTTCTGCCTTCATTTTTCCTCCACAAATAGTTGTTATTTCACGTTATTCTGAAATGTAAATTAATCATTATATCATCTGAAAATGTCTCATAGCATCCTCAATAGCCTTCACTTTTTCTTCCGGGCATCCTGGCTGTCTGCTATTCTCAGATTTAGGCTTATTGTAATTCTCTCTTTCTATAATTCCATGCTTCTGTTTTACTTGAGCAATGTTCAGATTTGTCACATGAAATCCATAGTGTTCCTGCACCCACTCCTCGATCTCTTTGTATGTTGCCTTAGCCTCCGCACTTGTAAAATCAAGTTCATCCATATCTAACTTAACATTGACATGATGCTTTGCCTCATGAAGTTTGGACAATAAACATACCGTCTCGATATGCGCCGTGTGCGGAAACATATCGACTGGCCGGACGGAATCGATCGTGAAGCCGTATCCGGCGAGTATCTTGAGGTCCCTCGCGAGGGTAGCGGGATTGCAGGAGACGTAGGCAATGCGCCTTGCGCCGCATGCGGCGACGGCTTTGAGCGCTTCGGGTTCCGCGCCCTTCCTCGGGGGGTCGAGCGAGATCGCGTCAAACTGTCTTCCTTCGGCAACGAGGCGGGGTAGTATGCTCTCAGCGGTGCCGCAGTAAAACTCGGCGTTTCCGACGCCGTTACGTTCTGCGTTTGCCTTTGCGTCGGCGATCGCCTTCGGCACGTATTCCACGCCAACGGCATGAGAAGCTTTCTTCGCGAGCATGAGCGTTATCGTTCCGATCCCGCAGTAAAGATCGCACACGCTCATATCCTCCGTGAGCCCGAGCCCATCGACCGCAAGCGAATAGAGCTTTTCGGTCTGGACGGGATTTACCTGAAGGAACGACTCGGCGCTTACGGAAAAATCAAATCCGCCTATCGTCTGTCTGACCGCGCCTTCGCCCCATATGAGCCTTGTGACCTTGCCGAAAATCACGTTGGTGACGTTCGGGTTTATGTTGTGCGTGATCGACTTTACGTCCGGGACGGCGCTTCGTATCTCGTTAACAAGAGCCTCTTTATTCGGGAGCTTGCCCGTCGTGACGACCGAGACCGCGCTTCCGCCTGTAAGCGAACGGGTGACGACGTGCCTGAGAACGCCCTTGCCGGTCAGCTCGTTATACGCGGGTACTCCGAAGCCGTTTGCCCATTTCGATACGGCATTCGCCGCGTTCACGGCGGCGGAGCTTTCGATAACGCAGTCGTTTACGTCGATCAGCCTGTGGCTCTTCGGTGCGTAAAGCCCCCATACCACGCGTCCGTCCTGTTCCCCGAAGGGGAAGCTGCCCTTGTTGCGGTAGCGGTACGGATCGTCCATGCCGACGACGGGGGAGACGTCCACGCCTTGAAAGCCGCCTATCCTCTCGAGGGCGTCGCGGACAATGTTTCTTTTGTACTCAAGCTGAGCCTCATAGCTCATGTGCATAAGGGCGCAGCCGCCGCACTTGAAAAAAACGGAGCAGGCGGGCTCACGGCGGTCCGAAGAGGGCTCCGTTACCTCGACGAGCTTGCCGACGGCGTATGAGGACGCGACCTTGATTATGTGAGCCTTTACCGTCTCGCCGACGAGCGCGTAGGGAACGAACACGGCAAAGCCTTCGTACCTGCCAATGCCGTGCCCCTCGGAGCTCATGCCCGTTATTAATAGAGTTATCTCATCGTTCTTTTTTACAGGCGCGCTCATGGTCTGCCTCCGTTTTTCAGTTGATGGCGACGTCCTTTAAAAGCGGCGCATACCGCTTAAGGACGTCCAGAATAAGATCGCGTTCTGCGGGCTCGCGGCTTGAAAGTAGCTTTATCGCCGCCTCCCGCGCTTCGGTCAAAGTCGCTGTGTCGCCCGACGCAATCGCCTCAAGAAGCGGCGAGCTGCCGTGCTGGCGCTGCCCGAGAAGCTCTCCCGGGCCGCGGACGGCAAGATCCTTCTCGGCTATCTCGAAGCCGTTCGAAGAGGCGACGAGCGTCTTTATCCTGTCCGCGACGGATTCCGCTCTGCTCTCCGAGAGCAGGAAGCAGTAGCTTTCCTTGTCGCTCCTGCCGACCCTGCCGCGAAGCTGATGGAGCTGGGCAAGCCCGAAGCGGTCCGCCGCCTCGATGACCATTATGCAGGCGTTCGGCACGTCAACGCCGACCTCGATGACCGTGGTCGACACGATAAGATCGGTCTCGCCGTCGCGGAAGCCGCGCATGATCTCCTCGCGCAAATCGGGCTTCATCCTGCCGTGGATGAGCTCGATCCTCACGCCGAGCTTCTTTTTTAGCTCCGCGAAGACCGCCTCGGCGGAGTATTCCGTTCCGACGTCTTCGCTGTCCTCGATAAGCGGGCAGACGACGAATGCCTGTATGTGCTTTTCAAGTATCTCTCTTTCTATGTACCTGTACATATCCGCCCTCTTCGCGGACGGAACGAACCGTGTCTCGACCTTCTTTCGGCCTGCCGGCATCTCGGTCAGCTTAGAAACGTCAAGATCGCCGTAGAGTATGAGCGAGAGCGTTCTCGGTATCGGCGTCGCGCTCATTATCAAAACGTCGGGACTCTTCGCCTTTCCGCCGAGATCGGCGCGCTGACGGACGCCGAAGCGGTGCTGTTCGTCCGCTATGACGAGGCCGAGATCCTTATAACCGACGACGCCCTCTATAAGCGAATGCGTGCCCACTATGAACGTGGCGCCGCCGTTCTTTATCCTCTCAAGAACCGCTGTCTTTTCCGCCTTCTTAAGGCTTCCGGTCAGAAGTACGGCTCTGTCGCCGAAGAGCTTTTTGAGCTTATTGTAGTGCTGTTCGGCAAGTATCCCCGTCGGCGCCATGAGCGCGGACTGATAGCCGTTCTTCGCGGCGACGAACATCGCGTAGAACGCGAGCGCGGTCTTGCCGGAGCCGACGTCGCCCTGTATCAGCCTGTTCATGGGGACGGGAGCCGACATGTCCGAATCGATCTCGCGCATGATCTCAAGCTGACCGTTCGTCGGCGTGAACGGGAGCAAGGAAAGAAACTCCTTCATCGTGCCGCCCGTATTGAAGGCGATGCCCGAGGAGTGAAGGGCTCTTGCCCTGAACGATTCCAAAAGTATCGTGAAATAAAGGGTATTCTCAAACGAAAGCCTGCGCTTCGCGAGCTTCAGCGCTTCAGGCGAAATGGGGAAATGGATGTTCTCGACCGCGAAGCCGAGGCGCGAAAGGCCGTGCTCGGCGAGGATGCTTTCGGGAAGCGTTTCGGGCTGTTCCTCCGCGAACGAGGAGAGCGCCGCCTTCACGCACGAACGGAGTGAAGCCTGCCCCAAACCCCTCGTGAGCCGGTAGACGGGGAGTATTCCCGGAGGCTCTGAGCAGAACGAGGCGTTGACCATGACGCGCCCCTTGGTAAGATCCACCCTGCCGTACGCGTATCCGCCGGGGGAGGAGGGGATGCTGTTTCTTATATAGGGCTGATTGAACCAGGTAAGTCTTATCCTGCCCGAACCGTCCGATACGTTTATCGAAACGAGCGGCGTGCGCCTGCCGTTGACGGAGGGGTACGCGACCTTGATCCTGTCGAGCTCATCTATACGGATAAGGGCGTATTCGCCGTGCTTAAGGTCGGAGATCGGAACAGCTTCTCTTAAGTCGTAATAGTCGCGCGGGGAAAAATAAACGAGATCGCGCATTGAAAACAGTCCCAAGTGACCGAGAGCCTCGGCGCGCTTGGGACCTATTCCTTTGATATCGGTCAGTTTTGAATCGATGTCCATTTACTCCGCTGAAACAAAGTAGTAGTAGAGGGGCTGACCGCCCTTTCTGGCCATGAACTCGATGTCGGGGAACTCCTCCTCGAGTTCGCTGACGATCTCGCCGGCGCTTTCTTCGCTTGCGCCTTCGCCCCAATAGACGGAAACGAATCCGCAGTCGTCCTTCTCCTCGAGTATCTTCTTTATAAGGCTGAGAGTGCAGCTCTTAACGTCGGAGCCGACTTCCTTGATGCCGCCGTTGATAAGTCCGATAATATCTCCGGTATGAATGACGTTCCCCTCAAAGGAGGTGTCGCGGACGGCGTAAGTGACGGAGCCGGAAACGACGTTCTCGACGCACTCCATCATGGCTTCTTTGTTTTCTTCGACGGAAGCTTCGGGATTGTAGCCGGTCATGGAAGCGATGCCCTGCATGACGGTCTTGGTGGGGAGAACGATAACGTTGCACTCCGCGACTCTCGCGGCCTGCTGAGCGGCAAGTATGATGTTGGAGTTGTCGGGGAGGACGAATACGTTTCTCGCGTTGACCGACTTGATCGCCTGGCTGATGACGTCGATGCTGGGATTCATGGTCTGACCGCCGGAGATGATATAGCCGACGCCGAGGGATTTGAGATCCTCCTCAAGACCTGCGCCCGCGCATACCGCGACGACCGCCTGTTCCTTCTCCTCACGCTTGATCTTCTCTTTGATGAGGCGGTTCTGCTCGCGCATGTTGTCGACCTTGAGCTTGTCGATCTCGCCGAGCATAAGGGCGAACTGAATGACCTTGCCGGGGGCGTTCGAATGGCAGTGAACCTTGATTATGCCGGAATCGTGAACGACGACCACGCTGTCGCCGAGCCTGCACAGCTTGTCACGGAACCTGTCGATATCCTCTTCGGTCACGTCGTCGTGGATATGGATAATGAACATCTCGCTGCAGTAGCCGAACTTGATATCCTCGACGTTGGTGGAAGCGATGATGTCGTCGTTGGAGCTGTATTCCTCGGCGTTCTGGCTTGCGCCGATCTCGCCCACGTCAAGATCCAGCGACTCGGGATCCTCGCCGTTCGCGGCAAGCATGAAACCGCGGAAGATGGTCAAAAGGCCCGTTCCTCCGGAATCGAGGACGCCCGCTTCCTTAAGGACGGGAAGCAGATCGGGGGTTTTCTTAAGCGCGATCTCGCCGCCCTCGAGCATTGCTTCGAGCACCGTGTAACCGTCGGCTCCGCGTGCGCCCGCAGCCTTCTGGGCATAGTCGGCCATATAATGCGACACGGTGAGCATCGTGCCCTCCTTGGGACGCATGACCGCCTTGTAAGCTGCTTCGGTGCCCGCGGTGATGGCGTCGGCAAGTATCTTCGCGGTAACAAGATCGCCGCGGCCCTTAAGGGCCTGGGATATTCCGCGGAATATCTGCGAAAGGATAACGCCGGAGTTTCCCCTTGCGCCCTTGAGCGCGCCGAGGGAAGCGGCGGCGGAAATTTCCTCCGCGCTGTCGGAATCGCAGGCGCGGATCTCGGCGATCGCGCGCTGCATCGTCATTGACATATTGGTGCCGGTATCTCCGTCGGGGACGGGGAAGACGTTCATGGCGTCGATGGAAGCCTTGTTCTTCTCAAGCAACGCAGCGCCGAGGACGTACATATCCCGGAGCATTTCACCGTTAAATTCTGATCTTTTCAAGTTAAAAGGCTCCTTCGGCGTTATACTTTGATGCTTTCTACGAAAATATTGACGTTCCTTACGTGAAGGCCGGTATAATCCTCAACGCGGTACTTGACGTTCGAAACGGCGTTCTGCGCGACCGCGGTAAGGGATACGCCGTACATTACGGTTACGTGGAGATCTATATCCAGAGTGTTTTCGTTTTCAAGAACCGTGACCTTGACGCCGCGCTTCATGTTCTCGCTTCCGACCAACTGAAGGAGAGCGTCTGAAGCCTTCTTGCTGTTCATGGCGACAATACCGTAGTTTTCGACGGCGGCAGTGCCGGCGATCGTTGCAATAACGTCCTCGGGGATGGTGACCGTTCCGAGATCATAGATTATTTTTGCAGGCATATTACACCTCCGATTGGATTATTAGATTTATTTTACACCATTATCTCAATAATGGCAAGTGTTTTGGCTAAATTCATCGACTGCGGGATAGTATCTCCTCGGTGTCGAAAAGATCGTATTTCACCCTGTAAAGCATGAGTCCGTGAGCCGGCGCTGTGTCTCCCGCGTTGTCCCTCGCGGGGTTTGAAAGGGCTTCCGCGATAACGTCGGGATCGTCGAATCCCTCGCCGATCCTTATCATCGTTCCGACCATGATACGAACCATGTTGTAAAGGAAGCCACTGCCCGCCACGTGATACGTAAGCGTGTCGCCGCCGCGCGTCCACTCCGACTCGAAGATCGTCCTTTCGGTCGAGGCGTTCAGCCCGCCCGATGAGCGGAAGGCGTTGAAGTCGTGCGTGCCGAGGAACAGCTTCGCGGCCTCGTTCAGCCTATCGACGTTCATAGGATAATGAACGTGCAGCGCGGTATTCCGCGTGAAAGCGGAGGCGTGCGGCGCATTGTTTATCGTATAGACGTAATGCTTTTCCTTTACCCAAAACCTCGCGTGGAAGTCTTCGGGAACGGAAAAACTGGCTTTTATCCTGACGTCGCCGGGCAGCCTCGTGTTCAGCGCGTAGGCGAACTTGTCCTCGGGTATGCGGCAGTCGGTATCGAAATGCGCGACCTGCGCCCGCGCGTGGACGCCGCTGTCCGTCCTTCCGGACGCGTGCAGCACGGGACGCTCCCCGATCAGCTTGAAAAAAGCTTCTCCGATCGTCTCCTGAACGGAAACGCCGTTCGGCTGTATCTGCCAGCCGACGTAGTTCGTGCCGTCGTATTCGATTATAAGTGCGATCCTTCGCATTTATTATTCACCTATCGGCCGGGTTTCTCCCGTCGCGCTGTCTTCAATGAAGACGAGCTGCGGCTCCCTGTCGGTCAGCCAGATCACCATCACTCTTTTGTCGTCCATGTTCCACAGCATGAGCTCCACACGGCCGGTTTTTCCAGTCTCGGCGGGGAACCCGCACGCACGCGACTGCATGATTACAAGCGAAAGATCCTCGTCTAAGACTTCGTCGATCGATGTGCCGTCGCCGTAGCCCTTAAGATAAAGATCATTCGGAGTAAGGTGGTAGCCGAACCCGTTGATCCTCCTGCAGACCATTCGCGTATAGCTCGTGCTTTCGAGCACGACGAGCCAGACGATCGCAAATACAAACAGAGCGCACGCGATAACGAGCAGAGTCCTCTTGTTTTTTTTATCCGGCCCGTTCATCTTTCGATCCCGAAAAGGCCGAGTATGAACGTGGCTATCGCGCTGTCGATGCTGAGCGTGCTCTGCAGAACGACTATGAGCGCGATGAGCGCCGCCATGATAAGCACCGCCCAGAGATCCCTGAGGTGGAACTTAAGCACCTTGAGCTTAGTCCTGCCCTCGCCGCCGTGATAGCAGCGGCTCTCCATCGCGAGCGCGAGCTCCTCGGCGCGGCGGAAGGAGTTGACGAACAGGGGGATAAGTATCGGCACCATGGCCTTGGTCTTCTTGAAGATGTTTCCGCTCTCAAGGTCGGCGCCCCTCGCGAGCTGCGCCTTCATTATCTTGTCCGCCTCCTCGAGAAGGGTGGGGATGAACCTTAACGCGATCGTCATCATCATCGCGAGCTCGTGCGCGGGGAACTTGATGATCTTTAAAGGAGCGAGCAGTTTCTCAAGACCTTCCGTGAGCGAAACTGGCGTGGTCGTCAATGTCAGAAGCGACGCGCCCGTCACGAGCGCGACGAGCCTGAGCACGATGAAGAGCGCCTGCTTGATGCCGCCCGTCGAGACGGTGATGAACTTCCACGAGAAAAGAACGGTCCCCGTTTTAACCATGAACAGGTTCAGTATGAACATGAGCGGAAGTATTATCCGCATGGGCTTTATCGCCTTCATGACGTACGAGAACGGCACGCGGCTCATCGCCGTCATGAAAAGCATGAACGCGATCACGACGCCGAAAAGCCATATGTCCTTAACGATGAACACGGCCGTGATATACATGATGAGGATTATGAGCTTCGTGCGAGGATCGAGCCTGTGCGCGACGGAGTCGACGGGGAAGTACTGACCGAGGGTAATGTCCTTAAACATCGGCGCTGCCTCCTTTTATATGGGAGAGAGCGTCCGCGAGCGCCTCGTTCGTATAGATACCGCCGGGGAGGGGAACTCCGTTCTTCCTTAAACGGGAAGCGACTCTCGCTGCGAACGGGGGCTCAAGGCCCATCTCGTTCAGCTCGTCCGCCTCGGAGAATATCTCGGCGGGAGTGCCGCTCTTATAGATCGTTCCGTCGCGAAGCACTATGACCTTGTCGGCGGACCTTGCGATATCGTCCATCGAATGGCTGACCATGACCACGGCGCAGCCGAGGGTTTTTCTGAAGCCTTCGATCATCTCGAGCACGGCCTTGCGTCCCGAGGGGTCGAGACCCGCCATGGGCTCGTCGAGGACGAGGTATTTGGGATACATGGCTATAATGCCCGCGAGCGCGGTACGGCGCTTTTCGCCGCCCGAAAGCTCGAAGGGGGATTTGTCGGAGAACTCCTTCTCGTCAAGTCCGACGAGGCGCATCGCCTCGCGGATCCTCCTCGCGATCTCCTCCTCGGGGAGCTTCATGTTGCGGGGGCCGAAGCTGATATCCTTATAAACGGTCTCGTCGAAAAGCTGATAATCCGGGTACTGGAAAACCATGCCGACAAGCGCGCGGCCCTTCGGACGCTGCTTTTTGTCGTTCATATCGAAGCCGTCGACGGTCACCCTGCCCTTGGAGGGGAGCATGAGCCCGTTCAGCTGCTGTATGAGCGTAGACTTGCCGCAGCCGGTATGCCCGATTATACCGACGAATTCGCCGTCGTTCACGGTAAAGCTCACGTCCTTCAAGGCCGTGAACGCGTTTACTGAACCCGCCTGATACGTATACGTCAGATTTTCAACAATGATAGGCATAGCTTATCCGTTAATTCCTCTATCGTCATAGCGTCGCCGCAGTCGGCGATCCCTCTTTCTTTAAGCATTTCCCGAAGCTCCACCGCCGCAGGAACGTCGAGCCCGATGGAGCGGAGCTCGTCGCCGCGGCTGAATACGGCGAGGGGAGTATCGTCCATTACGATGCTGCCGTCGTTAATAACGATCACGCGCTCGCAGCCGATGGCTTCCTCCATGTACTGCGTTATCATGATGACCGTGATACCCTTTTCCTCGTTCAGCCTCTTTACGATCCCGATGATCTCCCTTCTTCCGATGGGGTCGAGCATCGCCGTCGCTTCGTCAAGCACCAGTATATCCGGCTCCATCGCAAGCATTCCCGCGATGGCTATGCGCTGCTTCTGTCCGCCCGAGAGCATGTGGGGAGCGGATTCCGCGTACTTCTCCATTCCGACCGCCTTGAGCGCGCTGTCAACGCGCTTAACGATCTCATCGGTGGGTATGCCGAGGTTTTCGGGGCCGAATGCGACGTCCTCGCGGACGACCGTCGTAACGATCTGGTTGTCGGGGTTCTGAAAGACCATGCCGACGTGACGCCTTATGTCGAGCGTCTTTTCGTCGTCCGCGGTGTCCATGCCGTCGACAGTAACGGTGCCGGAAGTCGGAAGGAGCAGGCCGTTCAAAAGCTTCGCGAGGGTCGATTTGCCGCTGCCGTTATGACCGACTATCGCGACGAATTCGCCCTTTTTTATGTCAAGCGAAACGTCCTTGAGGGCGTCCGAACCGCTTTCGTATGAATAGCTTACGTTTTTTAGTGAAAGCATAGTGATCCTTCCGGATATAATTAATCAAAGTATTATATAACGCTCCGGCTAAAATAGCAAATATACTTTGGCAAAATGTTGCCATATAATGAAAATCATAGTAAAATATAAAGGTCAAAGAACGGACGAAACGTTCGAACACCTTAAGGAGGATACTTAAATGGCTATTAAAACTTTCGATGAGCTCGTTGCAAAGGTAAAAACCGGCAAGCGCCGCACCGTCGCGCTCGTATGCGCCGATGACGCGCATGCTCTTGAGGCCGTGATCCACGCGAAGGATCTGGTCGATTCCGTACTCGTCGGCGACAGAGAGAAGATAGAGGCCGTTCTCGTTTCTCTCGGTCAGGATCCCAAGGATTTCGAGATCGTCGAGGTCCCCGAGGGAATGCATCCCAGCGTATGCGCCGCCAAGCTCATCAAAGAGGGCAGGGCTGACTTCCTCATGAAGGGCAAGATCATGACCGGCACCATGCTCAAGGGCGTTCTCGATCCGGAGGCGGAGCTTCGCACCGGTTCCCTTATGAGCCACTGCATGATGGTCGAGATCCCCGGCTATCACAAGCTCGTCTGCGTCACCGACGGCGGTATGTGCACCTATCCCGATCTTGAGAAGAAGATCAAGATCGTGGGCAACGCCGTTGAGTTCTTCCATAAGCTCGGCTACGAGAAGCCCAACGTGGCCGCTCTCTGCGCCATCGAGACGATCAATCCCAAGATGCAGGAGACCGTCGACGCGGCTGAGCTCAAGCGCATGAGCCTTTCGGGCGAGATCCCCGGCTGCTACATCGAAGGCCCGATCTCCTACGACCTCGCCATGGTCCCCGAACTCTCCAAGATCAAGGGTTATGAGTGCCCCTGTGCCGGCGATTTCGATATCCTCCTCGTTCCCGAGATCGTCGTCGGCAACGTCCTCGGCAAGTCCCTCGTCTATACGGCGGGCGGCAGGATGGCCGGTCTCATCATGGGCTGCAAGGTCCCCATCGTTCTCGCTTCCCGCGGCTCCAGCGCGGAGGAGAAGTATTATTCCCTCGCTCTCGGCGCAGGCTTCGTAAGCTGAAGGACGGCTTATGGAGAGAATACTGGTAATTAACCCCGGCTCTACCTCGACGAAGCTCGCCGTATTCGACGATAATGAGCGCATAATGGCGGTCACCGTACGCCATCCCCTTGAAGAGGTCAAAAACTTCAAGTGGGTCATGGATCAGTTCGACTACCGCATGGCGCTCATCGAAAAGGCGCTCGAGGAGAACGGTATAAAGAAAGAAAGCCTTACCTGTGTCATGGCGCGCGGCGGACTTCTGCCGCCCGTACCCTCCGGCGCGTTCAGGATCAATAAGGCAATGATCGATTATTTCTACGCCGCCAGGGTCGATACCCACATATCGAACCTTGCCTGCGTGCTTGCAGACGCGATCGCAAGGCCTCTCGGCATTCCCGCCATGGTCTACGATCCCGTTGCCGTTGACGAGCTCGACGATATCTCCCGTATCACCGGAATGCCCGAGATCCCCAAAAAGAGCCGCGGTCACGTGCTTAACAGCCGCGCCATGGCAAGGAAATGCGCCGAGGAGCACCTTCACAAAAAGCTCGAGGACTGCACGATAATCGTCCTGCATATCGGCGGCGGCTGCTCCGCTTGGCTCTCCCACAAGGGCAGGCTGATCGACTGCTATTCCGACGACGACGCGGGCTTCGCTCCCGAAAGGTGCGGCAGGCTCCAGGCAATGGATCTTGCGATGCTCTGCTACAGCGGCAAGTATACCAAGGAGGAGATGAGCCGCTATATCAGGGGCAACTCCGGCCTTAAGGCTTATCTCGGAACGAGCGACGGCCTTGAGATCGAAAAGATGATCGCGGACGGCGACGAGAAGGCAAGGATGCTTTACGACGCGATGGCGCTCTCCCATGCCAAGGGCATAGCGGAGCTCGCAGCGGCCGTTAACGGCAAGGTCGACCGCATCGTCATCACGGGCGGCCTCGCGCACTCCAAGCTGTTCATAGACATGCTCGTGCCGAGGATCGAATGGATCGCTCCCGTCGACGTGATGGCGGGCGAATACGAAATGGAAGCGCTCGCGGCCGGCGGCCTCCGCGTTCTTCGCGGCGAGGAAGAGGCTCACGAGTTCTCCGTGAACAAATGATCAAATAGGGAGCGGAGCGATCCGCTCCCGTTTTCCGCCATGTCGAGAATTGAAAGAAGAAGACGCAAGAGGAAGATAATACCCATAATTTCGGCTGCGGCAGCGGTTCTGCTGATCGCGCTCGTCGTGTTTCTTGCGGTCTTTATTTCGAAAAAAGCCTGCTCGGGAAAGGTAACGCCGGACGCCGACTCGTCGAGCGCGCCTTCCTCCGCGCCGACCGAATTCACTCAGGAGCCGTCTGACATACCTACGGCAGAGCCGACGGCGGAGCCCGATCCCACAGCGAATACGCCTGACCCGACTCCGTCGCGCGTTTCTCCGGAGATGAGCTACGCCATGCTCACCGTCGAGATCACGAACCGGGAAGACGGGGAAGGGGGCGTCCTCAAGAGGATCGCGGGAAGCTGCGCCGTACAGTTCGTAAACAATACTGACGAGCGGCTGTATTCCGCAGAGTTTGACGTTTCCGTGCTTTCCGTTGATTCCGTCACGGTCAACGGCGCGCCTGCAAGGTTCACCGTCGAGAACGGAAAGCTCGTTATCCCGTTCCTTGACGTGCTCGAAAGGGAAGCCTCCTGCGATATCTATTTCACTTTCGAGGCACTGACCGACGCTGACGGGTTCACGATGCTCTCGTTCGGCTACGATACCGCCTTCGGTCTCACCGCGGTCATAAGGACCGAGGTCGGGATAACACTGAACGTTCCCGAGACGGCCGAGGCCTCCGACGGCAGGTTTACGACCTGGTCGTTCGAAAAGGCGACCGTGCACTTTTTAGAGGTCACATTTACGGATCAGTAATAAAACGGCACTATCACTCGCATAGTCCTGGACGGTTCTCCTTCAAGTGGGGAGCCGTCCTCGTTTTTAAGCTCCGGATGCTCAGCCGTGACGCGGTACGAATACATTCCTCCCGGAATCACGTCCCTGTCGGTAAAGCTCACGTAGCCCGATCTTCCGCTTATCCTTTCCACCTCGGTCTCGTTCCCCAAAGAGTCGGTGCGGCGGATAACATAGATAAACGCCTCGCTCTTTGATGTGAACGAGATCACGGGGAATCCTCCTTCCGCGATGCTCCAACCGACGTCGTCGGGAGCCGACGGCTTCGACCAGTAGGGATTGACGCCTAATGGTTCCGTTCCTTCGGAAAAGTATTCGTCGACGGTCTGTTCATCGGGGGTGTATTCGCCCGCAAGATAGATCTTACCTCCTGATTCCTCGGAAACGTCAATGCGTATCATTCTGATTCCGTCGGGCGCCTCCGGCTCGGGATATGCGCGATCGGCGTAATAGTCCTTAAAAAGCCGCGCGAGCATTACCGCGGGATAGCTTCCGCCGACGGAGCCTTCTGGGAGGCTTCCGAGTTTCGCGGAATCCGTGCCCATCCAGACGACCGCGGTGAGTTCGTCCGTATACGCCGCGCACCACGCGTCGCGCACGCCGTTTTCATCGATGGACGTGCCCGTCTTCGCGGCAAGCGGCACGCCCGCTTCAAGGAGCCTTCTGCCGGTGCCGTCGGTGACGACGCTCCTTAAAAGCGACGAGAGTATGAACGCGTTCTCCTCACTCATGATCCGCTCATAGGTCGGCTGCCTTTCAAAAACGGTCCGCCCCTCACGGTCGGTGATCCTCATTACCGAAAACGGCTTGATGTAAAGCCCTCCGCGCGAGAACGCGGAGTACGCACCCGCCATCTCGAGCGGCGATACGCCGTAAGTGAATCCGCCGAGGGCGAGGGAGAGGCCTTCCTCCTCGCGGTCAAACGAGACGCCGAGCCTTTCCGCGAAGCCGACGGCGCTCTCGACGCCTATTATGTCAAGCACTTCTACCGCCGGGACGTTAAGCGATTTGGTCACAGCAGTTCTTAAGGTGACCTTTCCGTAGTATTTGTCGTCGGAGTTTCTCGGCGAGTAGCCGCCGAAATCCTTGGGCTCGTCGTCTAGAACCGTCGCCGCGCTGTAGCCGTATAGCTGCAGGGCGGGCGCGTAAACGAGTATCGGCTTGATGAGCGATCCCGGCTGACGCTCGGCGTCCGCCGCGCGGTTAAGACCGCCCTCCGAGTACTCTCCGCGTCCGCCGATCATCGAAAGGATCCCGCCGTCCCTGCCGATAACGACTATTGCCGCCTGCGCGTTGTCCGACGGGAACATCCCGCCATCCGAAAACATTCCGGCACAGTTCCCGTTCACGGCTGGATCGAGCGTCGTATAGACCGAATACCCGCCGGAGTACAGCTCTTCGCGGCTCAGTCCCGTGACCGCCGACGCCTCTTTGATCGCGTAAGCGATCAGATCGTTCATTTCCCGGGGAAGTCCGTTTTTTATTGTTATCTCCTCTTTACAGGCGGCGGCGTATTCATCGTCGGTCAGATAACCGTAATCGTGCATAAGCCTCAAAACGGTCAGCTTTCTGCCGTTTGAGGCCGAAAAGTCAAGATGCGGCGCGTACGCCGAGGGACTTTTCAGTATCCCCGCGAGCAGTGCCGACTGCGCCGCCGAAAGCTCGCAGGCATGTATCCCGAAATACCCCATGCTCGCCGCTTCTATCCCGTAAAATCCGCCGCCGAAATAGACGTAATTCAGATACATCTCCATTATTTCGTCTTTGGAATAATGCTTCTCGAGCTCCGTCGCGAGCACCGCCTCCTCGAGCTTTCTATCGAGCGTCTTTTCGCGGGAAAGGTGCGAGAGCTTAATAAGCTGCTGGCTGATGGTCGACGCTCCCTGCACGTAATCGCCCGCCTTGAGATCGGCCCATGCCGCACCGAATATCCTGTAAAGATCGACGCCGGTATGCGTATAGAAGCGGGCGTCCTCGGCTGAAACGAACGCGTTGAGCGTATGCTTCTGAAGCTTGTCTGTGCCGATCCATATGCGCTTTTCGCCGCCGAGCATACTCAATACGTTTCCTTCGGAGTCAAGGACGGTCAGCGCTTGAGGACAGTCGATTATGAGAGAGGTGTCAAGCTCGTGCCATTCGTCGAACCTGAATACCACGGAAGCCGCGATAAGCGCCGCCGATACGAAAAGCAGAAGCGATCCGAATACGAGCTTAATTACCGTCGCGGCTTTTGATTTATTCCGTAAAAAAAGTTTCATACTTCATCTCCTTGTCACCCGATTAGTATTTCATCACAAAAGCCAAATAAACCCTTGAAACCTTTCCTTCGGAAGGTATATAATGGACAAAGAAAAAGGAGATGATAAAAATGTTAAAGCATATCGTTTTCTGGAAATTTCTGGATAATGCCGAGGGGCATACGAAACAGGAGAATATGGAGATCGTCAGGGACGCTCTCATGAGCCTCGTCGGCAGGGTGCCGAGCCTTGTTTCCGCCGAGGTCGGCATGGACGCGCTCCATACGCCCGCCTCATCCGATATGTGCCTCATCTGCACGTTCCCCGACAAAGAGGGCTTTATCGCGTACCGCGATCATCCCGAGCATCAGAAGATACTCGCTTACCTCGGGAAGGTCATCGCGGAGCGCAAGGTCATAGATTACTGTTTCGGCGACGGCGCGTTATGATCACGGACGGCTTCAGCCGGGATAAGGCGATAATCGGCCCGGAGAATATCTATATGGAGAGAGGCGACTATTTCAGGGTCTGCCTCTGCATTTTTTCGCCTGCGCTCCTTGACGGGCTTCTTTCTCTTTATCCTCACCGTCACGTCTCGTCCTTCGGCACCGTTAAGGGCGAGTGCCCGATCTACGCCTTCGAGACGGACGGAAAAACGATCGGCGCATTTTCGATGTCCGTAGGATCAGCGCTTTCTGCTACGGAGCTGATCGACGTTAACTATCTTACCGGCGCCGACTCCTTCATCGTGTTCGGTTCGGCAGGCGCGCTCGACAGAGAGGCGATCGCGGGGAGGTACGTTATCCCCACCGCCGCATACCGCGACGAGGGAATGTCGTATCATTATGCTCCGCCTTCGGATTACATCGAACTTGCCGACAACACAATCACCGCGCGTATATTCGACGAGCTCAAGGTCCCGTACGTCCTCGGCAAGACGTGGACTACCGACGCCTTCTACCGTGAAACGGGTGAAAAGCTTAAAAAACGCGTATCCGAGGGCTGCCTCACGGTCGAGATGGAGATGGCGGGACTGCAGGCCGTATGCTCCTTCCACGGCTTCAAGCTCTATTCGTTCCTGCAGGCGGGCGACGTGCTGGACGGCGGTGAATACGACTGCTCCGGTCTTCATTTCGCCAATCACGACCGAAGGAAGCTTGATATCGCCGTTGAGATGGCAAAACGGGTTTAAACAAAAAAACAGCGCCCGGAGATTTCCGAGGCACGCATAATGAAGCAAACGGGTGTTTCCTTAATAAAACTATCGCATTAAAACTAAAACGCGGAGCAAAGGCGCTGAGCCTCTGTTCCGTGTTTTCTTTTGAAACTCCTGCGGATATGTCTCGCAGGAGCAGCCTTACTTACTTGGCTCATCGCATTCCGCGCCTATCGCGGCGCGGCGCGCTGACCCGCTGCGGCTCGCTCAGCTCGCACGGGACTTCCTTATCAGGAAGCCCCGTTCCGCCGGGCGTTTTCGTTTTTCTTATCAGTCGAGGAAATCCTTCAGTCTCTTGCTCCTCGAGGGATGGCGGAGCTTTCTCAAAGCCTTTGCCTCGATCTGGCGGATGCGTTCGCGCGTTACGTTGAACTCCTTGCCGACGTCCTCAAGGGTGCGGGTCTTGCCGTCGTCAAGGCCGAAGCGGAGCCTCAATACCTTTTCCTCTCTCGGAGTGAGCGTCCTCAAGACTTCCTCAAGGTGCGACTGGAGCATGGAGGAGGAGGCGATGCTTTCGGGAGCGGGCGCGTCGTCGTCGGCGATGAAGTCGCCGAGATGCGAATCCTCTTCTTCGCCGATAGGCGTTTCAAGCGAAACGGGCTCCTGCGCGATCTTGATTATCTCGCGCACCTTGTCCTCCGAGATGCCCATTTCCTTGGCGATCTCCTCGGGACGGGGCTCGCGGCCGAGCTCCTGCAGAAGCTGGCGGTTCACGCGGACGAGCTTATTGATGGTCTCGACCATGTGAACGGGGATCCTTATCGTCCTCGCCTGATCGGCGATCGCCCTCGTGATGGCCTGGCGGATCCACCACGTCGCGTATGTCGAGAACTTATATCCCTTGCGGTAATCGAACTTTTCGACAGCTTTTATAAGACCGAGGTTGCCCTCCTGAATAAGGTCGAGGAAGAGCATACCGCGTCCGACGTAGCGCTTCGCGACGCTGACGACAAGACGGAGGTTCGCCTCGGCAAGCTGGCTCTTCGCGTCCTGCCCGTCCTCGGCAAGCTCGAGCGTGGCGGGATCTATCGCGCAGTCAGTCTGGCTCAGCGCGTCGACGGCCTGGGCGTAATCCTTTTCCCTGAAGGTCTTTTCGAGCTTGTTGTTCGCAAGATCGACGATCGCGGCCTTGAAGTTTTCGTAATCCTGGCCGGTCTGCGCCTTGACGAAGTTGATTATCGCCATTTCGGCGGGCTTGCCCTCTGCCATGCGCGTAGCTATCGCGATCTCCTCCTGGTTGGAGAGGAGGGGAACGCGGCCGATCTCTTTAAGGTACATCCTGACGGGGTCGTCGATCGCGATGGCGTCGCCGCTCGCTTCGCCCGCGGGGTGGTTGGGATCGCCGGAATCAACGTCGGAAATGTCGATATCAAGCCCCTCGTTGATGTCGATATCCTCGACCACGTCAATGTTCGCAGCCTCGAAACGGTCGTAGATCGTCTCGATCTTCTCAGAAGTCAGATCGACGTTCTCAAACGTGTCCATGACGTCCTTGTACGTCAGAACGCCCTTATCCTTGTTGCGCTCGATCAGTTCGTCGACAAGCTTGAGATGATCCTTGTTCTTTTCTTCCATGACTGTATTTTGAACCTCCTTGGTTTATAAACGCTTATTTTCTTACGTTTGTCTTCAAAAGATTCTGAAGGAAGGCATATTTTTCTTTGTACTCGTTAAGCGCGCGCTCCTTTTCGTCTGCGGACCCCGCGCCCGCGGAACGCTTCGACAGCTCCGAAAGCTCGTCCTTCAGCGCGTTCACGGTAAGCTTGAGCATTATATCCTCCGCGCACGGAACGGGATCCGAAATGCTGTCCGCCTGCGCGTATGCGCTCGAAACGTCCTCCGAGCCCTCCGCGTCAAGCCCCGCGAGCATCAGCGGGATATTCGCGTTCTTTCCAGATTCGTATTCCGAAATGAGCCTTGCAGCGAATACGCGCATCGAGTCCGAAGTAAACAGCATAAGCGAGAACAGCTTGCTGCGGGCGATGGCGAGGCCGTCTGCCGCAGAGCTCATTATGCAGGAAAGAAGCCTTTTTTCCGAGACCGTTCTCTCGCTGTCACGCTTCGGCCTTTTGAAGCCGACGTACCGCTTCCGGGATACGACTTCGGGATCGTTCGCGGACGGCGTCGCCTGGCTCAGGCCGCACTGCTCCCTTATTGTTGCAGCGGAAAGTCCGCTCGTTTCGGAAACGTAGGGGATGTATCTGTCGCGCTCGACAGGCTCGAGCTTCGATATCAGCGAGCAGGCCTCGATGGCGAACTGCTGACGTCCGTCGGCAGTGTCGGTGCCGCATTTGGCGGCGAGCCTTGACAGCTTGAACCTTATCCCCGTGATCGAGGCGTCTTTCAAAATCATGAACTCGTCGCGGCCGAATTCCTTAATGTACTCGTCGGGATCCTTGCCGCCGGGGATCACGATAACGCGCGGCTCCATTCCCGCGGACCTTAAGATGTCGATGCCGCGTATCATTGCGTTCTGTCCCGCGTCGTCGCCGTCGTAGGCGTAGAATATCTTTGAGGCGTATCTCTTAAGGAGCCTTGCCTGCTGGTTCGTAAGCGCGGTGCCGAGCGAAGCGACGGTGTTCTCAACGCCCGCCTGATGCAGGCTGATAACGTCCATATAGCCCTCGACCATTATGATGTCGTCGAGCTTTTTGCCCTTAAGAAGGTTTATCGCGTAAATGTTTTCGCGCTTGTTGTAGACGGGCGTATCGCCGGTGTTTATGTACTTCGGTTCCTCGTGCGCCATCGTCCTTCCGCCGAACGCGATGACCTTGCCCGAAGCCGAAACGACGGGGAACATGAGCCTTCCGCGAAAGAAGTCGTATGTCTTAGTTTCGTCCTTTCGTCCCTTCACAACGAGTCCCGCGCTCAAAAGCACGTCGCGCGAAAAGCCCTTTTCGGTAAGGTGTTTATAAAGCACGTCGTAGCCGTCGGGGGAATAGCCCAGACCGAAGCGCTTCGCGGTGTCGGCGTTTACGCCCCTCGCTTCGAGGTAGCGCCTCGCGCCGCCGCCGGCTTCCGAGAACAGCGATCTATAATAAAAGTTCGCGGTCTCGCGGTTGGCTTCGTAAATGCGTTCGCGGAGGAGCTTCTGCTCGACGAGCCTGCGGTCGTTGATCTCCTCGGGCATGTCCATATTTGCCCTTGAAGCCAGATGACGGACCGCGTCGAAATACGAAAGGTTCTCGGCCTGCATGATGAACTGGATCACGCTGCCGCCGGCCTTGCATGAAAAACAGTGAAATAATTGTTTGTCGGGCGATACTGAAAAGGATGGGGTCTTATCGGTATGAAAAGGGCAATGCCCCCAGAGCCTGCCTCCCTTGGGCCTGAGCTCCGTGTATTCGGAAATCACCGAGGCTATGTCGTTTTTGCTCAACAGTTCGGAAAGCCATGCATCGGGGAAAGCCATCCTTAAAAGCACCTCATAAAACGAATTGTTATTTCAATTCTACAATTACGACCCGTTTCCTGCCTCCCAAAATGATATATTTGGTCGAATGTGAAAGAAAAACAAAAAAAGAGGCGTGAATTTTCATAATAATGTGAGAAATTGGTTGAATTTTATATAAAAGGACTTGAATATTCGAAGCCGAAGTATTATAATTAAGCGTTCCGTCGCAGGAATTTTTTTGGATAATCTAATGAATCACATATGGAGGAATTACTATGGCACAAAAGTACGTTTACCTCTTTAACGAAGGTAACGCCGGCATGCGCAATCTTCTCGGCGGCAAGGGCGCCAACCTTGCCGAGATGACCACGCTCGGTCTTCCCGTACCTTACGGCTTCACGGTAACCACCGAGGCCTGCACCAGGTACTACGAGGATGGCAGGATCATCGCCGATGAGATCGTCGATCAGATCAAGGCAGCACTCGCTATCACGGAAGAGAAGGCCGGCAAGAAGTTCGGCTCGGTCGAGAACCCCTTCCTCGTATCCGTCCGTTCCGGCGCCCGCGCAAGTATGCCCGGCATGATGGATACCATCCTGAACCTCGGTCTTAACGACCAGACCGTCGAGACTCTTGCGCATCTTACCAATAACCCCCGCTTCGCTTACGACAGCTATCGCCGCTTCATTCAGATGTTCTCCGACGTTGTTATGGAGATCGACAAGGAGAAGTTCTCCAAGCTGCTCGAGAATAAGAAAAAGGCCAACGGCGTCGTCCTCGACAAGGATCTCACCGCCGCGAACCTCAAGGAGCTCATAGTCGAGTATAAGGCTCTTTATGAGATCGAGAAGGGTGAGGAGTTCCCGCAGGATCCCATGGTCCAGCTCCTCGAGGCTGTCAAGGCCGTCTTCCGCAGCTGGGACAATCCCCGCGCCATAGTTTACCGCCGTATGCACGACATCCCCTCCAGCTGGGGCACCGCCGTTAACGTACAGAGCATGGTATTCGGCAACATGGGCGACGATTCCGGTACAGGCGTTGCATTCACCAGGAACCCCGCCACAGGCGAGAGGAAGCTCTTCGGCGAATTCCTTATGAACGCTCAGGGCGAGGACGTCGTTGCGGGTATCCGTACTCCCGAGACCATTGATTCCTTAAAGAATATCAACGAGGCGGTCTACAACCAGTTCGTAGACGTCGCCAACATCCTTGAGAACCACTACCGCGACATGCAGGACATGGAGTTCACCATCGAGCGCGGCAAGCTCTTCATGCTCCAGACCAGGAACGGCAAGCGCACCGCCGCCGCCGCTCTTCAGATCGCCGTCGATCTCGTGAACGAGGGCATGATCACCAAGGAAGAAGCCGTCAAGATGATCGATCCGAAGTCCCTTGACGCGCTGCTCCATCCGCAGTTCGACGCCGCTTCGCTCAAGGCCGCCAAGGCCGTTGCGACCGGTCTCGCCGCGTCTCCGGGCGCTGCCTGCGGTAAGGTCTATTTCTCCGCCGAGGACGCCAAGGCGCATCACGAGGCGGGCGAAAAGGTCGTCCTTGCCCGCAAGGAGACCAGCCCCGAGGATATCGAGGGCATGACCGCTTCCGAGGGAATCTTCACTTCCTTCGGCGGTATGACCAGCCACGCCGCGGTCGTCGCGCGTCAGCTCGGCACCTGCTGCGTATCCGGCTGCAAGGAAGCCTTCATCGACGAGCCCGCGAAGACCATCACCTTCGCGAACGGCCTCGTTCTTAAAGAGGGCGACTGGATGAGCCTCGACGGTACGACCGGTAAGGTCTATGCCGAGGCGGTCAAGACCGCTCCCGCCGAGCTCTCCGGCAATTTCGCCACCATTATGGAGTGGGCCGACAGCATCCGCACGCTGAAGATCCGCACCAATGCCGACTCTCCCGCCCAGGCCGCGATGGCCGTAAGGTTCGGCGCCGAGGGTATCGGCCTCTGCCGCACCGAGCATATGTTCTTTGATGAGGACAGGATCCCCGCCGTCCGCGAGATGATCGTGTCCAAGACCGTCGAGGAGCGCGAGAAGGCGCTTGCCAAGATCCTCCCCATGCAGCGCGAGGACTTCAAGGGCATCTACAAGGCTATGGAAGAGCGTCCTGTTACGATCCGCTTCCTGGATCCGCCTCTCCATGAGTTCCTTCCCACCAAGGACGAGGATATCGCCGCTCTCGCCAAGACCATGGGCATCGAGTTCGAGACCCTTCGCGAGACCGTCGCGTCTCTCCACGAGTCCAACCCGATGATGGGTCACCGCGGCTGCCGCCTCTCCGTCACCTATCCCGAGATCGCGGAGATGCAGACCCGCGCCGTCATCGAGGCCGCTATCGAGGTCCGTCAGGAGACCGGTTACAACATCGTTCCCGAGATCATGATCCCGCTCGTAGGCGAAGTCAAGGAGCTCGCGTACGTCAAGAGCTTCGTCGTCGCCACCGCCGAGAAGGTCATGAAGGAGCGCGGCGTTGAGATCCCCTACATGGTCGGTACCATGATCGAGATCCCGCGCGCCGCTCTCACTGCGGATGAGATCGCCAAGGAAGCCGAGTTCTTCTCCTTCGGCACCAACGACCTCACCCAGATGACCTTCGGCTTCAGCCGTGACGACGCAGGCAAGTTCCTGAACGATTACTACGCGAAGAAGATCTTCGAATCCGATCCCTTCGCGAGGGTAGACCAGATCGGCGTCGGCAAGCTCATGAAGATGGCCGCCGACCTCGGCCGCCAGACCCGCCCGAACATCAAGCTCGGCATCTGCGGCGAGCACGGCGGAGATCCGTCCTCCATCGATTTCTGCCACAGGATCGGTCTCAACTACGTATCCTGCTCACCGTTCCGCGTGCCTATAGCGCGTCTTGCAGCCGCTCAGGCGAAGCTGAATAACGACTGATAATCGGTTAGTCAGATCCATGCGGCCGCAGAGATCTCCTTTGCGGCCGTATACTTTTGTAAAGGGGTTTATATGAAGATCGCAGTGATCACCGGCGCTTCCTCCGGCATGGGAAGAGAATTCGTAAAACAGCTCACGGATAAGTTTGCCTTCGACGAGGTTTGGGTGATCGCCCGCCGCCTTGACAGGCTCGAAGCCCTGAGGGACGACGTCTCGACGAAGCTCCGTCCGATCTCGCTCGACCTGACAAAGAGGGAGAGCATAGAGGCGTTCGGCGATATGCTTGAGGCGGAAAAGCCCGAAATAACCGTTCTCGTCAACGCAAGCGGCTTCGGCCTTTTCAAGGAATTCGACGAGGCGCCTCTCGATTCCTACTATGAGATGATAGCGCTTAACGATTCGGCGGTCGTGGGGATGACCTATAAGGCGCTCCCGTATATGAGCTCCGGCGCGAGGATATGGAATATCTGCTCCGTCGCGGCGTTCCAGCCCATACCGTACATCAACGTCTACGCCGCGACGAAGGCCTTCGCACTGAGCTTCACCCGCGCGCTCAACGCCGAGCTCAAGCCACGGGGTATAAAGGCGCTTGCCGTCTGCCCGTATTGGACAAAGACGGAGTTCTTCGACCGCGCCGTCACCGATAACACGATCAGCTATTACGAGTGTATGTACGATCCGAAGAAGGTCGTCGAACGCGCCGTGGCCGATATGGAAAAGAGGAAGGACGTTTCCGTTTACGGCAGGGAAGCGAGGACGAACGCTTTCCTTACAAAGCTCCTCCCGCACAGATTCGTAATGAAGGTATTCCTGAAACAGCAGAAGCTCCCGAAAAAGAACTGATATGAAAAAGATAAGCTTTAAGGAACATTTCACAAAGGCAAGGCTCAGGATATTCGCGGTCGATACGATCTATGACGTTATCGGCTCGATACTCTATGCCGTAGGCTACTATACCTTTGCGTCAAACGCCGATTTCGCTCCCGGCGGAGTGGGCGGTATCGCCATCATCATCAATCATTATCTGCCCTGGATGCCGCTGTTCCTCTGCCAGAACATCATCAATATCCCCATCGCGATAATCTGCTTCAGACTGCTCGGGAAGAAGTTCTTTATCAAGTCGGTCAAGACGATGCTCTTTATGTGGATATTCGGCGACTTTATAGTACCGCTCTTCCCGAGGTACGGCGGAGCGGAGATCGCAGAAGCTTCAAGGCTCCTCTCCGCGATATTCGCCGGCATCCTCACCGGAGCGGGGCTTGCGCTCGTCTATATGCGCGGCTCCTCGACCGGCGGCAGCGATTTCGTGATAATGAGCATCCGCAAGAAAAAACCGCATTTGTCCGTGGGTTCGATAACTCTCGTTATCGACGGAATAATCATCGTGGCAGGCGGTGTCGTATTCAAAAACGTGAACGCGGTGCTTTACGGCATGATAATGACAATGCTCTCGTCTCTCGTCATCGATAAGATCATGTACGGCTCAGGTTCGCAGAAGATGCTGCTCATCATCAGCGACAAGACCGACGAGATCAAGGACAGGATATTCGAGGTCACCGAACGCGGCGTTACGTTCCTTAAGGCCGTAGGCGCGTATACGGGGCAGGACAGGCATATCATTATGTGCGTCTGCTCGAAGACCGAAGTCTTCCCGACGCGCGAGATCGTCAAGAAGACCGATCCCAACGCCATGGTCATGCTGAGCACGATCGACGAAGCGTACGGCCTTGGATTCAATCCCCTGAACGAACAATGATTCAGATACGAAAAAAGACCGGGATATCCGGTCTTTTTTACGTTCGTATAAACCTTTCGATACGGCCGTATCAGAATTCACAGCGCTTGCCGATATAGTCCACAAGCTCCGAGATGGGCAGACGCACCTGCTCCATGGTGTCGCGGTCGCGCACGGTCACGGTATCGGGCTCCGTGCCCTCGCCGCCCTCGATCGTCTCGAAGTCGACCGTCACGCAGAGAGGCGTGCCGATCTCGTCCTGGCGGCGGTAGCGCTTGCCGATGGAACCCGTCTCGTCGAAATCGACCATGAAATGCCTGGCGAGCATATCGCGAAGCTCCATCGCCTTGGGGGAGAGCTTCTTGCTGAGGGGCAGAACGGCAGCCTTGAACGGCGCGAGAGCGGGCTTTAAGTGCAGAACGACGCGGGTGTCGTTCGTCGCCTCGTCGAGCAGCTCCTCGTCGTACGCTTCGCAGATAAGGGCGAGCACGGTGCGGTCGAGACCGTAGGTGGACTCGATGATATAGGGGATATAGCGCTCGTTCGTAACGGGATCGAGATACCCCATATTGGTGCCGCTGTACTCCTGATGACGCTTGAGGTCGAAGTCCGTGCGGTTGTGAGTGCCGTTGATCTCGCCCCAGCCGAAGGGGAAGAGGTACTCTATATCGCAGGCAGCCTTGGCGTAATGGGCGAGCTTCTCGTGATCGTGGAACCTCAAGTGCTCGGGGTCGATCCCGAGATCGCGGTAATACTGCATGCCGTATTCCTTGAAGTACTCGTAAAGCTCGGCGTCGGTGCCTTCCTTGCAGAAGGTCTGGAACTCCATCTGCTCGAACTCGATGGTGCGGAAGGTGAAGTTGCCGGGAGTGATCTCGTTGCGGAACGCCTTTCCGATCTGTCCGATGCTGAACGGGAGCTTAGCGCGCATGGTGCGCTGAACGTTCGTGTAGTTGACGTATTCGCCCTGCGCGTTCTCGGGACGCAGATAGATCGCCGATTTGGCGTCGTTGGTGACTCCGCGGAAGGTCTGGAACATAAGGTTGAACTCACGGATATCGGTGAAATTGTGCTTGCCGCAGTTGGGGCAGGCGATATGGTGAGCCTTTATGTAATCGAACATCTCCTCGTGGGACATGCCGTCGGCGTGCGCCTCGGGATCGAAATCGTCGATAAGATTATCGGCGCGGAAGCGCATCTTGCACTCCTTGCAGTCCAAAAGGGGATCGGAGAAGCTGGCGATATGACCGCTCGCTTCCCAGACTCTCGGATGCATAAGGATATCGGCGTCGACCTCGAAGCTGTTGTGACGCTCCTGTATGAAGCGCTTGCGCCAGCTTTCCTTGACGTTGTTCTTGAGCCTTGCGCCGAGGGGACCGTAATCCCAGGTGTTCGCGAGTCCGCCGTAGATTTCCGACCCAGCGAAAATGTAGCCCCGGTTTTTACACAGAGCTACGATTTTATCCATTGTTAATTCACTTCTCATAAAAGTACCTGATATGATCAGACGCTGCGCTGTACCCTGCCGGTACGAAGACAACGTGTGCAGACGTTCATCTTCCTGGGAGTACCGTTGACGATGACATTAACGCGCTGAATATTGGGAGCCCAGCTCGTCCTCGTCTTCCTGTTGGAATGGCTGACCAGATTGCCGCTCATGGTACCCTTACCGCATACCTCACAATACCTACTCATATTTACACCTCCTTGCCGGGATAAACCGAATTGCACATAATGCAACGGCTTAAAAATCAAACGCAAGTATTCTAACACACAATTCTCTCAATTGCAAGCATAATTTTACGAAATCAAGCATATATAATATTATTGTTGTTATATGGAGGTGATTTGATTGACTAAAAGAAAAACAAACGACGTATGGGTATATGTTGTAAGCATTGGCCTGGCACTTGTTGTCGGAGCTTTATCCGGATTGGTCAGCATGAGCGGAATGAAGGAGTTTGCCGAGCTTAAGCAGCCGCCGCTCTCTCCGCCCGGCTGGCTGTTCCCGGTGGTATGGACGGCGCTTTACACGCTGATGGGCATCTCCGCAGCGAGAGTGTATCTTGCAAATACTATCGATACAAAGCCTGCGCTTATAATCTATGCCGTGCAGCTTCTCGTAAACGCGCTGTGGACGCCGATATTCTTCCAGCTGGAGCTCAGGCTCGTCGCATTCGTGTGGCTTCTGATACTCCTGGGCCTCGTAGTCGTGATGACCGGAAAGTTCAAAAAGGTCGATACGCTCGCAGGAAATCTGCAGTTCCCCTATATCATCTGGCTTCTTTTCGCCGGGTATCTGAACCTTGCGGTCTTCATACTTAACAGATAATTGAATAAAAAATCCCGGGCCTCTCGGTCCGGGATCTCTTTTTATTATTCATACCATCAGTATCAGCTTTTCGCCCTCTTTGAACGGGGAAACGGCGTCCGGGTTAAGCCTTCGGATATCGGCGCGGGGAACGGAGTATCTCTTAGCGACGTCGTATTCCGTCTCGCCCTCCGACGCGAAGCATATCACTATCCCGCTCATCCTTGCCGGAAGCTCCTTCTCGGCGAGCCCGACGACCGCGCTGCTCTTAATCGTATTGAGATACTCCGTATCCAGCACGAGATTATACGTCAGCTGTACGCTGCGGTCGCCCGTGCCCGTAACGGAGCATACGGCGCTCGGCGCGATCATGGGCATATTTGCCGTGAAGCCGCTGTCGGTCGATGTCTCGAACGGGACGTCCTCGCTAAAGGTGTATTTCTTTCCCGCCGTGCTTTCGTAAGTGACAGAAGTCAGCAATACGCCGCTTACAGTCATGCCTGCGCCCGTAAAGTCGACCGAGGTGATCACCGGCACTGCGGATGCAAAGAGCGGCGAGGCAAGCTCTGCTGCGTCCTCGGGGAGGGGCACGGTCTCCTTGATGGTCGTCTGGCTCGTGCCGATCCCGTGGCTCTCGAGAATGAGCATTTCCTCGCAGAGACAGTCGAATCCGACTGTCGGCGAGTACGCGTCGACAGGTATCTCGAAACCGCAGGGGGATAAGCCGTAAAGTTCGAACGAAACGTCGGCGTCCATCGAAATAAGCGCAAAATCCTCGCCGAGAGCGTTGAGATACAGGGACATGAGCGAAGCTTCGCAGTAAACCTCGTCGGCGTCGGAGTCCATGTTCACCCGCTCTCTGAATGGTATCTGGCGGATCAGCTGGGAAAGATGTCCGTTTTTATCGACGGTGACTGCCGAGACGGTAATAACGCCGCTTATCGAGACCGAGCCCTGGTCCACGGAAACGTCGCGCACGGTTATCTGGCCTTCCGAGGACAGCACGGAGGATACGCCGTCAGCCGCAAGCTCCTCGCGCATGCGGAGCCTGTCGTGCCCGAGCTTCGAACGCCTTCTTAAGCTTACCGGCATACTGTTGATCTCAAGATCGTCAATGCCGTTGATGCCGCCCGTGACCTTCATGGGAACGGCCGTTGAGATAAGCACGTCAAGGTCGACGTCCGCGTCCATAAACGCGCCGCTCTCCGAAGGTCTTATGCTGAACGACTGTATCGCGGCGGAGGCCTGCGCCGTCATGCCGGGACAGGCGCCGTCGATCTTCAGACTGTGATCGAAGGCCGCTTTCGATTCATATGAGATCGTCTCCCCGTTCGCGTCCTCGGCGATCACGTTCGCGATGACGCTGCCTTTCAGTCTTACCGTATCGTTCTCGACGGATGCGGTCTCGACGACGACCTTCGCTCCGCGTCCCAGTATCGTTTCGGGTATCCTCCCGTCGGGGGAAGGAAGCTCGCCCGAGACCTTGACCTGCGTCCTTTGACGCTGAACCAGCCTTTCGGCGTTTATCTCTTTCCAGCTAAGTTCCATAAATCATATTGCTCCTTTTTAATTTTCGGCTATTTGATTTTATTATTGATGAGTTTGAAAAATGATTGCTCTTTTCAAAAGCGCGCCCGTGTGTTATAATTATAAAGTTATAAAGCAGTATTATGTTTGACCGGAGGACAGGCTATGAAGTGGCTCGAACTGACCGTTTCAACGACCGATGAAGGCGCGGATATCGTTGCGGCAAGGCTCTCGATGCTCGGCATCAACGAGGTGAGCGTCGTCCAGGGGCATGACGCGGTCGAGCGAATAATGAACGAGACCGTAAAGTATTGGGACTACGCCGACGACGCCGCTCTCGACAAGAAACCGGCGGTGCAGGCATATCTCGCGATAGTGCCCGAAAACGACGGCATAGAGGAAAAGGTGAGAGCTTCCATGGCGGAGCTCAAGACCATCGAGCCCGAGATCGGGATAGACCTCGGCACGCTTGCCGTCGAAACAAAAGAGGTCGACGAGGAGGACTGGGCAAACAACTGGAAGGCGTATTTCAAGCCCATCTCCGTAGGCGATAAGCTTATCGTCTGCCCGACGTGGGAGAAGGCGGAGGACACGGGAGACCGCGCGGTATTGAGGATCGATCCCGGCATGGCCTTCGGAACGGGCAATCATCACACCACCAGAATGTGCCTCGAGCTTATCGAAAAATACATGAAAAAAGGCGCGAGCGTCATCGACATCGGCTGCGGCAGCGGAATTCTCTCCGCGTCTGCCGTTTTGATGGGCGCAGAGGACGCCGTAGCCATCGACGTCGATCCGGTCGCGACGAAGGTTGCCGCGGAAACGGCGGAGCTGAACGGCATTGACCTTATGAAATACACGGTGTACACGGGCGACGTACTCACCGACAAGCAGATACGCGAGGCGGTCACGAAAAAGAAGTTCGACGTCGTGCTCGCCAACATCGTCGCGAACGTCATCATCGCGCTCGCTCCGCTCGTTCCGAAGCTCATGCACAGGGATTCCGTATTCATCTCGTCCGGCATAATCGACGACAGGCTCGATGACGTCGTCGCGGCTCTTGAGGAGAACGGACTTAAGGTGAACGAGATCCGCGTGGGCGACGACTGGCGCGCGATCGAGGCGACTTTAAAATGAGACGCTTCTTTGCCCAAAACATAAACGCGTCGGGCGATAAGGCCGTCTTAACCTGCGACGAAGCGCGGCACATAAAGAACGTGCTACGCATGAAGCCGGGGGACGAGGTGCTGCTGATCGACGGCTCCGGCGCTGAATTCAGGTCGGTCATTTCGTCGGTCACCGGCGATTCGGTCGAGCTCGATATTATCGAAAAGGGCGCTTGCGAGGCGGATCCAAACGTACTCGTCACCCTCTTCCAATGCCTCCCAAAACAGGGCAAGATGGAGGTCATAATACAGAAATGCGTCGAGCTCGGCGTGTACGCCGTAGTTCCGACCGTATCCGACCGCTGCGTCGTGAAGCTCGACGGAAAGGATTCGAAACTTCAGCGCTGGAACAAGGTCTCGGTCGAGGCGGCGAAGCAGTGCGGCAGGGCGAACGTCCCCGAGGTAAAGGCTCCCGCGAAGCTTTCTTCCCTCGATCCATCGGAGTTCGACATCGTCCTTTTCGCTTATGAAAACGAAGGGGATAGGACGTTAAAGCAGGCGCTTAAAGCGGCGGGGGATCTCCGTTCCGCCGCCGTGGTTATAGGCCCGGAGGGAGGATTTACGCCTTCGGAGGCCGAAGAACTTATAGAAAAAGGAGCGGTATCCGTATCGCTCGGGAAGAGGATCCTGCGCACTGAGACCGCCGGAATGGCCGCGCTTGCGCAGATCATGTATGAGCTTGAACAATGATGAAGGTATCGATCATCACCCTCGGCTGTAAGGTCAACAGCTACGAATCGGACGCAATGGCCGGACTCATAAGGAGCCGCGGCTTTGACGTCGTTCCCGAGGGTGAGACCGCCGATATCTTCATTGTCAACACCTGCTCCGTCACGAATATCGCAGACCGCAAGTCGCGCCAGATGATTTCGAAGTGCTTAAAGCTGAACCCAGGCGCCGCGGTCATCGTCACCGGCTGCTGGTCGCAGAGGGAGCCGGATGCGGCGAGGGCGCTTCCCGGCGTGCGCGCGGTCGTCGGCAATAACGAAAAGAGCAGGATCGCCGATATAGTCGGCGAGATCTCGGAGGGAAGGGAGAGCGCTTCTTCCGTAGGCGATATCATGCGCGAGAAGACCTTCGACGAGATGAGCGCCGTTTCCGAAGGCCGCACGAGAGCCTTTTTGAAGATACAGGACGGCTGCAGCCGCTTCTGCACCTACTGCGCGATACCATACGCAAGGGGCAGGATAAGGAGCCGCAGCATAGATTCCGTTCGCAGCGAGCTTGAAAAGCTGAACGACAGGGGCTTCGTCGAGGTCGTGCTCACGGGCATCCATCTTACCGATTACGGAAAGGACATAGGCGGCGTCGATCTGACCGACGTGCTCGACTGTCTTGACGGGCTCGACGGCATAAAGAGGCTCCGCTTCGGCTCGCTTGAACCGCACGGGATCACGGATAAGCTCATCGGCAGGATCGCGTCGGACCCGCGCGTGTGCAGGCAGTTCCACCTCTCGCTCCAGAGCGGAAGCACGACGGTGCTCGAAAGGATGCGTCGCGGCTACACTGCGGACGAGTACGCGGCAATCGTCGATTCAATAAGGAGCGCCTACGGGAAGGACTCCGACAGGGTCGCGATAACGACCGACATAATCGCGGGCTTCGCGGGCGAAACGCTTCAGGAGCACAGGGAAACGATGGATTTCATGCGGCGGATAGGCTTTGCGAGGGCGCACGTTTTCCCGTATTCGAGGCGAAGCGGAACGGTCGCGGACAGGCTTCCCGGTCAGCTTACCAACAACGAAAAATCCGAGCGCGCGAAGGAACTCATCGCCCTTGGGCATGAGCTTGAGCTCGACTTCCTTAAACGGTTTTTGGGAAGGGACGAGAAGGTGCTCGTCGAAACGAAACAGAAGTACGGACTTGCGTTCGGATTTACCGACAGCTACGTGAGGGTGCTTACGGAGCGCGGCGAACCGAACGAGCTCATAGACGTAAAAATCAAAAGCATAACGGAGGATAAAAACGGTGAACTGTCTCTTTTGTCGGATAATCGCCGGTGAGATTCCCTCGAACAAGGTATACGAGGATGACGATATCCTCGCCTTCAGGGACATCGATCCGCAGGCTCCCACGCATATCCTCATTATCCCCAAGAAGCATTACGATTCCGTGATCGACGCTCCCGCCGAAGTCGTCGGCAAGATGAGCGAGATCGCCAAGAAGATCGCGAAAGACAAGGGGATCGACGCGAACGGATTCCGTATGGTCATCAATACGGGCGAGGACGGCGGACAGAGCGTGAAGCATCTGCATATGCACCTGTTGGGCGGAAGAAGCATGGAGTGGCCTCCGGGTTAGTTCCTAAGGAGGATCGATGGATCTTTCAAGGTATACAGAGCATGCGGTGACCTCGCTTAAAAAGGCGCAGGAGGCCGCAAAATCATTCGGTCACGACTTCGTGGGCAGCGAGCATCTGCTCATGGGGCTTATTAAGTGCGGCGACAGGACGTCGCTCGTACTCGTTTCGTGCGGTGTAAACGCCGACGACGCCGCTCCGTTTATCGACACGGTGGTCGGACGCGGCAGAAGCGTATTCACCGACAGCTTCGGTTATACGCAGTCGGTCAAGCGCATACTTGAGCTTTCCCTTTACGAAGCGAAGTCGTCGGGATCGGAGCTTATCGATACCTCACACATACTCCTTTCCATTATAAGGGAAAGGGACTGCTTGGGCGCAAGGATAATCGAATCGCTTTCCGGGAATACGGAAAGGGTAAGGGAAGCCGTGCTGTACGGCACGGACGGCGATATCGATGACGGGCAGGACGACGAGCTGCCCGTAAGGCGGGGCTTTTTCGCAGGCGGCGCTTCGCCTGTTCTCGAGACCTACTCGCGCGACCTTACACGCCTTGCGCATGAGGGGAGACTCGATCCCGTTATCGGCAGGGACGCCGAGATCGCGCGCGTACTGCAGACGCTTTCCAGAAGAACGAAGAACAATCCCGTCCTCATAGGCGAGCCCGGTGTGGGCAAATCCGCGATAGCGGAAGGCATCGCGATAAGGATCGCTGAAGGTTCGATCCCCGATCCGCTTAAGGGCTTAAGGATCATGTCGCTCGATCTTTCCGCCATGATAGCGGGAACGAAGTTCCGCGGCGAATTCGAGGAAAGGCTCAAAGCGCTTATGGACGAAGCCTCCTCCGATCCGAACGTTATCCTGTTCATCGACGAGATCCATACGATCGTCGGCGCCGGAGCGGGCGAAGGCTCTATCGACGCCGCGAATATTATGAAGCCCGCGCTCTCGAGGGGCGAGCTTCGCGTAATCGGCGCAACGACCGCCGCGGAGTACCGCGCCTATATCGAAAAGGACGCCGCGCTCGAAAGAAGGTTCACGCCCATACTTGTCGCCGAGCCCTCTCCCGATCATGCAAAGGCGATCCTCAAGGGATTAAGGGACAGATACGCGGCGCATCACGGCGTTGTGATACCGGATGAGACGGTCGACGCTGCGGTCGATCTCTCCGTAAAGTTCTTTGCGGACAGGTACCTTCCGGATAAGGCTATCGACCTTATGGACGAGGCTTGCGCGAGGGTAAGGCTTTCCTGCGTCGAGGACGGGGAAACGCCCGCCGTCACGCGTGAGGCCGTTGCCGCGATCGTATCCGAGAGGACGGGCGTCGACGAAGGCGTCGTTAACGGGAAAAACGTGTTCCTTGATCTTGAAAAAAAGCTTTCCGAGACCGTATTCGGTCAGGACGAAGCGCTTGTGACCGTCTCCTCCGTGTTGAGAAGAGCCGGCGCGGGGCTTTCCGATCCCGAAAAGCCGTTCGCTTCGTTCGTGTTTCTCGGGAGGCCGGGAACGGGAAGGAAGCTGCTCGCAAGGACTCTTTCGAAGGAAGCCTTCGGCGGATCGATGCTCACCGTCAACTGCTCGGAGTTCGCGGACGAGTCGGCGGTATGCCGGCTGATGGGCTTTCCCGCGGGATATAAGGACTCCGAAAAGGGCGGTATACTGAGCGATTATTTAAGGCTCCATCCCTTTTCCGTGATCGTTTTCACCTCCGTTTCCCACGCCGAACAGATTTTGATCGATCTGCTGACGGAGATCCTTTCAAAGGGCGCCGCGGCTGACGGAAAGGGCAGGACGGTCAGCTTCCGGAGCGCGGTGGTTATAGTTATCGCCGATGAAGAGGATAAAAAACGGGGCATCGGCTTTACGGACGGTTCGTCCGAAGCAAGACCTTCGGAGCTTACCGGGGACATCATACCCGAAAAGCTCGCTTCGCTGTTTGACGCGGTGATACCGTTTGCTAAGCTCGGCAGGGACGCGATAATAAGGATCGTAAAGGCGTCAGTCGCCGCTGCTTCAAAGAGGGCGGAGAAAAAGAACATAAAGCTTTCGGTGACCGAAAGCGCGGTCGACGGGGTCGCGGACAGATGCATGGGCTCCGCGTCCGAAGCCGACAGGCTCGTTTCATTGCTTATCGAGGGCGCATTAAGCACCGCGATCATAAAAGGGGATTTACAGTTTGGGGACAGAGCGCTGATCGATCATACTCACGGCGCATTCATTTGTCGAAAGGAATAATTATGAACATTCTGAAGTTTGCTCTTGGCATGAGATTCGATTTTCTCAAGGACGGGTACACGGAGGACGACGTATCGTTCATTCTCGGCGAGATCACGAAGACGCTTTCGGCGTCCGACGTCGCCGGGCTCCATATGTACGGAGGACTTGCGAAGATCGACGCGGCCGACTCGAACGGCGTTTATACCGTCGTGTTCATGAACGGCAAGATGAAGTTCATGAGGAACGTCTACCACAAGCTCAACGGCGACGCCGTGTTAAGGAGCTATTCCGACAGCAGGATCCCGTTCGTTCAGAACAACGTCGTAAGAAACTTCGAAGGGCTCGAGTTCTTCGGCGTGATAGGCGAGGACGGCTCCCTTTCGGGCGGCAGCGGCAGAGAGCTCTCGTTCAAGGCTGCGGCGGAGGAGAGGAAGAGCTTCTCTCAAAAAGGCTCCGTGATACTCGCTCCGAACAGCTTCAAGGGGACGATCCCGCAGGACGAGGCAATACTTCATTTAAGACGCGCGTTCAGAAAACACTGCCCCGAAAAGAACCTTATCGCCGTTCCCGTTGCGGACGGCGGCGACGGCACGCTCAAAGCCGTTGAGAGCGCAGTATTTGCCATGCGCCGCGGAATGGACGTTACCGCTCCGTACGGGCAGACCGTTCACGCGGAATACCTAGTCATCGACGGCGACAAGGCAGTCATCGAATCCGCGCTCGCAAGCGGACTTGCGATCTCGGAAGGCATTGAGCTCGATCCCATGAAGGCCGCAAGCACCGGCACCGGCGAGCTTATCTTAAGAGCGGCGCACGAGGGCGTTAAGAACATATTCGTCTGCCTCGGCGGATCCGCGACGAACGACTGCGGGATCGGCTTGGCAAGGGCGCTTGGCGCGAAGTTCATTAAGGGGGACGGAGAAGAGGCGAAGCTCGCTTCCGAGATGGAGCTCGTTCGCTCTGTCGACGCTTCGGGGATCGATCCGCTCGTTAAAAAAGCAAAGATCACCGTCGTCTGCGACGTGACAAATCCGCTCACGGGGCCGGACGGCGCGACGTACACCTTCGGGCCTCAGAAGGGCGCAAACGGCGAAACGCTCGACGCGCTCGAGACGGGCATGAAGAACATGGAAAGTGTGCTCAACGCATACGCCGGAAGACCTGTCTGCTCCGAACAGGGAGCGGGCGCCGCGGGCGGAATGGGCGCGATGCTGATGGCGCTCTTCAACGCGGAATACAAGGCGGGAGCAGGCGCGATACTCGATATCGTCGAGTTTGACGAGAAGCTCCGCGACGCCGCGGTCGTCATCACCGGCGAGGGCAGGATCGACTCCACTACGCTTTCGGGCAAGGCGGTAGGCGAGGTTTTAAGACGCGCCGAAGCCGCGCGTGTTCCCGTCGCGATCATCGCGGGCGGCAGGGGAGACGGAGCCGAAGCCGTTATCGGGAAAGCCGCGTTCGCGGAGTTCTGCGGTCCCGAGGAGGACGCGCTTAGACATTTCGACGAAGCCGCCGAAAGACTTGCCGAAAAGATAGCAAAAAAGTGATTTAATAGGGCCTCGGATGAGGCCCCTTAATTTATTTATTCATTTCTCTTAAAACCTGTTCGGCAAAGCTGTTGTCGACAAGCTCTTTGAAATCGACTCTCTTTGAAAGCACGTTGTTGAAATCCATTATATCGAGGAGCCGCCCGAACGCCTCTTCCGTCATTACCGGCGTCTGCATCCAGGAGTCCGTCTCGCGGTAGCTCTTTGCTACGATCTCCAGCGTCGGAATATCCGTGTCGGGGAAGTAAGGCTGCATCGCTTTCGCAATCTCATTGTCGCTTGCGGTCATGACCCATTTCTGCGCTCTCGCTATGGCTCTTATGAACTTCGCGACCAGCTCGGGGTCGTTCTTTATGGTCTCCTGCCTCGTCATAAATGCGGTATAGGGGACCTCACCGGATTCAAGACCGATGTTCGCAAGGATATAGCCCTTGCCGTTATTCTGAAACTGCGTGGCAGTCGGCTCGAAAAGCGTTACGAAATCGCCGGTTCCGGCTTCGAACGCTCCGCCCATAAGGTTAAACTGGATACTGCTGTTGACCTCGACGTTCTCACCGGGGATGAGACCGTGCTTGTTCATGACGTACATCAGCGTCATATAGGGCATACCGCCGACCCTGCCGCCGATAACTGTCTTGCCATTGAGCATATCCCACGAGAACTCGTCTGTCTTTTCCCTGCCGAGAAGGAACGATCCGTCCCTCTTGGTCAGCTGGCCGATTATCATGGGATGGTTTTCCTTGCCCTCGTTGATGACGTATACGCCTGTCTCTGGGCCCATCAGCGCGAAGTCCGCTTCGCCCGCGAGGAGCGCCGTCATGCTCGCGTCGGAGCCGCCGCCGGTCACTATCTCAAGCTCGAGCCCTTCTTCCTTGAAGAACCCCATCGAATCGGCGACATAGAGCGGAGCATAGAAGACCGACCGCGTTACCTCGTTAAGAACGATCTTCCTTAACCCTGTGTCATTCCTGACGCACCCCGGCAGGAACGCAAGGGCCGATACGAGGACAAAAAGGGATATAATAAAAGCAACAACTCTTTTCATTAAATACCTCCAAAAAGATTTGCTGCTCTATACTATTCGGGTTATTCTGTTTTTGTTTACTCTTCTTTTGGCTTTTCCAGCTCGCGCTGCTCGTAGGCGTTCACTTTACGGTACTTTTTTCCTATGAATCCGCCGAGATATGCGTAGTGGAAGAGCGAGAACACGCTGATCGCGATAGCGGCGATATAGAGGATCGTAAGGATCCATTTGGGTATGTAGGGAAGGTTGTTGGACGCGAGCACAAGATTAACGAGCGTAAGCGTGACCGACGCGAAGAACAGACCTGTCGCGGCTTTTCCCCACATATCGGCATATACGGCGACCTTCCTTTTCTTTAAAAGGATAATGCCGCCGACGACCATCAGAAGTTCCTTGACAAGAAGCACGATAAGGAGATAGAGGGGGAACTCGCCTATAAAGAAAAGACAGGCGAGTGCGGAGATCAGCATGAACTTATCCGCGAACGGATCGACGAGCTTTCCGAAGTTCGAGACCCAGTTGAACTTTCTCGCAAGATAGCCGTCAAGAATGTCCGTTAAGAAAGCGAGGATATAAAGAATAAGACAGACGGTGTACTGCTGTTTTATAAACAGGATTATAAAAGCAACGACCATCAGTACGCGCAGACAGCTTAAAATGTTGGGAATATGCCGCATATGAAACCTCCGTTCACTGATACCATTATAGTACATTCTTTGCATTTTTTCCATAGCATAAAACCAAATTAAGCGATTTTTTTATGACGGATGACATTTTCGGGAAAATGTGGTATACTAAAGGATATGAAGAAGCTGATCGCGGTATTGCTCATATCGATCATAGGCGTGTCGCTGTGCCTTTCCGGCTACGACCCGGTATTTGCAGCGCCTTCGCCCGGGCCGATTTACGCGAAATCCTCCGTAGGCTCCGCGGTCGTAAGGATCCAGATGCGTTTGAGGGAGCTCGGCTATCTTAACTTCAAGCCGACGGGTTCCTATAAATCCATGACCGTCGACGCGGTAAAGGCGTTCCAGACCAACTGCCGCGATTCAGGTTACGAGATGCAGGTCGACGGCAGGATGGGCGATCAGTCGATAGAGCTTCTGTTCAGGTACGAGGCGCTCCGTTCGAGCCTAAGCGGCATCTCGATACCCGCCGGCCCGAAGCACGGGGCTATGACGCTCGCGAAAACGGGCGGGCTCGTGTCATGGAGCAGCGTCGTGCAGACGCTCACGCCGAATACCGAGTACAGGATCATCGACTGCTATACGGGGTATGAGCTAAGGCTCATTTTCATAGGCGGCGAAAACCACGCCGAGATGGAGCCGGTCTCGCAGGACGCCATGAACGAGTTCATGAAGATCTGCGGCAAGGAATACAATTATCTTAAGCGCCCGGTAGTTGTGGTGATAAACGGTCAGGAGATCGCGGCTTCGATCCAGTGCTGGCCGCACGGCTCCGACGCGAT
This sequence comes from Clostridiales bacterium, assembly GCA_024691085.1. Classification (GTDB taxonomy): domain Bacteria; phylum Bacillota; class Clostridia; order Christensenellales; family CAG-138; genus UBA3857. The sequence continues at coordinate 79,383 of JAILNX010000011.1, read as the reverse complement.
AAGCGACAACGGCATGCGCGGGCACGTGTGCGTATTCTTCGACGGGAGCCTCTCCCACGTAGGCAACCTTCCGGACGTCGAGCATAACGAGAATATTCACAAGGCAATGGGCCAATGAAAAAAAGCTCCGGTTACCGGAGCTTTTATTTAATACTCGACAACGTATTTCATAATGATATCCGACGGATGATACTCGGTCTTCGACCTTCTCAATCCAGGGTCGCCCGAATCGTCCTCGCGGTTTATAAACAGGAGTTTCTCGCTTTTGTTCTGCCCGGCGTAGAGCGACGCGAGCATGGGGTAGGCGCCGCTGTATTCACGGAGCGCTTTTTCTATATGGACGTAAAGCGTGTCGCCGACGGCCTCGCCCACGGTCACTCCGACGATCTTGCCGTTCACCGAAAGCATCCCGCCGGTGAATCCGAACCGCGCCAAATGATCCATTATCTCGACAGCGCGGACGTATTCCTCCTTCGCGAGCGGAGCGGCTTTTTCAAGCGCGGGAGCGTTCTCGGTAAGGAATCCCTTCGCATGCGCGACGTTCGTTTCATCGATGGGCTCGTACACGAAATCGGGGAACTCCCTCATGAATCTGTTGCAGTGGTTCCTCGGTGTAACGAGCTTCTTCCCATGATACCCAAGGAAGTTTTCATAGGGATAAAGATAATCCGCCCAATCGCGGTACTCGGTTACGGAGCGAGGCTCTCCCATAATATTTTTAAGCTCTGAAAGCCCCTTTTCGGTAACGCAGCAGAACGTTAAAGGAATGCCTGCTTTTTCGCAGTATTCCTTTATTTTCAGCACTGCATTTTTAAAATCGCCGCTTCCGACGGGCACGGCAAAGCATGTCCCTTTGTCAAGGTATTCGGCAGTCTGGAAAAGCATTCCGTCCTCGATCGCGAAACGCTGATCGAAGTAGTCCCTCCACATATAAAGACCTCCGACTGTATAATCGCAGGTCCTGTATGACTGCATATCAAGCAACGGCCGGATGTCGGCCATTGCTTGATATGTAAACGGTTTAAGATCCGGCATAAAGTGTCAGTCTTTCTTTTCGGCTTTTCTCTTGTAATAATCGTCGACGGCGGCCTTTACCGCTTCCTCGGCGAGAACGGAGCAGTGGATCTTGACGGGGGGAAGTCCCTCGAGCGCCTCAACGACGGCGGAGTTCGAGAGCTTAAGCGCCTCGTCGATGGATTTGCCCTTTATCATCTCGGTAGCCATGGAGCTCGTCGCGACGGCGGCGCCGCAGCCGAATGTCTTGAAGCCGACGTCCTCGATGATGCCGTCGTCGTTGACCCTGATGAACATCTGCATGATGTCGCCGCATTTGGCGTTGCCGACCATGCCCATGCCATTATAGTTCTCTATCTCACCCATGTTGCGGGGGTTCTGGAAATGATCCAATACTTTTTCGGAATACATAGCTTTTTCCTCCTTATTCGTGATACAAAGGCGACATCTTGCGGAGCCTCTCGGCGACCTTGGGGAGCACCTCTAAAACGTAATCGATATCTTCCTCGGTGGTCTCGTCGCTCAAAGTCATGCGGAGCGAGCCGTGCGCGACCTCGTGGGTAAGTCCCATCGCAAGCAGAACGTGACTCGGATCGAGCGAGCCGCTCGTGCAGGCGGAGCCGCTCGACGCCGCTATGCCGTTAAGATCGAGCATGAGCAGGATGGATTCGCCCTCGATGTACTTGATCGAGAAGTTGACGTTGTTCGGAAGCCTTATAGTCGGATGACCGTTGAGCTTGACCTCGGGAATGAGCTTCGGGATCTCGCGGATCAGCTTGTCGCGGAGAGTTCTGATCTTTTCGGCCTTCTGCTCAAGATCGGTGCACGCAAGCTCTATCGCCTTGCCCATGCCGACAATGCCGGGAACGTTCTCGGTTCCGGCGCGCCTGTTCTTCTCCTGCGCGCCGCCGGCGATAAGAGCGGGAATAATGATCCCTTTTCTTACGTAAAGGCATCCGATGCCCTTCGGGCCGTGGAACTTGTGAGCCGACATCGACAGAAGATCGATGTTCATCTCCTTGACGTCGATGGGCAGATGTCCGACCGCCTGTACGGCGTCGGTGTGGAAGAAGACGCCTTTCTCGCGGCAGAGTTTGCCGATCTCGGCGATCGGCATCACCGTGCCGACCTCGTTGTTAGCGAACATGATCGTTACGAGAACGGTATCCGGACGGATGGCGTTTTTCACCTGCTCAGCCGTGACCATGCCGTATTCGTCGACGGGGAGGTAGGTTACCTCGTATCCCTGCTTCTCGAGGAGCTGGCAGGTGTGAAGCACCGCGTGATGCTCGACTGCGGTGGTGATGATATGCCTGCCGCGGTTTTTATAACGCTCGGCAATGCCGCGGATGGCGGTGTTGTCGGCCTCTGAGCCGCCGCTGGTGAAAATTATCTCACCCGATTCCGCGTTGATCGCCTTGGCAACCTGCGCGCGCGCCTTGTCGACGGCCATTCCGGCCTGCTGACCGAAGTAATGCGGGCTTGACGGATTGCCGTAGATCTCGGTCATGTAAGGCATCATCGCCTCAAGCACCTCGGGGACCAGCCTTGTGGTCGCGGCGTTGTCCAGATAAACTCTTTTCATTTATTGTTCCTTTCCAGCTGAGCCGAATAATCGTCAGCCATATCCTTTATCGTCGTCGTGTTGAGGACGTCGTCGATCCTCTTCTGAAGCTTAAGCCAAAGGGGCCTCGCGGAGCAGGAGCACACGTTTCCGCAGTCGGTGCCCTTAGTACCGACGCAGTCGATAAGGGCTGTAGTTCCCTCAAGAGCCCTCAGAACCTCGCCGACGCTGATCTCCTCAGGGGGACGGGAGAGAGTGTACCCTCCGGCGGAACCGCGGGCGGAATCGAGTATGCCCGCCTTCTTGAGCGAGGCGATCAGCTGCTCGAGATAAGCCTCGCTGATGCCTTGCTTTAACGCAAGCTGATTCACGGACAGTCTGCTCTTGCCGTATTCCATAGCGATATCGACCGTCGCTTTTAACCCGTATCTGCCTTTCGTCGAAAGCTTCATTTAATTCCTACCTTTTAACTTGGTATTGTGATTATAACATCACGGTATAAGTTTGTCAATAATTCCGACCTTTATACTGGGATATATTTTAAGCCCGCTGTTTTTTGAAAACAACGGGCTTTACAGTTTGTTTTTATTACATCACGCGGGAAGAACGGGATGGTTATCGGGAGTTCCTGGCATCATCATGTCCACTCCTCCTCGGCATGGATCAACGCTTTTCGAAGCATCCGGCTTTCTCAGAAGCGCTTCCTTCAATACCTGCTCCGCTCTTGTGACGAAGACGATATTGAGCTTTCCTGTGATATCGGACGGGACGTCCTCAAGATCCTTTTTGTTCTCCCCGGGAATGAGCACCGTATCGACGCCCGCGCGCAGGGCGGCAAGGAGCTTTTCACGAAGGCCGCCGATGGGGAGGACCCGCCCCAAAAGCGTGATCTCGCCCGTCATGGCGATCTTCGGTTTTACGCTGACGCCTGTAAGGGCGCTCACCGCCGCGGTAAGGAGCGCGATGCCGGCGGAGGGGCCGTCCTTCGGAACGGCGCCTTCGGGAACGTGGATGTGTATGTCGGTCTCCTTCATGAAATCGGGAGAGAGCGAGAGCTCGTCTGCGTGCGCGCGGATATAAGTGATAGCCGCCTTCGCGCTCTCCTGCATGACGTCGCCGAGCTTTCCGGTAAGCTGGATCTGACCTGAGCCCTTTATAGCCTCGGCTTCGATCTGCATCACCTCGCCGCCGACCGAAGTCCACGCGAGACCGTTGACAAGACCGACCTCCGGCATAGCCGCAATCTCGTCGCCCGAATACTTCGGCGTTCCGAGATACTCGTGGAGCTTTGAAACCGTCATTCTTATGCGCTTTTTGCCCTCGGCAATGTCGCACGCCGCCTTGCGGCAGACCGTCGCGATGTATCTTTCAAGCGTGCGGACGCCGGATTCGCGGGTGTACTCGTCGATAAGCACCGCGACGACCGATTCGGGGATCGACAGCATCGATCTCGTAAGTCCGTGCTTCTCAAGCTGCTTGGGGACGAGATGCCGCACGGCAATCTGGATCTTTTCGGTCGCAAGATAGCTCGGCACCTCGATTATCTCCATCCTGTCGCGGAGCGGTTCGGGGATGTCGTAAAGGCTGTTCGCGGTCGTGATGAACATGACCTTGGAGAGATCGTAGGGCATTTCAAGGAAATGATCCCTGAACGAATTGTTCTGCGCGCTGTCGAGCACCTCGAGCATCGCGGCGCGGGGATCGCCGTTATAGGAGTCGCGCGAAAGCTTGTCGATCTCGTCGAACAGTATGACCGGATTCACCGTGCCCGCCGTACGCATGGCGGCGATGATCCTGCCCGGCATGGCGCCGATATACGTTCTCCTGTGACCGCGGATCTCAGCCTCGTCCTTGATGCCTCCGAGGCTCATTCTGACGAATTTGCGGCCGAGCGCCTCCGCGACCGAGGAGGAGATGGAGGTCTTGCCGACGCCGGGAGGGCCTACGAAGCAGATGATCTGTCCGTTGACCTTGCCCGTGAGCTGAGCCACGGCGAGATGCTCGAGGACCCGCTCCTTGACCCTCTCGAGTCCGTAATGATCCCTGTCTAGGACGGCTCTCGCGTTCTTGACGTCCAGATTGTCCTTCGTTTCCTCGGTGAAGGGCAGATCGAGCATGCACTCGATAAACGCGCGCATGGAGGGCATTTCGTGACTTCCGGCGGGTAATGTCGAAAAAAGGTCTATTTCTCGGGAAATACGCTTCCTTATATCGTCCGGAACGTTCTTCTCTTTAAGCCTTCTTCTGAACTCGTCCGCGTCGGACTGCTCGCTCTCGCCGAGCTCGCGCCTTATCGCGCGTATCTGCTCGCGGAGAAAGTACTCCCGCTGATTCTTCTCTATCTGCTTTCTGACCTCGTCCTCGATCTTATGGGTGAGCTTCGCAAACTCCGCTTCGCGGCTCATGACCGCAAGAAGATTAAGACACCTCGACTGATGGTCGTCGTTCTCGATAAAAGTCTGCCTGTCCTCAAACCTCGGCATGACGACGTTCGCCACGCTGTAAACGTAGCGTTCATCGTCTGATATGTCCTCGATGGAATCTATCACGGAGCGTATTAGCGCTTTCCCGTTTCCGTAGGTGAAGTTGCTGAAACGGCGCGAGATCATTTGACGGAGCGTCTTTGCTTCGTCGGCAGGGCAGGCGGGTTCGACCAGCTCTCGGTAGGACGCGCGAATATAGGGAGACTCCTTTACAATAGCTCCTATCTTAACCCTTCTTTCGCCTTCTATGAATACCCTCGAATTACCGTCGGGCAGCTTGATTATCTTTGTGATTTTACAGATGCAGCCGAAATCGTAAAAACCACGATCGCTTTTGTTATTGCGGCCTGATTCCCTGCGGCAGACTACGAGTAAGCGGCTGTGGGAACTGAGCACCGCGTTGATCGAGGCAAGGTTTCCAGGCTTGTCCGTATCGAAGCTCAGAAGCACGTATGGCATCGCGACGACGCCGCGAAGAACGATAAGAGGAAGGCTTTCTTCATCAATGTTATTCAATGCTTGGTTTCCGCTCCTTTCAATGCATTCGGTTTTAAAATGAATTATACAGGATATTTGTCGAATTCGCAAGAACCGCGCCGCATGCAAATAATTGAAACACTGTCAAAAGCTATGCTTAACGGGTGATTTTTAAATCAAAGTATGAAGAAAAACGCTTAATATATTTTTATTGTCCGACTGAATGTGTTATAATAAAATGATAATTTATGTGGATAATGCAATAAATGTATTCGGAGGTTCGTTATGGCTATCAGAAAGATTCAAACAGAAAACGCTCCGTGCCTTTACAAGGTCGCGAAGCCGGTCGCGAAATTCGATAACAAGCTCGGGGAGCTTTTGGACGATATGGCCGAGACCATGTACGAGGCCGACGGCGTCGGACTTGCCGCGCCGCAGGTCGGGATACTCCGCAGGGTCGTCGTGATCGACTGCAGCGAGGACAGAAACGGTTTGATCGAGGCGATAAACCCCGAGATCGTTTATACCGAGGGCGAGCAGGGCGGCATGGAAGGCTGTCTTTCGTTCCCCGATCAGCAGGGCTACGTTATAAGGCCGAATATCGCCGTAATGAAGGCTTTTGACAGGAACGGCAACGAGTTCGAGCTTCGCGGCGAAGGTCTGCTCGCAAGGGCGATGCTTCACGAGTGCGACCATCTCGACGGCAAGGTCTACAAACGCCTCGTCATCCCCACGCCCGAAAAAGAAGACGGTGAAACGAAATGAGGATCGCTTTTCTCGGCACGCCGGAATTCGCGCTTCCTTCTCTTCAGGCGCTCTATGACGCGGGACACGAGCTTAATGTATTTACTCAGCCCGACCGTCCGAAGGACAGGGGACACGGCCTTAAGATGCCCCCTGTGAAGGAGCTTGCGCTTTCGCTCGGTCTTCCCGTTTACCAGTTCGAAAAGATCAGACGCGAGGAAGGCGTCGCCGCGCTTTCGAGCTTTGCTCCCGATCTTATGGTGACCGCCGCCTTTGGGCAGATACTGTCACAGGAGAACCTCGATATCCCCAGATACGGCTGCATCAACGTACACGGGAGCCTTCTGCCCAAATACCGCGGCGCCGCTCCGATACAGTGGTCGGTCATCAACGGCGAGACCGAGACCGGAGTCACGACCATGATGACGGATATAGGCCTCGATACCGGCGATATCCTTATGACAAGGCGCACCCCGATAGGCGAGAACGAGACTGCGGGCGAGCTTTACGACCGCCTTTCGGTCATGGGCGCGGAGCTTCTTATCGAGACTGTGAACGCGCTCATCGACGGCACGCTCACGCGCACGAAGCAGGTCGAGGAAGACGCGTCAAGGTGCGGCATGATAAAGAAATACATGGCCGGGATCGACTTCGGAAAAAGCGTTAAGGAAGTGCACGATCTCATACGCGGCATGAATCCCGCGCCGGTCGCGTTCACGGCTTTCGACGGACAGCCGCTCAAGGTGTTCAGAAGCCTTATCCCCGAAGTACAGGCGGAGGGATATGAAGACGCCGCGCCGGGCGAGTGCGTGATCGCAGACAGTAAAAAAGGTCTTTATGTAAAATGCCTCGACGGCATTATCGAAATATGTGAACTTCAGTTTTCTGGCTCGAGGCGCATGGACGCGAAGAGCGCGCTCAACTCTAAAAAGATGCTTGGAAAAACGCTTGGGAAATGACCGGAGAAAGAGCCTGCCTCAACATACTCCTTAAAGTCACTAAGGAGGACGCATATCTGAATCTTGCCCTCAAGGAAGGGCTTAAAGGCGTCGACTCCAAGGATAAGCCGAGGCTTACCGCGCTCGTTTATAACACGGTCGAACACATCGGATACTGCGATTTTCTTATCGCTCATTACGCAAAGGGCCGCCTGCACTCGCAGATACGCGGGATACTCCGCATGGCTGTCGCGGAGCTCTTGTTTATGAATACTCCCGACTACGCCGTCTGTTCAAAAGCGGTCAAGCTGACTGCGGAGATCGGCAAGGCCGGGCTCAAGGGTTACGTAAACGGCGTGCTGAGAGCCGTCGCGAGGGATCATGAAAACGATTCTCTTCCAGCGCTTCCTTCCGATTTCGTCAAAAGGATGAGCATAACTTCATCCTATCCTGAGTTCCTTGTCGCAGAATACGCGAAGACGTACGGCGAAGCCTTCACGGAGGAAATGCTTACGGCGCCGGTCAAAGGCGTATCCGTCCGTCCCGTTCCTCCGTTCACTGCGGACGAGCTTGAGACGCTGCTCGTTTCACGCGGGCTCACGCCGAAGAAAAGCCGTATTGTAGATGGCGCGTTTGTAATCGACAGTCTCGGCGGTGCTCTTGACGACGATACCGATTTTCACGACGGAAGGTTCACGGTGCAGTCCGAGGGCGCGATGCTCGCGGTAAGATGCCTCGATCCCAAAGAGGGCATGACGGTGCTCGACGCCTGCGCGGCTCCCGGCGGGAAGACTTCTTATATGCTCGACCTTATGAACAATAAGGGCGATATGACCGCTTGGGAGCTTCATCCGCACAGGGCGGAGCTGACCGAAAAGACGCTTAAAAGGCTCGGCAGGGAATTGAAATGCACGGTAAGGGACTCGTCGGTCTACGACTATTTCTTTGCCGACAGGTTTGACAGGGTGCTGCTCGACGTTCCGTGCTCCGGACTCGGCGCGGGATCCAAGCCCGACGCGAGGTTCAGAAGGACCGAGGACGACGTAAAAAGGCTTTCCCGTATACAGAGGTCGATCCTCGATACCTGCTCTAAATACGTAAAGGTCGGCGGGATACTCGTCTATTCCACCTGCACCATCTCGAAAGCCGAGAACGAGGACGTCATAAAAGCTTTTATCGATAACAACAGGGGATTCGAGCTCATGCCCGTTTCAGGCTCGATCTCGGAAGATATAAAGAAGCGGGGAGAAAACGGCATGCTGCAGCTCTTCCCGAACACGGATGGCGTGGACGGATTCTTTATCGCTAAGCTCAGGAGGAACGCTTGAATATGATCGACGAATTAGCCTCAATGGATCATAACGATGCTCTCGCGCTCATGGAGGAGCTGAACGAAAAAACATTCAGAGCAAAGCAGGTCCTCGAATGGATCAATAAGGGCGTCCGTCCGGACGCGATGGCGAACATTCCGAAAACGCTCCGCGAAAAGCTCGAGGCGATACCGTTCGGCGGAGCGGAGATAATCGACGTTCGCAAGTCCCAAAGGGACGATACGATGAAGTTCCTCTATAAGCTCGACGACGAAAACATCGTCGAGGGCGTACTTATGAGGTATTCATACGGAAACACGCTCTGCATCTCCTGCCAGGTGGGATGCAGGATGGGTTGCAGGTTCTGCGCCTCTACGCTTAACGGCAAGGTCCGCGACCTAACCCCGGGCGAGATGCTTTCCGAGGTCACTGCCGTCGAAAGGCTCATCCCGTCGGGCGACGATAAGAAGCGCACGGTCACGAACATCGTCATGATGGGCTGCGGCGAGCCGCTCGACAATTACGATAATACGATCAGGTTCTTAAAGAGGGCGACCGCCGCGGACGGTCTCGGGATAAGCCCGAGGAACATTTCGCTCTCGACCTGCGGACTTGTTCCAAGGATATACACGCTTCCTGACGACGCTCCGCACGTTACGCTATGCATCTCGCTCCACGCGCCGAACGACGAGCTTAGAAGGAAGACAATGCCGATAGCGAATTCATATTCGCTGTCCGAGCTGATCCCCGCGGCAAAGTTCTATTCCGATAAGACGGGAAGGCGCGTGATATTCGAGTATGCGCTCATCGAGGGCGTGAATTCGTCGGACGCCGACGCGCGGGAGCTTTCACGGCTCCTTAAGGGGATCAACTGCCACGTCAACCTGATCCCGTTGAACAGCGTCAAGGAGAGGAGCTTAAACGGCGTTACCAGAAAGCGCGCACAGGACTTTGCGCTGCTCCTTCAGAAGCTCGGCCTTTCCGCGACGGTCAGACGCGAGCTCGGCACCGATATCGACGGAGCCTGCGGGCAGCTGAGAAACAAGCACATCGATTCCCAGAAGGAGGGAGAAGAATGATCTATGCCTTTCGTTCCGACAGGGGCATGAGAAAAAAGAATGAGGATTCATTCCATATTCCGGACGAAGGAAGGATACCGCTCGTGATCGTCGCCGACGGCATGGGCGGACATATCGCGGGCGAGGTGGCTTCGAGCACCGCCGTCAAGAGGATAGTCGATCACATCGAGCGCGCTGAAAAGGGGCAGAACATGATAGCTCTTTTGAGGCAGTCCATCAACGTAGCCAACCGCGCAGTCTACGATATGGCGATGTCCGACGACAGCTACACAGGCATGGGCACGACCGTCGTAATGGCGCTCCTCGAGCCGGACAGATACGTCGTCGCGAATATCGGCGACAGCAGGCTGTATCACTTCGACGGGGCAAGGCTCCGCCGCGTAACGAGGGATCATTCCTACGTGCAGGAGCTCGTTTCCGCCGGAATGATCACCGAGGAACAGGCAAAGGATCATCCGCAGAGGAATCTCGTCACTCGCGCTGTCGGAACCGCGAGGTACGAGAAGGCCGACGTAGGCATCAAGGGGTGGAAGAGGGGCGACGTGCTGCTTCTCTGCTCCGACGGTCTTTGCGGAACGCTTGACGACTCCGAGATGGAGAGGATACTGAGGTCCTCAAAGGATCTCCTCGAATGCTGCGACAGGCTCACCGAGCGCGCTCTCGATAACGGCTCGTCCGATAATATTACGGTTGTATTGGCAAGGAATGCGGAGGCCGGGAAACATGATTGACAGAGTGCTGAACGACAGATACAGAATAGTCGAAAGGATCGGCTCAGGCGGCATGGCCGACGTTTATAAGGGCGTCGATCTTGAAAGCGGCGAGGAAGTCGCCGTCAAGGTGCTGAAACAGGAGTTCAGCAACGATCCGCAGTATTTAAGAAGGCTTTCAAGGGAAGCAAATGCCATGGTCTCCCTTAAAAACGAGCACGTGGTCTCGCTTCTCGATATGGGCAGCGAGGACGATACCCACTATCTCGTGCTTGAATACGTAAACGGCATGACGCTTCGCGAATACATGGATCAGAACGGCCCAATGAAGCCTCATGTCGCTGTCAATATGATCTGCGACGTGCTCGACGGTCTCGCACACGCGCATCAGAAGGGGCTCGTCCACAGGGACGTCAAGCCTCAGAACATTATGATAACCGACAAGGGCGTCGTTAAGCTCACCGATTTCGGGATAGCCAAGTTCGCGGGCAATTCGACCAAGACCTTTGACGGCAAGGAAGCGATGGGCTCCGTTTACTATATCTCGCCGGAACAGGCGAAGGGCGAGGACGTAGACGCAGGCACCGATCTCTATTCAACGGGCGTAATGCTCTACGAGATGCTCACGGGCAAGCCTCCCTTCACGGGCGACAACGCCGTGCAGATCGCGCTCAAGCATGTCAACGAGGACATTAAGCCGCTTCACGAAGCAGACAGCCATATCTCCGTCGCGCTGAGCGACGTTGTGGTCAGGGCTACCGCAAAGGATAAGGAGATAAGATATTCCGACGCGGCGGAGATGATAAAGGACTTGAAGCACGCGCTGAGGAGCCCGCATTCGAGATTCGCGAGGATCAGAAAAAACAGCGCCGTGACCGCAGCCGCAGAGGTAATAAAACCCGGATCCGGCGTTCTGAGAGAGCATCTTCCGCTCATAGTCATCGTCGGCGCAGTCGCGCTCGTGATCGCGATATTCATTATCCTGTTCCTGATATCTGCGGGTATAATCAGCAATAATTCCCGCAGCGACAACGGTTACGCAAAGGTGCCGAGCCTGCTCGGGTACGCGGAAAACGACGCGAGGACCTACGCGGAGAACAGAGGATTCACCGTTCTTATCACGGGCTACGAGGCCTCCGACGAGTACACCGCCGGCGAGGTCTGCTCGCAGGATCCCGCGCCCCAGACGAAGGCTAAGGAGGGCACGGTCATATCCGTTATAATCAGCACGGGAATGGAGACCGTCAAGGTTCCCGACCTCCTCGGCAAGACGGTCGACGAGGCCAAACGCGCGCTGGAAGCGGTCGGATTGAAGCTCGACGACAATATCGAATACCAGACGAGCATGGAGCCCGTAGGCACCGTTATCGGCCAGTCGATCAACCCCGATGAGACCGTTATGGCGGGCGACTCGGTCAGGATCACCGTCAGCAAGGAGCCCATCTCCCAGACGACGGTCATGCCGGAGCTCGTGGGCAAGAGCATCGAGGAGGCAATAGAACTCCTCTCAGACGCGGGGATCGAGAGATACAGGATCACCGTAAAGACTACTCAAGATCCGGATCACAGCTACCGGAATTTCACCGTTACGGAGCAGAATCCGGCGTCGGGAATGGACTTCGTTTACAATACCATTACCGTTGAGCTGACCATGTTCATGGAGTCGGAGGGCGAGTACAAGGCCGAGTTTTCCGAGAACGTAACGCTTACCGCGGAGTCGAACGAGGTCGTTATCACGATCGAGACCGATCTCGGCGAGGTCGTTATATTCAGAGACGAGTTCGAGAGCGGGACGTATTCCATCCCGTTCACCGCCCGTTTCTGGGAGTCGGGCAGCTTTACCTGCGTCATCTATGTCAACGGCGAGGTCTATACGAGCTTCGTCAGGAACTTCGAATAAGCGGGGCAGTTATTTGGTAAGGATCAAAAAAGGCAGGATATTGAAGGGCGTCGGCGGTTTTTATACCGTGCTCGCGGAGGACGGGGGCAGGATAACCTGCAAGGCAAGGGGCATCTTCCGCAAGGAGGGCGTTATCCCGCTTCCCGGCGACGAAGTCACGGTATCGCTTGAACAGAAAAACGCTGCCGTTATTTCCGAGATCATGCCGAGGAAGAACGAGCTTCTTCGTCCGGCGGTCTCGAACGTAGACGTTCTTTTGATCGTCGTATCGGCGAGTGAGCCCGTTCCCGATTTTGAGCTCGTCGATAAGCTCCTTCTGTACTGCGTTAAGCAGGGGATCGAGCCGATCATCGCAGTAAATAAGTGCGACGGCGGGTCGGGCAGCGAGTATGACGAGGTCGTCTTGCAGTATAAAGAAGCCGTCGATTCGATAGTTCAGGTCTCCGCCGCAACGGGGTTCGGACTTGACGGGCTCAAGGCGCTTATCGCGAACAGGACGGTATGCCTTGCGGGGCAGTCGGCAGTCGGAAAATCTTCGCTTATAAACGCTCTGCTCGGTCTCGATCTTGAAACAGGAGAGCTTTCAAAAAAGACCGAACGGGGCAGGCACACGACGAGGCACGCGGAGTTCATACTTACTCCGGAGGGCGGAATGATCGCCGACACCCCGGGGTTCAGCCTTCTCGAATCGGTCAAGCTCGAGCCGGAGGAGATCCCACCTATGTATCCCGAGTTTTCGGAAGTCTCCGGAACGTGCAGGTTCCCCGGGTGTATGCACGTTTCCGAGCCCGGATGCGCCGTTAAGGAAAAGCTTCACGCGGGCGGGATAAATGAAAAAAGATATTCAAGATATGTAAAAATAATCAATGAAGCAATCGAAGCAAGGAGGCATAAGTATGACTGACAAGGTACTGATAGCTCCGTCGATCCTCTCGGCGGATTTCACCGAACTCGGGAGCGAGGTGGCGAGGCTTAAGGATTACGGAGCGGACTGGGTCCATCTTGACGTTATGGACGGCAGCTTCGTTCCGAACATCACGTTCGGCGCGCCAATGTGCAAAGCGCTCCGTCCGTGCTCCGATCTCACATTCGACGCTCATCTTATGGTAGCCGAGCCCGCTAAATGGGTCGAGAGCTTTGTAAAAGCGGGCGCCGATATCATCACGATACACCGCGAGGCGGACGTGCACGCCCACAGGACGCTGCAGCTCATAAGGTCTTACGGCAAAAAGGCGGGCATCGCGCTGAATCCCGCGACCAGCCACAACGCGGTCGAGTACCTGCTTGACGACGTCGATATGGTGCTCGTCATGAGCGTAAACCCAGGCTTCGGCGGGCAGAAGTTCATCGATTCCTCGTTAAGGAAGATCGAGGCCGTGCGCGAAATGATAGTAAAGCGCGGACTCAAAATCGACGTTGAGGTCGACGGCGGCATCAACGAGACCACTTCGAGGCTTGCGGTAAGCGCGGGCGCGAACGTGCTTGTCGCCGGCAACGCGGTCTATAAGGCGGAAGACAAAAAACAGATGATAAATAAACTCAGGGGTAACTGATGGCAAGGAAAAGCAATAAAGACCAGTTGAGCTTCGGAAGCGGGGAAGAGGTATTCAATATCGTCAGCATGGACGACGTGATGCATAACTCCATGCTTCCCTATGCCGAGCACGTCATTCTGGAAAGGGCGCTCCCGAGGGTTGAGGACGGCCTTAAGCCCGTTCAGCGAAGGATACTCTATACCATGCTCGAGCTTGGCAATACGCCGGACAAGCCTCACAGAAAGTCGGCGCGTATCGTCGGCGACTGCCTCGGTAAGTTCCATCCGCACGGCGACAGCTCCGTCTACGACGCGATGGTCAGAATGGCGCAGGACTTCAATATAAGGCTGCCCCTCGTCGACGGTCACGGCAACTTCGGAAGCATAGACGGCGATTCGGCTGCCGCCATGCGTTATACCGAGGTCAGGATGGCGCCCGCCGCTATGGATATGGTGCGGGATATCGAAAAGGATACGGTCAGGTTCTGCCTTAACTTTTCCGATACGCTGAAGGAGCCTGAAATGCTTCCCGGCAGGTTTCCGAATCTGCTCATCAACGGCGCGAACGGCATCGCCGTCGGACTTACCACGAACATCCCAACGCATAATCCCAAGGAAGCTATCGACGCCGTCATAGCTAGGATCAAGGATCCTGATATCAGCCTTGACGACATCATGAAGATAATGCCGTGCCCCGATTTTCCCACGGGTGGCTATATAATCAAGTCCGAGGAGATTAGGAACGCCTACGCGACGGGCAGGGGCAAGCTCATCAACCGCGCCAAAACACACGTCGAGGATCTTAAAAACGGCAAGAAGCAGATAGTCATAACCGAGTTCCCGTACCAGGTCAACAAGGCGAGGGCGCTCGAGGGCATATTAAAGCTCGTCCAGGACAAGAAGGCCGCTTTCGCCGGAGTCACCGATATAAGGGACGAGTCCGACAGACAGGGCATCCGCGCCGTTATCGAGCTTAAAAAGGACGTCGACGAGAACAAGATACTCCGTCAGCTCTTCAAATACTCCGATCTCCAGAGGACTTTCGGCGTGATAATGGTCGCGATTGCCGAGGGCAAGCCGAAACTTTTATCGCTGCTCGAGCTGATCGATCACTATATAAGGTATCAGGAGGACGTCGTCACAAGGCGCACTAAGCACGAGCTCGACTCCGCGGAACACAGGGCGCATATCCTGGACGGCCTCATGATCGCGCTTCTCAACATCGACGAGGTCATCGCGCTGATCCGCGCGTCGAAATCCCCGAAGATCGCGAAGCAGGGCTTGATGGACAGGTTCGACCTTACCGCCGTGCAGGCGGACGCGATCCTCGATCTAAGGCTCCAGCGTCTTACCAATCTCGAACAGATCGCGATACAGAGGGAGCACGACGATCTCGTTAAGGAGATCGCGAGGCTCAAGGGCCTTCTCGCTTCAAAGAAAAAGCTCGATAAGCTCATCATCGACGAGCTGACCGAGATATCCGAAAAGTACGCCGATCCGAGGCGCACGACGCTCATCTCCGAGGACGGCGCGGAAGTCGAGGAGGAAGAGGAGACGGATTACGAAGAGCCCGCGGCGGTGCTCGTGCTTCCCGAAAATAAGTTAAGGCGCATACCGCTCAAGCTCCTGAACGACGAGATAGTCGAAGCGGACGGCGCAAAGGCGGTCTATAAGACGACTACCGGCGAGATCCTGAGGCTAATGACCGACAAGGGCTTCATGCTCTCGCTCCCGATCGAGGATATTCCCGAGATCAAGCCGACCGCAAAGGCGACGAACATCTCCTCGCTGATCCCGATCGAGAACGGCGAGAACGTTATCGGCTCGTTCATCGGCGACCGGAATGACGGCAGGTACATCTTCTTTACCGCCGGCGGCATGGTCAAGTCAACCGCGGCAAACGAGTACGTAACAAGAACGAAGCGCGTCGCCGCGATAAATCTTAAGGACGACAGACTCATATCGTTCGAGTACGTTCTCGACGAGACCGACCTGAGTGTGCTGCTTCTTACGAAGAACGGCATGGGCATTAGGTTCGAGCTGTCTTCAGTGCCCGTAACAGGCAGGCAGACGGGCGGCGTGCACGGCATCAAGCTCGACGAGGGCGACAGCGTCGTTTACGGCGAGGCGATAACGGAGGAGGGCGAGATACTGACCGTCTCCGACCGCGGCTATATGAAACGCAGCTTCGTATTCGATCACGACATACAGGGCAGGAACGGCAGGGGTTCGATCTCGTTCGGCTTCAAGAAGAACGGCTCGAACGGCATGGAACTCGTTACCGCGATACATGTAATGGAGCCGAGGGACATCGTTGTTACGCAGGCTCACGGCACGAAGACCGTCGTCAACTCGGAAGAGGTCAAGATCGAATCAAGGAACGGCAAAGGGCAGCTTATCGTAATGGCGCTTCTTGACGACGTGGTCGTCAGCGCGGAATGATAATATACTTTAAAAAGGTGCTTTACAACCGAAGCTATTTGAAGTATAATAGCAAAGCAGGTTGTAAATGCCTTGGGGCTTTAGCGAAGTTGGCTATCGCGCTACACTGGCAGTGTAGAGATCACCGGTTCGAATCCGGTAAGCTCCACCAATGAAAAAGAGACGTTGATACGTCTCTTTTTCATTGGTAAAGACTTTTATTATTTGAGCCGGGAATATCCCGCAGGGATATTCAAAGCGATGCGTAGAAAAACACGAATCAAAGACCAACTTCTCGCATCGCGCGGTTCAGAATCCGGTAAGCTTTGGTCTCGCATCGCGCGGTTCTGAATCCGGTAAGCTCTTTCCGAATTCATCGCACGGTTCAGAATCCGGTAAGCTCCGCTGTTTTTTGATAGCTCTAAATACTTATCATTTATCAATAAAGCAACCTCCAATTCATGGAGGTTGCTTTATTGGTGGACGGGGATGGATTCTGAACCTCGCACAGCGAGTATTTTGTTCCTGCCTCACTTTTTTCCGCTGCGCTTAAAGAAATCGTAAGCGATTTCTTGATGGCTCGAAAAAAGCTTGCTGACCAAACTAAAGGACAGGCAATGCCTGTCCTTTAGTTTGGTGGACGGGGATGGATTCGAACCATCGTAGTCTGTGACAACGGATTTACAGTCCGCTCCCTTTGGCCGCTCGGGAACCCGTCCGTATTCATTTGTAACAGGTGATATTATACAACATTTTTTACGATTGTCAACATATATTTGTTTGAAATTACCCCATCGATTTCCGCACGGTAAGACCGTTAATCCGAATGCATGCCTTTGGCGCTTCGATTTCTTATTTATATTGCCAATTCCTTAAGCACTGTGATATAATACCAGCATGAATATCGTCGCGACTGTAAATTCGATCAAGTTCCGCGGAGACAGCGGATGGACTGTCGTCAATTTTGTTGACGAAACAAATCTCAAGTTCGTGGGCGTCGGCATGATGCCCGCTGTTTTTGAAGGCGAAAAGCTCGAGCTCGCGGGCGAATGGAAGGTCCACAAGGTCTACGGCAGACAGTTTTCCGTAGAATCCGTTTCTCCTGTTCCGTTAGCCGGACGCGAAGCGCTTGTAAGCTATCTTTCTAGCGGCATGATAAAGGGCGTCGGGCTTCCGACCGCGAGAGCTATCGTGAACGAGTTCGGCGAGGATGCGCTCGACGTCATTAAAAACTTTCCGTCAAGGCTCGAAAAACTTCCCGGCATCGGTATGATCAAGTCGAAGATGATACACGATTCCTATATGGAGAAGGTAGGCGTACACGAGATATTCATGGGGCTTAACGAGCTTGGGCTGACGGTCAACCAGGCTAACAAGGTTTTTAAGCTCTACGGCGAAAACGCCGTCCGGTTCATCCGCGAGAACCCGTACAGGCTTATAGCCGACGTTGAATCGATCGGCTTCAAGACTGCGGACAAGATCGCCGAGAAGGCCGGCATCGACCACGATTCGCCGTTCAGGATCAAGGCGGGCATAAGATACGTCCTGTCTGAGGCGAGGAACGACGGCAATACCTGCCTCCCCAAAGAGATCGTAATAATGAGAGCGGCCAACGAGGTCCTCGGAGTTGAGATTGACCCGACCGAACAGGCCGCTGAAGGAATGATCATGTCGGGAGAACTGATCGAAAAGCATATAGACGGCGAGGATATGCTTTTCCTTTCATATCTTTACTCGCACGAGCTTGACAGCGCCGTCGGCTTATTCGACATCATGAACAATGCAAGAGTGATCAGGCTCTTCGACCTCGACGGCGAGATCGACTCATTGGAGAAAAAATACGGCGTAGAGCTGGATGAGGTACAGAGGGAAGCCGTCAGAAAGGCATTCACCGACGGAGTTTTGGTAATTACGGGCGGTCCCGGCACGGGCAAAACGACGATACTCAGGTTCATAATTGAGATTTTGGAGCGTCTCGAGCTTAAATACGAGCTCGCGGCGCCGACAGGCCGCGCGGCAAAACGCATAACCGATACGACCGGCAGGGAGGCAAGGACGATACACCGCCTGCTGGGATACGGCGGACAGGGCGGCGAGACCTTCAGAATGGACGAATCGAACACGCTCAAGGCCGACGCTGTCATAATCGACGAGATGAGCATGGTCGACATCTCGCTGTTCCACTCGCTCGTGAAGGCGATAAGCGAAGGCACGCGGCTCATCATGGTCGGCGATTTCGATCAGCTCCCGTCGGTCGGTCCCGGCAACGTTCTCCGCGATCTGATACTTTCCGACACGCTCCCCGTCGTAAGGCTTACCGTGATCCACAGGCAGGCGGGCAGGAGCATGATCGTTCTTAACGCTCACAGGATCAATTCGGGGAGGCTTCCTGTTCTCTCCGAAACGGAAGACGATTTTCAGTTCATTTCCATTCCCGATATGGAGATGTCTCTCGAGTACGTGGTAAAGCTCGGCAGGGAGCTTTCCGAAAAAGGCGAAAGCGATTTTCAGATACTCGCTCCGATGAAGGCGAACATAATAGGCGTCAACAATCTTAACCTTAAACTTCAGGAGGCGATCAATCCTCCCGCGGCGGATAAAAGACAGATCCTGCTTGGCGAATCAAACGTGCTTCGCGTTGGCGACCGCGTCATGCAGACGAGGAACAACTACGATATCGAGTGGAAACGCTTAAGGACGGCGGAGGAGGGAAGCGGCGTATACAACGGCGATATCGGCACCGTTATGGATATCGACGCGTCGGGAAACGTGATAAGGATACTGTTCGACGACGAGCGCATGGTCAGCTTCGGCCGTGAGGAGCTCGAAGATATTGAGCTTGCCTACGCCGTTTCCGTGCACAAGAGCCAGGGCAGCGAGTTTTCGACGGTGATAATCCCACTCGTTTACGGGCCGAGAGTGCTCATGAACCGCAATATCCTCTATACGGCGGTTACCCGCGCGAGGAACAGGGTGGTCATAGTCGGCTCCGCCAAATGCGTCGAGGGCATGATAAACAATACGCAAAGCGCGAAGCGCTACTCCGCGCTGGGGTTCTTTCTTTCCGAGCTTTCGGACGGCAGAGGGTTTTCCCGCGAGTGATAAAGGAACTTAAAAAAGCTATACTCGACGCCTTATTCCCCGAGAAAGCCGCCTGTTTCTCCTGCGGACGCGAGGCGGTCACCGACGGGGACGGCTTCTGCGCCGACTGCCGCTCGGGGCTTGAGGTATTCAACGCCGCTGAGCCGCCGAAGTTCGTTGACGGCTATACTGCTGCGTACGTCTACAACGACGTTTCGTCCCGAATGATCAAACGGCTGAAGTACAATAACGCTCGATATCTCGCAAAGCCTCTTGCCGACGCTCTCACGATACCCGATCATTGGAAGATAGACGCCGTGCTTCCCGTGCCGCTCTATTATAGACGCGAGATGAAAAGGGGATATAACCAGTCGGAGCTGATCACAGAGGCGCTCTGCGAGAGGATCGGAGCGGAGCTTAACGCGGGGCTTCTCGTAAGAACGAGGAACACAGGTCAGCAGACGAGGCTGACGGAGGCGGGAAGAAAGCGGAACGTAAAGGACGCCTTCGCGGCGGATGAGGGCGCAAAGGGCTTGAGCATACTCCTCGTCGACGACGTAAGAACTACGGGCGCGACGCTTTCCGAGTGCGCGAAGGAACTGAAAAAATACGGCGCCGACAGGGTTTACGCGATTACCGTCTGCTGCGCCTTTGAACAAAACAACAGGTGAAGTAATGAGTGACACAGTATTAAGAAGAATGACGGCGGAGGATGTAAAAAGGGTCGCTGAGCTCGAGGCGATCTGTTTCAGAACGCCGTGGAGCTACAATTCGCTTCTGGGCGAGCTTTCGAACGACGTGGCGTATTACGTCGTTGCGGTATGCGACGGCACGGTAGTCGGCTACGCCGGAGTCTGGATTATGTTCGACGAAGCGCATATGACTAATATCGCCGTCGATCCCGAATACCGATGCCGCGGTATAGGCAGGAAGATGATCCTTAAACTTATGGAGACTGCTTTGAAGCACGGCGCGGAGAGGATGACGCTCGAGGTCAGGGAAAACAACCATAACGCGCAGAGACTTTACGCTTCGCTCGGCTTCGCTTACGCGGGGACAAGGAAGCATTACTACACCGATACAGGCGAAAATGCGCTCATTCTTTGGAATGACTGCATTATAGAAACCTTTGAAAAAAACACTCACGATTTGGAGGATGACACAAATGCTTAAAAACAATTTCAACGCGAAGAACGCGCCCGAAGCGATCGGCCCCTACTGCCACGCGGTCATGGTCGGAAAGATGATATTCACTTCCGGTCAGCTCGGCATCAATCCCGAAACGGGCAAGCTCACGGACGGCGTTGAGGCGCAGACGATCCAGGCCATCAACAATCTGAAAAGCATTCTCGAAGAGGCAGGATCCGGGCTCGACTGCCTTGTTAAGACAACGGTATTTGTAAAGAACATGTCGGATTTCCCGCTTGTGAACAAGCTCTATGGCATGCTAATCCCCAAGCCTCATCCTGCACGTTCCTGCGTTGAGGTAGCCTGCCTTCCCGCGGGAGGTCTCGTCGAGATCGAAGCGATGGCCGTAATGCGTGTTTGATAAGGACGATCCGAACAGAATACTGAACTTCCGGCCGCTTCTTTTCATGGCGGTCGGTTTACTGTCGGGCGTTTTACTGTTTGAAACGCTTGCGGGCTTTTGCGCGAAAAAAATTGCTCTTATCCCGATCGCGGCAGGACTGTTTGTCCTTGCGGCCTCCGGAGCGGCAATACTGCTCGTAAAGAAAAAGACCGCGATCTTTCTGTTTCTCACGGCCTTTGCTGTAGGCGTTATCAGGATGTTCTTCGCGACGCCGGACGGCGTGGAAACGGGGAACTATTCTCTTTCGGGAACGGTATCGTCGGTCTCCGAGATCGGAAGCAGCTCCGTGATCGTAGACGGAGTAAGGCTGAACGGGAGGAGGCTCAGATACCCCGTCAGACTCTGCGTGACGTCAGACGGCGCGCAGCTGCCGAGCGTCGGGGATTCCGTAAGCGCCGACGTGTTCGTCGAAAAAGACTTTTCCGGTCATTCGGAAGGGAACAGAAGAAATCTGTCGAACGGCTATTCGTTCTCCGCGAAATGCGTTAGCTTCGAGACGTCCGCGACAGGCGGCATGAAGCTTAAAAGGCTCATACTTTCAGTAAGAAGCGCGATAAAGAATAGAATATTTGAACTGTTCCCGGACAACGCTGCCACGGTATCGGGCTTTCTTTTAGGCGACAGATCGGAAATTGATTATGATGAGCTTGAGAGCTTTCGCATCACAGGCACGGCGCATCTTCTGTCCCTTTCCGGCTTCCACGTCGGAGTGCTTGCGGGACTGCTTACTGCGATATTCCCGAGAAGGTTCAGAAAGCTTCGATTCATCTTTATCGTACTGTTCCTCGCCGCTTACTGCGCTGTCGCCGCGTTCCCTCCGTCGCTCGTCAGGGCGTCGATCATGACCGCGGCTGTTCTGTTGGCGGATCTGTTTGACCGAAGGCGCGATCCGATGTCGTCGCTTTCGCTTGCCGCTATTGTGATAGTTCTCGTATCGCCCTATGAGCTGTGGTCGGTGGGTTTCAGGCTTTCTTTCGCCGCGATGCTCGGCATAATACTATTTGCAGAGATCGGGACAGTCAATTCCCGATCCCGCGCGGTAAATAGGATTACGGGAACGATCGCCGTAACGTTTTCCGCACTGCTCGCGACTGCATTGATAACGGCACGATGCTTCGGCTATGTGAATACCTACTCGATCCCCGCAAACATTATCGCGGTTCCTGTCTATTCCGCGGCGATCGTAATGAGTTTCTCTATGCTCGTATTAAGTTTTCCGTTCCCGACGCTTGCGGGTTTCGTATCGTGGGCGCCGGATAAGCTGATCGGCGGCGCGCAGAAGATGCTCTCGTTTATCGCAAACCTTCCTTACGCGCGAATAGATGTCACAAGACCGCCCGCCGTAAGCGGATTTTTAATGCTGCTCTTGTTGTTCATTATCTCGCCGTACGTCTTAAGGCCGATAAAAAAGCGGCTGATCGCCGCGATACCCGTATTAATTCTGTTTACATTGAGCCTCGTTTTGAGTATAATCAAGGCATGAACCATTCGGAATTCTTCAAACTCATAAGAAACGGCCTGCCGGGAGGAACGTTCATCCTTCACGGCGAGGAGGAGTACGTCAAATCGCAGGCGGTAAGGCTCGCGCTTGGCATGATAGACGAGGATCTTCGACCGTTCAACTCGGCGAATCTTGCAAAGCCCACCGTTCAGGATCTTGCGGAGTGCTGCGAGGTACTGCCCGTGTTCGCCGAAAAGAGGATAGTCACGGTGACGGAGCTTGCCGACGGCGGGGATGCTTCGAAGTACATCGAGTGCTTCAAAAACGTTCCCGACGAAACGCTCCTTCTGGTCCTGTTCAAGGGAAAGCTGGCGCAGAACAGCTCCGTTCTGAAATACGCCTCTCAAAACGGCCGTGAGGTCGTATTCGATAGACTGGCGCCCAATGAATGCGCCGCGTGGAGCATAAAACACATGGGGGAGAGGGGCGTCCTTCTCAACCGCGATATGGCTCAGCTTCTCGTGCGCGTCGTGGGGACCGATATGGCGAATCTTGTCAGCGAGACCGATAAACTCATCGACTTCGTCGGCGAGGGCGGGACGGTCTCCGCGCAGGATATTGACCTCTGCGTGAGAACTGCTGTGGACGTAAGGATATTCGATATGCTCGATTTGTTCACCTACGGCAAGCCGGGCGACGGCATTACGGCGCTTCACGCGCTTATCGACGAGGGAAACGAACCGATAAGCATATCCAGCTTCCTCGTGTCGAGGTTCAAGCTGATGCTCGAAGCAAGACGGGGGATCGACGCGGGAAGGCAGAAGCGCGACGTAGCGAACGCGATGGAGGGGAACAGGTACGCGAACGAAAAAGCGTTCGATGCGGCGAAAAGGTTCACGCAGAAGGAACTGTTGGGGCTTATCGCCGATCTTTCAGACACGGCGTTCATGAAGATCTCCGGCACGATGAAGGACGAAAAGTATTTGGAGCTCGTTTTATTGAAACACGACTGGAGACAGTTCCCGGTTTAAGAACAAAATAAAAACACTAAAAGACCGATACGAAAGCATCGGTCTTTGTTTTTAAAAGTGGGTCGATCAGAATTGATAAACCTTATTTGGCAGCTTATTTCGCGGCAAGTTTCTTTGCAAGCTGAGCCTTTTTACGGTTGGCGACGTTCTTATGGATAACGCCCTTGGCGGCAGCCTTGTCGGCCATGCTTACAGCATTGGTATAGGTCTCGTTAACGAGAGCCTCATCGCCGGACTCGAGAGCCTTGTCGAACTTTTTAACAGCGGTCTTATACTGAGAAGTAACGATACGGTTACGAAGGTTCTGCTTCTCGGACACCTTGACGCGCTTGATAGCTGACTTAATGTTTGCCAAATCGGTTCACCTCCTATACAAATCTCGAACGTTACTATTATAGCACTCCGAATTCCCTTTTGCAAGCACTTTTTTCAATATATAGCGAAAAAATCGGATATATTGTTGAGGGATATGAGGAATACTTTCATTATAATTGATTAAAAGGAGTGCTTTATGGGACTTTATACGGATCTTGCGCTTGAAGCAAGGGAAATGAATCCCGAGCTTGACGGGGTTACGGAGGAGAAGGAGAGCTTCCCCGACATAACGATAACAAGGATCGCGGTCACGAACGAGTACGCCGCCGAAAAGATTGGCAAAAAGATGGGGAAGTACGTAACGCTCGACGCTCCGGGACTTATCGACAGGCCGCTCGACCTTTTCGAGGAGCTGTCAAAGAAACTTGCAAGCGAGCTTCAGAAGGTAGTCGACGGCTTCCCGAATAGCGAAAGCATACTTGTCGTCGGCCTCGGGAACAGGAGCGTAACGCCGGATTCTCTCGGGCCGAAGGTCGTCGAAAAGGTGTACGTGACAAGGCACGTCAAGCAGTATATGCCCGACGCGTTCCGCTTTCCCGTGCCGTCAGTCGCGTCCGCGGCGCCCGGGGTGCTCGGCTCAACGGGCATTGAAACGTTTGAGATAGTGAAGGGCATGACCGACCGCATCAAGCCGGATCTCGTCATCGCGATAGATTCGCTCGCGTCAAGACGGGCGTCGCGTATCTCGACTACCGTTCAGCTTTCGGACGCGGGCATCGATCCCGGCTCCGGAGTCGGCAACATCAGAAGGGGGCTTAACATCGAAAGCCTCGACGTTCCCGTTATCGCGATAGGCGTGCCGCTCGTCGTCTACGCGTCGACGATAACGCAGGACACCATATCCATGATCGCGGACGAGACGGGACTCCACGGTGACGAGGATAAGCTGAAGGAGCTTGCGGAAAAGGTTGTGTCCGAAAGAATGGACGGCATGATAGTCACGCCAAAGGATATTGATTCGATAGTGGGGGATATGTCGGGAATAATCGCGGACGGGATCAATATGGCCCTGTACCGCGATCACTACGACGACGTAAGGATGCTTATTGCATGAGCTTTTTGATATGCTCGGGATCGGGAGTTACGTAAACCGTGTGCTGACGGGAGTAGATGACCATGCCCGGCTTTGCTCCCGAAGGCTTCTTTACGTACTTGACCTCGGTGTAGTCGACGGGCACGTTGGCTGAACCCCTCGCCTTTGAATAGTATGCTGCAAGCATCGCGGCGTCGTAAAGCGTTGCGTCGGGGACCTTGCCGGAGCGCCTTATTATGACGTGCGAGCCGTGTATGTCCTTGGTGTGCAGCCAGACGTCGTCGGGGTATGCCGTGCTCATGGTAAGCTTGTCGTTCTGACGGTTGTTTTTGCCGACGAGGATCTTAATTCCGTCGCGCGACGTGAACGAATAGGGCTTCGACGGGGGCAGCTTGTTAGCGGCTCCCTTCTTCTGCTTTTTGGAATCGTCCGAAACATATCCGCCTGCGATGAGCTCCTGCCTTATCTCGTTAAGCTCCGCTTCGCCCTCGCAGCAGGAGAGGGTGTATAAAAGCTCGTCGAGATAATTAAGCTCGTCGGCGGTCTGCTCCTTCATCTCCACGGCGTGGTCGCGGGCGAGCTTCGCCTTGCGGTAGCGGGAAAAATACTTCTGCGCATTGTCAGCGGCGGAGAGCTTCGCATCGAGCGGTATCTCTACGGGAACGGGCGGATCCGAATAATAATCGGTGACTACGGTCTTGTCCGTCTTGTGCGGTATCAGATAAAGATTGGAGGTCAGAAGCTCGCCGTATCTTTTCAGCTTCTCGTTCTCTTCCTCCGAAGAGATCGCGTCGTCAAAAATCATCAGTTTTCGCTCGAGCTTCGAAACGGCGTTTCTGATGATGTGCTCGTAGCTCGAAGTCCTGCGCTTAATGCTTTCATCCTGCGCGCGCGAAACGTAGTAAGCGGAGACCGCTTCACTCATGGAGGTGAACCTGTGAACGCTGTCGGTATCTTTGGGAATGAACGGCAGCGTCATTACGGCTTTTTCTCCTGCCGTGACAATGCAGGGGGAGAATCGGCCTTCCGTAAAGTCGCCGTAGAACACGGACAGCCTCTCGGAAAGCGCGCTCACGCCGCACTCCGGGAACCCGAGAGCTTCCGTGAGCTTTGACGCGACGGCGGGGGAAAGCCCGTAGTAGTTGTCCGAAAGCGCCTGAGCGGGCTTTGCGTGATCGGAAAGAACGCGCTCGAAATCCTCGGGAGAAGCTTCGCGCGGATCGTTCTTCTTCCTGGAAGGCGGATACTCGTATTTTAACTTCGGAAGTACAAGCCTTGCGGATGAGACCGAAGGCCCGACTCTCCTTATCGCGTCGATCACGTTTCCGTCATCGCCGATGAGGATTATGTTCGAATGCCTGCCCATTATCTCCGCCACGAGGGTTAATCTTACGGCGTCGTGAAGCTCCGAATAGGTCTCGATCCCGAACTCGACGACTCGGTCCATATTCGGCTGAGAAACGGAAACGATCCTTGCGCCGGTGAGGTATTTGCGCATAAGCATAAG
Source organism: Clostridiales bacterium (assembly GCA_024691085.1). Taxonomy (GTDB): domain Bacteria; phylum Bacillota; class Clostridia; order Christensenellales; family CAG-138; genus UBA3857. Next base: position 53,150 of record JAILNX010000011.1, on the reverse strand, counting down.
AAAAGCCGGCGCGTCAACGGGGGAGACCTTCTTTTCGTCGGTGAGGAGTATCCTGCAGTTTTCGGGCGAAGCTGAAATCAACAGGCGGTTTGATCCGCCTGTTGAATGAATGCTAATTAAAAGTTCGTCCCTTTCGGGCTGCTGAACTTTTTCTATCCTGCCGCCAATTACGGCTTTAAGCTCGTAAACAACGGCTGATAACGAAAGTCCGTCCATTTATACGATCCTGTTTCTTAATACGCCGATTCCGCCGATCTCGACTTCGACGGTATCTCCGCGCTGCATGGGGCCGATCCCCTCGGGAGTGCCCGTCGCGATGATGTCGCCGGGAAGCAGAGTCATGCATTCGGTGATGTACGAAACCAGCTTGTCCACGTTATGCGTCATGCAGTTGGTGTTCGAATGCTGTTTTACCTCGCCGTTGACCCTCGTTTCGATCGGCGCGTTATACGCGTCAAGCTCGGTCTCGATATGCGGCCCGATGGGGCAGAAGGTGTCGAACCCCTTGCCGCGCGTCCACTGGGAGACCGCCTTCTGGATATCCCTCGCTGTGACGTCGTTCAGGCAGGTGTAGCCGAATATCACCTCGGAGGAATGTCCGGGCTGAACGGCATGACACTTCTTGCCGATGACTACGCCGAGCTCGCCCTCGTAATCAAGGCGGTGGCTTATCGCGGGATAGACAACGTCGTCGCCGTTGCCGACGATGGAGGTCGAGGGCTTGATAAAGAGCAGCGGCTCCTCGGGCTGACCCTCGCCCATCTCGTCTGCGTGGGCGCGGTAGTTCTTGCCGATCGCGACGATCTTCGTGGGCTCGGCAGGGGGAAGCAGTTTAATATCGCTTACGGAATAAGTCCTTCCGTCCTCGACTATTGCGTCAAAGGGAAGACCGGAAAGCCTTCTGACGGTTTTGCCTTCGAGTATTCCGTAAAAGATTTCGCCATCGATTTCAGTTCTTATAATTTTCATTTCAAATAATTGGCGTCGGTCCCCGTTTCGGGAAGCGGCTCGGTCTTTAATACGTAGGTGGGTTCTGCCTCTTTGCGTATGGAGGCCGCGGTTATGATGACCTTCTCAACGTCGTTCCTTGAAGGAAGCTCATACATGACGGGGAGCATAACGTCCTCGAGAATGGCCCTTAAGCCCCTCGCTCCGGTATTCCTGGCGATGGAGATGCGGGCGACTTCAAGTATCGCTTCGCGATCCAGCTCGAGCTTAACGCCGTCCATCTCGAAGAGCTTCTGGTACTGCTTCGATAGAGCGTTCTTCGGCTCGGTAAGGATCCTCAGCATGGCCTCCTCGTCAAGCTGCTCGAGCGTGACGATTATGGGCACGCGGCCGATGAACTCGGGGATGAGCCCGAACTTAAGTAGATCCTCGGGGAGGATGTGCTTAAGTATCTCGCCGATATCCATATCGGTGTTGGACACGACGTCAGCGCCGAAGCCCATGGTCTTTTTGCCGATACGCTTCTTGATGATCTCTTCAATGCCGGCAAAAGCGCCGCCGCAGATGAACAGAACGTTCTTGGTATCGAACTGGATGAACTCCTGGTGCGGATGCTTCCTGCCGCCCTGGGGAGGAACGGAAGCGACCGTGCCCTCGAGGATCTTAAGGAGCGCCTGCTGAACGCCCTCGCCCGAAACGTCGCGGGTGATGGAGGGGTTCTCGGACTTCCTGGCGATCTTGTCGATCTCGTCGATATAGATTATGCCCTTCTGCGCCTGCTCGACGTCGTAGTCGGCAGCCTGCAGGAGCTTCAGGAGGATGTTCTCGACGTCCTCTCCGACGTAACCGGCCTCGGTCAGACTCGTGGCGTCCGCGACGGCAAACGGGACCTTGAGGATCTTCGCAAGCGTCTCGGCAAGCAGCGTCTTACCGCAGCCGGTCGGGCCGAGCATAACGATGTTGGACTTCGAAAGCTCGACGTCGCCGGTCTCCGGCTCCTTCATGATGCGCTTGTAATGGTTGTAGACCGCGACCGCGAGAGCCTTCTTGGCGTGTTCCTGGCCGATCACGTAATCGTCGAGCACCTTAACGATGTCGACGGGCTTGGGGAGATCAAGAGGCTCTTCGGGCTCCTGAGCGTTGTCCGAATCGATGATCTCCTGGCAAAGCTCCACACAATCCGAGCAGATATACACGCCGGGACCCGCGACGATGCGCTTGACCATATCCTGCGTCTTTCCGCAGAAGGAGCATTTTACTGTTGAATTATCGCTGTATTTTGACATCAAAATCTCCGAAAAATAGTATTATCAGCGCCTCGGGGCGACGATCTCGTCGATGAGTCCGAACTCAAGCGCGTCCTCGGGGGAGAGGAAATTGTCACGCTCGGTAGCGACCTCGACGACGTCGATCGGCTGACCGGTCATTTCGGAAAGCATCTCGTTCAGCTTCTTCTTCGTCTTGATGATGTGATCCGCGTGGATCTTGACGTCGGAAGCCTGACCGTATGCGCCGCCGGACGGCTGATGGATCATTATCTCGCTGTTGGGAAGAGCTTTGCGTTTGCCCTTCGCGCCCGCGGCGAGGAGGAATGCGCCCATGGAAGCGGCAAGACCCACGCAGATCGTGACGACCTCGCACTTTAAGTAGCGGATGGTGTCATAAATGGCAAGACCTGCGGATACGGAGCCGCCGGGGCTGTTGATATAAAGAAATATGTCCTTGTCGGGATCGTCAGCCTCGAGGAAAAGAAGCTGGGCAATGATAAGGTTCGCGTCCTCATCGGTGATCTCGCCGCCGAGGAAAAGGATCCTGTCCTTTAAAAGACGGGAGTAGATATCATAGGAACGCTCGCCTTTATTCGTCTGTTCGACAACAATGGGGACTAAACTCATTTTTCTTCTTCCTTCTTGGTGATAACGGCGTTGTCCTTGACAAGACGTACGAACGCCTCATAGAGAGCGGACTGAGCATACTTCATGCGGTTCTCGGGGAGGAGCTCCTTCGCGATCTTCTCCTCGTCCCAGCCTTCGGAACGCTCGGCGTAATTGCGGACGGCCTTCTCGTAATCCTGATCCGCGGGCTCGAGCTTTTCCTTGTCGATGATCGCCTGAATGACGGTGCGGGCCTTGATCTGATCCTCGGCCATGTGATGATAGCGCTCGTGAAGATCCTCAACGGTGGTGCCCATGTAGTTGGCGTAATCCTCCATCTTGAGGCCGATGTCGGCAAGCTGATGCTCAAGGTTGTGCATCTCGGCATGAGCCTCGGCGTCGACGAGCTCCTTGTGGATCTCGACCTTCGCATTGTCGATGACCTTCTGGATGACGGCGGACTCGACGGCAAGCTCACGGTCCTTCTCGGCCTGAACGGCAAGCTCTTTCCTGATGCTGTCCTTGAGCTCGTCAAGAGTCTCGAACTCGCTGGTCTCGGAAGCGAACTCGTCGTCAAGCTCCGGAAGCTGCTCATAGGAGAGCTCGTGAAGCTTTACCTTGAATACGGCGGGCTTGCCCTTTAAGTTCTCTGCCTGGTAGTCCTCGGGGAAGGTGACGTTGACGTCGCGCTCCTCGCCGATCTTCATGCCGACCATCTGCTCCTCGAAGCCGGGGATGAACTGATGGGAACCGATGACCATGGAGTACTTCTCGGCGGTGCCGCCTTCGAACTGAACGCCGTCAACGAATCCGGCAAAATCGAACACCGCGGTGTCGCCGAGCTCAAGAGGACGGTCGTCGACGGAGACCTGACGGGCCTGCTCATGGCGGCGCTTATCAAGCTCCTTATCGACCGCTTCGTCGGTTACATTATACTCTTTGACGGGTACTTCTATACCCTTGTAGTCGCCGAGCTCACAGGCGGGCTCGAGAACGAGAGTGGCCTCGATCTCACAGCCGTCCGTCTCGGAGAAGCTCAGAATGCTGTATTCGGGAGCGAGGGCTGGGAGGATCTTGTGCTCGGCAACAGCCTCGGCGCAAGCCTTCTCAACTGCCATATCAAGCTCCTTGTCCCAGAAAGCGGCGGGGCCGTAAGCCTTCTCGATCATGGCGCGGGGAGCCTTGCCCCTGCGGAAGCCGGGCATCTCATATTTGGAACCGATGCGGTGATAACAAGCGGTGAGCGCCTTGACGTAATCCTCGGCGGAAAGAGTGAAGGTCAGCTTGACCTTGCCGGTTTCGATGGTGGTGATTTCAGACATATATTCCTCCGTATAGGGCATAGAGCCCGTTTATTAACGACTTGCGGGGACGGTTCTAAAGTCCCGCATTCAAATATAATACCATATTCATCGGTATTTGTAAATCGAAAAATACCTTTTTTTATAATATATGTATAAAAAGGTGGTTCACAAAAGCGCCGCGCCGTGATAAAATGTTTCATAATGACCTTACAGGGGGTGCGTCTGATGATCGTCACCGAACTTATCGAAAAGAAAAGAGACGGGCTCGAATTGAGCTTCGACGAGCTTTCGTTCCTCGTGAACGGCTTTGTCGGCGGTTCCGTCGAGGACTGCCAGATGTCCGCTTTCATGATGGCAGTCTGCATAAACGGCATGACGGAGAGGGAGATCTCCGATCTAACCATGATCATGATGCACTCCGGAGAAACGACCGACCTTTCTGATCTTCCGGGCGTCAAGGTCGATAAGCACTCCACGGGCGGCGTCGGCGATACCACCACGCTCGTCGTCGCGCCTCTCGTTGCGGCGTGTGGCGGCACCGTAGCCAAGATGAGCGGCAGGGGGCTCGCACATTCCGGCGGAACGCTCGACAAGCTCGAATCCGTTCCCGGCGTATGCGTCGAGCAGACGACCGAGAGGTTCAAGGAGATAGTAAGGGATATAGGCATCGCGGTCGTAGGCCAGTCCAAAAACCTCGATCCCGCCGATAAAAAAATGTACGCCCTCCGAGACGTGACCGGCACGGTCAAAAGCATTCCTTTGATCGCCTCGAGCATCATGTCCAAAAAGCTTGCAGCAGGAGCGGACGCCATCGTGCTTGACGTAAAGACAGGCAACGGCGCTTTCATGAACACGCTCGACGATTCGAGGGCGCTTGCACGCGAGATGGTTTCGATCGGCTCGAACCTCGGCAGAAAGACAGTCGCGATAATTACCGATATGAACCGCCCGCTCGGCATGGCCATCGGCAACGGCCTTGAAATGAAAGAAGCGATAGAGGTGCTCGAGGGCAAGGTCCCCGTCGACGATCCGCTCGTGAAGGTATGTCTCGTGCTTGCATCCGAGATGCTTCTTCTTGCGGGGCTCGCTCCGTCACGCGCCGACGCAAAGGGCATGCTTGTCGACGCGCTTGTTTCGGGCAGGGGCTTAATGAAGCTCCGCGAGATGATCGCCGCGATGGGCGGCGACGTACGCTATATCGACGAGCCGGAACGCCTCGTGATGACTTCGACCATAATGCCCGTCTATACGGAAAAAGCGGGTTATCTCTATTCGATCGACGCAAGGAAGCTCGGACTCGCTTCGTGTGTGCTCGGTGCGGGCAGGCTGAAAAAAGAGGACGTAATCGATCCCGCTGTCGGAATACTTATGTTAAAGCGCGTCGGCGACAGAGTTGATCCCAACGAACCCTACGCTTATCTTTACGTTAACGACGACGCGCGGCTTGAGGAGGCGCTCGGGCTCATCCGAGAGGCGGTGACCGTTTCTTCCGAAGCTCCCGAGGACCTGCCGCTCGTTTACGATATCATCGAATAAGGAATACCGATTTTGAAAACTTCAGATTTTTACTATGATCTTCCCGAGGAGCTCATCGCGCAGTCGCCCGCCGACAAGCGCGATTCTTCGAGGCTCCTCGTATACGACAGAAAGACAAAGACCTTAGAGGACAGGATATTTCACGACATCGTCGAGTACTTAAACCCCGGCGACGTGCTGGTGAGAAACGTCACCCGCGTCATCCCCGCAAGGCTTTACGCTACTCGTGAGGAAACGGGAGGTGCGATGGAGTTCCTGCTTCTAAAGCGCGTTTCCGAGACCGAATGGGAATGTCTCGTCAAGCCCGGCAGACGCGCGAGGCCGGGACGGACGTTCATCGTGAACGACGAGCTTTCCGTGACCGTACTCGAGCAGCTTGACGACGGCAACAGGATCGTCCGCCTCAACTATGAGGGCATATTCGAGGAGGTCCTCGACCGCGCGGGCGAGATGCCGCTTCCGCCATATATCACTAAAAAGCTTGAGGACAAAAGCCGCTATCAGACCGTATACGCAAAGGACAACGGTTCCGCCGCGGCTCCGACCGCAGGCCTGCACTTCACGCCCGAACTGCTTGAAAAGATCAGGGACAAGGGTGTGCTTATCGCGGACGTGCTGCTTCACGTCGGTCTCGGCACATTCCGTCCGGTTTCCGCCGAGAACGTCGAGGATCACGTAATGCACTCCGAATACTATAAGGTGACGGAGGAGGCGGCGGAGCTCATCAATTCGGCGAGAGCCAAGGGCGGCAGGATCATCTCCGTCGGCACTACCGGCTGCCGCACGCTTGAAAGCGCCGCTGACGAAAACGGCGTGGTCCACGCGGGCTCCGACTGGACCAGCATATTCATTACTCCCGGCTACAGATTCAAGGCGGTAGACGCGCTCATCACCAATTTTCATCTTCCCGAGTCGACGCTTCTGATGCTCATCAGCGCGTTCAGCACCCGCGAGGAGATGCTTGCCGTCTACAAGCACGCAGTAGAGGAGAGGTACCGCTTCTTCTCCTTCGGCGACGCCATGTTCATTAAATAAACAAACGGAAGGAAGATATGAACGGATCACCCGTAACATACGAACTTATAAAGACCTGCAAGCAGACCGGCGCGAGGCTCGGGATACTGCATACGCCCCACGGCGACGTCGAAACTCCGGCGTTTATGTGCGTCGGCACGCAGGGGACGGTCAAGGCCGTGCTCCCGAAGGACCTCAAGGAGATAGGCGCTGGCGTTATGCTCTCGAACACCTACCATCTCTATCTGAGACCCGGACACGAGCTCGTGAAAAAGGCCGGAGGCCTGCACGAGTTTTCGCAGTGGTACGGCCCGATGCTCACCGACAGCGGCGGATTCCAGGTCTTCAGCCTAGCAGCGATAAACAAGATCCGCGAGGACGGCGTCGAGTTCAGATCGCATATCGACGGCAGCCGCCATTTCTTCGATCCCGAAAAGGTCATGGAGATAGAGGAGGCGCTCGGCGCGGATATCGCGATGTGCTTCGACGAGTGCGCCCCCGCGGGATGCACCTTCAAGTACACCGTCGACGCGATGGAGCGCACGCACCGCTGGGCGGAGAGATGCCAAAGGGCTCACACGCGTGAGGATCAGGCGCTCTTCGGAATCATCCAGGGCGGCATGTTTGCGGATCTTCGCATCGAGAGCACCAAGACGCTTGCCGCGATGGATTTCCCCGGATACGGCATAGGCGGCCTCTCAGTCGGCGAGCCGAAGCCCGTCATGTACGAGATGCTCGACACCATAAGGCCGTATTTTCCCGAGAACAAGCCGCATTACCTTATGGGCGTCGGAAGTCCCGACTGCCTTGTCGAGGGCTCGATGAGGGGAATAGATATGTTCGACTGCGTCCTTCAGACTCGCACGGCAAGGAACGCTCTCGCTCTTACGTTTGACGGAAAGAAGAGCCTTAAGCAGCTTCAGTACGAGGAGGACTTCACTCCGATCGAGAAAGGCTGCGACTGCTACGCCTGCAGGCATTTCACAAAGGCGTACATAAGGCATCTTATCAAGGCGAACGAGATACTCGCGGCGCAGCTCATCTCCCTGCACAACCTGCGCTTTACCTATCGCCTTATGGAGGGCATACGGCAGGCGATAAGGGAGGACAGGCTCCTGGATTACAGAAACGAGCTCCTCTTAAGGGGAACGTTCAATTGACGGTCATGGAAGCAAGGTTTACAGCAAACAGCGAAAAGGAAATGCTCGATCTCGGCAGAAGGCTCGGCGGGATGCTCTTTCCGCGCGCCTTCGTCGCGTTTTTCGGAGATCTCGGCGCGGGGAAGACGACAATGACGAAGGGCATCGCCGATGCGCTCGGGATAACCGATATCCTAAGCCCGACCTTTACCATAGTCCGCCATCACGAGGGCAGGCTCAAGCTCGATCATTTCGACGCGTACCGCATAGAGGATCCGGATGAGCTTTACGCCGTCGGCTTCGATGACTATCTTTCGGGCGACGGCGCTATCGTTATGGAATGGTGTGAGAACGTCCCCGAAGCTCTGCCTGAAAGAAGGCTCGAGATCCATATCACGGGCAGCGGCTCCGACCCGCGCGAAGTCGTTTTCCGGTCGTTTGGCAGCGAGTATGACAAGATTCTGGAGGAAATGTGATATGATACTGCTCGGCATTTCCACTTCGGGAAAATATCCGTCCGCCGCGGTCGCGAGGAACGGTGAGATCGTAAGCTTCGTTAAGGACGAAAGCGGAAGATCGCATTCGGCTACACTCATGGAAGTTATCGATCGCGCTTTAAGCGGGGCGGGGATCGGCGTATCCGATATTGACTCCGTCGCCGTCGACGTCGGTCCCGGCTCGTTCACCGGCGTCAGGATCGGAGTATCCTGCGCGAACGCGATCGCTTACGCGCTGGGTTTAAACGTTATCCCCGTGTGTTCGCTCGCCGCGATGAGGCACATACTGCCGTCAGACGGCAGCGTCGCTCCCGTGATCGACTGCAGGAACGGCAACTGCTACGCCGCGCTCTATACGGACGGCGAGGAAGTCATTGCTCCCTGCGCCCCTTCGTTTGAAGAATTAGCTTCAAGGCTTCCTTCGGATACGGCCCTGGTAGGCAGCTTCGGCGGCATCGAGGGCGCGCCCGATGCAGAGCTCGTCATTAAAGAAGCGCTAAAAAAAGGACAGCCCGTTAAAGAGGCTGTCCCCATGTACTTAAGACCTTCGCAGGCGGAGAGGATGAGAAAGGATCAATCCGTCTGATCCTTCTTCTCCCGCATCCATTTATACTTGAGATACGTGGCATATCCTCCCCGGATATGCCTTTCCTCTTTGTTTACCTCAAGCACCGCGGCAACGTCGCGCGCTTTCGCCCTGTCGAGCGAATAGAGCCGTTCGGTCACGTCCTTGTGAACGGTGGACTTCGATACTCCGAATTCCTTCGCGGCGTCTCGTACGGTAGCTCCGCAGGAGATGATGTAGTCGGCAAGGTCGAAGACTCTGCTTTCAATATAGGCGTCCATTTCGCAACTTTCCTCTTCGTGATTGTTGCTAATAGGGTATGCCAAAATATTGATCTTTATACCGTCGGCCGTTATCCGACTGCTCCCGATAATATCAGACGTCGTGATTGATCACCCTGGGCGGCAGCTCGAGGAGTTTCGGATCCCTTAAGTATTCCGAAAGCCTTCTGAACGCGAGCGCATAATAGCTGCCGGAGCAGATCCTTTCGTCCATCACGACGCCGAATGGCATGCATTTTTCGAACTTTATCTCGCCGCCGACCCTCTTCGGCACCTCGCGCATGTTGCCGAGAGTAACGATCATGCTGGTCGTACCGAAATCGTAAACGTGGTGGAAGATATGGTTGGTTCGGATGCTCGCGAGATTCGATATGACGAAGCTGGTATGGAACGGGCTCGCCTTGATGATGGAGCGGGGGAGGAGTCCCCATTTATCCATGAGCTTGAACAGGCATACGCCGATACGGCAGAGTCCGGGTATCTTGAGGAGAGTGGTTATGAGCTTGTCGGTCGAGTTGGTCTCGCCTGCGCCGCGGTTCTCGTCGACGTACTTGTCGACTATCTCCTGCACCTTGAAGATATCGTCGGCAAGATCGAAGTACATCTTGTTCATCGTGCCGTCAAGTTCGCCCGGCTTCAATACGACCATGCCGACCGCATACTCGTTTCTCGCGTAGACGGTCTTGTTTACGACGAACCTGTTAAGGAACGGGTATTCCGCGGTCGTGCGGAGGAAAGCCGCGATGATGACCGACAGATGGCTTATATTGTGACCTCTCGCCCTTACGTCGCGCAGGTAGTTCTGAATGGGCTCGAGGGGGATGTTCAGCTCTATCGAATTGCACGCGTCGGAACGCTTCGCCATAATATGTGCGGCGACCGCGTACATCGGGGGCATATTCTTTACTCTTTTACCGTCCGCTCGCAAGATAATCACTTCCTAACCGTGCGAAAAGCACATTAATTGTCGATATGATACCACAGATTCATCCGCTTGTAAACATAAACAAAAGATGTTTCGGCAGGATATTATATTGTATTGATTCTGTTGCCAACACAATGAAAAAGTAGTATAATGATATTTGGATATTAATGCACGGAGGAAAGTTCCTTGGAACACAGTGCAGAGTACAGGAAAATAATGAGAGCCCGCAAGAAGCGCGAAATGGCAAGAAGACGGAGGGTTTTGTACGTCATCCTCGGTCTGTTTGCCGTTGTCGTTCTTGTCGGCGTTTCCATGATTATTATCAGCGGCGCCATCAAGAAAGAGCACAAGAAGGCCGTCGACTACTATAACGAAAACAACTGGGTGAGGGTAGAGACCGATCCCCTTACCGGCGCAAAAAGCGTTTACGGCATCAAGGACGGCGTTTCCTTCAGCTACATTGATGACGGAAGATATTACGAGGGCATAACCGTTGACGGAGTCGAGATCGGCGGAATGTCTTACGCCGAGGCCAGACAGGCGATAGTTGCGCTCATCGAGAACAGGCTCGGCGACGTCAGCATGGCGGTAGTCGTCGGAAACGCGAGCCTCGCTCTTTCCGCGCAGGATTTCAACATCAAGGTCAACGCGGACGAGATCCTCGAGGAGGCTTACGGCAACGGCCGCGAGCATTTCGTGCAGGATAACGTCGTCGAAGACTGCTACGCAAATTACGTTAAACAGCAGAAGATGAAGGAGAATGCCGAGAACGGGCATCCCATCGAGTATCATCTTAGCTATAAATGCGACAGGAACGCCATAATGAAGCGCGTCGAGAGCATCGCCGCGTTCGTCAATACCGAGCCGGTCGAGCCTCATCTTACCATCTCGCAGAGACCCGCCGTATTTGACGACGCGGGACTCGAGTCCGAGATCATCTACGCAGAAAACGGCGTCGCGATCGCGTACGTCTATTTCCATCCCGGCAAGAACGGCTTCGTACTTAACAAGGAAGTCATGGTCGACCGAATCGTAGCCGCTTTCGAGAACAACGATTTTGACTGCCGTCTGAGCGCGGATCTTGAGGATACGGCTCCCGAGAAGACCATCGAAGAAATCAAAAAAGGCTTCAAGAAGATCACCGGCTACGTAACAAGTTTCGCTCATGGATACGGCACAAAGAACCGCTGCCGCAACATCCAGAAGGCCGCCGGCATTCTGAACGGATGCACCATCGCTCCCGGCCAGGAGATCAGCTTCAACGAGTACATCGGCCCGAGGACGGAGGAGGACGGCTGGCTCCGCGCTCCCGGCATCACAGGCGGCAAGGAATACGAGGACAGCCCGGGAGGAGGCATCTGCCAGGTTTCGGGCACCCTCTATAACGCGCTCCTGCAGTGCGGTCCCAACAAGATCAAGATCACCCAGAGGCGGCATCACTCGTGGCCCAGCGAATACGTTCCCTACGGCCTCGACTGCACCGTCGACACGAACGGTCCCGACCTTAAGTGGAGGAATATCTCCGACTCGGCCATCTACATCTTCGCGTATGCCGATACCGATAACGGCAAGATGTACATCTACATCTTCACCCTGCCAGAGGAGGACGGCTCGTATTACGAGACCTGGGCCGAGACTGTCGAAACGAAAGATCCCGACGAGACCGTGATCAGGGAGAATCCGATGTGGCCGAGGGGCTACAAGGAGACCACCATCAAGGCAAGGAAAGGCTATACCGCCAAGGCGTACCTCAAACACTATGACGCCAACGGCGACCTGATCGAGACCATCTATCTCTATACCGACACCTATTATCCTGTACAGGGCGTAGTCACTATTGGAACGGGCGATCCTTCGCTGCCCACTCCGTGACCAAGTTGAAGCGCGGGGAGACCCGTTATAATATGTATTAAAACGAAAGGGATGTATAATTCAAAATGGATTACACGAAACTCATTGTTAAGGCCGTTCAGGACGTACCGCCTTCCGGTATTCGCAAGTACTTCGACATACTGACCGATAAGACCATCAGTCTCGGCGTTGGCGAACCCGATTTCCCTACTCCCGAAGCCATACGCAGGGAGGCTCTCGAGCGTCTGTCCCACGGACGCATCCCGTACTCCTCCAACAGCGGTATGCCCGAGCTCCGCGAGCTTATCAGCAAGTATCTTGACGACCGTTACGGCGTACATTATGAGGCGAACGGCGAGATCCTCGTCACCGTCGGCGCAAGCCAGGCGATCGACCTTGCCATCCGCGCGCTCATCACCCGCGGCGATGAGGTCATCATCCCCGAACCCACCTACGTTGCTTATAATCCCGGCGTTATCTTCGCGGGCGGCGTTCCCGTTAACGTGATCACGACCGCTGACAATAAGTTCAAGCTCACCGCCGAGGCTCTTAAGGCCGCTATCACCCCCAAAACGAAGGCGCTGCTTCTTCCGTTCCCCAACAACCCCACCGGCGGCATCATGGAGAAGGAAGACCTCGAGGCCATCGCTGAAGTTCTCCGCGGCACCGACATCCTCGTTCTTGCCGATGAGATCTATTCCGAGCTCACCTACGGCGGCAAGAAGCACGTTTCCATCTGCTCTCTGCCCGGTATGCGCGAGCGCACCGTCGTTCTGAACGGCTTCTCCAAGGCGTTCTCCATGACCGGCTGGCGTCTAGGCTATGCCGCTGCTCCGAAGCCCATCATCGCCGCTATGACGAAAATCAACCAGCTCACCATGCTTTCCGCTCCCACTCCCGCGCAGTATGCCGGCATCGCCGCTCTCCGTCAGGGCTTCGAGACCGACTGGCGCGATATGAAGGCAATGATGAACGAGTATGACCGCCGCCGCCGCGTCATCATCGACGGCTTCAACGCTCTCGGCATGACCTGCAACGAGCCCGAAGGCGCGTTCTACGTATTCCCGTCCATCAAGGTCTCCGGCCTTTCCTCCGAAGAGTTCTGCGACAGGCTCCTTGCCGAGCAGGACGTCTGCATGGTACCCGGCACCGCGTTTGGTCCCAGCGGCGAAGGCTACGTCCGCTGCTGCTACGCGACCGATATCGAGGACATCAGGGAAGCGCTCAGAAGGACGAAGATCTTCCTCGAATCCCTCAAAAAGTAAATTCCCTGTTGACAAAGCTCTCGATAGCTATTAAAATCAGCGGGTATATCTATCCTAAAGAAGGAGTAACCATAATGAAACTCAACAAGACTTTCGTAAGGATCCTTGCGGTCCTTATGATCGCGGTAATGGGCGTAAGCCTCGTCGGCTGCGTCAATTCCTATGCCGACAACCCCGTCGTTGCCAAGGTAGGCGGCGTAAAGCTCTATCTTCAGCAGTATCTTAACCTTTACAATAACAGCCAGTACTATCAGTACATGCAGTACGGTCTTATGACCCGCGAGCAGTACGCGACCTTCATACTCGATTCCCTCGTCATGCAGGGCGTGCAGCTCGACCAGCTCGAGGTGCAGAAGATCACCCTCGACGCGGAGGAGGAGGCCAAGCTCCAGAAGGACGTTGACGATCAGATCGTAAACTACGTCACCACCACCTATCTCAGCAAGGTCGATTCTTCGATCACCGACCAGACCGCAAGGTACGAGGCCGCTCTCGAGCTCTTCAAGGCCACCCTTAAAGAGAACAAGACCACTTATGAGAAGTACAGGAAGGAAGTTGAGGACAGCCTCCGCCAGTCCGCAAGGCTTGAGAAGCTTCGCAGCATCACCGTCAAGGACGTCACCGTCTCCACCGATGACGTCAAGAAGTCGATCACCGACGCCATCAATACGGACATCTCCGCTGCCGATTTCTATACCGCCTGGTCGAACTTCCTCAGCATGTCCTCCAAGACCGCGCCGCTCTTCATGCCCCATCCCGAGAAGGCCGTTGAGGACGATCCCGAGACCGCCGATAAGGACGAGTCCAAGGATGCCGATCCCTATGCCGAGTTCTTCTCCGTGAAGCACCTGCTCATCAAGTTCACCCAGCAGGCGGGCGAGTCCGTTACCGACCTTGAGGCCTATGCTGCCGAGGACGCCGCGTTCACCGAGAAGATGACCGCTATGGAGGAGTCCTTCAAGACCATCGGTCTTGACGAGTTCCTCGAGAAGTGCGCCGACAAGGAGATCTGCGAGGATCCCGGTATGCAGTCTCCCGCTTACAAGTATTTCGGTTATCTCATGCAGGCTTCCCTCATCAGCAAGTATTACGACGGCTTCGGCTACGCTGCCATGAAGCTTAAGTTCGGCGAAGAGTGGAAGACCGAGAACGAGAAAAAGGCTATCGACGAGAACGGCGAAGAAGCCCAGCCCGATTACAAGATCACCATGTTCGATCTTAACGACGGCACCAAGCTCGTCAAGGTGTTCACGACCACCGGCGTTCATTACATCGTGCTCAATCCCAACGACTGCTTCACGATGTATGACGAGGACGGCTATCTCATGCTCCCCGTTTACGAGAACGGCGAGGCCGTGACCGATGACGAGGGCATCGTCACCGTCAACGGCGGCCACGTCACAGCTGAGCAGATCGCCGCTACCGACGAAGCTCTTAAGAACATCGTCACGTCCTCCGACGCCGAGGAGAACGCCGAGGAGCCCGAGTACATCACGCTTCAGTCGATGTACCAGTCCTACTATGACGCCAAGCTTACGAGCGAGCAGAACTCCTACTACACGACCAAGGTCTCCGAGTGGAAGGAGAACACCAAGATCGTTGAGAAGAAGAACATCATCAAGGCTTTCTATAAGGCTTGATAACAAGCGTTCCGGACAGAGTCCCGTAAAAAACGGGGCTCTGTTTTTATCGCGAAAAATATGTTCCCAAAAACAGTTTTTTAATGTATAATAGGAACATGAACGACACGATCAAAGATAAGCTTAAGCTTTTGCCCGACAGTCCCGGCGTGTACCGCATGTACAATTCCCGAGGCGAGATCATCTATGTCGGCAAAGCCGTCAACCTCAAAAACCGTGTCAGACAGTATTTCAGGAACGACGTAAAGGCGCCTAAGGTCGCCGCAATGGTCTCGAACGTAGCAGATTTCGAGTTCACCATTACCCAGACCGAGGCGGAGGCACTCACGTTAGAGTGCAATATGATAAAGCAGTTCAGGCCGAGGTACAACATCCTTCTTAAGGACGACAAGCATTTTCCTTACGTGAGGATCGATTATTCGAAGGATTTTCCGAGACCTGAGATCGTAAGACGGATCAAAAAGGACGGGGCAAAGTATTTCGGGCCGTTTCTTTCCACCGTGACTCTGCGCGAGGTAATGACCGCCGTGCGCGAGATTTTCCCCGTGAGGCACTGCACGAAGGACATCCAGAGGGCGATAGCGAGGCGCGAACGCCCCTGCCTTATGTATCATCTCGGCAGATGCTGCGCTCCATGCTCCGGAAACGTTACGCGGGAGGAGTATCACGCGTATCTCGACGAGATCGCCCAGCTGCTCTCCGGTCATTCGAAGGCGATAACCGAGAAGATGACCGAAAAGATGCTTGAGGCTTCCGGGAAGATGGAGTTTGAGCGCGCCGCGATGTACCGCGACAGGATAAGGGCGGCGGAGTCGATCGCCCTTAAGCAGCGCACCGCGACGACCGTCATAAACAGCTTCGACGTGTTCGCGGTCGCCCGTGACGAGATGAACACAGTGGTCTACGCAACTATGATGCGTGACGGCAACGTCGTAATGACCGACAGCTATTTCCTGTCTGCGGCAGACGAAACGGACGGCGAGATACTCGCTTCCTTCCTTATGCAGTTCTATCTCGACGAGGCGTTCATCCCGAACGAGATCATCTGCCGCACCGCGCCGGACGACGCGGAGAACATAGCTTCCTGCTTAAGAGAGAGCTGCTCTCACGCGGTCAGGATCGCCGTTCCCCAAAGGGGAGAGAAAAAGCAGCTCGCGGAGCTTGCCTATACGAACGGCGTTGAATCGTTAAAGAGAAAGCGCGAGCTTATCTTCAAAGAGTGGGAACGCGGCGAGGGCGCCCTTTCAGAGCTCTCCGCGATCGTCGGCATGGACGAGCTCCCTCACAGGATGGAATGCTTCGACAACTCGCATTTCATGGGCAGGGACACGGTCGGCTCGATGGTCGTGTTTATCGACGGCAAGCCCGATAAGACGCTGTACCGCAGGTTCAGGACAAAGACCGCCGCCGACGGCGACGACTACGCCGCGATGCGCGAGCACCTTACCCGAAGGTTTCAGAGGGCGAAGGAAGGCGACGAAAAGTTCTCGGAGCTTCCCGATCTACTTATACTCGACGGCGGCAGGGGCCAGCTCAACGTCGCGCTCGAGGTGCTTGACGAATTCGGTCTTTCTTACATTCCGGCCATCGGTCTTGCCGAAAAGAACGAGGATATCATCCTTCCGGACAAAAGCGATCCTGTTGAGCTTCCGAAGTCATCGAGCACTCTGCATCTTCTTCAAAGGATAAGGGACGAGGCGCACAGATTCGCGATAACCTATCACCGCTCCATGCGCTCGAAGACCGCGCTCTATTCCGTCCTTAATGAGATCGAGGGTGTGGGCGAAAAACGCAGGCGCGCGCTCTTCGACAGATTCATCACGGTCGACGCGATCAGGAACGCCGGCGTCGAGGAGCTCCTTGAGGCCAAGGGAATGAACCGTCCCGCGGCGGAAAAGGTTTACGAGTATTTCCACAGGGAGGAACAAGGTGGCTCTTAAGTACAAGCTTCTTGCAATGGATATAGACGACACGCTCCTTCCGCGCGGCGGGGTAATCTCCGAGGCGAACAAAAAGGCCATAAAGGCAGCGGAGGACGCGGGCGTTTACGTAACGATCGCGACGGGCAGAGGCTTCCTCGGTTCGAAAAAGGTCTGGTCGGAGCTTGGGCTCAACAAGCTCATCATCAACTACGGCGGCGCCATGATCAACGACGCTGCGACGGGCAAGCCGTTCTTTGTTACGGAGCTCGAACCCGAGACCGTAACGTACATACTCGACCTTGCCGAAGCGCTCGATCTTCACGTGCATCTCTATCAGGGCGACGAGATCGTCTACGAGCACGAGCATCTTTACGGCACGCTCTATTCGGAAGCGCTCTCTCTCCCCAAAAGGATAGAGCCTATGATCCGCCGCATGACGTGGCGGAACGTCCCGAAGGTGCTTATCATCACCGAGCCCGAAAGGGTAAAGGATCTCATGCCTTATTTTCAGGAGAAATTAAAGGGGCTTGCTGCGGTATCGGCATCCTCTCCGGGATTCATCGAGTTCAACACGATAGGCGCGAACAAGGGAACTGCCCTTCTTAAGCTCGCCGAGCATCTCGGCGTCTCAAGGGACGAGACCGCGGCTATCGGCGACAACACTCTCGATCTTGAAATGATCGAGCTTGCGGGACTGGGCTGCTGCGTCGAGGACGGGAACGAGCTCGTCAAATCGGCCGCCAGCGTGATCGCTCCTCCTTGCAGGGAGGACGGCGTAAAATGGTTCATTGATAATTATATTATAAATCTTTCTGAAAGGAGCAGTATCAATGATTAATCTGGGCTTTGATATCGGCGGAACGACCATCAAGATCGGTGTTGTGGACGAAAACTTCAACATCGTTAAGAAGCTCAACAAGCCGACGCCGTTCAGGGATCCCGACGCGCTCGTCGATCTCATCGTAAACACGGCGAAAGAACTCGCGGGCGACGAGGAGATCCGCACCATCGGCATCACCATCCCCGGCTTCGTCGATAAGGACGGCGGCATCGTCGACGCGTGGAACATCGGCATGTGGAACGTTCCGGTCAAACAGCTTATTTGGGAAAGGCTCAAGGCCAACAGGATCATCGTAAGAAACGACGCCGACGCTGCGGGCGTCGCCGAGCTAATGGCGGGCGCGATGCAGGGCATAAAGACCGGTCTTCTCATAACCATCGGCACCGGCTTCGGCGGAGCGCTCATTATTGACGGCAAGCTCTTCCACGGCGGCCTTGACAGGGGCACCGAGCCAGGTCATGCCGTTATCGACAGGGGCGGAAGGAAATGCGCGTGCGGTCATCACGGCTGCATCGAGACGCTCTGTTCCGCCATGGCGCTCAAGCGCCTCGGCGAGAGGGCTGTCGACCAGGAGCGCGGTCTTATAGCGAAGCGCGTAGCCGAAGGCGAGGAGCTCGACGCGAAGCTCGTCATCGAATGCGCAAAGTCGGGCGACCTTTATGCGAACGAGCTGTTTGACGAGTACACCGACGCCCTCGCGGACGCTATCGCTTCTTTCGTCAACATTCTGGATCCCGAGGTCATCGCGATCGGCGGAGGCGTTTCAGAGGCGGGCGAGGTCCTGCTTGAGCCGTTAAGGAGAAAGGTTCCCGGCAAGACGTTCTTCGGCTCCTGCGGAAAGATCGTCAAGGCGGTCGCCGGCAACAATGCGGGCATAATCGGTTCGCTCATCTGATATCTTCAGAGGCATAATCGGTAAGTAAAAAGCATTAACATTCTGTATGAACAGGAACAGGATCTCATACAGGGTGCTGATGCTTTTTTGCTCTAACACCGTCCTGCAGATTATGGGCTTCGCGTACAGGATGGCGCTGAGCCGCGAAGCCGGCGCGCTTTCCTTGGGGCTCAACTCGCTCGTTATGCAGGTCTACGGGATAGTGGTCTCCGTCTGCATTTCGGGACTGAACGTCGCAGTGACCGCTTTGAGCTCGAGAACGGAAAAAGAGCGGATGGGCAGGCTCGTCTTGACGGCTCTGCCCGTTCTTTTTGCGCTCTGGTCGGCAATGGCAGTTCCGCTTTTTTTATTAAGAAAAGCTTTGGCGGAAAGAGTTCTGGGCGACGGCGGTGTCTCGTCCGCGCTTACGCTGATGCTGATCTGCATACTGATGACGGGCGTAGAGAACGTGCTGAAATCCATTCATATCGGAACGAAGAACGTCAGCCGATGCGCAGTTTCCGAGATACTTGAGCAGGGAGTGAGATTCGTTCTCGTGATACTGCTTTTGAAGAACGTTTCCCATCCCAAAGATTCGTTCACGGTTTTCCTGATAATTCTCGGAATGACGATGAGCGAGTTCGTCAGCGTGAGCTTCCTGTCCGTTTCATACTATAGCCTCTTCGGCCGAATTTCATTTAAAAGAAGCGAAGGCGGCGTACTTTCAGACCTCGTCCGCATAGCTTTTCCCGCGACGCTCACCGCTGTATCCACAAACGTGTTTTCATCGGTCGGCGCTTTGATACTGCCGTCGCTGCTGGTGAAGTTCGGACTCACGTCCGGCGCCGCGGTATCCGAGATCGGCGTTGTCAATACCGTCGCGGTGCCGATCACTATGTTTCCTATGGCGCTCGTCGGAGCGGTGGCCGCCGTGATAATGCCTGAGATATCCGAGACCGTATCAAAAAAAGGGGATCCGACAGGCATCGTAAAAAAATCGTTCGCGGCGGTTTTGATAACGGGAGTACTGTCGACTTCGGCGCTTGCAGTATTCGGAGGCAATATCGCCGTAAAACTCTTCGGCCGAAGCGTCGACGCTGGAGTATTCCTGCTATTACTGATAAAAGCGCTCGTGATATTCTGCCAGGTCGTTTCCGTATCGGTGCTGAACGGGCTGATGAAGCAGAAGACCGTCCTCCTGTTCGCCGTGACGGGGGAGGCGTATCAGCTTATATTGATACTCCTTCTCGCGCCGGTGCTCGGCATGAAAGGCTGGGCTTTAGGCATGATCATTGGAGAGCTCGCAAGGCTTGCGATGAACCTTTTCGCCGTCACAAACGCTCTAAAAAACTGTGGCAATTCTCGCGGCGATATGATAAAATCATCTGAGAATAATGAGATGAGAGGTAATTATGGCCCGAAAGAAAAAAAAGCCCGCGTGCCTTTCCGCTTACGATACGGCGCTGAGGTTTCTGACGCCGAAGGCGAGAACTGTCCGCGAGGTGGAGCTTAAGCTCGACGAAGGCTGCTACTCGGAAGGCGAGATAATGCAGGCCGTCGAAAGGCTGAAAGACGCGGGACTTCTTAACGACGAAAAATACGCGAGCGACTTTATTGAATCGAGGCTCAATACGAAGCCGGTCAGCAAGTTCCGCCTTCGCGAACAGCTTCGCGGTCATTTCGTTCCCGACGATATCATCGACGACGCTCTCTCTTCCGTCCCGGACGATACGGAGCTTGAGAACGCGGTGGAGCTCGTTAACAAGTACACACGCCAGTTCAACGGTCAGTGCGAAGGCGACGAGCTTAAAAAACGCGTTTATTCAAGACTGTCAACAAGGGGCTTCAGCCATGAAACTATCATGAAGGCAATGGGGGAGAACGACTGAGATGAAGGTTTTTTCATATCAAAAATACCCTTACACCGTCTATAAATTTGAAGTTATCGATTCCACGAACAACGCCGCGAGGCGCGAGATCGAAAGGCTCGGAACGTCTGCGGACAGGCTCGTGTTCGTCGCAGACGAACAGACTGAGGGCAGGGGACGGAACGGCCGCGAATGGCTGAACAGCGAAGCCGCCGTCATGATGAGCATCGTCAGGACAACGAAGCTCTCCATGGACAGAATGCCCATTCTCAATCTCGTCGCGGCGCTCGCGGTAAAGGACGCTGTAAAAAAGCTCACGAACGGTGTCGCGGAACTGTCCGTCAAGTGGCCTAACGACCTTATCACGAAGGATAGATTAGAGAAGGTCTGCGGCATTCTTTCGGAGACCGTGAGCCTCAACGGAACAAAATTCGCGATAATAGGCATCGGACTTAACCTAAACGCGAAAAAGCTCCCCGACGGGCTTCTGCAGCCTGCATCGAGCGTTTATCTCCAGTACGGCAAGTTCATAAACGTGATCGACGCGGTCAACGCGATACTCGCTGAATTTGAAGTGAAGTATAACCTTTTCATGAAGGATCAGGAAGCGTTCCTTAAAGAGTTCGCCTCGGACTGCGTTTCTATCGGGCATCACGTAAGCGTCGATAACGGCGAGACCGTCCGCTACGGCGTAGGCGACAAGCTCGCGAAAAACGGTCAGCTGATCGTCAGATACGAGGACGGCGAAACGGACGTCGTCTATGCTGCGGACGTTTCGGTAAGGAACCAGACTCTTATCGACGACATGCTCGCGCTCCGGTTAAGACCTAAGAGGGAGCCTTCCGCGAATAAGGGCGCTTTCGGCAAGGCGGCGCTAATCGTCGGGTCGGAGGACATGCCCGGAGCGGCGCTCATGAGCACGCTCGCCTGCATACGTTCGGGAGCGGGACTTACAAGGGTGCTTGTTCCCGATGCGATAAAGCCCTCTTTCACCGCGGTTCCCGAGGCGATGATACTCACGGACGACGAGGACGCGGACGAGCTTATCAAATGGTCGAACGCGATCCTTATAGGATGCGGCATGGGTACAGGCAAAAGAACGCTTGAGCTTCTGAAGAAGACGCTTGAGTCGAAAAAGCCCTGCGTCATCGACGCAGACGGACTCAATACACTTGCTAAGAATAAAAAGCTGTACGAGCTTCTACACGACAAGGTCGTTCTGACGCCGCATCCGGCGGAAATGGCGAGGTTAACCGGCGAAAAGGTCGATCACGTCGTAAAGTACAGAACGCGTGTCGCCCTTGATTTTGCAAAGGCCAACGGCGTGAACGTGCTGTTAAAGTCGGACTCAAGCGTGCTCGCTTCGCCCGACGGGACTATTCGCTATAACGATTCCGGCTCCAGCGCGCTCGCAAAGGGCGGAAGCGGCGACGTGCTCGCGGGGATAATAACCGCCTTCATCGCGCAGGGAGTGAAGCCCTATGACGCGGCGTCGCTCGGCGCATACGTGCTCGGCCTTTCCGCGGAGAAGTCGATCGACTTTCTCCACAACCGTTTCGTCGCCGCAAGCGACATAATTGAAATCGTTTCAAATGATCTGAACAGGAGGAATAAACAATGATACTGTTAAAGAACGCGAAAATCATCTCCATGGACGAGAGCTTCGAGCGCGAGTTCACGGGCGATATCCTTATGGACGGCACCGTGATCAAGGCCGTCGGCAGGGATCTTCCCGCTGAAGGTGCGGAGATATTCGATCTTACCGGTATGACGGTCGTCCCAGGCTTTGTCGACGCTCACTGCCACATCGGCCTTTTTGAGGACGGGATGGGCTTCGAGGGCGACGACGGAAACGAAATGTCCGCGACTTCTACGCCCGATATGCGCGCGATCGACGCGATCAATCCATTCGACAGATGCTTTGATGAGGCGAGGAGCGGCGGCGTCACGACCTGCGTGACAGGTCCCGGCAGCGCCAACGTCGTCGGCGGAACCTTCTGCGCGATCAAGACGTTCGGACGCGACGTAGAGGACATGCTCCTGAAAGAGACCGTTGCCATGAAGGCGGCTTTCGGCGAGAACCCGAAGCGCGTTTACCACAGCCAGAAGACCATCTTTACCCGTATGCAGATAGCGGCGACGTTAAGGCGGACTCTCATTAAGGCAAAGGAGTACGACAGGAAGATCGCCCTTGCGGGCGACGACGCGTCCAAGCTCCCCGAGAAGGACCTTGCCATGGAGGCGCTTCTGCCCGTAGTACGCCGCGAGCTTCCCCTTAAGATCCACGCACACCGCGCCGACGATATCCTTACCGCGATCCGCATCGCCAAGGAGTTCAACATCCGCATAACTCTCGACCACTGCACCGAGGGCTATATGATACCCGAGCTTATCAAGGAGACCGTCGACGGGCTCGGCGCGGGCGTTATTGTCGGGCCGCTGCTTTCCGACAGGGGCAAGATCGAGCTCAGGAACTTAAGCTTCGAGGCTCCGAGAATACTCTATGAAAACGGCATCCCCTTTGCCATAATGACGGATTCACCGGTCATTCCCGAGCAGTATCTGCCAATTGAAGCAGGTCTTGCTGCCCGCGAGGGGCTTCCGGAATATGAGGCGCTTAAGGCGATCACGATCAACGCGGCGAGGATCACAGGCCTTGACGACAGGATCGGAAGCATCACCGCCGGCAAAGACGCCGATATCGCAGTATTCGACGGCGATCCTCTCCAGACGCTTTCGCATTGCGTAATGACTTTCATCAACGGCAAGCTCTGCTATAAGAGGGGCTGAGATGGATATTACCGAACAGAAAGCGCTTCTTCGGAGCGAGATAAGGACTCTTCGCCGTTCTGTATCCGACGGGGAGAGGAAGAACGCTTCGCTGGCAGTCGCCGAAAAGCTTCTGTCCCTTAAAGGCATACTTGACGCGGAGTACGTGCTTGCCTATATGCCGATGAAGTATGAGCTTGACATACTTCCCACAGTGAAGGAGCTCTCTGCGCTTGGCAAGAAGGTCGTTTTTCCGCTTTGCATTGAGGACGGCGGACTTAAACTCTATATCCCCAGTAAGGAAAACGGATTTACCGTCGGCGCGTACGGCATTCTCGAACCCGATGTGAGGACGGCCGAGGAGGTCCCGTATGAAAGGATCGACGCTGTGATACTCCCTGCGATAGGCTTTGACCGCAGCCTCAGCAGACTCGGACAGGGCGGGGGATACTACGACAGGCTCCTTTCCAAAGTCGGCTGCTTTACCGTCGCCGTGGGGTTTGACTGCCAGCTTGTCGATCGCGTCCCGACGGAACCGACCGACAGACGCGTCGACGCCATAGTGACGCCAAAGGAATTAATCCTCGCCCAAATCTGATTTTTCGGAATAAAATTGTATAAATAAGCTATTGATTCCAAAGCCAAAGGGTGATACAATATAAAGTGTATATGGAGTGAGTTATATGCGTGTAATCGCAGGATATGCAAAGGGAAGGGAGATCGCGGCGCCCAAAGGACTTGACACAAGACCTACTTTGGCCAAGGTCAAGGAAGCGATGTTCGGGATGATCCAGTTCGACGTCGAAGGCGCGATCGTTCTCGATCTCTTTGCCGGAAGCGGCGGTCTCGGAATCGAGGCGCTCTCCCGCGGGGCGAAGAATGCCGTGTTCTGCGACGCCGACCGGAAGGCGGTCTCGGTTATCAGGGACAACCTTAAAAAGCTCGGCATGACGCAGGACGCGGAGGTCATTCAGGGAGATGCGCTGAAGATACTCCCGACGCTCTCCGGAAGGAGCTTCGACATAGTCCTTCTCGATCCTCCGTATAAGACGGATCTTGAATCGAACGCGATACAGCTACTTGACGGGCTTGGGCTCCTCTCCGACAACGCTATCGTCCTCTGCGAACATTCAAAGGACAACCCTCCTGTTTTCACGGCGAATTATTATCCTCGCGAGGGCAGGAAATACGGCGATTCCTATCTCACCTACGCTGTTTATTCAAGAAAGGCGGAACAATGACCAAGGCTGTTTTCCCCGGGAGTTTCGATCCGTTCACGATCGGACATCTTGACATCGTCAAGCGCGCCGCAAAGGTGTTTGACGAGGTCATTGTCGCCATATTCGACAACCCCGGCAAGGGCACGGACTTTTCGCTTGGCGACCGGCTCGAGCTCATCGCCGACGCCGTTAAGGATATTCCCAACGTCAGTATCGATTCAAGCTCCGGCCTGCTCGTCGATTATTTAAGGTCGGTCGGCGCGAACGTTATCGTACGCGGCATAAGGAACGGCTCCGACGTTGAGTACGAGACCATGCTCGAGGCGGTGAACGACCGCATAGCTTCCGAGATCACGACGGTCTATCTGATCTCGAGGCCCGAGCATTCCTACATCAGCTCCAGCCTCGTGAGGCAGCTTTTAAAAATCGGAATTAGCATCGACGGTCTTGTGCCGAATGCTGATCATATAATTCTAAGGAGAGTGTAATATGGCAAATAACGAAAACCCCAACGTAGTACTGTGCCTTGAGAAAATCAGCGAGCTGGAAGAGATCATCGAGTCAAGTCCTTCTCCCCGTTTCGGCGGCAATACCGACCGCAGGATCATCGATATAGAGGAGGTCTATAATCTTCTCGGAGACCTCAAAGTCACCATTCCCGAGGACGTCCGCAAGGCCGACAGCATCATTTCCGACGCCAAGAACATCACCACTAAGGCCGAGAATTACGCGAAGGAGCTTGTCAACAATGCGCAGGCACGCGCCGACGGTCTTATGAGCGAGGCCGAGAGCAAGAAGGAAAGCATCATTGCCACCGCCGAGGCGAACGCCAGCAGCATCATCGCCGAGGCCGAAACGAAGCGCGAGGCGATCCTTGACGAGCATGACATTACCCTTGAGGCTCAGCGCAGGGCAAATCTCCTTGAGCGCAAGGCGGAGTACAATGCCAAGATGGTTTACGAGAACGCCAAGGCTTACGCCGACGACGTGCTCGGCAGCCTTATGCAGTTCCTCGACGATTATTATTCCGTTGTCGAGATGAACAAGAAGGATCTCGGCGCTGTAAGGAAACCCAACTTCACCGAATCTCCCGAGGAGGCCAAGGCCAACGAAGAAAAGGCTGCGCAGGCTGCCAAGGCTGAGGAGGAAGAGGAGCAGAACGAAGGATTCTTCGGCGGTCTCTTCAAACGCAAGAAGAAAAAGGCGGACGAAGAGTTCCAGGACGACGACGAATAATCGAACGATAACCCGGGCGGTGAGGCATCATCGCCCTTTTTCTTTTCTTAAAAAACGCGTCGCAGCCAATGAAAGAACAGCTGTCAGCATCAGCGGCATTACAGCCGATAC
The DNA here is from genome assembly GCA_024691085.1 of Clostridiales bacterium. GTDB lineage: Bacteria > Bacillota > Clostridia > Christensenellales > CAG-138 > UBA3857. The sequence goes on along the minus strand of JAILNX010000011.1, from coordinate 27,470 downwards.
TATATAGAAAGAACGTCTTATAAACTGATCCTTTAAGGCAGGAAGGCCCTCAGAAAGGCCGCTCATCGTTTCGATGGGCATCGGAATAATGGGGTAAACAAAATAGACTATTGATCCAGATATGACTCCGAGCAGCAGCTTCGTTATAAAGTAGGTTTTCGACGAAAGGCCTGGAAAGATCATCTTCGACTGCACGAAAACGGATAAACCTCCGAAGGAAAGAAGGAAAGCGATCAGCGAAAAAGACAGCCTTGTCGGAATGAAAGACAGGGCATAAATACCGTTCGTCATCTCGATCGCGCCCTTGATAAGTCCCGACCATTGCACAGGAAGGAAAGAGAATATGCCCAGAGCGTCCGAAACGCCGAACAGCACCGAGAAGAATACGATCGTTCCGCAGATCCTTACCATTGTAAGCGACGCTTCAGCAATAGCTTTCGTGATCCCGGATCCGCGAGCTGCAAAAGGCTCGTTAAGTTTCGGCGCGGTACGGTCTGGTTTCTTCCTTCTGAATACAAAAAACAAGACAGATATGACGAGGGGAGGGAGATAGCAGGCAAGCAAAAAAAATTTGCCGGTGCTTCTGTTCCTTAGGAATCCCGCAGACAGCGCGGATATTATGAACATCGGGCCGGGCTGTGTGTATAAGGCGCATAGGAACGACGCGCCCCTCCTGCTGAATGATCCTTGAGCATGAAGCCCGTTAATAAGAACGGCGGACGAAGGGATGCCGCAGAGAGCGGTGAATAAGGGAAGCAGGATGGATGGAACGATGCCGCCCCTGCCGACCGCTTTTCTGATAACAGGGGATCTTAACAGATAATTTGAACAGACGACCAGCGGAAAAAGGGAGGGGAGAACCGAGACCGCAAAAGTCCTTAGCCCGTCCGCGGCTCCCGAAAACGCCGCTTCACTGAAGGGTATCATCAGTATCGCCGCGGTAAGCACTAATAAAAAACAGACATATCCCATATTGAAGGATATGCCGTTTATTTCGGTTTGATTCGACAGATTATACGACTGTATTGAGAAACTCAACAGATTATACGGTCGTATAATCATTTGATAACGAGCTTGTTTGAACCGTCGGGAACGTAGGATTTTTCATAAGGCTGACCGAGGGCACGTACAGCGTGGGCGAATGCGGAGATCCTTTCGATCTCTTTGCCGAGATCGGCGAGCTCCTCACGGTCGGAATAACGTACGATAACGGGGATATCGGCTTTTTCCTTAAGCTCGCTCAGGATACTCTGCGAGCCTTCCCTTACCGCAAGAACGCGTGCGTAGAGCCCGGAATCGTCCGTGAAAGCCCTGTCCTGAAGCTCCTTTGAAATGCCTAAAAGTCCGCACATGGCGATCCTTTTGAGCCTCGCCATGGTATACCTCTTCGACTTGATCCTGCCGAGCATCTCGGTATGATCGCCGCATTCCTCGGAATAACGCTTGTAAAGGTTTTCAAGTCCCTCCGAGACCTCGGGAAGGCAGGCGATGTCATCCCTTGTCATGCTTCTGAACTTATAAAGCACGGCGTCGGAAAGGTTCTCGGCGCTTGCGGGAAAGCGTCCGCCTCTTACCATATCCAATATTTCGTCAAGCTCGTTTCTCGGGAGAGCCCTCTCGAGCCCGTCAAATACCGCGGGACTAATCCGGCGGCTAGCCATATCTCCGGAAAGCGCGAGCCTTATTGCGTATGCGGAGCTGTATTCTCCGCCGAGATCGGAGGAATTGTAATCCGAATCTCTTTTTACGGTATACATCCCGAAGCCGCAGGAGCGGTTCCTGTTCGCTCTTATGTATTCGATACCTAGAATATCGTTCGGGGACGGGGAAGAGCCTGTCGCCTCGGCAAGAGCTCCGGGATAAGAAAGCCCGCTTCCGATGGCTTTATCGAAGGCTGAGCCGTCCGTTTCCGCCTCCGCTTTTTCGGTCAGATCTTCTATATCTCCTGACTCGCTTCCGAAGCATATGCAGTCGACGAGCCCCGTGCCTTTCAGTATCCTCATAGCGCCGGAAGCGAAACGCTCGGCGCAGGAGAGGGAATAAACGTCCGGGAGCTCGATGACCATATCCGCTCCGCCGGAGATCGCCCAGGATGCCCTTGTGAACTTGTCCGCGCAGGCAGGCTCGCCCCTCTGCACGAAGCTTCCGCTCATCACGGCGATCACTCTGTCGGCGCCTGTCGCGCGGCGCGTCTCGCTTATATGGAAAGCGTGTCCGTTATGAAACGGATTGTATTCGGCTATGATACCGGCAGTTTTCATCAAAACCTCAAAATTATATTATTTTTATGTAGCGCAAAATACGATATATATGTTATAATCTAATTTGGTATGACCGTCAACTATTATTTGGAAGGAGATTCAAAAAAATGTCGGTTATTGATAACATTAAAGCCAAAGCCAGAAGCCAGAAGAAGCACATACTTCTTCCCGAAGGTACCGAGGAGCGCACCGTTCAGGCCGCCGAGCGTATCATCAAAGAGGGCATTGCGGATATTTCCCTTATGGGCAATGAGGATGAGATCCGCGCCGTCGCCGCTAAGTTCAACGTCGATCTTACCGGCGTAGGCATTGTAGATCCCGTCAAGTCCCCCGATTTCAACACCTACGTCGAGCGCTTCTATGAGATGCGCAAGGAGAAGGGCGTTGATATGGCGAAGGCTGACAAGATGATGCACGATCCTCTGTTCTTTGCCTGCATGATGATCAAGGACGGCAAGGCCGACGGTATGGTCGCCGGCGCTATCAATACGACCGGCAATACTCTCCGTCCCGGTCTTCAGATAATCAAGATGGCCAAGGGCATCAGCACCGTATCCTCCTGCTTCATCATGGAGATCCCCAACAAGGCTTACGGCGACGACGGCGTCATGGTATTCGCCGACTGCGCTGTCAACATCAATCCCACTGCCGAGCAGCTTGCCGCTATCGCCATTTCTTCCGCTGAGAGCGCGAAGAACCTCGTCGGCATCGATCCTCGCGTAGCAATGCTCAGCTTCTCCACCAAGGGTTCCGCGAAGCATGAGAACGTCGATAAGGTCGTAGCCGCCACTGCCATGGTCAAGGAGCAGGCTCCCGATCTTATGATCGACGGCGAACTCCAGGCGGACGCCGCTCTTGTTGAGAAGGTCGGCCAGCTCAAGAGCCCCGGCAGCCCCGTTGCAGGCAAGGCCAACGTACTCGTTTTCCCCGATCTCCAGGCTGGCAATATCGGCTATAAGCTCGTTCAGCGTCTCGCCGGCGCGACCGCTGTCGGCCCCATCTGCCAGGGATTCGCGAAGCCCATCAACGACCTGTCCCGCGGCTGCAGCATCGAGGACGTCGTATCGGTAGTCGCCATCACCGCCGTTCAGGCACAGAACCTCTGATAAGGGAGAAACGCCATGAAAATACTCGTCATCAACGCGGGAAGCTCTTCCCTTAAATATCAGCTCATCGACGTCGACAACGGCTCCGTGATCGCCAAGGGCCTCTGCGAGCGTATCGGCATAGAGAACTCCAAGCTCACCTATAAGCCCACCGGCAAGGATCCCTATGAGGTCGTTACCGATATGAAGGATCATACCGACGCCATCAAGCTCGTCCTCGACGCGCTTGTAGACCGTGAGCACGGCGTTATCGCCTCGATGAACGAGATCGACGCTGTCGGTCACCGCGTCGTTCACGGCGGCGAGAGGTTCAACAAGTCCGTTCTCCTTACCGATGAGGTCATCAAGGAGATCGAGGATCTTTCCGAGCTTGCTCCTCTTCATAACCCAGCGAACATCATGGGTATCAACGCCTGCAAGGCGATCATGCCCGACACCCCGATGGTAGCCGTATTCGACACCGCTTTCCATCAGACGATGCCCGAACACGCATTCCTCTACGGTCTGCCTTATGAGGCTTACACCGATCTCAAGGTCCGCCGCTACGGCTTCCACGGCACGTCCCACGCCTACGTCACCGGCCGAGCGCTCACCTATCTCGATAAGCCCGCCAGCGACACCAAGATCATTACCTGCCACCTCGGAAACGGTTCTTCCGTATCCGCGGTAAAGGGTGGCAAGTGCATCGACACCAGCATGGGCTTCACCCCGCTCGAGGGTCTTCCCATGGGCACAAGGTGCGGCGATATGGACCCCGCGATCGTTGCTTATCTTATGAAAAAGCTCGACCTTGACAGGAACGGCATCGACGCCTATATGAATAAGAAGAGCGGTATGCTCGGCATCTCCGGCGTTTCCAGCGACTTCCGCGATCTCGGCGAGGCCGCGAAGAAGGGCAACAGGAGGGCTCAGCTCGCTCTCGATACCTTTGCCTATAAGGTAAAGAAGTACATCGGCGCTTACGCTGCCGCCATGAACGGCGTTGACGCGATCGTCTTTACCGCCGGAGTAGGCGAGAACGACCGCGCTATGCGCGCTGCGATCATGAAGGACATGGAGTATCTCGGCGTTCAGTTCGACGAGGATTACAACATGAATTGCCCGAGGGGATGCGAACAGGTCGTCTCCAAGCCCGAGAGCCGCGTCAAGGTCATCGTCATCCCGACCGACGAAGAGATGATGATCGCCAAGGATACCGCAGCCATCGTAAGGTAATTTGACTTTATTTCAACAGCAAAGGCAAATATATTTGCTTTTGCTGTTGACTTTTATTGCCCGAACGCTTAAAATACAAAAGGTTATCCTGTGGATAACAGGAACCTCGGAGCAGCGAATTGGAACTGAACGTAGCCGACATTCTTAAGATAGCGGGGAAGACGGGCAGCGCCCGTTTGACCGAGTCCGTTGCAGGGATCGATCTGAGCGGCAAAAGCATCGTGCTTTCAGAGCCCGTCACGGTCGACGCGAGCTATATTTTCGACGGCGAGGGTATAAGCCTTACCGGTACGCTTTCATCCGCTGTCAGAATGAACTGCACAAGGTGCAACGATGAGTTCACGGAAGACTTCGCCGTCGATTTCTCGGAAAGGTTTTTAAGGATCCCCGAGGAACAGGCGGAGGAGCAGGAGTGCTATTCATTCACAGGCGATACGCTTTCGCTCGATAAGATGATACAGGATATCCTGATTCTGAACGCTCCGATGTACGGCGTCTGCAAGCCCGACTGCAAGGGCCTTTGCCCAAGCTGCGGCGCCAATCTAAATTATCAAAAATGCTCTTGCTGCGAGGCCGATGACAACAGTCCGTTTGCCGCGCTCAAAGGGTTAAAAGAACTGTTGAAGGATCAATAGGAGGTTAAGACTATGGCAGTCCCCAAAAGGAAAACATCGAAAGCCAGGCGTGACCAGCGCCGTGCTAATTGGAAGATCGAAGCTCCCGCTCTCGTAGAGTGCCCCCAGTGCCATGCCAAGAAGCTTGCTCACAGGGTTTGCAGGAGCTGCGGTTACTACGATGGCGAGCAGATCGTTGTCATGGATAAGGACGAGAAGAAATAATTCTTTTCATCGGAATAATGCGTAATAAGGGTACATCCCGAGTACCCTTATTACGGTAAATCCGTTTGTACACTCTTTGAAATATATAATCGACTTTCAAAATATCGGTTGACTTTATTTTAAAGAAAATGTATAATAATGCCCGTCGCAAAAAACGGACGCTGACGGGGTGTGGCGCAGTCTGGTAGCGCACGTGCTTTGGGAGCATGGGGCCGGAAGTTCAAATCTTCTCACCCCGACCATTATTTTGTGGCCTCGTGGTCAAGCGGTCAAGACACCGCCCTTTCACGGCGGTAACAGGAGTTCGATTCTCCTCGAGGTCACCATTTTTTTAGGGCCTTTAGCTCAGTTGGTCAGAGCGGTCGGCTCATAACCGATTGGTCCGGGGTTCGAGTCCCTGAAGGCCCACCAAATTAATACGGCCCGGTAGTTCAGTTGGTTAGAATGCCAGCCTGTCACGCTGGAGGTCAGGGGTTCGAGCCCCCTTCGGGTCGCCAATTTAATTAAATACAACCATGCTGGTGTAGCTCAATCGGCAGAGCAGCTGATTTGTAATCAGCAGGTTGACGGTTCAAGTCCGTCCACCAGCTCCACCAGTATCACACGGACGGGTTCCCGAGCGGCCAAAGGGAGCGGACTGTAAATCCGTTGTCACAGACTACGATGGTTCGAATCCATCCCCGTCCACCAACGCTATAGCCCCCAGAGGGATGGGAGCTATAGCGTTGGTAAGAAAGACGTTTTCGTGCCATCAAGAAATCATTTATGATTTCTTTGAGCGCAGCTGCGATAAGATATGATTATTATCAAGTCCCTGCTGCGCGAGGTTCGGATCAGTCCACCAACATTCGCGGGAATGGCGGAATTGGCAGACGCGTACGGTTCAGGTCCGTATGGGGGCGACTCTGTGCAGGTTCAAGTCCTGTTTCCCGCACCAACTAAAAAGCAACATTTGTCTACCACGACAAACGTTGCTTTTTTATCGTGTTACGATAAATCAAGGCTCCGCAGCGGTCGATCACCCGCCACGGAGCCTCTAATTTTGCCCAAAACGGCCTCAAAAAGCCCAAAATAGTGGTGTACTTTTGTTAAGTTTTAGCTCCTCAGTAAAGTAAAAAAAGAGTACGGGCGAGAGGACTTGAACCTCAAAAACCCATATAATCATTGGCTTTTTGAAAATCGCCTTTCAGGGGTTCAAGTCCTCTTGCCCGCGCTTTGCCCCCGAGAAGTATTCGCGTAAAAGTACACCAGAGGCGCCTTCCTCAGCCGCCAGCCCGTATGAAGCATGAAGGATATGAAGCTATTTTATACTCACTTCTATACGTGTACGTGTATGTATAGAGAAAGAGTAGGAAAATGCTTCGAAGCTTCGGATGCTTCATAGACCGGTGGGAAATCTTCGGTTATTTTCAAAATTTTTCGCAAAAAACTTTCTAAGTCACATTTCTGTCTCCTTCGAAAGTTGAAATGGAAAATGGCATATGCTATACTAAAAACAGTACACATGATGGGAGGATGACAATGGCAGGCGAAACTGTTTTTTCGCAGATGTGGAGCGCATATAGGGGCGTAATCCTTCATAGCATCGTCACATCATTCGGCCTTGATTTCCTCGTGCACGATCAGCATGGCGGCGATGTGGATACAATCTACGGAGTTAGAGAAAGCGGCCAGTACAAAAACTCCCGAAATGCAGAAGCATACGAAAACCGAGGCGAATACAATAGCGTCGCTTATCATCATAATGACGCATACGACAGTACGGTTCGTGCGGCAAGAGATACCCACGCATTTTTCGAGGATGCATATGTTCCGGGCAATCGAATTTTCTATGGCAAGGCAGCTGGTCTCGGATCAGATAGACGTGCAAATCTGGATCACGTCATTTCAGCGCATGAAATACACGATGACAAAGGTCGTGTGCTTGCAGGGCTCGATGGTGTAGATCTGGCAAACCAGCCTTCAAATCTGCAGTTCACAAATGAACACCTGAATAAGAGCATGAGCGACATGACCATAAAAGAGTACATTAATTGGCGTGAGGATAATGGGAATCCTCTTCCGCCCGATGTGGCGGCTCAGATGCTGGAAAGGGATTTAGCAGCAAGAAAAGAATATGAGCGCCGTATAAGTGAGGCATACTATTCCAGCGATAAATTCATTCTGGATGCCGCAGCTGCAGCAGGAAAGCGCGGTATCGAGATGGGTCTTCGTCAGGCACTCGGTTTTGTGTTCATCCAGCTATGGTGTGCATGCGAGGATGAAGTCAAATCGCTACCCTCAGGCGTTTCGTTTGCCGACTGTGCCCGCGCGGTTGGCACCGGCCTCCAAAAAGGACTGGATAACGTCAGAACAAACTACAAAGAATTGTTTGCCCAGCTTGAGCAGGGATTTACCGCTGGAGCGCTTGCAAGCCTCACAACCACGCTGATCAACATTTTCCTCACCACAGACAAGAACATGGTGCGCTATATCCGTCAGGGATACACTACGGTTGTTCAGGTGGGCAATATTCTTCTCATTAACCCGGACGACTTGCTGTTGGGAGACCAGTTGAAATCTGCAATGGTTTCTCTGACAACAGGTGCCAGCGTCATCGCGGGAACGGCAGTTGGTAATCAGGTCGCTAAGACGCCTATCGGCCAAGACGGTAAGGTCGGCATGGTCGTACAGAATTTCTGCGCATCCCTCGTCAGCGGACTGATTTCGTGCACCTTGTTAATCATGATCGACCGCAGCGAGTTCATTCGTAAAGTGGTCGAACGTCTGAATGTCTATGGATCCGTGGAGCATGAAATAAGAGAGACGTCGGAAGCGTTCATAGCGCTTGCAGCCGAGATCGCTCAGTACGACATGTCTGAGTTTAAGGAGCAGGTCGTGAAGCTCGACGGATATGCAAGGCAGATGCTCAGCGCTGACGATGATGAGCTCCATGAAATCATGCTTGACACGTTTGAGGAATTTGGTATTCCGCTTCCGTGGGAAGGCGATTTCGATGATTTTATGGGCAACTCGGATAATTGCCTCGTGTTTGATTGAGGGAGGGACGCCTTATGATAATAATGCGGATCATCCGATGGATCATAGACTTTTTTGCGGAGCATAAGCGCGGTGCAATCATTGGTGCTGCTGGAATTGGTGCTGCTGGAGCTGGCGCAGGAATTTTTAACGCGCACAAAGCAAAAAAGATAACCCAGCAGGCTCTTGATATTCAGAAGGAAGCGCTTGAAAAGCATGAACAAGCATATCAGGAAACGCAGGACGTGTTGGCCAAGCTTGGCGAAGTGGAAAAGGCTGCAATCGACAGCTTCGCACATTTCGCAGATACAATGGAACGGATTCAAGGCCGCCCCAAAATAAAGTCCAATATCTTCTCCGCAGTAAAGCTACCAAACTACGAACCGGAAGAAATCAAAGCTCTGTCCGCTGAAGTACGAATGTTAATTGATGGTGTCGTTGGCGCAGGCGTAGGAGGACTGGCTGGATTGGCGGCGTTTGGTGCTGGAGCCGGTGCACTTGTGGCAGCCCCAGCAATGGCCGGTGTCGGAGTAGTTCTCTGCGTCAAAGGATTTGGATTAAAGAACAAGGCCGTAAAAAACCGGCAACAGGCGAAGCAAATGTCAGAGAGCGTCGATAAAATCGTCGCATTTTATGCAGACCTCAGAAAGTCCGCTGATTCATTCCGGGGAAGCGTGTCTGCTGTTTACCGAAAATACACCGAGGGGTTGCTGCGCGTCGAGGATACGCTTTCAACAAAAACGATCTGGAAGCGGTTCTCGCGGGAAGAAAAGAAGAACGTTGAGAACACCATCATGCTGGCGCGGCTGCTCTATGAAATGACGCAGACAAAGATTATAGTCAGACAAGAAAAAGAGGACAAGCTCGAAACAGTCAACACAGAAGAGCTCGCAAAGCTGCAGAAACAAGCTTCCAAGCTGCTTGGAGAAAGGATATGAAACAAGAATTCGGGTGAATTCAACAAAAAACCATCCAAGTCACATTTCTGTCCCCTTCAAAAGTTGAAATGAGCGGCAAGCCGTGCTATAATATCCAATGAGATTATATAGCCACAGGAGGATCGCAATATGCAGATCAAAGCAGTCAAATTCAGAAGAGACGGTTTCTATACACAGCCATTCGTATTAGGCGGGGAAGAGGGCCCGCAGGGTTTCGATCCAAATATCCGTTATCGCGGCAGCCTGCAGAATTATCTTATCGACACCGGCGATGAGGTCATTCTTGTCGATACCGGTCTGCCCGCAGGCACGCCCGAGGAAGTGCCTGATGAGACCAGCCTGCTCTTCACCGGCAAGGATATCTGCACATACATGGAAGCCTTTGCCGCTCTCGGCTACAAGCCAGAGCAGGTCACGAAAATACTCCTGACTCACAAGCACGGCGATCATTCCGGCGAGCTTAAATCATTCCCGAATGCGAAGATATTCGTCAATGAAGACGAGGTCACGGCCGATGAACTTTCGGGGCTCGACAACATCGTTCCCGTCAGCTTCACAGACGGCGCATATTATAATTTCCCGGCAAGTCAAAAGATCGCGGAGGGCATCTATTTCATCAAGGCTAAAGGCCATACAAACGGCAACAGCATCATCATAGTCGAAGACGACGGCCTGTTCTATATGCTCCACGGCGATATCACTTACGTCGACGAAGCGCTGTATGAGAACAAACTCTCGGTGGTATATGAGGATCCCACTGCCGCGAGGGAGACGCTCGACCGCGTGCGTGAATTTGTAAGCGATCATCCCACGGTCTACTGCGGCACCCACACTCCGCAGGGCTATGAAAACCTTGAGGCAAAGCGCGTGATGGATCTTGACAACCCCGTCCCGACCGTACTTGCCGAGTTCGATTTCACAAAGCGGGAAGCCAGCGGCAAATACGTCTGCTCCATCTGCGGCTATGTTTACGATCCCGCAGAGCATGACGGCGTCGCATTCGAGGATCTTCCCGACGACTGGAAGTGCCCGCGCTGCAAGCAGCCTAAGACCAAGTTCAATAGGGCGTAAAGAACACTGCGGATCATTACGGAAGGGAGGCCCGCCCATGAGCGAGAACAGCACTAAGATCAAGCTGCTGAAGCTCTATGAGATACTCCGCGCGGAGACCGATGAAGAGCATCCGATCTCCCGTGTCGAGCTCTGTCAGCGCGTGCATGAGTCCGGCGTCCCTTGCCATGTGCGTACCCTCAGCCGCGATATAGCCACGCTGAACGCGTGCGGTTATGAGGTCTGCAGTTTCAAGAAGGATCACGAGAAGTTCTATTATCTTCCCGATAACGATTTCTCCATTCCCGAATTGAAGATACTGATCGACGCTGTGCAGGCGGCCAATTTCGTCACCGAAAAGAAAACAACAGAACTTATAGAGAAGATCGCCATGCTCGGCGGCAGCCACAGGAAAGAGCTGCTCAAGAGGAACATGGCGTATTTCAATTCGAGGAAGCATTCGAACGAGTGCATACTCTATACCGTCGACAGCATCGAGGCTGCAATCCGTGAGAAGAAGCGCATAGCGTTCAACTACTTCGATCTCAACGAAAAGAAGCAGCGCGTTTACAGGTCGGACGATACCGGTGAAAAGAAGCGCTACGAGGTGGAGCCGATCGCGCTGATACTAAATGAGGATAACTACTATCTTATGGCTTACAGCGATCATCACCCCGAGGCGACGGCAAATTATCGGCTCGATCGTATGGATCAGGTCGAAGTGCTGGAGGACTCCACGCTCTCGCCCGAGGCGCTGGCAAAGCTCAAGACAGTACGCCGGTACACGGCGCAGACGTTCAAGATGTTCAACGGCGAGCTGGCTGACGTTAAGCTGCAGTTCGACCGGTCGCTGATCGGCCCGGTGCTGGACAAGTTCGGAGAGGGCGTCAAGATGCGCAAGGTGGACAAGAACACATGCGCGGCCACAGTCCGCGTGCAGGTCGCTCCGACTTTCTTTGGCTGGCTGGCACAGTTTGGCGATAAGATGCAGATCGTAGAGCCGGAGAGCGTGATAGAGGCGTACACAATGCATATAAGCAGTATCAACTTGATCGAGAACAAGGAGGAAGCATAGATGACACTATTTGATGTCTGCACTGCAATTGCCATGGTCGAAGATAAGCTGGCTTATGGCGAGATCGATTTCTACTATGATAACTTAATGAGCGCGATGAAGCCAGGTCACCCTGCAGACATACTGGACGATATCCTTTCTCAGATTGGATGGGACGTTCAAGCAGGGAAGCCGGTTGAACTCGAACGTGTTAAGGGCATGATCGAGGACTTGAAAGGATTTAAAGAGACTTTCAGAGTAAGAGAACTGCAAGACGCCATTCGCTCAGCTGAACAGTATGTAAAAGAACAAGATCCGAACTACGAGGTAAATGATAGCGAGGAGACGGATAATATGGATATTGAAAAAGTCACTTCGATGTTGAAAGAAGCTTTTGAGGCAGACGATATTGATCGCGTTGAAGAAATAGTCAATGAGTATGAAGATGATCTGGAGGACGAGGATCTTGTTAAAATTGCCTTGGAAATCGCAGTAGAGTGTGGTAATACCGATTATGTCGAAGAGCATATTGAGGATTATGACACATGGGATATGGGTTATCTCATGAATCTCACTGACGATCCGAACATGATCGAGACGCTTAACGAACACGGCGTATATCATGACTGGGATTATTTTGCCGATTTTCGTTTTGCATATGAGACTGTTGAAGGTTCACTTCTCGCATTCGATTCAGACTTTCAAAAAGAGGCATGGGAGAAGTATCTTGCTTACAAGGGTCTCACAGAGCAGATTGTTATTTCGGCGTTGAGCGGTGATGACATAGAAAACGGCGATATTGATTCCGAAGACGTTGAGTTCGCTTGCGGCCTGCTGGGAGTTGCGTTGGTTGATGGGGCGCTTTCAATTAACGATCCGGATATAGATAATGATCCAAATGTTGACGGCTGGTCTATAGTTGAACTGTTAAGGGAGATAGGTTATGATGTCAATTTCGAAGGGGAGAGCTGGAAACTCGAGACAAGTGGAGTGTATTATATAGAGTGAAAAGACAGGGAACATGAGAAAAGATAGAATACTGATAGGGGCGAATAAAAAAGTGTAGTATTTCTACGGTTCCGAAAAAATACTTTTCAGACTCCTCCCTGTCTGTTATAATTCAATTGATGGGTTAAAAGATTATTATGGAGGGAACAAAATGACTTTCAGCGATCTCAAGTTCTTTACAAATGAACCGGAGAGAGATCTATATACAAGGTTTGCAGCAATACTAAAAAGCAACACTCAGTTCTTTGATGTTCTGGTTGGATATTTTAGATCAAGTGGCTTTTTCAGCATGTATGAGGCGCTTGAGTCTGTCGAGAAGATTAGAATTCTTGTTGGATTAAACGTGGATCTTTTCACAGTGAAAATATTGGACCTTGCAAATGATGAGTATACCCCTGTTGCAGTTTCGACAAAGAAGGGAAAGGAGATCCTAGAGGCCGAAGTTGAGCAAGAGTTCTCTGAGGCTGAGACCTCAGCAGAAGTTGAGCAAGGAGTTCGCATTTTCATCGATTGGCTTAAATCTGGAAAGTTAGAAATGCGCATGTATACTAAAGCGCCGATCCATGCGAAAGTATACATAATGAGAAAAGATCCAGATAAAGTGCCGGACACCTTTGGAAGCGTTATTACTGGATCAAGTAATTTCTCTGTATCGGGCTTAAAGAATAATCTGGAGTTTAATGTCGAGCTTAAGGATACCCCCGATGTTAAGTTCGCGCTCCAGCATTTTGAGGCGCTCTGGAAAGACGGCATCGATATCCGAGAAGCATATATTGAAGCCGTTGAACAAAAAACGTGGATGCGAGATGACATTACTCCTTATGAGCTGTATCTGAAGACAATATACGAGTTCTTTAAGGAAGAGATAAACTCGGACAAGGAAAGCATTGATTCCTTGCTTCCTCCGGGTTTTATGCGCCTTCAATACCAAATTGATGCAGTGGCTCAGGCAAAGAAGAAAATTGAAGCTTATAATGGCGTATTTATCTCAGACGTCGTAGGTTTAGGAAAAACATATATCTGTGCTCTGCTCGCCAAATCCTTTAATAAAAACACACGCAAGCTGATCGTTTGTCCTCCCGTGCTTAAAGACTATTGGGAAAGTGTGTTAAACGACTTTGGAGTAGTCAGGTTCACAGTAGAATCGCTCGGCAAACTAGACCATATTCTTGAAAAAGGTGCAGACAAGTTCGACTATGTTTTTGTCGATGAAGCTCACCGATTTAGAAATAGTGACACAGATGGTTTTTCAAAGCTTCACGAGATATGCCGAGGCAAAAAGGTTATCTTAATCTCGGCTACCCCGATAAACAATTATACAAGTGATATTGAAAACCAAATTTATCTGTTCCAAGCAAAACAGAGTGGAACCATCAATGGAATCAAAAACATAGAGGGCTTTTTCCGTGGGCTTAATAGCAAACTCGCAAAGAAAGAAAAAGAAGGCCCTGCTGCGTACAGAGCACAGTTGCGTGAAAACTCAGAAGTAATCCGTGATCGACTGATTCGAGAGGTCATGATCCGCCGTACTCGCGGAGAGGTTCAGAAATATTACGGTGACGATCTAAAAGCACAAGGTTTGACATTCCCCAAGGCGGGTAGTCCTGAAAAGATTATCTATGAGTTCGATGAGGAAACGGATGCCACCTTCTCTGAAACCATCCTTGCCATTAAGGACTTCAAGTATGCCAGATACACGCCGTTGCTCTACTTGAAGGATAAGAAAAAATACTCAACTTTGCTGGCTGCTCAGCGAAACATGGGCGGCTTTATGAAAGGCATTTTAGTAAAACGTCTGGAGAGCAGCTTCTTTGCTTTCTCTATGACGCTTGGAAGGTTCATAGATTCTTATAAACAGTTCATCCGGATGTATAATTCTGGCAAGGTATACATTAGCAAGAAGGTTAATGTGTATGATCTACTGGACGATGGAGATGATACAAATCTACGTAAGCTTGAACAGCATATAGAGCAAAAAGATGTCTGGGCGTTTGAGTCAAGCGAGTTTGAGCCAAGGTTTATTCGGGATCTAAGAAATGATTTAACAAAGCTTGAGTATTTGCGCGACCTTTGGCATGAAGTGACAACCGATCCCAAGTTGGTCGAGTTCCGAAAGCAACTACTCACTAACCCGGTAATCAAAGGTAAAAAAGCCATTGTTTTCACCGAATCTACAGAGACTGCAGAGTATCTGTATAATAACCTTCAGGATATTTATGGCAAGCGGATTGTTTGGTTCAGTGGAAAGAACAGCGATGCTGCAAAGGTTGAGATTGAGGATAGCTTCAACCCGAAGTTCAAGGACAAAGACAACGATAAGTATGATTTCCTTATTACGACAGATGTCCTTGCTGAAGGTATTAACCTCCACAGAGCAAATGTCCTAATAAACTATGACTTACCTTGGAATCCTACACGAATAATGCAGCGTGTTGGCCGTATCAACCGTGTAGGAACAGAGTTTGATAGGATTTATGTTTTCAACTTCTTCCCGACAGCACAGAGCGCGAAGCAGATGCCGTTGGAAGACAGAATTCTTGAAAAACTCCAGTCCTTCCATGATACTCTTGGCGAGGATTACAAATACTTGTCTGACGCAGAGGAGGTTTCTGCGCAGAAACTTTTCAGTGATTTGTCCCGCAATCTCGATGATGAGGAAGAGAGCACCAATCCCGAGCTCGCTTATCTTGCTGTGATTAGAGGGATACGAGATAAAGATCCGGAACTGTTCAATAGAATCAAAAGACTGCCTCTAAAAGCTAAGACAGCTAAAGCGGATTCTTCTGCTTCTGCTGATTACACAGTAACATTCATAAGGAAAGGTGCGCTAAAGACCTTCTTCAGGGCTGATGTCGGTGTGGATTCTGCACGTCAGATGTCATTTATTGATGCTATCAAACTTATCGAATGTGATGATTCCGAGCCCAAGATGAGCATGGCAAGCCCTTACTATTCTCACCTGAAGATGAACAGCATGGCATTTGATGACTTCGTTACCGAGCAGGAAGAGATTTCCCTTGAAAGGCCGATGGTTGCGGGCAATGATAAGAAGGTGATCAATGCTCTTAAAGGACTAAAGAGTAATGCAACCCTAACTGATATCGAAGAGGACAAGGTAGCAATACTTATTAAAAGGTGTGAAAACGGAGAGTTGCCTTCGAAGATTACAAAAACGATCGTAAAAGAACTTGGACAGCCTCATTCAGACTTGCTGGAATTGTACCATGCAATTATGAATTGTGTTCCAGAGTCATATTTTACTGACACTAAGGAAGCAAAAACAACGGTGAGCGGAAAAAAAGAGATAATACTGTCCTGCTATCTTTGTGGAGGAAAAGCATGAACGAAGAAATCAGAAAAATAGAAGCAATCCTGAAAAGCGAGTATTCTGTTCAAGGCTTTGTTGACTTTGCAGCGGAGATATTTGATTCTATTGAGTTTGTTGCACCAAACAAATTCAATAAAGAGTATTCAAATTTCTCAAGCCACATCGAAGGGTATAGCCATATTGGTAACTACTGTGATCCGGATGGCAAGAAAATAAGCGTTTTTTCGGTGCAGCTCAAAGCAGCATCCTATGTTGAAAACTCTCGCAGTACGCAGCGTAGTTATGCTCGAAGACTTATAGATGCAGGTAATTGCGATGCGGCAATTATTGCTTTCTATTCTAATAGCGAGAAAAAGTGGCGTATTTCTTTTGTTCGTCTCGACTATGAAATGAAGTTTGAAAGTGGTAAGATTAAAACAACGGAGAACCTAACTCCTGCTAAGCGATACTCTTTCTTGGTCGGAGAAGACGAACCTTGCCATACAGCCATTTCTCGTTTTCACCAGTTCATTATCGACAAGAATTACAACCCCACGCTTGATCAAATTGAGGATGCTTTCAGTATTGAAAGGGTTACAAAAGAGTTCTTTGAGCTGTATTGCGAGAAGTATCATCAATTACGAGAAGCGCTGGAGCAAAATAACGATTTCGTAGAAGAGTCAAAGCTGCACAATTATACATCGGCCCAATTTGCAAAAAAGCTTATGGGACAGATAGTGTTCTTATACTTCCTCCAGAAGAAAGGGTGGCTTGGCGTTAGTGCATGGCCCCGTCAGCTCAGCGCAGCCGAGTATAAAAAGGCTTTCTTTGCAAGAGGCACGAAATCGAGGGCACTCATTCCGGCCGTTTATTCTCAAGTTGATGCAAACACATACAGGATTAATGGAGCCGCGCTTAGTAAACTTTCCGACGATGACGAAACGTTCCTCAGCACTTGCGTTAAGGGCGAACCATGGGGTTCCGGCCCACATAACTTCATGCGAAAGCTGTTCGAGCTCTCAATACGACGCGGACAGAATTTCTTTGATGATTACCTCGAACCATTATTCTATGATGCACTTAACGTAAATCGCGGCGAACAAGGCTACGATCCCGCGCTTCATTGCCGCATTCCTTTCTTGTCGGGCGGTTTGTTTGAACCGATGGATGGTTATGACTGGAAGCATAATAGATTTGCAATTCCAAACGAGTTGTTTTCTAATGCCGATACAAAGGACAGGTTAGCTGACGGTATTCTTGATATTTTCGATCGCTACAACTTTACAATGAGTGAAGATGAACCTCTTGAAAGAGAAGTTGCTATCGATCCCGAGATGCTGGGTAAAGTTTTTGAAAACTTGCTTGACGTAAATGATCGCAAGAGCAAGGGTGCGTTCTATACTCCACGCGAAATAGTGCATTATATGTGTCAGGAAAGCTTAATACAATACCTGACAAATACGATGCAAGTAAAGGAAAGCTCGATCAGAGATTTTATTCTGTACGGTGACTTCATGAAAGATGAGGATGCTGGGGTGCTTAATCGGGCTGCTAAGGGTGAGTCCTACGATCTTTGGATTTCTGAGGAGTTGTATCTGCTGAGCGATGAAGGCGCGGTGTTGGTTGACCGCATGGCTGAACTCGATAAGGCGTTAAAGGATGTCAGGGTTGCCGATCCTGCCGTCGGCTCCGGCGCGTTCCCGTTAGGTATGCTGAACGAAATAGTTCGAGCCAGGCAAAACATTACAGCATATATGGATATCACCCAAAAGATTATCGATCCAAAGGGCGCTGCTAGAGAGATCCGTTATCGCCGCATCAATGATAGAAGTGCGCGGCAACTTAAGTATGATACGATCCGCAACTGCATCTTTGCAGTTGATTTAGAGCCTTCTGCTGTCGATATTGCAAGGCTTCGTCTTTGGCTTGCTTTGGTTATTGATGATGAAATTGATCCGAACGCAATGACCGCTCTCGATGGGCATAGAAATCCCTTGCCGCTTCCCAATCTGGAATGTAATATCCTGTGCGGCAACAGCTTGATTGATGATTTTGAAGGCTGTAAACTGATAAACGAGAGCGATATCATTGGCACTTCGTATGATGTTATGCAGTTGAATGCTTATCAAAACGCCTTCGACGCTGCGTTGCAGCGCTTGATAGAAAAGCAGGATGATCTCTTCCGGTGCGATAACACCGACAAGAAAGCACAACTTCTGCTGGACATTGATGCACTGAGAGATGAAGTAATTATGGTTCAGCTCGAAGGAGCGGCGGCTGAAACATTAGAGCATTATCAGGAAACAAAAAACATGGCATCAAAGCCCTTTGTACTTTGGCAGCTTGACTTTGCTCGCGTTTTCCGTGAAAAGGGCGGGTTTGATATTGTTATAGGCAATCCTCCATATGTTCAGCTTCAGAAAACGATAGACGAGGCAACGGGGGAAAAGCTTGGCGACGCATACGAAAACAAGGGCTTTGAGACATTTGCAAAGACCGGCGATATCTACTGCTTGTTCTATGAAAAAGGATATAGGCTGCTTAGGCAAAAAGGCGTTTTGTCGTTTATTACCAGTAATAAATGGATGCGTGCCAGTTATGGAGAAAAGCTAAGAGGATTCTTTGCAAACAAGACCAATCCTATTTGCTTGATCGACTTTGCAGGTCAAAAAATATTTGAGTCTGCAACAGTGGATGTTAACATCATAATCTTTTCAAAATGCGAAAATACTTATCAGACACTAGCCTGTTTGGTCAAAGAGAAATGCACAAATAATTTGAGCGTTTATGTTGGTCAAAATGGGGCAATAAATGCTTTTAATGATAGTGGCAGTTGGGCAATCCTTTCATCCTTGGAAAAGAATATTTGCGTCAGAATGGAGAATAAAGGGATTCCTCTTAAACAATGGAATCTCCGAATTAACAGGGGTATTCTAACTGGATTCAACGAAGCTTTTATTATCTCTACAGAGAAGAAAGACGAGCTTATCGCAAGTGATCCCAAATCTGCTGATATTATTCGACCGATTCTGAGAGGCAGAGATATTAAGCGATACAACTATACTTTCGCCGGATTGTGGTTGATTAATGTTCACAACGGAGTAAAAAGCAAAGGGATACCACCGATTAACATTGACGATTATCCTGCGATTAAGGAACACCTGGAACAGTATTACTCGATTTTGTCTAAGCGAGCTGATAAGGGTGACACTCCATACAACCTTAGAAATTGCGTTTATTTGAACGAATTTTCTAAGCAGAAAATCGTCTATCGGGAAATTAGTGATGCAATGGATGCATGCTTGGTAGATCCCGGATACATGTTAAATAATAAGTGCTATCTCATTACTGGAGATCACTTAATATATGTTCTGTCGTACTTAAACAGTAAGCTATTCGAAAAAATAGTATTACCTCGTGCTAATGTTACTGGTGGAAAAGGGGAAGGCTTTTTAAGAGAAATAACTCTAATTCCGCCCACCCCAGAGATTGAACAAGAGATCATCCATCTGTACGATCAGCGGATGAATGGATCTCTCTGTTCTGATGCCGATGTAGACAGAGTGTTCTGCAAATTATACGAGCTTAGTAGTGAAGAAACCAGCTATATTATTGATTAGACTTATCCTCAATAAACTGTATTTCTTCTTTAGTGAGCCCATAAAGCTCGTAAACAAGCTGATCAATTTCTTCCTCAAGGCAAGATGAATCTTCTTGCCTTTCTTTTGATATAAGAATCCTATCCACCAAAGTAATGAATACAGCTTCTTCATCTTTAGATAAAATGGGGATTGGCAACTGCTCAACGAACATTGGTTTATACTCAAAATAGCCGCCGTTTCGTGTTACTCCTAATTGTCGGATATACCAATCGCCTAAATGAGAATTCAACACCGCGAGGACATATTTGTTTCCTGGGACAATCATTGGTGACGGAGCATTAACAAATAAATTCTCTTCGGCATATGCAAATTGTGCTGTCAAGCACAAATTGCCCCATACAATTTTCTGCTCAAGAAAATCGTTCCAATAGCTAATGCTGTCCTGTGTCTCGTACCATTTATTGTTTGTTTTCTTTCTCGCTTTAACTGCTGTTCCCTCAACTATGTGTTTGAGGCCGGTCTGTTCTAATCGCTCTATTCCAAACGATAACAGATGCTTCTTAATCGCCGGATAATCCTCGATATCATACTGCATACTCGGGAAAGTCGCAATTAACCAAAGGTCAGCAAAGGTATAGCAGTATCGTTTAATATCCCTGCCTCTTAAAATCGGTCGTATTATTTCGGCTGACCTAGGATCACTTGCAATTAGCTCCTCTTTCTTTTGTGAAGATACTATGAATGCATCATTACAGCCGGTTTTAACACCATAGTTTATTGACAGGTTCCATTCTGAAAGAGGAGTGCCTTTTGCTTTCATTTTTTCACGTATACTTTTCTCAATAGGCAATAGAATTGCCCAGCTTTCCGAAGTAGCAAACGAACTCACGGTCCCTTCCTGACTAACATAAACGCTCATTTATTACAGGCATACTTCAATAAACAAACGCACCTCAGTTATAGATATAATTAGTATACCCTGATTATTGATGGGATAAAAACAGGAGGTGCGGAAAATGACCTATGGCTATATAAGAGTCAGCAGCGACAAACAAACCGTTGAGAACCAGCGATATGAGATTATTCGTTTTGCAGAAGCGAATAGCTTAAATATTGATGGCTGGATAGAGGAGACGATAAGCGGCACGATGCAGTATGATAAACGTGCATTAGGTAAGCTTCTCGATAAAGTCAAGAAAAACGATATGATTCTTTGCTCTGAGTTGTCTCGTCTCGGCAGGAGCCTTTTTATGATTATGGAAATCCTTAATCAGTGCATGCTGAAAGAATGCAAAGTGTGGACGATTAAGGATGGATATAGGCTGGGTGATGATGTACAAAGCAAAGTTCTTGCGTTTGCCTTTGGATTATCTGCCGAGATAGAGCGCAATTTGATTAGTCAGCGAACCAAAGAAGCGTTGGCCAGGAAAAAGGCGGAGGGCGTAGTCCTTGGAAGGCCGAAAGGCCGAAAATCCAGTCATGTCAAGCTTTCCGGGAAAGAGGCAGTTATCTCTGAGTTGCTCATACAAAATGTATCAAAGGTGCAGATAGCAAAGATATTTAAAGTGAATCGTAATACCGTTTACAAGTTTATTAGAGACAAGGGGCTCCCAATGATCTGAATAACTGCTGTTATGGAGTAAATGTTCGTTATATGCTATCAATATCATTGGTGTGAAAATAGAAACGAAAGCAATGTCGGTTATTGATAGAATTGCACGAACATGATAAAATAGGCTATCGTTATTTCGATACAAGCAATTCAATGCTTTAGGCGAAACGGCGAATTTCACATGCAGCGAAAACTTGTCATTGGAGGTGTACTTTGGAAGGATTCAGTTTTGAGATTATAGAGTCGTTTGGAACCATCTCATCTAGTCCTGGCGGGTGGTCAAAAGAGCTTAATTTGGTTTCTTGGAATGGAGATGAACCCAAATATGATATTAGGCAATGGTCACCTGACCACTCGAAGATGGGCAAGGGTATTACACTAAGCCGCGAGGAAGCCGAGGAACTGAAACTGCTCCTCGAGAAATGGCTCCCGAGATAGTTTGTTCCTTTTCAGCATTTACGGCAAAAAGCAATTTGGCGGTGAAAGGTGTTTTCTTTGCCCGTTTGTCTCAGCGCAAGAGCCTTAAGCTTATTATGTTATTGGAGGAGATCCATGGATAATTGTTTGTTGATTGGCAATGGGTTAAATAGATGTCTAAACGGTGGCGTCCCTTGGGGCGATTTACTAAAAGCAACTGCTGAACATCTTAATGTTACATACAATCCTGAGCTTTCGATGCCTCTCGAATTCGAGAGAATAATTAACGAATACCTTGAAAAAAACCCAAATGATCCTGTTCCAAACGCAATTTATAACAGAGTAAAACGAGAGATAGCCGCAAAGGTGGAGGGTGTGAAGCTCCCTGAAAAGGCGATACATCATGAAGTTGCTAAACTGAAAATGAATGCTGTACTAACCACCAACTATGACACGCTCTTGGAGAATGCTTTTGATAAATCATATGTCTATGATGGAAGCAAATACAAGAAGTACTTGTTTGATTCGACTGCTAATATCAACGCCTCAACCTTCTATCATCTACACGGAATCGCAAACAGTCCTGTATCGCTTTGCTTAGGATACGAGCATTACATGGGTGTTGTTCAATATCTTAGAACGGAGCTGAACACCAAGAAGGACAATCAGCCCTATCAGATGAATATTAAACGGGTTCTGTATAATGAGGAACAACCCAAGAATACATGGGGTGAAAGGTTCTACACATCAAATATAGCAATTATAGGTCTTGAACTAAGTGAGAGCGAGGCGGATATTTGGTGGCTTCTCACTCATCGAGCATATCTCTTTTATTCGAATTATGCTAAGATCAGCAATGTGCTATTGAATAGCATTGTTTTTTATGATGTTGTTGATGAGCTACCTAAGGCTAGCCAAAAAGAACAGTCTGATCAGGTTGTTAAGAACAGAGTTAAAAGAAATCGTCATAAACTTCTTGCAAACGAGCATGTTGTTGTAAAACCATTTGTACTCGGAAAAGACTGTGACAGCTATGAAGAAGCATATCACCTTATTTTCCAAGACATTAGTAAGAACGGAATTGGTTAGCATGACCGACGTCGGGTTGCTGCGCAGACATGCACATCTCGCGAGCTCCGCATTCACGGAGGAGAACAGGCTGTTTGAGGAATTCAAAGGCGCACTGACCGAAAACTATGTCGTGCAGAGTCTTGCCGGCATCCCGGAAAGCGGATGCTATTACTGGTCAAAGTCGCCATATGAGGTGGGTTTCGTAATTCAGCATGATAACGACGTTATCCCGATTGAGGTTAAAGCCGGACAAAACTTCAAATCGACAAGCATAAAGAACTATATGCAGCAATACGAAGAGCAGACAAAGCTGTGCGTTCGCCTGTCACTGAGGAACCTTTCACTTGATGGTAAGGTGCTGAACGTTCCGTTATATCTTGCCGATGAGCTCGAACGGCTGATCGCGTTTGCAATGGCAAATCTTTAATATCAGCTTAATATGTGATAAAATACTCAACAGCCACGGTCGCCCGTGGCTGTTGCCATATAAAGGGGGAGGTGATGCGTATGATTGCGTTTAGCTGATTTGGAAATCAAATAAGCACGAAGGAGGTAAAAACACAATGATTTCCAAAGAAACCTACGACAAGCTCCAGGAGTACAAAGCCCTCGGGCTTTCCCGGCTCAAGGCTACGGAAAAGCTTGGAATCTCATACAATACATCGTACAAATGGTGGAACAAGTCATACGATGAGTTCCTTGAGTTTCAGAAGCAGCACGAGTTTGTGCTGGACAATTACCGCCAGTACATAATCGAAATGCTCAAGCTCTGCCCGCAGATGAACAACACGCTCATACTGCAGAGGCTCCATGAGCAGTTCCCGGATTTAGAAGTCCCCGCCTCGACATTCTATCGGTACCTGCGGCGTCTGCGTGAGCAGACGGGCTTATCCAAGCCGCCCCGCAAAGGCGCGATACGCGATGAGGTGCAGCCCGGATACGAAGGCCAGGCGGATTTCGGTCAGTACGTCATGAAAAGCATGTACGGCAACAACATCCGCATGTACTTCTTCTGCATGGTGCTCGCCTACAGCCGGATGCGGTTCGCGTATTTCTCCGCGGATCCGTTTGACACGAAAAAAACGGTCGAGGCTCACCGGTACGCATTCCGCTATTTCGGCGGCAGGCCGCAGATGATGGTCTACGATCAGGACAGGATAATGGTCGTTTCCGAGAACATGGGCGACGTTATCTTCGTCAAGGAGTTCGAGGACTACATCAAGGAAACGGGCTTCAGCGTCTATCTCTGCAAGGGCTACGATCCGCAGACGAAGGGCAGGGTAGAGAAGGTCGTCGATGCGGTAAAGCACGAGTTCCTCGACGGCAGGATCTACTGCGGCATAGATCAGCTCAACTGCGCCTGCCTCGAATGGCTCGACAGGGAAGGCAACGGCCGTATCAACGGATACACCAAGAAGACTCCCCGCGAGATGTTCCCGACGGAGTACGGCAAGCTCATCAAGGTGTACGAAAAGCCGAATACCGACGTGGTGGTCATCACTCCGTATCATTCCGCCATCGAGTATCATGGCAACCACTATAAGCTGCCGGAAGACGTTCCCGACGATGAGCGAGTGAGGGTGGAGCGGTACGATAATACGCTTCTCGTCTATCACGCTCTGACGAACGACCTCATCTGCAAGTTCGAGATTCCCGAGGGGACGGGCAGCGTGGTATCGCTTCCGAAGCCCGAGAAGGCGCTCTCCATCGAGCAGGAGCTCCATGAGTTCTATGCCGATGACGAAGTCGCGACCGAGTTTCTCGTTTCCCTTCGTAAGCAAAAGCCCCGCTACGTCTACCCACAGTGCGACAGGCTCCGCAGACTGCAGAAATACTATACGGCCGAACAGATCCGCCTCGGCATGCAGCATTGCAATCAGGTGGGAATCTGCACCATGATGGAGCTTTCTTCCTACCTGCTGTACCGCTACGGCGAGGACACCGCGCGGAAGTATCTGAAGCACAGCACGTACAAGCACTATCTGCAACGGGCAATGGAGATAAAGGAGGAGCAGAACAATGGCTGACATCGCCGATATCCAAGAGCTTGCCAGGGAGCTGTTTCTCATGAACGTCGCCAACGGCGTTATCGATCTGAACGACGAGACCGTTTCCAATAAGGATTATCTGTTCAGCGTCCTTAAACAGGAACTCGATCTCAGGGCAAAGCGGAAGGCCGATCAACTGTATAAGGGATCGGGCCTGCCCAAAAAGGTCTTTGACGAATCGCGGATCACAGCGGGACTGCGCTGGCAGCTCGAGGAGCTCAAGAAGACCGACTTCCACAGCACCAGGCAGAACGTCGTTATTGTCGGGGACTGCGCAACGGGGAAGACCTCTCTTGCCGTACAGCTTGCAAGGGACGCCATCCGGTCCGGAGCTTCCGCGGTTTACACAACCGAGGAAGGTCTTGTTGCCGCGGCAAGGCAGCAGAAGGGCCATTGGAACAAAATGCTCAAAAGCGACCTGATCGTTCTCGACGAACTTTTTTACATCAAACCGTCGGATGAGAACATGCAGCTGCTTTATAAGGCGGTCATGTTCCTCAACGAAGCGCGAAGCATTATCTTCGTGACCAATCGCCCGCTCTCAGAGTGGGAAAGCATGGGTGTGGACAGGCACACCGCGGCGACATTCCGGCAGCGGATAATGTCGGAAGCGCAGCTCATCCACCTCGGGTGAAAAAGACCCGCGGGAAAGAATGATTACTCATTCCCAACCCCGCAGCAAATTCTCATCGAAATTGATCAATGATCAAATGATGAGAATCACAACAACACTGCCGTGGCCGTTTGCCATGGCAAGCTCCAAAGCTAAAATTTTGATTCTCACGAAAATGACTATGAAAGTTATCGTTATCACCGACTGATCGATTTTTCGTCAATCGGTATTACGAAAAACATATAAAAAGGGCAAGGGGGGTCTTGATCCTCCCGCTCTTGCTCCCGGACAACGGCGCGGAGTCACGCGCGAATTATCGGGAAATCAAGATTAGCGCTATGGCCGAGCAGGAAAGCCGAACGATCAGCAGCAACATAAAATGGGCATGGCAGCGCAAGTTCCAAAGCGGCGAGGTTACGCTGAACACCGGGCTTATGCTTGGATATAGGAAGGTCGGCAAGGATGAGAACGGCCATAACATGTATGAGATAATCGAGGAAGAGGCAGAGGTAATCCGACGCATCTACAGAGAATACCTCAACGGGAATTCGTTAGCCGGAATATGCAGGATCCTCAATGAAGAAGGCATACCGACAAAGCAGGAAAAAGGCACTTGGAAGTACGGTACAGTAATGGGCATACTCACGAATGAGAAGTATGCAGGCAACGCACTCCTCGGCAAGACATGGAAGCCGGACGTCCTCTCGAAGTACCGCAGAAAGAACGATGGATCCCAGTCGCCGATCTATTATGCGGAAAATACACACCCTGCGATCGTAGACAAAGACACATTCGATATGGTTCAGAGGGAAATACAGCGGCGCAGGAATGCAAAAGATGAAGCTGTAGGCACCGGCAAGTACAGCAGCCGGTACCCCTTCAGCGGGCTGCTTGTCTGCGGGATATGCGGGCATAAGCTGCGGAGACAGGTGCGAACGGTCGGGTCCGGAAAGAAAGTGCCATCATGGGCATGCTCGAACCGCGTGGTAAATAAAAGGGAAGTATGTGACTCGCACCACGTGCGGGAGGATGTGCTCGAGGCGACTTACATCGCGGCGATGCGAGTCATAATGAACACCTCGGCGGAAGTAACTGATGCGATCCGATCATCCGCAGCCGCGGTCATGGAGGCCGAGGACAAGGCAAAGCTGCAGGCGATCGAAAGCGAGATTATCTCGATACAGGAAGAAGCGCTTGCTCTGCATAAGTCAAAACAGCGGATGGAAGTCGGGCAGGCGGAATACGACGCCCGCAAAAAAGAACTGAAAGAGGTCATGGCGGCAAAAGAAGCAGAGCGAGCCGCCTTGGAGGACACAACGCTCAAGTACGCTGAGGTACGGACATGGCTCAAGGCCTTCGACGAAGGCATCAACTCCGGAAAACTGCTCACGGCGACGGACTGCGAGATAATGCGAATGATCGTCGACCGGATCATCGTAAAGGACGACGGCATCGAGATCCACCTGAAGTGCGGGGTGAGCATACAACAGGAATACGTGAAGTAAGAAACGGGCTGCGATGGCGGGGAAGACCTGCGGTCGCAGCCCGTTTTTTGATTGAATTGGCATGGAAGGTATGGTATAATCAGCCCGATAAATCGGGATTTGTCGAGGAGAAAATCCATGAAACGTAAGGCAATACAAGTCAGCATATCCGAATATCCGGAAGCGCTTTGGGAATTCATTAAAGATGCTCCTGTCTATGACAGCAGTTGTTCCATAGAGGCACAAGTGCTTTTCATTGACAGAGACGAGGGCTTCTTTTTAAAAAGGGCATTGAACGGAACACTTAAGACAGAGTCTCTAATGACGGAATATATGCATTCTTTAGGCTTGTCGGCGGAAGTGTTGTACTATGGGTCATCTGAAAGCAATGACTTTCTTCTTACTAGGCGAATTCCCGGTGAAGACTGCACAGATCATAGATATCTGTCCGAGCCTGAAAGGCTCTGTGATACTACTGCCACGCTTTTGCGTTCTTTGCATGAGACAGAAGCAAGCGGATGCCCTGTGCGGGATCGGACACAGACATATACAAATGCTGTGATGAAAGGGTTTGATAGCAGCAATTATGAACCGGATCTTTTTCAGGGGATATGGGAATTCAAATCATTTAATGATGCTCGGCGCATAGCTGAAGAGGGCCTGTCGCTTCTAAAAACAGATGTACTGCTCCACGGAGATTATTGTCTGCCCAATATACTACTAAATGACTGGAAATTATCCGGATATATAGATCTCGGAAACGGCGGCATGGGAGATCGGCATATTGATATTCTTTGGGGCATATGGACACTCAGGTTCAATCTCGG
>JAILNX010000027.1 GCA_024691085.1 Clostridiales bacterium | reverse complement strand
ATGCCCGACGCCCGGTTAACAAATATGCTTAGGGGCAGCCGCTTGTGTCCGCGAATTCGCTCATTGTCCTATACGGTCGAAAAAGTCCCTCTATAGTTCTATGGCAAAAAAATCAGGGGGGTGTAACCCCAAAAAAATATTTTTGGGAAATATATTTTCAAGCCGAGCTTCTCTGCCTCAAAAGTCCCCTCACTTATACCTGGCAATAAAACAGGCGGGTGTCCGAAGAAAATCGGCCGAATTTCAAAATATATTTCTGCGGCACCCACCGCTTCATGCTCGATCCGTTGTTCTCCGCGCCTGTCGGGCTTGCCCGACCTTAACAAATATGCTATAGTAGGCCCATCAAACATGAAGGAGCTTTGGTATGGCGATAGGGCAGAGGATCAGGTTTTTCCGCATGAAAAACGGGATGAGCATGAAGTATCTCGGGGTGAAGGCGGGCTTCGGCGAAGCGACGGCCGATTCGCGCATAGCGCAGTACGAGACGGGGCTGCGTGTGCCCAAGGACGAGCTCACGGAGAAGCTCGCGGGCTGTCTGGGCGTTTCTCCCAACGCACTCACGGTGCCCGATATCGACTCACTCATTGGGCTCATGCACACTCTGTTCGCGCTGGAGGACGGCTGCGGGCTCACCGTGGAGCTGAACGGCGGCGAACCCCAACTGCGCTTTCAAAGCGAGGGGATGGGAACTGAGCTGATCCCTCTGCTGCGCGAGTGGGCGGAGCAGAAGCAGAAGCTCGATTCGGGAGCGATGAGCCGCGACGAATACGACGAATGGCGTTACCGATATCCGCTTCACGGGAAGCTCTTTCACAGGATAAGCCCGGCCATTGACGTTGACCTTCCGGTCGACTGATATTCGGTTTTCAAGGTACGAAAAAAGCCCTCGGCTGCTCGCAGCAGCCGGGGGCTTTCAATACGTTTGCCGGGAGGGGAAAAACCTTCCCGTAAGCCATTTGCCGGACCGAAAAACGGTCCTTTATGCACAAGCGACATCAATATGCAATCAAATCGGGTTTTGGCTCATAAAAAACCCAGTGTTTACAAGGCTTTTTTAAGGCCGTGTCATCATTCCCACTCGATCGTTCCCGGGGGTTTGTCGGTAATGTCGTAGACGACGCGGTTGACGTGGGGGACTTCGGCGATTATGCGGTTCGAGATGCGGCGGAGGATATCGGCGGGGATATCGGCGAACTCGACGGTCATTGCGTCGGTGGATACGACGGCGCGGACGCCGATCGCGTAGTCGTAGGTGCGGCTGTCGCCCATGACGCCGACGGAGCGCATACCGGTGAATACCGTGAAAAACTGCCAGATGGCGCGGTCGAGGCCGGCTTTTTTGATCTCGTCGCGGAGTATGAAGTCGGAGTCGCGGAGTATCGAGAGCTTGTCCTCCGTGATCTCGCCGAGGACGCGGATGCCGAGACCGGGGCCGGGGAAGGGCTGGCGCCAGACGAGCTCCTTCGGCATACCGAGCGCCTCGCCGATCGCGCGCACCTCGTCCTTGAAGAAGGGACGGAGGGGCTCCAGAAGCTCGAAGCCGAACTTCTCGGGCAGGCCGCCGACGTTATGATGGCTCTTTATGACGCTTGCGCCGCCGGAGCCGGACTCGATGACGTCGGGATAGATGGTGCCCTGCAGCAAAAGCTCGGCGCCGCCTATCTTTTTCGCCTCTCTCTCGAACACACGGACGAAGCTCTCGCCGATTATTTTACGCTTTCTTTCGGGCTCGGTGACGCCCGCGAGCTGACCTAAAAAGTACTCCTTAGCGTCGACCTCGATCACGTTGAGCCCCATATTTTCGCGGTAGAAATGCATAACCTCGTCGGCCTCGTTCTTTCGAAGCAGACCGTGATCGACGAAGATGCAGGTGAGCTTATCGCCGACGGCGCGGCTTACGAGCGCCGCCGCGACGGACGAATCGACGCCGCCGGAGAGTCCCGCGACGACGCGGCGGGAACCGACCTGCTTCCTGATGCCCGCGACGAGCTCGTCCACGAGACCTTCGGGACTCCAGCCGCCCGCGCAGCCGCATATCCCGTGAACGAAATTATTGAAAAGCTGTGCGCAGTATTCGGTATGCGCGACCTCGGGATGGAACTGCACGGCGTAGAGTCTCTTTGCCTCGTTCTGCATTGCGGCGACGGGGCAGTCTGCGGTACTTGCCGTGACGGTGAATCCCTCGGGGATCTTTGTGACCATATCGTTATGGCTCATCCAGACGGTGGAGTCGGGTATGCCGTCGAAGAGAGGGCTCTTTTCGAAGTGCGTATGCACGCCGGCGTACTCGCGCACGGGGGCCTTTCCGACCTCGCCGCCGAGCATATACGTCATGAGCTGCATGCCGTAGCAGATGCCGAGCACGGGCACGCCCAGCGAGAACACCCCTGGCAGGCACTTTCTGCCCGTCTCCGAATACACGCTGTCGGGGGAGCCCGAGAGTATCACGCCCGAGAGCCCGTCGCCCTTTATCCGCTCGATGGGACTCATGGGCGGGAGGAGCTCGGAATAAACGCCCTGCTCGCGCACACGCCGCGCGATGAGCTGATTATACTGGGCTCCGAAGTCGAGGATCACTATTCGTTCCATGACGGTTATCCCTTCTTAATAATTTTCATAATTTTACCGCAAAAAGCCTGCGTTTTCAATAGCGCGGGAAAAAAATATAAAAAATCGGCGCGTCCCCTGTGCGGTTTTCCGATGATCCGCCTTTCGCAACCGACGGTTTACAGAGATTCAACCTATATTTTCTGAAATGTAAACTGGAATAGCTTGTTAAGACTGTGCCTATCGAATATAATTACACTGTAAACTCCGCAGCGGCGGAGAGTGATCGCAAATTATTCCAGCAAAGGAGAAACAATATGATCAATGACCTTGTGACCGACAAAAAGCATCTGTTTGCCTCGGGCGCGAACACCGAGCTGAGGGCTCAGCTCAACCGGTCGCGCCAAGTGGCCCTCGTCAACGGCGATCTTGTTAACAACGTCCGGACGGAGAACATGGGCGTTTCGGCGCGTGTTTACGAGAACGGCGTGTACGGGTTCTCCTCGACCGCAGAGTACACCGACGATTCCGTCCGCGAGGTGCTGAAGGCGGCTTCCGAAAACGCCGCTTTCCTCGCTAAGCATGCCGGCCGCGGAAAGGGCCCGAATAAGCCTATGCCCAATACCGCGCGCTTCACAGCCCGCGAAATCAACGACCTTGAGCAGAGGGCGTATATCGAGTTTGCCAAAGCTGTCGACGCGTACATCGCAGGCAAATATCCGGATCTTATGAGCCGTACGGTGGTCGCGATGGCGGACTCCTCCGAGAAGCTCATTGCAGTATCGAACGGCGCGGACGTTCACTGGCTCCAGCCGAGAAGCTTCATGTATATCATACTGACTGCGGCCGCCCCCGACGGTCAGCCCGTGGAACTTTATGACGTGATCGGCGGCTACGGCGCGTTCGACGCGAACTTCACCGATCCCTCTTCCGCTTATGAACGGATCGACAGGCTTTACGATAAGCTCCGTCAGAAGGCGAACGGCGTGTACCCCGAGGCGGGCGTCAAGACCGTCATATTAGGCGGTGAGCTCGCGGGCATGCTCGCGCACGAGGCCGTCGGCCACACCGTCGAGGCGGATCTCGTCATCGGCGGCTCCGTCGCCGGCCCGAACCTCAACAAGCGCGTGGGCTCCGAGCTCGTGAACCTTGTCGACTTTGCCCACACCGCCTTCGGAAAGCCCGTACCTCTGCCCGTATACGCGGACGACGAGGGTACCGAGGCGACGGACGCCGTGCTCATCAAGGACGGCATACTCGTCGGCTATATGAACAGCCGCGAGACAGCGGAGCGCTTCGGAATGACGCCCACAGGCAACGCGAGGGCGTATCTGTTCTCCGATGAGCCGCTCATCCGTATGAGGAACACAGCCGTCCTGCCGGGGTCTTCGAAGCTCGAGGACATGATCGCCTCCGTCGAGGACGGCTATTATCTGATCGACACCAACAACGGCCAGGCCGATACCACGGGCGAATTCATGTACGGCGTGACCTTCGGCTATGAGATCAAGAACGGCAAGCTCGGGCGCGCGCTGCTCGACACGACCATCTCGGGCGTCGCATTCGAGATGCTCAAGACGGTGGATATGATCTCCGACAGCATGACGTGGGTATCCTCGGGCATGTGCGGAAAGAAGCAGCCCATGACAGTCAGCATGGGCGGCCCGGAGATCAAGTGCAAAGTCAATATCGGCGGACGATAAGGAGGAAAAAACATGCTTGAAGAATTGAAAAACACCGCAAAAAACGCCGTAGGCGTCCTTATGAACAAGGGCGCGGACAAGGCGTCCGTGAGCGTATCCGAAACCGTTACCCATGAATTCAACGTGGACGGAGGAGAATTCAGCCTCTTCCGCACGCTCTTTGACAAGAAACTCGTCATGGAGTGCATTAAGGACTCCCGCAAGGGCACCGTCAGCCAGAACAGCTTTGACGACGAAACCGTCGCCTCCGCCGCGGACAGCTGCATAGAGTCCGCCGCGTCCTCCATGCCGGACGAGAGCTGGGACTTTGCTCCCCTCGGTGAGAACGAGGATTTCGTCCTCGGCGAAGTGAAGCCCGACACCGAAAAGCTCTTTTCCCGCTGCAGGGAGCTCATGGACGACGTAAAGATCCGCTTCCCCAGAATAATGATGGAGCAGATGATCGTAAGCCACAAGGAGATCACCTCGGCAAGAGCCAATTCAAACGGCGTGCTCTTCTCCACTCACAAGGGCAGCTATGAGGTGATGCTTATGTTCAGCGGACACGACGGCGACAAGGCGTCCTCGTTCTTCGTGTCGGCCGTCACCTGCGCGAACCTCGACACGCCCTTCATTGAGCTCGGATCGCTGGCAAAGGATCTCGCGAACGTCGAGAAGCAGATCGAGACCGTAAGCGTCGAGGGCAAATTCGAGGGAACGATGGTGCTCATGCCCTCCTGCACGGGCGAGCTCATAGGCGGGCTCATAATGAGCTTCGCTTCCGATCAGGGCCTTCTCGCGGGCACGAGCCCGTGGAAGGACAGCCTCGGCGAAACGGTCGCCGATGAGCGCGTAACGATAAGCCTCGCGCCGCTCGACGACAGGATAGTCTGCGGCGAGCGCATAACGGGCGAGGACTTCCGCGCCGAAAACTTCGACATTATTAAGGACGGCAGGCTGAACGCCTTCGCCGTGAGCCTCTACTCTGCCAACAAGCTCGGCTTAAAGAGGGGCTTAAACGACAGCCAGAACATGATCATCGCCTCCGGCGACAGGAGCATCGACGAGATCGTCGCCTCGATCGACCGCGGCATAATCGTCGGCCGTTTCTCCGGCGGTCAGCCCTCCTCGAACGGCGATTTCTCCGGCGTAGCCAAGAACAGCTTCATCATCGAGAACGGCAAGATCGGCCCCGCCCTCTCCGAAACGATGATAAGCGGCAACATGGCGGCGATGCTCAAGAACCTCCGCGCGATCTCGAAGGAGCAGGTCGCGGACGGCTCGACGGTGCTTCCCTATATGGCGTTCGACGGCATCACGATCTCCGGCAAATGACATGACTGAAATACGAAAAGCCCCCGGCGCTCCGGGGGCTTTTCATTCCGCCATTCAACCGATTGACCTTAACGGCAAAATGAAATATAATAAACGGGAGTACAGCGCCTTTCGGCGCAAAAAACAGGGAGGTGCCCGATCTTGTTAAAACGCATTTCAGCCGTTCTAATCGCCGCGCTGCTGATCGTTATATCCGTTCCCGCGCTTGCGCTTAAGGGAACGACCCCCGCCGGCTACAACGCTCACGACTATCAGAAGCTCTCTGCGTTCCTCGAACAGACCGACGAGGGCGGCGTAAAGAACGGAAAGAAGCTTTCATCAGGCTACAGCCCCTCATCTCCCGCCACATGGAGCGGCATAACTTTTTCAGACTCCGCCGGGGGGAAAAGGGTCAAGAGCATGGCGATCGACAACCACGGGCTCGTCGGCGCGCTCGACGTATCGGGCTGCACCGCGCTCGAGACCCTCGGCTGCTCATACAACGATATGACGGGGCTCGACGCGTCGGGCTGCACGGCGCTCAAGGAACTCAACTGCGCGTACAACGAGATGACCTCGGTCGTCGTCTCGGCCTGCACGAAGCTTGAAAAGATCAACTGCTCCGACAACTTTCTTTCGGATCTCGACGTATCGGGCTGTACGGCGCTTTGGAAGCTCACCTGCTTCTACAACCGGCTTACGGAGCTTGACGTTACGAAGAACTCCTCCCTTAAGGAGCTTTCCTGCTCGCACAACCTCCTTTCCGCGCTCGACGTTTCGGAAAACGGGCTTCTGTATTTTATCGAATGCACGAACAACGCTCTTTCCGAGCTCGACGTAACGAAGAATACGGCGCTCGAGTATCTTCACTGCTCGAACAATTATATCGCGAAGCTCGACGTAACGAAAAACCCCGCGTTCAGGTATCTCATGTGCGGCGACAACCTGCTCACGGAACTTGACTTAACGAACAATCCGGCGCTTGAATATCTCGACTGTTCGTTAAACGCGATCGCCGCGCTCGACGTATCGAACAACACGGGGCTTAAAACCCTCATTTGCAGTCACACCGCGATCAAAAGGCTCGTCCTTCGGGATCATCCCGCGCTCAGAACGCTGACCGTAAACTACTGCGGATCGCTTGCGGAGCTCGACGTATCCGGCTGCACGAGGCTCAAAAACCTTTCCTGTCATCACGGCGCGCTTAGGGCGCTTGACCTCACGAATAACGCCGAGCTTCTGTTCGACTATGTAGGCTCCGAGGGGGGCGGCACGGTCGGTTATAAAACCTCCGGCTCCTACGGTATTGCCGTCGCGCAGCCGAAGGAGGGCTGCGCCTTCCTCGGCTGGTTCACGGAGGACGGGACGTTCATATCGGAAATGTACGAGCTGTACAGCAAGGATACGAATCACACCCGCGTCATAGCGCGCTTCGAAAGGGATACCGTTCCCGGCGACGCGGACGGCGACGGCGAGGTCACGGCTGCGGACGCGCTGATCGTGCTCCGCGCGGCTATGGGCATAATCCCGACGACCGACGAGCTGCTTGCCGCCTGCGATCTTGACGGCGACGGCGTGCTCACCGCGGCGGAGGCGCTTGTGATCTTAAGGTACGCGATGGATATAATCGACAGCCTGTGAATATGCATAACAAACGACGCACGGTAAAAGCCGTGCGTCGTTTGTTATGCTAAAAAGCGCTTACTCCCTGAACACGATGTTTCCGGGCTCGGCCTTCTCGATTATGGCGAGGGAGTGTACGTCTATGCCCCTTGCGCGGAGCCTGTCGCCGCCGCCCTGGAAGCCCTTCTCGATCGCGATGCCGATGCCGACGAGCTCCGCGCCCGCCTTTTCGACTATCTCGGTGAGGCCGCGGATCGCTTCGCCGTTCGCCATGAAGTCGTCGACGATAAGCACCTTGTCCTCGGGATGCAGCCACTCGGCGGAGACCATCAGCGTGACCTTTTTGTTATAGGTATAGGAGTGTATCTCCGAGCAGATGAGGCCGCCCTCGATATTGTCGCTTTTGGCCTTCTTCGCGAAGAGAAGGGGCACGCCCAGCTCGTCCGCGGTGATCGTCGCCATGGGTATGCCGCTGGCCTCGACCGTCATCACCTTGGTAATCTCGCGGCCTGAGAAGTGTTCGGCGATGTCCCTTGCGATCTCGCGCATGAGCTTTATATCGACGCGGTGGTTCATGAAGCCGTCGACCTTGATGATATCGCCGGGAAGGACCTTGCCTTCGTTTACGATCCGCTCCTGAAGAATGTTCATCTGAACCTCCTTATAATCAAATCGGGGCAATCGACGACCGCCCCGCGCTTTTTTTATATCCTTGTAAGTCCCGCGGCGTTTACGAGCCCGTCGAGCTTCCTGCCCTTCTTGCAGTAGGGGCACTCGTTCGACTGATAGGAGTGATACTCGGGCACGTCCTCGGGGGAGAAGAGGGAATGTACCTCGACGCCGACGGCCTCCTCGACCGTGGAGAACAGCGCCGCGACGCCCACGAGATGACCGCCGTAATAGGTGATGCACTCGAGCGCGCGCTCAAGGCTCCTGCCGGTGGAAACGGTGGAGATCAGAACCAGCACCGACCTGTTCTGCACAAGGTCCTGCACGTCGCCCGAGAACACGAGCTGACCGGAGGAGTTCGACTCGGGGGTGATTACGCTGATCTGGTGACG
Source organism: Clostridiales bacterium (assembly GCA_024691085.1). Lineage (GTDB taxonomy): Bacteria > Bacillota > Clostridia > Christensenellales > CAG-138 > UBA3857. The sequence goes on along the minus strand of JAILNX010000027.1, from coordinate 139,538 downwards.
CTCGTTAACGCCCCTCGAGCCCGGCTCGGTCAGTATCGTCGCGACGTAGGAGCCGATCACCTGGGTGTACTCAAGGCAGATGATGGTGTCGATGGGTTTCGACAGGGTATAGAACTTCGCGAGCTCTCTGGCGCAGAGCATTGCCGCATGGCAGTTGGTGCGCATCTCGGTAAGACCCATGTAGTGGTCGATGTGAGAATGACTGGTGGCAAAATGCCCGATGGAAATATTGAGCTTTATGTGCTTGTTGCTCTTGCAGCTGACTTCCCATGTGGTAGGATTCATGATCGCGCCTCCTTGAGTGATTATCGCTGAATTACATTATAACATACCGCGTCCGCCGTTTCAAGGAAAAATGAAAGTTAATGCTCTTCACTCGAAACTCGCGATTATCCCCATGGCGAGGCGCAGTATCAAAAGCGCGTCCGCCGCCTCGACCTTGCCGCTTTTATCAACGTCGATCGCGTTCGCGCCGTCGGGAACGGGCAGGATGCCCATCGCGATCCGGAGAACGATAAGCGCGTCCGCCGCTTCGACCCTCCCGTTTCCGTCCGCGTCGCCGAAAAAGGCAAAGCGCGCCTCAAGATCGGTTAGGTCGGGCAGCTCCACGCCGCTCATAAGAACGTCGGGATCGATCGTGATCGCAGGCTCGGACGAAACGGGCGAGCCGTCGAGAACGGAATACCAGCCCGTGAACACCGCGCCTTCATCGGGAACGGCGTAAAGAGAAACTGTGAACCAGCCGCCCAGCTCGAAGAACGCGGAGACCGTGCCGGGGCCCGCCGCCGAAAGCTTTTTGAAAACGGGCAGGGAGGGGGAGGAGGTAAGGTCGAGCGAGGTGAAGAGATTCCCCGCGCACGACAGGTATTCGAGCGAGGTGCAGCCTGTGATCACGAGGCCCGTGAGCCTGTTCCCGGAACAGCCGAGCTGCTCTAAAAATGTGCAGCCCGAAAGATCGAGCACGCCCGTGAGATCGCGGTCGGAAACGAATATCCAGCCGACGTGGTTGTCCTCGTCGCCCGTCCACATGACTCCGTCCCAGGTCGCGGGATCGGCGGGGTCGTAGCTTTCGGAAAGCTTCTCGCCGTTCTTCACGCCGTTTTCGTCGGCGGTCTCGAGGAACGCGGCGAGCTTTAAGTAATCGTTTTCGTTATACCCCTCGGGCGTGGAAAGCTCCGTGCCGGCAAAGGCCGGCTTAAGGGGCAGACAGACGAGGAAAAGTATCGCGGCCGCGGCCGCGGCGATCAGACGTCGTTTCATGGTCGATCCTCCGTGGGTCTTGTCGGTCTTGAAAGCACTTTTTTAAAGAACACTATGTGGAAGGGAACGGATACGAGGAAGGTCGCGAAGTCGGCTCCCGGCTGGGCAAGCTGAACGCCGGTGAGACCTATGAGCCTCGGAGCCAGAAGTATTATCGGCACGAAGAATATTCCCTGGCGGCAGGAGGCGAGCACTGTCGCGGGGATGCTGAAGCCTAAGCATTGGTAAAGCTGATTGACGAACGTGGAGTAAGCGAGGAGCGGCATCACCGCGCACGCGAACCTGAGGGCGACGGAGCCTATCTCGACCACCTTGTCGTCGTCGCGGAACCAGCGCATGACGGCGGAGGCGTTGAAGCCGATCGAGACGGCGCAGACGACGCAGATCACCGTGCCGACCGCGACCGCGAACCAGAACGCCTTTTTCACGCGCTTATTGAGGCCAGCGCCGTAATTGTACCCCGCGACGGGCTGGAAGCCCTGGCCGATGCCTATCGTGACGCTCCTGACGAGCATATAGATCTTGTTCGAGATGGTGACGGCGGCGACCGTCGCGTCGGCGTAATCCCCGCCCCAGGCGGCGGCTCCGTGGTTGAGGAGCGCGGACGATACCGAGGCGAGTCCCTGACGGCAGATCGTCGGGAAGCCGATCCTCACAAGATCCCAATAGACGGAGAACTTGCCCGAAACCTTTTTTAAATCGAGCTTTATTATGCTCCTTTTCCCCGTGAACATCAAAGCGAGTATCGCAAGGCTCACGCCCTGGCTGAGGATCGTCGCGAGCGCCGCGCCCGCGATGCCCATTCTGAACACGAATATGAACAGGGGATCGAGCGCAATGTTCACAAGTCCGCCCGCCGTGAGGCCGACCATCGAAAGCCGCGCCTCGCCCTCGGATTTTAATATCGCGCTCAAGATGAACGAGGTGCACATGACCGGCGCGCCCAAAAGGATTATCCTCGTGTAATCGCAGGCGTAGGGGAGTATCGTCTCCGTCGCGCCTAAAAGGCGCATGAGTGGCTTAAGGAACGAAAGCCCGGAAACGAGCAGAAAAAAGCCCATCGCGACCGCGGCCGCGACGGAGCTTGAGGCGTACATCTCCGCGGAATCGAGATCCTTCGAGCCGAGCCTGCGGCTTACGATGCTCGAGCAGCCCATGCTTATGCCGAAGCCGAGCGCCTGTATTATCGCCTGCAGAGCGAAAGCCACGCCGACCGCGGCGGAGGCGGAGGTGGAGATATGCGAAACGAAATAGGTGTCCGCGGTGTTGTAGATTATGGTGATGAGCTGGCTTATCGTCGTCGGGATCGCGAGCGAAGTCACGAGCCTCGGTATCGGAGTCCCGGTCATCCATTTATGCTTTTGTTCCGCGCTCATTGCCATAAAAGAAAATGAAGACCGAAAAGGGATGCTTTTCGGCCTTCGGAATAGATTATTTGATCACTGTTCCCTCGGGCACTGCGTCGTCGACAAATACGACCTTGCAGCCGCAGGCGTTGTTCGTGGCGGCAAGCAGCATGCCGTGGCTTTCGACGCCGGCGATCCTTGCGGGAGCGAGGTTCGCGACAACGATGAGCTTTTTGCCCACGAGCTCCTCGGGGGTGTAGTACGCCTTTATCGACGATACGATGACGCGCTCACCCTCGCCGTCAAACAGGGTGATCTTGTAGCAGGAGTGAGACTTCCTGATCTCCTGGCACTTTAGGACCTTCGCGACGCGAAGATCGGGAAGAAGGAACGTGTCGATGCTGATCTCGGGCTTTACGGGCACGAAGGGATCGGGCTCGCCGAACTCGATCTTCTTTTCGGGAGCGGCGTTCTTCTTAGCCTCGGCCTCAGCTGCCTCTTGCTCGATCGCCTCCTCCTCGTCCGTCTTCGGGAACGAGAAGTCGAGGAGCTTCATATAGCTCTCCTTGTCGATCGCGTAGAGGAAGAGGTAAAGCCTCGGGCCGCGCTCCTTGTCGATGAGAAGACGGTAGACGTTCTTGAAGAACACGCCCTGCGCGTTCTTAAGCTCCTTGTCGCCCGCGCCCTCGGGAAGCGCTTCCTTCGGGATGGCGTAGAGCAGCGTCTGCAGACCGTCGAGGTCGTAGCCGCCCGCCTTCAATACCTCGTAAAGACGCGCGATCTCCTGCTTCTCGGGCTCGGTGAGGGCGTTATAGACCTCGAAATTGCGGGTGAGGCGGAGCTTGTAGACGCTCTCGGGCGAGCAGTTCTCAAGCCAGTACTTCGCCTTGGGGAGCCTCTCCTTGAAATCGTCCGCCTTATAGGGCGTGCCGACCTTTTCGAATACCTTCTCTAGCATCGGGATATTGAAATCGACTATCGAGCCGAACTGCACGAGCAGGCTCATCGGCACGGTCTCGGGGCGGCGTCCATCGATAAGACAGTCGTCCATTACGACGGAGAGGAACTCGTCCGTTTTGCCGTCGCAGAAGTCCTTGTACATGCGGTCGAACTCGAAATACTGGCGCAGTATGCCGTCGTCGAAGCAGAAGTCGAACGCCTTCGCGGGCTCGGTCTTGGCGTAGAGCCACATGATTATCTCGGGATCGTAGATCTTGAGGAGCGAATCGGGCGTGAGGTTCAGGCCCGACGAGGAGCTCATCTTGCCCGTGGTGCCCTTGATGCCTATGAACTCGTAGCCGACGAAGAGAGGCGCCTCATAGCCGAATATCTCGCGGGAGATGACGCGGCTGGTCTGGTAGCTGCCGGTCGGGGCGGCGTGATCCTTGCCGCCGGGCTCGAAATCGACGCCCTCGTACGCCCAGCGCATCGCCCAGTCGACCTTCCACGCGAGCTTTACGTTGTGCATATTCACAAAGTCGAAATCGCCCTCGTGTCCGCAGTCGCAGGTGTAGTGCGCGTGCGTGCAGTCGTCGGAAACGTGATCGATATGCGTGGTGTCGCGTCCGCACTTGGGGCAGTAGATGGCGACGGGAACGTAAGCGTCGCGCTCACCCTCCTTGGCGTCCTGCGTGCGGAAGCTGTCAAGTATGTCGAATATCTCCTTGCGGCACTTCAAAGCGTGGATTATCTTGTCGGTGTACTTGCCGCTCTCGTACATATAGGACTGATGGCGGTAGTCCATATGCACGCCGAAGCCCTCCATCGCGGGCTCGAACTCGCGCTCGAAATGCTCGGCGTAGGTCTTCGCGTCGTCGTCGAAGGGATTGGGCACGGCGGTGTAGGGGCAGCCGATGTACTTTTCAAAGCCCTCGGTCACCTTGGCGACGTTTGCGGGGACCTTCCTCATGCGGTCGTACTCGTCCCAGGAGAAGAGCATCCTTGCCTTTTTGCCCATTTTTCTGAGCGCCTTCACGACGAACCAGCTCGTCGCGACGTCGCGGAAATTGCCTATATGAACGCTTCCCGAGGGGCTTATGCCCGCCGCGCAGACGTACTCCTCCTTATCGGGACGGCGCTCGATTATCTTTTTCGCTATCTCATAGGACCAATGCATACGTTTACCTCCAAAGGGAACATTATAACAATTTATTATACCATGGGGAACGCTTCCCCGCAAGACGGATTTTCGATCCGTTTACAGCCGCGCGCGGGCGTGATATAATTTTATAAAATACGGCTTTTCTTGGAACCGGAAGGCGCTCTCGCGCGTTATATAGACGGAACGAAAAGCGTTCGATTTTTATACGGGAGGCGTTTTATGAAACGCGTTTTATCATTCGTACTCATACTCTTGTTTGCATTCTCGCTTTCAGCGTGCGGCGAAAACAAACCCGCAGTGCAGGATCCCACCCAAGCGCCGGCTCAGCCTACGGCCGTGCCGACAGAAAAACCCGCGCCCGATCCGACTGCCGATCCCACCGAGGAGCCCTTCGTCCCCTCGGGCTATAACGCGCACGACTACCTTGCGCTCGCGGCGTTCTTCGGAACGGTCGTCGGCGATAACGGCGAGACCGTCGGCGACGTGTGCTATTATGACTCAAGCTTCAAGGTAAGCGACCCCGAAACGTGGAGGACCGGCTCGTTCGGCGTGAAATGGGACTCCGAAGGATACGTGACGGAGATAAGCTTCTACCCTATGCTCGGTTCGGACAGATTCCCCGCGGCGCTCGAGCTTGTAGGCTTCGAGAGGCTCGAAGAGGTCCGTCTCGGAAGCGGCGTATTCGATTCCGTGACAGTTAAGGATTGCCCCAAGCTCGGCACGGTCTATACCGCGCGTGCGGTGGGCGAGGTCGATATAACCGCGGGCTTCGTCGGCGCCTTAAGCGCCGCGAGCGACAAGCGCGTCCGCTGCGATCTTACGGGCAGCGACGGAGAGCCCTTCACGCTCGATCTTTACTCGGAAGGCCCGGGTTATATAAGGGCGTCCGCCGCGATACTCGAGGACGGCTATCACGTCACCGCGACCGCGGTCGCAGACGACTACGCCGAATTACTCGGCTGGTACGACGAAAACGGGGAGCTTGTTTCGACCGAAAAGCATTTCGCGCTTTCGGGCGGCGAGCTTGGGAAAATAACGGGCGAGCACCGCTATACTGCAAAGTTCGCCATGCCCTCGGCGCCGGATCCCCTTTCGGAGGGCGACTTCTTCTGCGAGCTCAAGCCCTTCGCTCCCGCAAGCATCGATATCGACGGCGACGGTCGGGAGGATACCGTGCTCTTGTCGTGCGAAGAGTATTCGTACGGTGAGGATACCATAACCGTTACGGTGACGCTCTCGTCGCGTCCCGACGCGCCGTTCGTGCTCGACGCCGAGCATGGGTACAACATCTTCGCGGCGGCGGTCGATACGAACACGGAGGACGGCCGCATCGAGATAATCGTAAGCTTCGAGCAGGATTCCAACGATCCCGTGACGTACGTCTTCCGCCTTAAGGACGACGGCTCCGGCTTCGACGCGTTCGCGATGCCGATCGAGCTCGGAAACGGGAGCTGGCAGTACCGCGGTCTGCCCGAGGACTACGTTTACAGAGCGTCCGAAGGGCTGCCCTTTATGATCCGCACGGAGATACTCGGCACGACGTACGTAATGAATCATTTCACCGTGACGAAGGACGGGATCAAGTTCTTAAGCGACGAGTTCACTTACGATCACGTTTATCCGCTGACGCTCACAAAGGAGCTCACCGTCACACTCGAAAACGGCAAAAAACTCACGCTTCCCGTCGGCGCCGCCATCGCGGCTTACTCCACCGACAGGAAGAGCTGGGTCAAGGTCAAACTCGAGGACGGCAGGATAGGAAAGATCAAGGTCGGCTTCGGCGAGGACGGATATTTCCCGGTATACCTGAACGGCGTCATACAGGACGAGTACGCGGATATACCCTACGCAGATTAAAAAATGAAAACTGAAGACTGAAGAATGAATTATTAATAATGAACGTAAGAACTCCGCCTCAGGCGGAGTTCTCACTTTCATTTTTCTTTTTTAAGTTTTAAGTCTTCATTCTTCATTCGATCCCTCGGCAGAGGGATCGTACTCCAGCAGGTCTCCCGGCTGGCAGTTAAGCGCCTCGCAGATCGCGGAGAGGGTGGAGAAGCGCACGGCGGAGATGTGCCCGTTCTTGAGTTTGGAAAGGTTCACGTTCGCGACGCCGACCTTTTCGGAAAGCTCGTTCAGGCTCATCTTGCGGTCGGCCATAACGCGGTCGAGCCTTAAGATTATCTTGCCCATAGCCTGCCTCACAGAGTTTCGTCGGATTCCTTCTGGAGCTTCGCGCCGTAGCGGAATACGGAAGAGAGGAAGAGGACGATGAGAGCGACGAGAACGGGAGTAAAGCGCACGGAGTAACTGACCCCGCCGAGCTTGCTGTAGATGCCCATGCCGCTGATCGAGCCGGTGAAGCTTAAGCCCATAAGCACCGCGCCGCCGAGGAGCACCCACGCGAAGGTCATCATCTTTTTGATCACACCCTCGTCAAAGGGAGTATCGCAGGTGCGGAAGGCGTCGGAAAGACGGAGCAGGAAGACGAATATCACCAGTATCGCCGCGCAGCGGATCAGACCGGACAGGCATATGGGGAAGAGCTGCGAAGCGGAAAGGGTGTAATTATCCGTTTTGCCGGACGCGGTGACGCCTTCGCCGGTCTTTTTAAGTTCCATTTCGATCGGGTCACCGTCCGAGTCGAACTCCTTTTTCATCTCCTCATTCGCTTTCGAGATCTCCTCGTCGGTGATCTTGTCGAACTGGTCCTTGAACAGATCTTTGCTGATCATGACGCTGAAATCGGTCTTCACGTCGAGCGTGACCTTGTCCTTCGGGATGGCGGCGAAGAATATCGTCGCGACCGAAAGCCCGAAGCAGGCGAGAGCCATGCAGACGATCATTATGATCGAGACGATCTTTCCGGCAAGGCCGATGCCGTTCACCTTTTTCTTGATAGAAGCGTTCATTTTGTACCTCCCAAGTTTTTCATTAATTTTTTAACGATTATCGTTAACTTGCAGGCATATAATACACCCGGTATTAACGTTTGTCAACACCTTTTTTACGATTATCGTAAAATATATTATTTTAGGCGTAAAAAGGAAAAGCCCGCTCGTATGAGCGGGCTTTTGTGTGCGCTTTAATTACTTAACGGTGACCTTGGTGATGTGGGGGTTCGCGCCCTCGTACCAATAAAGGAAGCCCTCGACGTCGATGGTGTCGCCGACCTTCAGGTTCTTGACCGCGGAGTAGACCTCGGTGGTCTTGTCGCAGAGATAGCTCTCGACGGTGAAGGTGAACTCGTTTTCGCCGATCTTGACCTTGAAGTACAGGTCGTCGCCGTCCTCGCCGGAGTTGTTCCACTTATAGAAGAAGGCGGCGTCCTCGCCGGCGTCGTTCTGGCCGATGGCCACGACGACAGCGCCCTTAACGGAGAACATCTCGTTCTGGTGCTTGATGAGCTCATCGGTCCCGAAGAGAGCGGTGAGGTCGACAGGGGTCGCGATGTAGGAGCCCTCTTCGATCTCGAAGGTCGCGCCCTCGGCGATCTCGATCTCGCCGGACCACTCGGCCTTGAAGCCGGTGACCTTGATCTTCGTGCCGGGAACGAGCTTCGCGTAGTCCTCCTCGGAGCAGGTCATGTTGTAGATGAAATAGGCGCCGTCATGATCCTGGGTGTAGAGGGTAGCCTTGTTTTCCCACCAGGACTGCTTGGCCTGGACGTAGGTCTCGATAACGACGGGAGCGTCGATCGCGGCGGCCATGTACTCGGCGTAGGTCATAACGCCTTCGCCCTTGACGTCCTTTTCAGGCTCGGGTGCGGGCTTTTTGCAGCCGGCGCAGACGGCGGCGACGCAAAGGACCGCGAGAATGAGTGCAAAGATCTTTTTCATTTTAATCCTCCGAATTTTAATATGCATTATCGCACAATTACTAATTATACTACCTTTTCTTCTTTTTGGCAATATGCATTATTCCGTAGGCTCCGATGCCGAGCCATGCGGCGCCGAGAGCGGACAGGAGCACGACGGCGGTCGCGGGCAGTTTGCCCAGCTCCGACCTTTCGGCAGCGCTTTCGCCGCGCTGGTCGAGCCTGTAAAGCGCGTTTACGCTCTTGAACAGCTTCTCCATGTACGCTTCGTCCACGGTCTCGTTTCTTCGCGCGGATTTGGACGTGGCTTCGATAAGTTCGCCCGCCGCGTCGCGGAGGGAAGCCGAGCCGTTGAACACGGGCGTGATGAACGTGTTGTCCACGTTGTCCAAAAGTAGCTTCGTCGCCGCGAGCTTTACGGAATAGTGAAGCTCGCTGTCCTCGCCCGCGCGGGCGAGATAGTCTTCGTACCCGGGATCCTTCCGCGCCTTTTCGGTGACGGGGACGTAGCCCTCGGTCTCGGCGTAGGCGATCTGCACCTTGTTCGTCAGAAGGAACTGGGCGAACAGCCACGAGGCGAGCACCTCGCCGGGATCCTTTTTGTTGAATATCGCGACCGACGGCCCCTGCGAGATCATCACGGGGTTATCGGGATCGACCTGCGGTATAGGCAGGACCGCCATCTCGAAATCGACCAGCTTGTCCGAGGAAATGTCCTGATGTCCCGCCTTTGAGCCCATCCAAGTGGCGCCCGCGGTCGAGTCGATGCCGAATACGCACTGACCCGCGTTTAAGAAATTGCCGGGATAGCTTGAGATCTTGAACGTCGAGAAGGCGCGGCTCCCCGCATGCTCCGCGACCGTGAACAGGAAGTCCTTCGTCGCGTCCGAGAAGATCCCGATATTGCCGTTCTCGTCGGAATAGTCCGCGCCCGCCTGCCTCAAATACTGTATCATCATGTTGTCCGAGGACTTGTAGATGAACGGTATCATCACGCTGCCGCCGTTTAAGAAGTAGGTCCCGTCGTCGTTCTTCCTTAAGGCCGCCTCGGAGACCTCCCAGATGAAGTCCCAGGTGACGACCTCGGGCAGTGTGTAGCCGAGCTTTTCGACGTAGTCGCGGTTGACGTAAAGCGCCTCGGTCGAGCGCATGAACGGGAGCGCCCAGTGCTTTCCGCCGATGACGCCCTCGTCAAGGTAGCGGGCGATGACCTCGTCCCTCTTGGGGGAGTCGAACCTTACCTCGCTGCCGCCGAGCCCGAAACGCGGATCGTCCATCAGCCCGTCGAGCGGCACCATTACGTTTTCGCCCGTCATGTATGTCGCGATATGGTCGGGGTAGGTGATGCAGACATTCGGCGTTGTGCCTGTCGAGATGTTCGTGATTACGTCGTTGTAGATCTTGCCGTAATCTGTGTAAAGGCGAAGCTCGACGTGAATGTTGGGATAAAGCGCCTCGAAGTCCGCTATCGCGTTTTTATAGATGTTGACCTGAGTCTTGTTGGTGTCGTTCTTGGCCCAGAACGTGATCCTGTACTCCTTGTTTTCGTCGAGCCCGTCGGGCATCTCAAACGCCTTCAAGCCCTTCGAGCCGTGACATGCGGAGAGGAAGGGGACGAGCATAAGCACGGAAAGGATAAGACAGACAGCTCTTTTCATCCCTTGGTGCCTCCTCTCGAAACGCCCTCCATGATCTTTTTGCGGAATACGAGGAACAGAACTATCAGCGGAACGGAGATGACCACGACCGCCGCCATCATGGCGGGTATGTTCTCGCGGCCGAAGCCGTTCTCGCGAATCTCCTGAATGCCGTTCGAAACGAGGAACCGCGCGCGGTCGTCGGTGATGAGCCTCGGCCAGACGTAGGAGTTCCAGCATTCGATGACCTTGAGTATCGTTATCGTGACGAGCGTCGGGCGGGAGATCGGTATCATGACCTTAAGAAGATACTTAAGGTCGCTCGTTCCGTCCACCTTGGCGGCTTTATACAGCTCGTCGGGGATGCTCTCGAAGTTTTCCTTTAAAAGATAGATATAGAACACCGACGTGACTGAGGGCAGTATCAAGCCGTGGAAGGTGTTCCGCATGCCGAGATTCGTTATCGTCTGGAAATTCGTGATAATGACCAGCTCGTTCGGGATCATCATGAGGGCGAGGAACAGCGCGAACACGACGTTCTTGCCGCGGAAATCGAGCCTCGCGAACGCGAACGCCGCAAGCACCGTCACGACCAGCATCAGCGCAGTCGTGATGACGGTGAAAATGAGCGTGTTCACGAAGTACTTCGCGAGCGGCACCTCAGTGAACGCGGAAACGTAGTTCTTAAAAGTCGGCGCCTCGGCGATGAATTTGGGGATGCGCTCGGAATTGTACGAGCTGTAGCTCTTTATCGACGAGAGCACCATCCAGTAGAACGGGAAAAGCACGATAAGCGCCCAGACCGAGAGCAGTATTATCGTGATTATTCTTACCGCGCGCTTTCTTTTCGCTGCGCGCCGCTCGATCTTTTCGTAGTCGTTCATTTACGCGTTCACCTTCTTTCTGCTTATAAGAAGGTTGATCACCGTTATCGTGAACACGATGGCGAACAGTATGAGCGCCGCCGCCGAAGCGTAGGAGGGGTATCCGCCGCTGTCGCCGTAGAGCATGTCGTAGATGTAGCCGACGATCGTGTTCATGCCCGCGGCGTTGAGGTTGGTGCCGAACAGCGCGACCGAGTCGGAATACGCCTTGAACGCGCCGATGAAGCCCGTGATGATAAGGTAGAATATCATGGGGGATATCATGGGCACGGTGATCCTTGTGAAGATCTTAAAGCCGGAAGCGCCGTCGATCCTCGCCGCGCTGTAATAATCCTTCTTGACGGAGGCGAGCGCGCTCGTGAGGATCAGTATCTTGAACGGCAGGACTATCCAGACCGTATAGAAGCTCAGAACGAACATCTTCGCCCAGTATGGCCCCTCGATGAAGTCGACGGACCTGCCTCCGAAAAGCCCGATAAGAAGGTTCACCATACCGTCCGTGTAGGGCGTCTTCTTGAACAGGATCATGAAGACCAGGCCGACGGCGAGCGTGTTGGTGACGTAGGGCAGGAAATAGATCGTCTGATAAAGCTCGCGGAGCTTTCCGATGGAGCTTAAGCCGAGAGAAATTAGGAGCGCGAGCCCCGTCGACACGGGCACGGTTATCATGACGAGTATGAAGGTATTCTTGACCGCCTGCATGAAGTAGGGATCGCGGAGCACGTAGGCGTAGTTATAAAGCCCCACGCCCGTGAATGTCTGCGAGGCGGAGTTGTAGCCCTCCTCGAGCGAGTAGATGAGAACGTCGACGAGGGGATACACCATGAAAAAGCCCAGGAATATCAGGGAGGGCAGAAGATACAGCCACGCTTTCAAACCGTTCTTTTTCATCTGTTTTCCTCGCCGGGCCTTATTCGGCGTCCGGTCTCCTTGTCAAACAGGAACACCTTGTTCGGCTTCAAATCGAACGAGACGGTCTCCTTCTCCGTGTCGATGCGGTTCTCGGCGCTGACTATCGCACGGATGTTCGCGCCGTCGAACGCGGGATGGTTGCAGATGACGCTCGTGTCCCTGCCCATGACCTCCACGCCGACGAGATCGCAGGTGAAGCGCCCGCCTTCCTTCGGAACGAAGCCCTCGGGACGTATGCCGACCGAAACGGGAGCGTCAGATACGCCCTCCGCGTCCATGACATCCTCGTCGCCTATAAAGAGCTTTCCGCCGCGCACCGAGCCCTCGAACACATTGATCGGGGGATTGCCCAGGAACTTTGCGACGAACAGGTTCACGGGATCGTCGTAAACGTCCTGCGGGCGGCCGATCTGATTCAGCACACCCTTTTTCATGACCACGATCATGTCGGATATGCTCATCGCCTCCTCCTGGTCGTGGGTGACGAACACGGTGGTTATCCCGGTTTCGCGCTGTATGCGGCGAAGCTCCTCACGCGTCTGAAGGCGGAGCCTCGCGTCGAGGTTCGACAATGGCTCGTCCAGAAGGAGTATCTTCGGCATCTTGACGAGAGCGCGGGCGATGGCGACGCGCTGCTGCTGTCCGCCGGAGAGCGCCGAGGGCTTTCTTTCCATAAGCTCCGTTATCTGCACGAGGCGTGCGGCCTCGTTCGCTCTTTTCAGCATCTCGTCCTTTGAAAGCTTCTTCGCGCCCTTAAGGTTCTCGAGCGGAAAGAGAATGTTCTGAAGCGCCGTCATATGCGGATAAAGCGCGTAGTTCTGGAACACCAGCCCCACGCCGCGCAGCTCGGGCGGGACGTCGGTCACGTCGTCGTCGCCGAAGAATACCCTGCCCGAAGTCGGCTTTTCAAGTCCGGATATCATGTTCAGCATCGTGGATTTTCCGCAGCCGGACGGGCCCAAAAGCCCCACGAGCTTTCCGTCGGGTATCTCGAAGGAGAAGTCGTCGACTGCGACGACTACCTCCTTCGACTTCTTGTTCCTTGACGGGAAATGCTTTGTCAACCCTTCAAGTCTGACGTTCATTTCGCACCTCTTTGTTACGCGCGCCTTGCCTCGATAAGGGGCTCGTCCCAGAATATCGCGCCGTCCATTTCGTTTGCCAGCGCGTTCGCCTCCTCGCGGAGGATATCGAGGAACGCCGCCTCGCGCTTCTTCGAGCGGCGGCCCTTTGCCGAGAATATCTCCTTTTCGGCGTAAGCGTCGCAGGATATTGCGTAGTCCTCGTCGTCAGCGTGGGGGAAGAAGTTCACGCTGACCGTATAGCGGATGCTGCCCGCCTCGGAATCCGAGGTGAGCTTTACGGCCGCCGCCCTGCGCTTGACTTCGTTAAATACGCAATCCGCCTTGAAATACTGTTCGAAAATATCCGTGACCATGGCTTTACACCCCGTAGACCTCTTTGACGAGCCTCTTGAACTCGTCGATCTTCGCGCGGTAGGATTCAAGACCCATGCGCCAGAACTCCTTGTCGGTCAGATCGATGCCGCATACGAGAGCGGTGTCCTCGACGTTCTTGACGGGAGTGGCGTGAAGGAGCGCCTTGTACTTCGGGACGAACGCGGCGCCCTCCTTTAAGTACTTGGAGTAAAGTCCGCGGGCGAAGAGTCCGCCGAAGGCGTACGGGAAGTTGTAGAAGGATAGTCCGCTCGAATAGTAATGGCTCTTGCAGACCCACATGTACTTGTGAAGATACTCGGGATCGAGACCGTCGCCGTAGGCCTTCCTCTGAGCGTCCAGCATCATATCGCAGAGTGTGCCGGGGAACATATAGCTCTCCTCGCGGTTCTCGAATACCGCGCTCTCGATAAGGTACCTCGAGTAGATGTCCACGATGATCTGGGTGGTGTCCATAAGCTGGCTCTCGATCAGCGCGAGCTTCTCGCCCGGATCCTTCGCGTTCGCGATCGCCGCGTCCATGATGACGTGCTCGTTGAAGGTCGAGGCGGTCTCCGCGACGGGCATGGAGTAATCGTCGTTAAGGGGACGGTGGTCGAGTATGTTAAGGTTGTGGAAGGCATGCCCTAATTCGTGGGCGAGGGTGACGACGTCGCTGAACGAGCCGTCGAAGTTCGTGAGCACGCGGCTCTGCTTAGCGGAGCGTACGCCCGCGCAGAACGCGCCGCCGACCTTGCCCTCACGGGGGTAAAAGTCGATCCAGCTCTCGTCGAACGCGCGCTCGACCATGTCGTGAAGATCCCTGTCGAAGCCCTTGAAGGTGTTCAGCAGATACTCCTTCGCGTCCTCGGCGGTATAGGTGCGGTCGTTCTTGCCCATCGGCGCGAAGAGGTCGTACCAGGGCAGACCGTTCCTGTGTCCGAGCGCCTCGGCCTTGGTCTTTAAGTACTCGCGGAACATGGGCATGTACTCGTCCATGGCGCTAAAGAGCGCGTCGAGCGTTTCGCGCTTCATGTCCTCGTAAAAGAGCGTCTGCTCAAGCGGCGACTTGAAGCCGCGGAGCCTTGACTCGTTGATGACCTGGAGCTTAATGTTGTTCAGCGCGGCGGCGACGGGCTCCTCGATCTTCTTATAGCATTCGAGCTCCGCCTCGTACGCCTCCTTGCGGACGGCGGGATCGGGATCGTAAGCCTTGTTCCTTATCGCCGAAAGCCCCAGCTTCTCGCCGCGGAAATCAGCGGTGACGGAGGAGGTGAGCTGGCTCTGAAGGTCTCCCCACGCGGAACCGCCGGAGATGTCGTAAAGGGACATGATCTCCTCGGCCTCCTCGGAAAGGAGGTGCTCTGCGCTTGCCTTGATCCTGCGGAGCATGTGGGCGTATTCCGTAAGTATTTCATCCGAAGCGATGACCGCTTCAAGATCGTCGATCGCGGCGACGAACTTGTCGAAAACGGTGTCGGCCTTCGTCATGGCGCTGTACTTGGCCATAAGCTGGCCCATGTACGCGGCGGCGTTCTCGTCCTTGGTGTTGACGGACTGGCTTAATGAGCAGAACTCGAAGAGCTTGGAAAATAGCTCGGAACGCTTCTCCTTGAGCGCGATGATCTTAAGGAGAGAGTCCTTGGGATCCGTGGGATCCAGCTCCTTCGCGGCGGCGTTGATCTCGCTTACGATCGCGTCCGCGGCGGCCAGGTCGTTCTTGAATTCGGGAGTGTCGTACCCCTTGTAGAGCACGTCGAGTGACCAGCAGCTGTTCATGTTTTTTCCTCCAATCAAACCCTTTGGGTCTTTATTCTTCTTTTGATGTAATCGCGAAGCGTATCAAGCTCCTCCTCGGTCAAGGGAGAAGGAACCGCCCCCTGCGCGAAATCGGGACTTCCGCCGCCCTTGCCGTTTTTAAGCGCGTTCACGGCTAAGGCTATATCGTTCATGGGTATCTTTTCGCCCTGCTTCCTTACGGCGCGGTAGCTGACCGCGCTGCCGCGTCTCCCGAATACGAGCGCGACGCGCGCGCCTGAATCGATGAGGCTGTCGGTCAGGAGCTTTACGTCGTTCGCGCCGAAGCCCTCCATCATCATGACGGGCGCCTCGTCGGTATTCGCCTCCGCGATGAGGCGGCAGAGCGCCTGCGTGCGGGACTTAAGCTCGCGCTTTAAGTTCGCCAGCTCGTCCGACTGTTTTTTTATTGCCGCGGGCAGCTCCTCACACGAGGTGGAGAAGCTCTTCGCGATCGTCTTGAGCTCGCGGGTCATCCCGTTCGCCTCGTTCACGGCGCGGCCGCCTGCCGAAAACCATATCCTCGTGCCGCCCTTGTATTTCTGGGAATCGGCGATCCTTATAAAGCCGACCTCGCCGGAGGAAGCGCAGTGCGTGCCGCAGCAGGTGCAGGAATCGACCTCGCCGCCCCCGATGAAGACGACGCGTATCTCGTCGGACTTGACTTCGGATTTCTTTCTTATCGTGATGGAATCGAACTTCTCGCGATCCATTATCTCACAGGTGACCGGCACGTTCCGCCTTACGGCGGCGTTCGCCTCACGCTCGAGGAGCGCTAACGAGTCCGCGTCGAGACACACGTCGAGGTCGAGCGTCGAATAGTCCTCCGCCATGTGAAAGCCCACGTTCTTTGCGCCAAAGAGCTTCGCGGCAAGGCCGGAGAGTATGTGCTCGCCGGTGTGCTGCTCGGAGTGGTCGAGCCTGCGGGGAACGTCGAGCCGGGCGGTAACGCGGGCGCCAACCGGAAGCGCGCGGTCGGTCACGTGAATGACCTCGTTCCCGTCCTCGATCGCCTCAATTATCTTCGCCTCGCCTATCGAACCCATGTCGGAGGGCTGACCTCCGCCCGCGGGGAATATGACCGTGCGGTCGAGCCTTAAGAGGTATTTCCCGTCCCGCTCTTCGCTCGAGATGACTTCGGCCTCGCAGGAGGTCAGCATGGGCGAAGCGTACCAGAGCTTTTCCGTCAAGTCAGTTCACCTCCACGATGAATATCATGGGCGTGAGCCCGCCCGCCTCGGTGCGCTGCTGCTTTATAAGCGTAACGCGCGGATTTTCCTTGATTATCTTCTTTAAAAGCGTGAACTCCATCGTGTAGAGCACCGCGACGCCGCCCTTTTTTAATAGCTCGGGCAGCTTCTCTATAAGCCCGCGGTAGAGCTTTTCGCAGGACGAATGCGTGCCGACGCGGTTCCCGAAGGGAAGATTCGCGATAAGCTCGTCGTACGGCCTGTGGCACTCGAACCTCAGTATGTCGTTCACGATGTATTTGGCGTTGACGCCCGCGAGAGATGTGTTCGTCCTCGCCGCGTCGATCGCGCGGTGGGCGATGTCGACGCCCGTAAGGCTCTGACAGGGCGAGAGCATGGCGCGCTCGATCAGCATCGTGCCCGAGCCGCAGCAGGGGTCGATGACCCTCGCGCCGACCTTGAAATGCTCCTGGGCGAACCTTAAAACGCTCGCCGCGACGGCGGGATTTATGGACGCGGGAATGGATTCCCTGCGGTACGAAAAGCGTGTATCCTTAACGGTATAGAGCTTTACGAACAGGCGTACGCCCTTCTCGTTTCCCTCGATGCGGAGCTCCGCCTCGTAATCGGACGGCGCGTTGACGAGCCCGTCGGATTCGCACATATCAGCGATCTCGCGGACGAGCGTCTGCCTTCTCTCGGGATCCCGTATCTCGGCCTTAAGCTCCACGCGGAACCTGAACGGCGGGTTGCCCGAATGCGACGAGCGCATGAGTTTATACATGAACGGCGCGGCCTTTTTCGCAACGGCGGAGGGTACGCAGTCGGCCGTTCCCACGGGGAAGAGCGCCTCAATGAAGCACCTTGCCCCGAACAGCGCGGGGTAATCCGCGGTCTTGACCTTTATGCTGTCGTGACGGTCGTCGTAGGGCTCGAAGCCGAGCTCCGAAAGCTCCTCCCTAAGCTGCTGCGTAAGAAGATCCGGCGCGCGGAGCTCGACGGCATAAGGTTCGGTGAACCCCGTGAACGCGTGCTCCTCCTTCGGCGCGAAGGAGCGGAGCGCGGTCTTCAAAGCCTCGGTCTCCTCTCTGAAATGCTTTTCCTCCGTTTCGTCCGCGGGGGGAGCGACCTTATAATTCGCAAGGTAAGCCTTCGCCTCCTCACCGCCTATCGAGCCGAGGGCGAGTATGAAGCTCGGACGGACAAACCTCTGCGTTTCGTTTTCGAGCGCGGAAATAAGCTCCGGAACGAAGCTCCCGCGCTTTAACGCTCCCGCGAGCCTCGCGGAGTTCCTGCGGAGCTTCGCGTTTTCGCCCGTAAGGTTCCTGCTTACGGCGCTTAAGAAATCCCCGTCCTCCGAGAGCTTAATAAGGTACTGCTTTTTGTTCAGAAGCCTTACGATGAGCGCGGAGGCGAGCCCGCTTTTTTCAAAGAGCGAGACGGCTTTTTCAAAGAGATCGTCCGGATCGGCGTTCATGTTTACGAGCTTATCGGCGCCGTTCGGCTCTCCAATTATTTTAAGTATCTCTTCTTCGGTGAATCTTTTCATCCTATTTTACCTTCGCGGCCTTGAATATCTCGTCGAGCACCTCTTCCGTGCCGTCGACGAGGGGATCGGCGAGCATTGCTTTTCGCATCTCGTCCCTGCGGGCGTAGAGCGAAAGCACCTCGCGCGTGAGCCTTTCGGGGGTTATGTCCGCCTGGTCGAGCTTCGCGGCGTAGCCCTTCTTCGTAACGTAGTCCGCGTTCAGTATCTGGTCGCCGCGGCTGACCTCAAGGGGCAGGGGAACGAGGAGCGCGGGTATGCCGAGGGATATGAACTCGAACACCGCGTTCGCGCCGGCGCGCGATACCACGACGTCCGTCGCGGCAAGCATATCGGGAAGCTCCGCGCCGACGTATTCGAACTGGCGGTAACCGGGGCGGGAGATCGTTTCGTCGACCTTGCCCTTGCCGCAGAGATGCACTATATCGAACGTCTTTGTAAGCTCGTCGAGCGCTCCGCGCACTCCTTCGTTCAGAGCGACCGCGCCGAGGCTGCCGCCCATCACCATCAGCACCGGCTTTTCTCCGTCGAAGCCCATGTGCCAGAGCCCCATGGAGCGCACGCCCTTGTAAAGCTCCGGCCTTATCGGGGTGCCGGTATGCACCATCTTCTTCGCGATCTTCGGCTTCGAAAGGCCGATCGTGTCCTCAAACGTCACGCAGACCGTGTCCGCGTATCTCGCCGCGATCTTGTTGGCAAGACCGGGGGTATAGTCCGATTCGTGGCAGACGACGGGACATTTCCCCGCGGCGGCCATGACGACCGGAACGCTTACGAAGCCGCCCTTCGAAAAGACCACGTCGGGCTTCAATTCCTTAACGAGCTTCTTCGCCCGGCTCACGCCCTTTATCACCTTAAACGGGCTTGCGAGGTTCTTTAAGGAAAGATACCTTCTCAGCTTGCCGGACTCTATCTCGTGATAGGTTACGCCCTCCTCGCGGGTGATGAGATCGTGCTCTATGCCGTCCTTAAGGCCGGCGTAGTGTATCTCGAAGCCGTGAGCGCGAAGCTCGGGAAAGAGAGCGATATTCGGCGTAACGTGCCCGGCGCTGCCGCCGCCCGTCATCAATATTTTTTTCATATAATCTCCTTAAAAGGCGTCATTACTAAAATCTATTCGGCGGCGCTGAAAACCGCCATTCCCAACCTGTTTATTTTACACCATTTTCGCTTTGAGGTAAAGACCGGATTTATTAATACCCTTTGACATAAACGGGACTGTATGGTATCATATAAAATGGATATGTATATAAGGAGGGATACGATGTATCGTGCGATAACAAGAGCGCTGGCATTACTGCTTGCCGCCGCTCTGCTTATGGGCCTTTCCGCGTGCAGGGGCAAAACGCCCGCGGCGGATACCGCCTACACGCCTACCGCGAAGGAGGCGAAAAAGATCACGGAGCTCGCGAAGGCCTTCCGCATATACGGCGCGTACGACGCCGATAAGGGCGTTCCCGCAAGCAAGGCGGAGGAGCTTATCTACTGCATCTACACCTGCGTGCTCCCCGAGAGCGACGTAAGGGGCTACGGCAAGGTCGCGATATCCGAGACCGACGAGCTTATAAAGCGCATGATCGGCTTCGACGCTAAGGCCATGATGAGGACGAAGTATAAGCCGAGCGAGGTGCAGCTCATCTATACGGTCGGCGACAGCTATTGCGTCTTCCGCTCCGATTCGTCGAAGTACGTCTTCGAGATCACGCGCGCGGACCTCGTTCTTAACGAAGCCGGCGAGAGAGAGGGCGTAAAGGCGATCGTGAAGGTCACGGGCGCGGCGGGCGTCTTCAGCCTGTCGCTCACGCTTAAGGACGACGATATGTTCGTCTTCACGGTCAGAAAGTGCGAAGTGCAGTATTACGAGTGAGGTGGAAAAATGGGCAGGATGAACCTCTTATCGAACTATGTCAGCAATCAGTCCGGGCAGGTGCAGGGCTTCTGCATAGTCAAGAGCGTTGCGGTCAAAAACAATATCAAGGGCGCGGATTATCTCGACTTTACGCTTGCTGACGCGGGCGGCGAGGTCAACGCGAAGCTGTGGGATTACTCCACGGCGGCGCACGGCACCTTCGCGGTCGGCGACATAATCAAGGTCAGGGGCACGGTCAACGTCTGGAAGGACGTTGAGCAGCTCAAGATCGACCGCATCCGCCAGAAAAGGGACGACGACGTTATCGACATGAGCGCGATAGTATCGAGCTCGCCCGTCGACGGCGAAACCACGTTCAAAAAGATCTACGACTTCGCCGGCACGTTCAGGGACGAAGACCTTGCCCGCCTCACGCAGTATCTCCTGCGCGGAAGGAAGGACAGGATCGAAAGCTATCCCGCGGCGCTTCGGCTCCATCACGCGATGCGCGGCGGGCTCATGTTCCACACGGGCACGATGCTCGAGGTCGCGAAGAAGCTCGTCGAGGTCTACAAGCCCTATTATCCCGAGCTTTCCGAGGAGCTCGTCTACGCGGGCGTGATACTTCACGATATCGCGAAGACCGAGGAGCTTGAGGTCTCGGAGCTCGGCATCGCCACGGCGTACTCGGCGCGCGGTCAGCTTCTGGGGCATATCAACATGGGCGTATGCATGGTCGAGCAGGCGGCGGCGGAGCTCTCGATACCCGAGGAGCTCACGACGCTCGTTTCGCACATACTGCTCGCGCACCACGGCCAGCCGGATTTCGGCTCGCCCAAGTTCCCGATGTTCCCCGAGGCGGAGATCGTTTCCGATATCGATATGCTCGACGCCCGGATGTTCGAGATGTTCGACGTTCTTTCCGGCGTCGCTCCGGGGCAGTTCACCGAACGCCAGTGGGCGCTCGACAACCGCCAGCTCTACCGCCACGGCCACGGGCAGATAAAGGCGGAATAAGAATTAGCAATTAGGAATTAGCAATTAGCAATTAGCTGAAAGGTTTTACATATGGAAAAGTACTACATCACAACACCGATCTATTATCCCAGTGCGAACCCGCATATCGGGCACACGTACTGCACGGTCAACACCGACGCCCTCGCGCGCTATAAGCGCATGACGGGGCACGAGGTCTTCTTCCTCACCGGCACCGACGAGCACGGTCAGAAGATCGAAAGATACGCCGAAAAGGCGGGATGCGCTCCGCAGGAGTACGCCGACAGGATCACCGACGGCTTCAAAAAGCTGTGGGAGCTCATGGACGTCTCGAACGACGGCTTCATCAGGACGACCGACAAGCATCATATGGAGTGCGTTCAGAAGGTGTTCAAAAAGCTCTACGAGCAGGGCGACATCTACAAGTCCGAGTACGAGGGCCATTACTGCACCCAGTGCGAGGCGTTCTGGACCGAGACGCAGCTCAAGGAGGCGGGCGGCGTCTGCCCCGACTGCGGCAGAAAGACCGAGCTCGCCAAAGAGGAGGCGTACTTCCTCCGCGTTTCGAAGTACGCGCCGCGGCTCATCGAGTACATCAGGGAGAATCCCGACTTCATACAGCCCGTGTCGAGGGCGAACGAGATGCTCAACAACTTCCTGCTTCCCGGCTGCGAGGATCTCTGCGTAACGAGAAGCACCTTCAAGTGGGGCGTGCCCGTGCCGTTCGACGAAAGGCACGTCATCTACGTCTGGGTGGACGCGCTCGTCAACTACCTCTCCGCGATCGGATATCTTACGGACGACGACTCCCTTTACAGGAAGTTCTGGCCGGCGGACGTGCACATCGTCGGCAAGGAGATAATCAGGTTCCACACCATAATCTGGCCGATCATGCTGATGGCGCTGGGCCTCCCGCTCCCCAAAAAGATCTACGGCCACGGCTGGCTCCTCTTTGACGGCGACAAGATGTCGAAGTCCAAGGGCAACGTCGTCGACCCGTTCGTTCTGGTCGAAAGGTACGGCGTGGACGCGGTACGCTATTTCCTGCTCTCCGAGTTCCCGTTCGGCAACGACGGCAATTTCGATAACGCGACGCTCATCACGAGGATCAATTCCGACCTCGCGAACGACCTCGGCAACCTCCTGTCCCGCACGGTCGCCATGATAGGCAAGTATTTCGAAGGGAAAGTCCCCGAAAACACCGCTCCCGTGCCCGAGGAGGATGAACCGGTCGTCTCGAACGCGAAGACGCTCTTTACGCGCATGGACAAGGCGATGGACGAGATCCATCCCCATATCGCCCTTTCCGAGATATGGAAGCTCATCGCGATATGCAACAAGTACATCGACGTGACCGCGCCGTGGGTGCTCGCGAAGGACGAGGCGAAGAAGGCCCGTCTCGGCACGGTGCTCTATAACCTCGCGGAGGCGCTCCGCATCATCGCGATCGCGGTACAGCCCTTCATGCCGAATACGAGCCCGAAGATGTTCGCGCAGCTCGGCGTTAAGGACGAGGCGCTCAGGACCTGGGAGAGCGTAAAGGAATTCGGGCTCATCCCCGCCGGCACCGTAGTCACGAAGGGCGAAGCGATATTCCCGAGGATCGACGCGAAGGCCGAGATGGAGTTCCTCGACAACATGATCGCGGAGCAGAGGAAGAAGGCCGCCGCTATGAAAGCGGCTGAAGAGGGAACGCCCGCTCCCGCCGAACACGCGCCCGCGGAGGAGAAGAAGGACGATAAGCCCCTCATCACCTATGACGATTTCGCAAAGCTCGATCTTCGCGTCGCGAAGGTCATAGACTGCACCGAGGTCAAGAAGTCGAACCACCTCTATAACTTAACGGTCGAGCTCGGGAACGAGAAGCGCACCGTGCTCTCGGGCATAAGGGACTGGGTTAGCCCCTCTGAGCTTATCGGCAAAAACGTCGTCATCGTCTACAACCTCGCGCCGAGGAAGATGTGCGGCATCGAATCGCAGGGCATGATACTCTGCGCCTCGACTCCCGGCGACGCCGACGTCGTACCGCTCACCACCATGAAGGAGATCGGCAGCGGAAACCTGATAAGGTAAGAGCCGACAGACCTTAGGCAAATGAAAAATGAAAACTTAAGACTTAAAACTTAAGAATTGTGGAAAAAACTCCGCTTGAGCGGAGTTTTTTAAAAGTCCACGGGGCGGACTCCCGCAAAAGGCAAGCCTTTTGCTTGGCGAGGATCCTGCGGATTCTCGTGAGACTATTGAGAGCTGCGTCAAAAAGGCTTCCCTTGGGGGAAGCTGTCACCGAAGGTGACTGATGAGGGATGCGTCCGGGCTGCTGCCTTTTAACACACAAAGCGGAACGAACGCAAACTGCGGCAGCATCACCTGACCGACGCGAAAGCCCCGGATTCTTTTTCCGGATCCCTCATCCGTCGGCTTGCGCCGACACCTTCCCCCGATGCGGGAAACGGGGCTCTGAACCCCGATTTCGCATTAATTGAGTTCAAACCGGGTCGAGTGAGCGAAATCGACGAATTCGGCGTCAGCCGAATTCGGGGTTCATCGCAATATCTCTCTTGAATAACAAAGGAGACAGCGTTGCTGTCTCCTTTGTTATTGGAGCGGGAAACGGGGCTCGAACCCGCCACCTCCGCCTTGGCAAGGCGGCGCTCTACCAAATGAGCTATTCCCGCGAATAATCGGTTTTTCCTTTCGGAACGAAAGCTATTATACGACGGGCGCGAATAAAAGTCAAGCACAATTTGCGAAAAAGCCAAAATATACAAACGGATCAATAACCGTCGTTTATAACTTCATAACCGGATCCCGATATCGTTATAAAGCATTTCCGATACACTCCGCGGCCTCCGTGGGTTGTCTCGACAAGCAGTATTATTATCTCGCCCGGTTTATACTGCGAATAATAGTCGTAGCCTAAATCGTCATCGTCGGCGAACTTCATTGAAAGGACTTCGTACTCGAAGAAATACTCGGCATACCATTCTGCCGCGAAAGCCAGTATCCGCGCCTTTTCCTCATCGGAAAGCGCTCCTAAATATGACGTCGGCTGTTCCGACAGTTCGGCCTCGGTGGGAGAGGGGGTATACGCAGGATCTGCCGAAGCAGTCTCCGATGGAAGGGCCGACGGGCTCCCGGTCTCGCCGCCGATCGGCGCCGCAGTCGGTTCAACGTCGGGAGCCGTTGTCTTTGAACAGGCGATCAAGGACAAAAGCATAAATAAAGAAAGCAAGGCAACAATGTTTTTTCTCATCCGGGAAAACACCTCCTCTCGATATTATACCATGTTATCGTTCTTGATTCAAATCATGACTGTCCGAACGAAAAAACTCCGCCGAAGCGGAGTTTTTCCATGATTCTTAAGTTTTAAGTCTTAAGTATTCTTTTTTTCTCTCTCAGCCTTCGATCATTATGGTCTTCTTCTCGGGCAGCTTCTTCTCGTCCTTCTTGGGGATCGTGAGCTTCAGAACGCCGTCCTCGAACCTCGCCTTGATCTCGTCCTCGGTCACGTTCTTGCCGATGTAGAAGCTCCTCTGCATCGTGCCGGCGTAACGCTCGCTCCTTATCAGGCGGCCGCGCTTGTCCTCCTCGTCCTTGTCAAGGCCCTTCGCGGCGGTAATGGTGAGGCAGCCGTTCTCGAGGGAGAGGCTGATCTCGTCCTTCTTGAAACCGGGCAGATCGATATCGACCTCAAAGCCGTTCTCGTTCTCGTGAACGTCCGTCCTCATAACGTGGGCGGCGTTCTTGCCGTAAAGCTTCCTCTCGACGTCCATGGTCGGGAAGGTCATGTCAAACAGATCGTCAAAAAGCCTGTCATTGAAAATAGTCGGGTACAACATAAGTCATTCCTCCTTTACCCATAACACTTTTATTATGCGCAAGGGAAGCGGAGATCATTCTCCATTTCGGGCATTTCGGCCCTCATTCGGTCTCTGTTCCTTTGTTTGACCTTATTATATCACTGTTGTTAGCACTGTCAAGCGTTGAGTGCTAATATATTTATATATTTTTCTTTTTTAATTAGCCCTTGATTTTTTGAAGTCGGTATACTATAATTACGTGATTAAGCATCCTTTGACATAAAGCAAGGAAAAATAATGAAAAAATCCACTAAAAAAAGGCCGAAAGGCGAGGAGACTGATATGAGGAAAATAGGTATTCTTACCGGCGGCGGCGACTGTCCGGGTCTTAACGCGGTCATCCGCGGCGTCGTTGAGAAGTGCACCGAGGCGGGCATGGAGGTTTTCGGCTTCCATAACGGCTGGCGCGGAGCCCTGAACGCGAAGGGCCGCTGGCTCACCCCCGCGGAGGTGGAGGGCATACAGACCCTGGGCGGCACGATCATCGGTTCGTCCCGCACGAACGTAATGGCGGATCCGAACGGCCCCGAGACCATCATCGAGGTTTTGAAGGCTCTCGATCTCGAGGGCGTCGTCGCGATCGGCGGCGACGATACGCTCGGCGTCGCGAACGAGCTTCGTAAGCGCGGCATCAACGTCATCGGCGTTCCCAAGACCATTGACAACGATCTTTCCTGCACGGACTACACGTTCGGCTTCGAGACCGCTTCGAACATCGCGATGGAGGCGATCGACCGCCTGCAGACAACCGCGAAGGCGCATTCCCGCTGCATAGTCGTCGAGTGCATGGGCCGTCACACCGGCTGGATCGCGCTCCAGGCGGGTCTTGCCGCGAACGCGCACCTCGTGCTGATCCCCGAGTTCCCCAAGACCTTCGATGAGATCGTCTCCCTTGTAAGGCGCAGGTATCTGCGCGGCGATCACTACACCATCATCGTGGTCGCGGAGGGCTTTGAGCTCAAGGACGGCGAGTCGATCGACGTCGGCACCGACGCGTTCGGCAACAAACTGCTCCTCCAGAAGAACCTTGCCAAGCATCTTTCCGACATGATCGAGGACGCGATGAAGAACGATCCGCTTCTCGGTCAGGACGCGCAGTATTTCGAGTGCCGTCCCGTCGTGCTCGGTCACGTTCAGCGCGGCGGCGCTCCGTGCGCCTTTGACCGCGTGCTCGGCACGCGCCTCGGCATCAAGGCGGGCGAGCTGGTCGTCGAGAAGAACTACGGCAACATGGTCGGCATGTCCGGCAACCAGATCGTCGCGGCGGATCTCGACCGCGCCGTCACCGTCCGCAAGGAGGTCGACAAGGAGTTCTACGACGCGGCTTCACTGTACTTCAAATAATTGACGATCCGGGAGTGAGGAGTGAGGAGTTATCCTTGCTCCCGCTCTTTAATAAGCGGGAAGGAAACGGCGTTTTAAATGACTCTCGATAAGGAAAACGTAAAGCGCGTATTCGGCGAGGCTTATGATATCGGCCTCGCAGCCGCGTCTTCCGGCGCGGTCGCGGACTATATTCCGGAGCTTGCCAAGGCGGACCCCAAGGCGTTCGGCATGTACATGCTTGATAAGAACGGGGAGAGCCTTTCCTTCGGAGACGTCGGTGTGCGCTTCTCGGCGCAGTCCGTCAGCAAGGTCATCGTGCTCGCGGCGGCTTTGAAGTTCAAGGGCTTCGACGAGACATTCTCCCACGTCATGATGGAGCCGTCGGGCGACTCGTTCAACTCGATATTAAAGCTCGACACCAGGAGCAATCTGCCCTTCAACCCCATGATAAACGCGGGAGCCATCCAGACAGTCAGCCTTTTGACAGACGAGGTGAGCTTCGCGGATCTTATGGACTTCGCGCGCAAGCTCTGCCGCGACGACGGCATCACCGTTGACGAAAGGGTGTTCCGGAGCGAGTTCATGACCGGCGACAGGAACCGCGCGATCGGGTATCTTTTAAAATCGAAGGGCGTGCTTCAGTCCGATCCGAAGAGGACGGTCGACCTCTATTTCAGAATGTGCTCGCTGTCCGTCACGGCGAAGTCCCTCGCCGCGCTCGGTCTGATTCTCGCGAACGGCGGCGTCGATCCCATATCTGGCGAGAGGCTCGTCTCCGAGGATCACGCGCGCACGATAAAGAGCATAATGTTCACCTGCGGCATGTACGACTACTCGGGCAAATACGGCGTTCGCGTCGGCGTTCCGTCGAAGAGCGGCGTCGGCGGAGGTCTCACCTGCGCGGCGAAGGGCCCGATGGGCATCGGCTTCTACGGTCCCGCGCTCGACAAGTTCGGCAACAGCAAGGCCGCGGTCAAGGCCATGGAACATATCTCCCGCGAGCTTAAGCTGCACGTCTTCGATTGAGACGGGAGAGCTTCCGTCAAAGGAAAAGCAAAATGGATTACCGACATCTTCCCTATTCCGAATACTTCATCAACACCAGCGAGGACTATACGCACACGGGCACGCGTACGTACAGCGTAGACTATACCGCCAAAAAGTACAGGAGCGGTCTTTTCCGCATAGAGCACGAGGTCAATTACGAGATCCACTACGAGGAGGACCGCGACGTCATCCAGATCAATTTCCAGTGCACCAACGGCTTCACCGACTGGATCGCGAACATTTTCGAGTTCTCGAGCCGCTACTACAAGGCGATCGACTTCGAGGGCGAGCCACTGCAGCTCCGCGTGCATCACGGCTGGGGGAATATGTACATGGCGGTCAAGCACGAGGTGCGCGAGGGCTGGAAGGAGCTCCACGCGCTCCATCCCGAAGCGGCGACGGAGATAATCGGCTGGTCGCTCGGTGCGGGGATAGCCTGTCTCTCGGCGCAGGACCTCAACTATAACTTCGGCGTTAAGCCCTATCTTTACACGTTCGGCAGCGTACGCCCGTTCAAGTACACGCACCGCAACAGGGAAGCGACGCTCCGGTATTTCGCAACCCTCTGCACTGTCTGCAAGAACTTCGCCGACGTGAACGACCTCATATCGTATCTGCCGCCCTTCCGCGGCTTTTCCATGATAAACCGTGTGGACGTCGGGACGGAGGGGAAACGCTCCTTCTTCAAGCTCCTGCACCCTGTAAAGTATCACACGCATTACGATTCGAACGAGCTCTATCGGGACAGCCGCTGAACCCTTCGCGGAACGCAGACTCAAAGCGAACGGAGCCGTGCGGACAAAACGGTTTTTTAGCATCTGAACTTAAAAGTATTGCATTTTCACAATGTGCATAATATATTCAGCATAATACTCTAAAACAAAGGGGTTGACGATATGAAAAAAATGCTGACGGTTTTCAGCATGCTTCTGATCATGGCTTTTGTTCTTTTGACATGCGGATGCGCCGTTGATCCGAAAGCGCCCGCAGGCAATAATGACGAGACTCCCGTTAAGACGGATATTGCGGAAACGTCCGTTCCGACGGATCCCGCCGATCCTTCCGCGGCGCCCGATGAAACGGAGGAAACTTACCCCGGCGGAAAGGTCTATACATGCACCTACCTCTGGGGAGAAGACGCGGAGGAGGAATACACCTGGACCATCATACTGATCGAGCCGGAAAGCGGGATATCCGAGACCGACGAGGCGACCGGCTTTATCTGGGAAGGCTGGACTTATGTTATGAAGGATCCCGGTCCGTATTTTGAGACCGCCTGCGCGAGTTTACCCCTCAGCGGGCGAATGTGGAGAAATGAAACGGAAGACATTTGGTTCTTCGGCGGCGAAGACGGCCCGGAGAACGAAAGCGGGCCATGTATCCTGTGGCAGGGAGAGGATCGGTTCAGCTTTGCCGCATCGCCTGCTGTGAGCTATTGGCTGGTTTTCAGCCTTAAGGACTGACTTAAAGCGCGGCAATCACCGGCTGACGGAAACAACTGAAGAAACATTGTAAAAAGGCCGCTTCAGGCCTTTTTATTGTGCTCTTGCAATTATCCCCGAATTGCGCTACAATAAATATATTAAACCCCAAGGAGGGACAAGCTGATGAAAAGATTTTTGGCAATACTGCTTGTTGTTGTTATGCTTGCTGCATACGGCTGCGTAAAGGACCCGGACAAGCCGGCGGATCCCACGGAGGCTCCGGCCGGCGACCCGACGGCGGAGCCGTATGAGGAGTACGACCTTCCGCGCGAGCCCGGCACGAACCGCCTGGTGTTCTACTGGACGGCCGAGGGCGTTAACTACGACAAATGCGATATGTGGATATGGTATCCCAACGCCGACGGTCACGGGTATCTGTTCCATCGCTGCGAATACGGCGTGAAGGTCATGCTGAACGTCCCCGAGGACGTCACCGAGGTCGGCTTCATCGTCAGAAAGAACTGCTCCGATCCGGGCGGAGCCTCGTGGGGCGACGCGGAGAAGGATTACGACGGCGACCGCTGGGCGAAGATCGAGGGCGACGTCACCGAGATCTATCTTAAGGCGGGCGACGGCGCGCAGTACAAGTCGAATGACGGAGGCAAGACCTTGTATCAGGAGAAGGAATTCAATCTGGCGGGCATAGTCGCCATGAACAAAATAAAGTACAATATCACCCCCGCGCTCCGCATTACCTCGCTCGACCAGATCAAGGTCTATGAGGGCGACCGCGAGATAGAGATCGAGGAAGTTTCGAGCCTTGATAACGAGGTCGTGACGGGCATAATCACTCTTAAGGAGGAGCTCGACATTTCGAAGGTCTACACGGTCTGGATCGACGGCTACGAGAGGAAGAACGCCGTCCCGACCGCCGTGTTCGACACGCCCGAGTTCATCGAGAAGTATTGTTACGACGGCGCGGATCTCGGCGCCTCCTGCTTCCCCGACGGCGCCGTGTTCAAGTTATGGGCTCCGACCGCGAGCAGTGTCAAGCTGAACCTCTACACCGCGGGCGACGGCGACAACCTCATCGGCACTTTCGATATGGAGAGGGGCGACAGGGGCGTATGGCGTGCTGAGAGCAGCTATGGTCCCGGCGTCTATTACACCTACACCGTCACCACCGCGGCGGGCACCTTTGAAACGGTCGATCCGTATGCGAAGGCCGTCGGCGTGAACGGCGACCGCGGCATGGTCGTCGATCTTTCCGCCACCGATCCCGAGGGCTGGGAGAACGATACCTACTATACGGGCATCGAGGCCTACAACGAGGCGGTCATCTGGGAGGTGCACGTCCGCGATTTCTCGAACAGGATCACCAGTTCCAGGTTCCCCGGCAAGTACCTTGCCTTCACCGAGAACGGCCTCGTGAACGAGGCGGGCGAGCCGGTCGGCCTTGATTACCTTGTCGATCTCGGCATCACCCACGTTCACCTCCAGCCGGTCTACGACTACGCGACGGTCGACGAATCGTCGGACGCGCCGCAGTTCAACTGGGGCTACGATCCCAAGAACTACAACGTGCCCGAGGGCAGCTACTCCACCGACCCGTATCACGGCGAGGTCAGGATAACGGAGTTCAAGCAGATGGTGCAGGCTCTCCACAACGCGGGCATCGGCGTTATAATGGACGTCGTCTATAACCACACCTACTCCGCAGACTCCAATTTCACCAAGACAGTTCCCTATTACTACTACCGCTACACCCCGTCGGGCGATCTCTCGAACGGCTCCGGCTGCGGCAACGAGACCGCCTCCGAGCGCGCGATGTTCAGAAAGTTCATGGTCGACTCCGTGACCTACTGGGCGAAGGAGTATCACCTTGACGGCTTCCGCTTCGACCTTATGGCGCTGCACGACGTCGACACCATGCAAGAGATCGAGGAGGCCGTGCACGCGCTGAACCCCCACGCGATCATCTACGGCGAGGGCTGGACGGGCGGCTCGACGACGCTGATGGAGAACAAGATGGCGAACCAGAAGAACATCCACAAGATCGTTCCGCACGGCATCGGCGGCGTCGCGGTGTTCAACGACACGATAAGGGACGGCCTTAAGGGCTCCGTGTTCAATGCGGCCGACAAGGGCTACATCAACGGAAAACCGAGCATGACCGCGAACGTCATATTCGGCATCGAGGGCGGCAAAAAGACGCAGACCTCCTCGTGGGGCGTCGAGCGGAACGAGGTCATAAACTACATGGCCTGCCACGACAACAACACGCTCTACGATAAGCTCATCCTCTCGAACCCCGACGCGACGGACGAGGAACGCTTCATCATGTACACGTTTGGCGAGGCGATAATAATGCTCTCGAAGGGCACGCCGTTCATGCTCGCGGGCGAGGAGATGTTAAGGACGAAAGGCGGAGACCATAACTCCTACAACTCCCCCGACAGCGTCAACAACATCGACTGGGACGCGCTCACGCAGGGCTCCGACGCGATGAGGATGCGCGACTTCATGCGCGCGCTGATACATATGCGCCGCTCGTACGACTTCTTTACGAAGGCCGACGTCACCTGCACGGTGCTTGACGCAAACGTCATCGAGGTCGTCTGGACGGTCGACGGCGAGGAGGTCGCAAGGGCGGTCATCAACCCGAACGCCGAGGCTTATGAATACACCGTCGAAGGCAGGTACACGCTGCTTATGAACGGCCTTGAGGTCGCCGCGGGCAGCGCGGAGCTCCCCTTCTATGAGGGCACGGGCGAGGTCATGGCCATGGGCGTGATGATACTCGTTAAATAACGGAACAGTATTTATGCCGCGCGGGTTTTCCCCTGCGCGGCTTTTTGACGCTTACTGTTGAGCGGAAGCGAAAAATGTGATATAATCCTAGGAAATAACGGATCAGGAGGCGGCTATGCCGGATCTTCACGCAATTCATGATTCAAGGTCGCGCGTTTACCGCGAGCCCTTCGGCGCGCTCAAAGAGGGCGAAGAGGTCACGCTCAGACTTTATCTTTCGGGCGCAGACGCCGCGAACGCTTCCGTCGTGCTCCGCATATGGGACAGGACCGACCGCTATCTTGACGGCGCGCGGTACGTTAAGGACGGCTTCACCGTGTTCGAGTTCACGGCCGAGGCTCCCGCGGCGCCGGCGATAATGTGGTACAATTTCCGCGTCACGGTGAACGGCGAGCTCTTCTATGCAGGCGCGAAGGACGGCGTGCTCCGCTCGGGCGAGTGCAGGCTCACGAAGGACGTTCCGCACGATTTCCGCATAACGGTCGTCAAGAAGGATTTCAAGGCTCCCGAGGCGTTCATGGGCGGGATCGCCTACCAGGCGTTCCCCGACCGCTTCGCCGTCGGCGCGTATCCATCTCTTTCGTCCGCTCTCGCGTATCACAGGAGCATGGGCAGGCGCATCACCGAGAAGCGCTGGAACGAGGAGGTCGACTTCCTGCCACGCGCGGGCGAAAAGTACTACAGCCCATCCGACTACTATTTGGGCAACATTAGGGGCATAATTGACCGTATTCCGTATTTTAAGTCCCTTTTCGTTGACGTTTTATACTTAAATCCCATTTTCGAATCGCCGTATAACCACCGCTATTCGATATCGGATTACATGCGGATAGACCCGCTTCTCGGCACCGAGGAGGATTTCACCGATCTCTGCGAGGAGCTTAAGAAGGCGGGCATAAAGCTGATACTCGACGGCGTGTTCTCCCATACGGGCGACGACAGCCGCTACTTCGACAGGCGCGGCACCTACGGCAAGGGCGCGTTCGGAAACAAGACCTCGCCCTACCGCGAGTGGTACGATTTCTCCCCGCGCTATAAGAACGGCTTCCGCTGCTGGTGGGACTTCGAGACGCTTCCCGAGGTCAACGAGCTGACGCCGTCCTACATGGATTTCGTCGCGAAGGTGCTCGAAAAATGGATCAGGCTCGGGGCGAACGGCTGGCGGCTCGACGTCGCCGACGAGCTCCCCGACGAGTTCATAAAGTTTTTAAGGCTGAGGCTCAAGGCGATAGACCCCGAGGCCGTGCTGATCGGCGAGGTCTGGGAGGACGCGGTATTGAAGACCGACTGCTTCGGGCGCCGCCGCGAATACGTGAACGGCGAGGAGCTGGACGGCGTAATGGACTACCCCTTCATGGAGGCGACTGTCGATTTCCTTATGGGGAAAACGGACGCGAACGGCATAAGGGCGGCGCTCGGCGCCCAGCTCGAGGGGTATCCCAGGGACTTCATGCGCGCGCAGCTGGGGTTTTTGGGCTCGCACGACACGATGCGCATACTCTCCGTGCTCTCCGGCGCTCCCGAAAAGGACGCGCTGCCCCGTGAAAAACAGGCTGCCTGGGAGCCTTCGCCCGAAAACGCGGCGCTCGGCAAAAAGCGGCTCAAGCAGGCTTCCGCCCTGCAGTTTGCCATGCCCTTTACGCCCTGCATCTATTACGGCGACGAGGCCGGGCTCACCGGACTTTCCGATCCGTTCTGCAGAAGGCCCTACCCGTGGGGAGAAGAGGATCCCGAGCTCCTCGCGCATTACCGATCGCTGACCTCCGTCCGCGCGGGCAACCGGGCGTTCCGCGAGGGACTTACCGCCTTTGCCGTTTCCGGGAGGGACGTTTTCGCGATATTGAGGAGGCTGGGGGAGGACGAGACGATAACGGTCGTGAACCGCGGCGCCGCCCGCACAGTCGCGCTGACGGCGGACGATTTTCATGAGGGCGAGACCGATCCGCTCCTTCGGGGCGAATACTTAAACGCCGTGACCGGCAGGCGCGCCTCGTTTGACGGCAGGCTGACCGTCACCGTCCCCGCGAACGGCTTCGCCGTGCTTTTGAGGGAACGGGGACTTGCGGACTGAGCCTAATAGGGTTATAATACTAAGACAGGCTCTTTTTGAACCGGAGGAAATATGGAAAAGTATTTTTATAAGCTCCACGGTCTCGGCAACGATATGATCGTCATCGACGACCGCGCGGGCGAGATAGCCCCCTACGATATGCCCCGCGTGGCGAGAAAACTGTGCAACAGGCGCACGGGCATCGGCGGCGACTGCCTCTTGGTAGCGAAGGATTCGGATATCGCGGATATCGCGATGCTGGTCTACAACTCCGACGGCACGCAGGCCGAGATGTGCGGCAACGGCATCCGCTGCTTCTCGCGCGTGGTGTTCGAGTCGGGCATGATACCGCACGACGGGTTCACCGTCGAAACGCTCTCGGGCGTAAAGCGTCCGCAGCTATTAACTATGGACGGCGAGGTCAAGGCTGTCCGCGTCGATATGGGCGTGCCGAAGTTTTTAACGGGCGACATCCCCATGGACTGCGGCATGGACGAGTTCATAATGCAGCCCATCGAGTCGGCGGACAGGACCTTCATCGCGACCGCCGTCAATTCGGGCATACCGCAGCTCATCGTATTCGTCGACGACGTACGCACGCTCGACCTTGAAAAATACGGGCTCCCGCTCGAGCATCATCCCTACTTCCCCGAAAAGACCAACGTCTCGTTCGTCGAGGTTGAGGACCGCCGAACCGTCGTATTGAGGACCTGGGAGCGCGGCTGCGGAGTCACCCTCTGCTGCGGCACGGGCGCGACCGCCGCGGCGGCGGCGTGCATAAGGTCGGGACTCACCGACAAGGTCGTCACCGTACGCGTTCCGTTAGGCGCTCTTCGCATCGAATGGGACGGCGAAAACAATATCTTCATGTCCGGCCCCGCCGAAAGGGTTTTCGAGGGCAGGGTCATTATCTAAAAGGAAAGGCTGAATATGCATTACACCTACAAAACTTCGGGCACCTGCTCCACCATGATCGATTTCGACATCGTGGACGGCAAGCTCCACAACATAGTCTTCACCAACGGCTGCAACGGCAATCTTAAGGCGATCGGCTCCCTCCTCGAGGGCGCTTCCACCGATTTCGCCGTCGAAAGGCTCGAGGGCATCAGCTGCGGCGGCGGCCCCACCTCCTGCGGCGACCAGCTCGCAAGGGCGATCAAAAAGGCGATAAATGGCTAAAAACAGGGAAAGATCCAACCCGCTCGGCACCGTCCGGCGCTCAATATGGTTCGTGCTCCGCGCAGTAATAATCGTAAGTCTGCTGCTCGCGGCGGCTTTCGCCGTTTTTACCGAGGCGATGTACATAAGCAATATGTACATTATCGTGACCGAGGGCATGGAGCTTCGCGCCGATACGATTTTAAAAAACGGCTCGTCCTCCGATCTCGAGCAGCACTTCACGCTGAACTTTCTGATCTACGACTCGCTTCTGAACGAAAAGCCGTATTCGGATTTCATCGTAGACAACTTCGATTACAGGTATGAGATCAAGGGCGTGAGCGTCTTCCCGTGGTCGAAGTCCGGCTATATCACCTATGAGGAGAGGATCCCGACCATCACCGGCGCTCCCGTTTCCGAGGAGATAACCGCGCCCATGCCCGCGTGGACGAGTACCCTTTCCCGCGTGCACCTTATCAAGGTCGACGGGCGCTGGCTCATCGACTCGATCGACGTCATCGAGGTCGAACCCGAGGCGGAGCCCGCGGCTACGCCCGACATGAGCAAAATGGAGACGCAATCGAATTGACGCTTCCCGTATTCAAAAAACACGATCCGCCCGCGGTGCTCGCGCCGATGGCGGGAGTAACCGACGCCGTGTTCCGCAGTATCTGCGTTGAGCACGGCTGTGATTTCACTTACACCGAAATGGTCAGCGCCAAGGGGCTCATGTACGGCGGAAAAAAGACCGAGGCGCTGCTTCACGCCGCCGAAAACGAAAAGCCCTGCGCCGTGCAGCTCTTCGGCTCGGAGCCTAAGATCGTCGCGGATATGATAAAGAGGATCGCAGATGGGTACCCGGGCGACGTTTCCATGATCGACATCAACATGGGCTGCCCCATGCCGAAGATAACGGGAAACGGCGAGGGCTCCGCGCTGATGCTCGACGTGAAAAAGGCGGCTGCCGTCATGTACGCCGCGGCAAGGGCGACCGCCCTCCCCGTAAGCTGCAAGTTCAGAAAGGGCTGGGACGACGATCACGTCAACGCCGTCGAGTTCGCGAGGGCGATGGAGGAGAGCGGCGCGAGCCTCGTCTCCGTTCACGGACGCACGCGCGAGCAGCTCTATCACGGCGAGGCGGACAGGGAGATCATCGGGGAGGTCGTGAACGCGGTCTCGATCCCCGTACTCGGGAACGGCGATATCTTCTCGGGCGAGTCGGCGAAGCGTATGCTTGAAGAGACCGGCTGCGCGGGCGTTATGGTCGCGAGGGGCGCCGAGGGGAATCCCTTTATTTTCGAAGAGATACGCGCCGCGCTTTCGGGCGGGCCGTACACGCCGCCGACCGATTTTGAACGCATGAGCGAGGCGGTGCGCCACGCGGAGCGCTTCCTTGAGTGGAAGGATCCGAGGCTCTTCCCGGAGCTTAGGAAGCACATGTCGTGGTACACGAAGGGCATGCGGGGCGCGCTCGACGTAAGAAGGGCGGTCAATACCGCGAAAACCCCCGACGAAATGCTCGGCATATTGAGAAAATACCGGGATTCGCTCTTGACAACGCAGGAATAGCTTACTATAATGCATAGGCGGACATCCCGCTTCACTTTGTTTTTTCGAAAGGAATACTTAAATGGCAGAGGTTTATTTGACTCCGGAAGGCAAGAAAGAACTGGACGATAAGCTTGCATACCTTAAAAACATTCGCCGCACCGAGATAGCGGAGCTCATTTCCGAGGCGAGGGCGCAGGGCGACCTGTCCGAGAACGCCGAGTACGACGCCGCGAAGGAGCTTCAGGCGAAGAACGAGTATGAGATCGCCGAGGTCGAGGCGATGCTCAAAAACGCCATCGTCATTGGCAGCGAGGCTTCCGCAAAGAATACCGTCGCGGTCGGCTCCACCGTCACGCTCCGTCACAAGGAGCTGAAGCGCGAGCTCGAGTATCAGATCGTCGGCGCGGCCGAGGCAGATCCCTTCAAGGGCCGCATCTCCAACAACTCTCCCGTCGGCGCCGCTCTCATCGGGCATAAGGTCGGCGAGACCGTCGAGGTCGCGACTCCGGGCGGTATTGTCCACCTTGCGATCAAGGCCGTCAAGGACTGATAAGAGAAATAAAAAAGCGGTTATCAAGGGTGCATTCACTTAAGGAGACATAGGTTTTCGGCGGTGAAAAATGGCTTAGATAAAACAAAATACCCGGAGTGCAATCAATTGCACTTCAGGTATTTTTTATGTCCGCCGAAAACCGCGAAGCGTCTCAAAAGAGGAGATTTTTGTGCCGCGCAAGGCGAAAAGCGCAGGAATACTCGGAGAGTCTTTCGAGCATTTTCAACGAAGCGCGGCGCGAAAAGATACCTTTTGAGGCTGTGTATCCTTATGTGAATGCGCCCAAAACCGCTTTTTTTGTTTATAATGTAATAAGCCTCGCATTCACGTCGCTCCCGTTCACCTCGAGTATCGCGAAGCCGGGCTTCGAAAGCCCGCGCGGGCGGGAGGGGCTGCCGGGATTCAGTATCAATACCTTCCCGTATGCCGAAAGAAAAGCCCTGTGCGTGTGCCCATAAAGCGCGGCGGAGGCGTTTAGCTCCTCTGCGCGGTAGGAGAGCGTCCACGGGCCCATGTCCACGTCGTAGTGATGCCCGTGAGTGAGGAATATCCGCGCTCTCTCCACGGTGACGACGCGCTCGGAAGCGGGCCCTTTTTCACCCGAAAGGAAGCTGTCCTCGACCGCGTCGGGGACGGAATACCCGTCGCAGTTTCCCAAAACGGAAAAGACGGGCAAGCCCGTCAGTTCGCGGAGCCGCTTCGCGTCCGAGGCGCAGTCCCCCAAATGAAACCAGCCGTCGACCTCGCCCGCCGCCCGTACAGCGGCGGAAATGGACGCGGGCGACCCGTGCGTATCCGATATGACGCCTATCCGCGTCATGCCTCTTTTAACGCCGCAAGGACGAGCGCGAGCGCGTTCTTCCTGTGGCTTACCAGATTCTTCCCTTCTGGGCCGACCTCGGCAAAGGTCTTTCCCCAGGGCTCGTAGAGGAAGAGCGAGTCGTAGCCGAAGCCGTTCTCGCCGCGCTCCTCATTCGTGATGCGCCCGAACACGCGGCCTGTCGCCTCGATGTCCTTCGCGCCCTTGATCTTCAGTACCATCGCCGTCGCAAAATGCGCCGAGCGCTCTTCGTCGGGAACGCCGCGAAGCTCCTCAAGGAGCTTTTTTCTGTTGGCGGCGTCGTCGTGACCGTCGGTCGCAAACCTTGCGGAGCGCACGCCGGGAGCGCCGTTAAGCGCGTCGACCAGAAGCCCGGTATCGTCCGCGAGCACCGCGTCGCCAAAGGAAAGGACGCCCATTGAATCGGCGAGGGCGTAGACCTCTTCGGCCTTCTTGCGGGCGTTTCCTTCGAGCGTCGGGGCGTTTTCCTCAACGTCAAGCTCGAGCCCCGCCTCGCGCATGCCGAGGACGTCCTCGAATCTTTCGCCGAGTATCGACTTGATCTCCGCGATCTTATGTGAATTGTTCGACGCGATGATGAGCTTCATTTTTATTCAAGACCGGTCTTTAAGTACTCCTCGGCGAGTTTCTCCTGCCAGTCGCCTACGGGACGCAGGAAGTCGATGAAGGAGTGCTCCTTGTTGTACTCGCCCTGAGCCTCGTCCTCCCAGCGGAGCGCGCCGATCAGCTCACGGTGCTGATACAGCCAGGTCACGCGGTCGATGACGTACATGATGTGCGAAAGGGTGTAGACCCTGCGGGGCACGGCAAGCCTTACGAGCTCGAACGGAGCGATGGAATCCTCGGGCATCTCGCTTGAAAGACCGCGCTCCATGCCGCGGGCGCCGCTTACGATATAGATCGCCGCCGCGAGCGCCGCGCCGCGGAAGTCCCTGCGTCCCAAGTGAGCGCAGAACCTGTCGGCGTCGAGATGGCAGCCGAGTCCGCCCGCCGGAGTGACCACGGGAACGCCGCGCTTAACGAACTCCTCGGTCATGTACTCGATGAAATCGGGCCCCTGGGAGATGACGTCGGGATCCATCGTGTCGTCAAGACCGACGCGCATGACCTCGAGCTCCGCGGAGCTTACGCCGCCGAAAGTGGGGAAGCCCTCGAAGGTCGTCACGTTGCCGCGAACCTTAAGGAAATCGGCCTTATCGTTCATGCAGATGCCGCCGCCCCTCGCGAAGCCGAGCTTCCTGCCGCTGAAATAGATTATGTCGGCGGCGTCGGCGAGCTCGCGGGTGATCTCGCGGACGGTCATGTTCTTGCGCTTTTCGTCGCGCGTGCGGATGAAGTGGATATTGTCCATCGCAAGGCTCATATCGAGGAGCACCCTTACGCCGTGCGCGCGGGCGAGCTTCGATACGGCGTTGATGTTGTCCATCGAAATGGGCTGACCGCCGATAAGGTTCGTGCCCGCCTCGATGCGGAGGAAGGGGACCTTTTCGGACGGGGTCTCGTTCAGGAACTTCTCGAGCTTCTCAAGGTCGTAATCGCCCTTGAAGCCGTCCTCACCGAGGGTGGAAACGCCCTTGTCCTGAAGCATCTCGACCACCGTGCCGCCGGCAAGCCTGACCTGCGTCAGTATGGTGCAGAAATGGAAATTGGTCGGGACGAAGTCGCCGGGCTTGACGAAGCTCTTCGCCAGCATGTGCTCGCACGCCCTGCCCTGATGTACGGGGAGGAAGTAGTCCTTGCCCAGAAGCTCCTTGATCTTCGCCGCAAGGCGGTAATAGCTCGCGCCGCCTGCGTAGGCGAAGTCCGCCTCGTGGAAGGCGGCGGACTGACGGTCGCTCATGGCGTTGCAGCCGGAATCCGTCAGCATGTCGATGAAGACGTCCTCGCTCTTTAAATTGTAGGAGCAGTTGCCCGCCTCGTCGAGGGCGCGAAGGCGCTCCTTTACGGGGATAAGCCTTATGTTCTGGACGGTGTATGCGCGGTGCATCTCGACGGGGATCTCACCGCCGGAAAACAGTTTTACTTTGCTCATTAAAAACAGGGTCTCCTTTTTGTGTTCCTGAATAGTTATTATACAACATATGCGGTCTCAATGCAATACGTTACACAATATTTGTACAGGAACGGGGGTATTTTTTACGTTTGAAGCCTCAGTGCGCGCCGGCAGAAGCCGCCGCCGCGGATGATGAAGCCATGATCGCGGCGCACATCGCCGCCTGCTGAGCCGCGATAAGCGAAAGGGCGGTCTGACCGGCGACGGTGCTGGCGGTGCTCCCGCCGAGCACGACCGAAACGATCATCGCGGCGTGCATGAGCCTCTCCTTTACCGTGTGCCCGAATACGGGGCGGTAGCCCTTCTGCTTTTTAAGGAACGCGTCCGCCTCCATCACGAGCGCCGCAAGCTCGTTTACCTCGCCCTCGCATACGGAAAGCGCGGCAAGCTGGGCAAGCTCAATGTCCTTTCCGAACTTGCCTCCAAGGCTTCGGATCTCGTCGAAGAGCTCCGTCATGCGCTCCGCCTTGTCGCGGGCGAGCCTAACGTCGAGCGCGAGAACGTGGGACGCCGCCTGCATGCCGTTGCCCTTCGGGAACTTCAGGTCGAGAAGGCGGTAGCATTCCTCCATGTCGTTGATAAGCTCGTCGTCCGGACGCGGATCCTTCGCGAAGAGCAGGGCGAATACCGAATCCTCGGAGCCGGTCAGGAAGGGATGCTCTCTGCGCATGCGCTTATAGATGCCCTTCGCGCGGGCGGCAAGTTTGGAGAAGTCCTCGCCGCTTCCCGTGCCGGTCATGGCCGCCGCGAGAGCCAGGAACTCGCTCGCCATGAAGCGCTCCTTAAGAAGCGAGTAGTTCGCCTTCACGCGCCCGAAGTCGCCCTCGGGATCGTCTCCCGCCGCGAGGATGGCGATCAGCGGGAGCTCGGTGTTCCCGCGGAAGTTCGAAAATGCCGACACGGAACCGCGGACGAGCTTTCTTACGTCTTTAAGCTTTTCGGCGTCCGGCTTCTTTCCGGCGGAAAGAAACACGGCGGCGGCGACGGGGTATATGTAGTCGCTCTGCCAGCGGATCGCGCGCTTTATCGTGTCGCGGTAAAGAATAAAATCGTTAAGAGCGTTATTGAGATTCTGTTCCATATTCTGCTGCCTTTCTGCGTTTACCAGCCGACAGTGTATCCGATCACGATGCCGCAGACGGCGGCGAAGGCGATGAACACGAGCGGATGGAGCTTCTTGAGGGGTTTTATGTTCGTTAAGACCATCATCACGGCAAAGAGTATGAGCTCCGGGATCCTGAACGCCTCGCCGAATGTCGCGGCCGAAAAGTTAAAAAGCACCGTGCCGATGACCGACCACGCGGCTGCGGCGATGAGTCCCGCGACGGCGGGGCGGAGGGTGGAGAACGCCGCGCTCACGAAGCGGGAGTTCTTGTACCTGTCGAGCATCTTCGCTACGATCAATATGATTATGAACGACGGGGCGACGAGCGACGCCGTCGCGGTGAGGGCGGTCGTCACGCCGAGTATGGGGCTGCCGAACGTTTCATAGCCCGCCATATACCCCGCGTAGGTCGCCATGTTTATGCCCAAGGGACCCGGAGTCGACTCCGAGAGGGCGACCATCTGGCTTATCATGTCCTGTGTCAGCCAGGGGTATTTGTCCGCAAGCTCGGAAAGGAACGGGAGCGTAGATAGTCCGCCGCCCGCCGCGAAGAGACCGATCTTGAAGAACTCGAATATCAGAGTGAGGTAGAGCATCATTTATCCCCGCCTCCCCTCTTTTTCCGGCTGTCCGTGATGAGCATGCGGACGATGCCGATGACCGCCGCGCCGATCACGACGAATACGGGGGAGATGCGGAACGGGAGCTTAAGCGTCACGGGGAGCGCGACCAGCACGAACGCGAGCGCCGCGAGGACGTACCCGAGGGCGTCCTTGATCTTCTCCTTGACGAGCTTGATCACAGTGTTGATTATCAGCACGCCGACCGCGACGTGTATGCCGTGCAGGGCGTACTTCACGACGGGTATGTCGGCGAAGTTCGCGAGGAGCGCGGTGAGGACGCAGATGATGACGAAGGAGGGGAGCACCACTCCCGCGGTCGTCACGAGCGCGCCGAGGATCCCGCGGTGCTTTTTGCCCACGAACGTCGCGGTGTTTACCGCGATGACGCCGGGCGTGCACTGACCTATCGCGAAATAATCAAGGAGCTCGTCGTGCGTGACCCAGCCCGTCTTCTCGACGCACTCGCGCTCGAGCATGGGCAGCATGGCGTAGCCGCCGCCGAACGTAAACGCGCCTATGCGCATGAAAGCCGTGAACAGCTTAAAAAGGGATACGCGCTCCGTTTTCTCAGATGTTTCCATGGTTTTTGACCTTCATAAGATAGCCCTCCATGCCGTCTGCGCAGCTTACGGAGAGCTCGTATGCGTTGAGCTTTTTAAGAGCGTACGCCAGAATGTACGCGCCGTAAAGTATGACGTCGTGCCGCTCCCTTAAAAGCGGATGCTCCCTGCGCGCGCCGCCCTCTTCGATAAGGCGGGCGATCAGCTTCTCGAGGGAATCGGGAGTGAGGACGGTGTTCTCGACGGTCCTCGCGTCGAAGTCGCGAAGCCCCGCTTCAAGCGCCGCGAGCGTCGTTATGGTGCCGCCCACGCCGACGAGCCTTCCGACGGCGAACTCGGGAAGCGAGAAAATGCCGTCTATGTATTCGTTCACCGCCTGCCTCTGGGCAAGGGGATCCTCGTCGGGGGAGGAGGCACCGGATTTTTCACGGGCGATGTCCGAACAGCGGACGCACCCCGCGCGGAAGCTCGCGCCGAAGTCACGCGTCACGACCTGCATGGACGCGCCTCCTATGTCGATCATGGTGTCGAAGCCGCCGCTTCCCGACGCGCCGAGAAAAGCGAGCCGCGCCTCGAACTCGCCCGGGAGTATCTCGACGGGAAAGCCGCACTCAGATTCGACTCTTTCGGCAAATTCACGCCCGTTCACCGCGTCTCGCACCGCGCTCGTGGCGTAGCCGACGGGAACGAAGCCGTTTTCCTTCGCGCGGCGCGAAAGCTCCTTCATCACTTCAAGGCTCTTTTCCATCGCCTCGTCCGGGAGGAGCCCCGTCTTTGCAAGGCCGCCCCCGAGGCGCGTGGTATAGACCTCCTTCACGGGGATTCGGCCGGAAGCCTCCTCGCCGTATCTTACGGAGTTCGAGCCAATGTCGATGACAGCGTATTTATTCACCGTCGTCTATCCTCGTGTCGCCGGGCTCGATGTAGCCCAGATGATCCCTCGCGTACTGCAAAAGCCCCTCGAGGCTCTTGGTGAACTCGATGTCTGACTGGAGCCGCTCCTGCTCGCGCGTAAGCTCGTCCACGCGCTCCTGAAGGCGCCAGCGCTCCTGGTTGAGCTCGGTCAGCTTCTCCTTCTGCTGGTGGAACTCCACGGCGATGAACACGACGAAGCCCACGAAGAAGAGCGCCGCCGCGATGAAGGCGATAAGCCGTAAGGTCTTGCCGCTCATGGATCCGTACCTCCTTTTCGGGCATGTTTTAACATCTATATTATGCAATGAAACGGGATGGATTGCAAGAGGGAAATGAGCAATTGGCAATTAGGAATTAGCAATTAGCAATTAATGAAAAAACTCCGCGCCGAACGGCGCGGAGTTTTTGCCGTTATTCAGTTAAGA
The DNA here is from genome assembly GCA_024691085.1 of Clostridiales bacterium. Taxonomy (GTDB): domain Bacteria; phylum Bacillota; class Clostridia; order Christensenellales; family CAG-138; genus UBA3857. The sequence goes on along the minus strand of JAILNX010000027.1, from coordinate 96,465 downwards.
TCAGTTCTGCTTAGCCGCCGCGTAAGCGAGGATCCTCTGCATCTCGTTATAGACGATCATGTAGCCCTCGTCAACGCCCATACCGGGCTTCGCGAGGATCTGATCGGGACGGGTCGCCATGGCGCACTGTACGCAGACCTGAGCGGAACGGTCGGTCTCGTTGCAGGTACCGCCCTGATAGGCGCCGATGCCGCGCTCCTTGCAGTAGAGGACGGCCTCGATGGTGTTGTTGATGCCGCCGAGGTCGGGGGTCTTGATCTGGACCATGTGACCGGCTTTGTTGTCGGCGAAGTACTTGATGTCCTCGAGGGTGTTGCACCACTCGTCGGCTACGATCTCCACGTTGATGCCGCGGTCGTCGAGCTCCTTGGTGATGGCCTTCAGAGCAAGCATCTGCTTCTCGCGGTCCTCGACGTCCATCGGGCCCTCTATGCGGAGGTGGAAGGGCTTCGCGGCCTCCTCGAGCTCCTTCATATAGTCGGCCATCGCCTTGTAGTTGTCGTTGCCGAAGGCGGCGCCGATGGTGCCGTAAACGTCGATGTGGAAAATGGGGTTGTAGTCCTCGCTGGTCCTTAACTGCAGCACGCGGTCGCGCAGCCACTTGACGTACTCAAGGAGCTTCTCGCCGTGCTCGCCGAGCTTGGTCTTTACGTTGTTGATGAGGGCATGGGGGAGGATCTGAGCGCCCTTGATGATCATCTTATCGGAATTGGTGTAGCGGTCGTCGCCCGACTGGGTGAAGATGTCGAGGGGCTTCGCCTCGAAGGTGAGGCCGTACTCGTCCGCGACGACTTCGTACATCATGCGGTGGGTGGCCTTCGCGACGGCGTCGAGGAGGGCCTGCGTCATGCCGTAGCGGATGGCGGTGTGGAGGCGCTTGCCGTCGACGGTGATGGCCTCGAGATCCTTCGCGAGCTCGCGGAAATTATCCGCCTCGCGGCCGATGAGGGCGGGCTTAATGTACTTCTCGATGACGGGAATGAAGTCCTTCGCGAGGAACAGGGGATCGCGTCCGCCGCAGCCGGAATACTGAACGGCGGCGCAGTCGCCGGTCGCGATCTGACCGTCCTCGAGAACGAGCATGACGGAGATGGATTCGCCGGGCTGACGGACGGAGGTGAAGCCTTCGGTCTTGGGCTCGCCGAAGTAGGCGGCGCCGTCGGAGCGCGCGCCTGCCTTTATGGCGCGCTGATCGTCAAAGTAGAAGCCTGTGCGGCCTGCGGAGCAGATAAGGTTTGTGATTTTCATGATGTACTGCCTTTCGTTATGTTGTGATCATTATTTATTTCATGAGAGCCGCGCCGAACGCGGTAAAAAGCGCATGCGTCTTATAATCTTTCGATTTTTCAGCCGCGGGGACGGCCGACCAGACGGCCCTTCGAGATCGCGTAAACGTCGTCGATGACCATCTGGAACGAGGCGTTGCGCTTCTCGGCCTTCGCCCTCTCGGCGATCTTCGCGCGGTGGTAGGCCTTGATCTCGTCGGTGAAGGGGAGATGACCCATCTCGAGAATGCGGATCGCGCCGTCGTTGTCGCGCGCGGGGAGCATCTTGCCCGCGTTGAAGCGGCTGGGAGCGAAGGGGATGTCGAGAACGCCGGTCATGACCGCCTTAACGGTGCCGTCGGCGATGTCGCCCTCGCCGAGCTCGAAGCACTTGTCGACGATGCAGCGGGTCTCCATGCGGATCATTTCCTTCTCCTCCTCGAGGTTCGCGGCGGTGCAGACCTGGTCGGCGAGCATCGAGATGACCTGCTTGGTGCAGCGAAGTCCCTCGGCGTTGGCCTCCATGGTGGGAACGCCCGCGGCCTCGTGCGGGGTCTTGACGATGACCTTGGTCGCTTTCGAAAGCGCGGCGGTAGCGGAGCCCCAGCTGATAACGCCGAAAGCCTTCGCTTCGTCGGCGGGGAAGCCGCCCATCCACTGATGGAATACGGTGGTGACGCAGACGTCGTGATAGCCGTTCTTCTCGAGGTACTCGTTGGTGAGCTCCTCAAGCACGCGGATCGCGGCGACGTCCTGCACGAGGTTTCCGCACTGGCCGTAGCCGACGGTGATGTTCTTGACGCCCTGCTCGGCGGCGAGGAGCGCCTCGATTATCGCGACAGCGTGCGAAATGCAGGCGGGAACGAGGGTGCCGGTGAGGGGACCGTAGGGCTCGCGGTTGATGGAAACGCCGCGCTCCTCGTAGATGCCGGTGAGCCTGTCGACGTACTGCCAGTCGCGTATGGTCTTCTCCATCGGAACGTTCTTCGCGTAGGGCAGGTTATAGGAGATGCCGCCGCCCTCATAGCTGGTGAAGCCGCCGGCGTAGGTGATCTCGGTCAGGAGCCTCGCGTCGGGGGTGCCGTGACGCACCTGGAGCGGGGTGTTGAGGGCGTTGATGAGCCTGCGGCAGCCCGATACGCCGTGGTTGACCGCCGGGAAGCCGTTCAGCATACTGCGGCGCTCCTTCATGGACTCGCGAATGCCGTTCTCAGCCTCCTGATAGCGGTTCTGACGGGTATAGCTGTCGATGGTGGTGGGCAGAAGGTCCGCCTCGCCCTTGTCCTGCAGATAGGTCAGAAGTTCGATATGCGCGTCGATCAGCGCGACGCCCGCGCGGGGCTGTATAAGGGTTATGCCCTTTTCCTTCGCGTCGATAAGCTTCTTCGAGAAGATCTTGTGATCGGGCATGGACTTGTGGAACGCGATCGCCTCGTCAAGATCGACCTCGGCGCCGGTAGGCCACTGCTTCAGGACCTCTTCGCGAATGGAATTGAACTCATCGTCGGGGATCCGTTTATTCTGAAGACTGCTCATTGAAAACTCCTTTAAAGTAATAATCTTTGATCTTATTTATGTGTTCAGCAAAAGCTGCGTTCTTCTTTCGGCCGAGGCTGTCAGCTGCGGGGATATGTCTCGCAGGAGCAGCCTTACTTTCTTGGCTTATCGCGGTTCCGCGCCTATCGCGGCGCGTACGCGCTGGCCCGCGCGGCTCGCATGGCTCGCAAGCTCCCTTCGGTCGCTTAGGTCGTCTCCGTCCGGCTCTTATTAAGCACGTTCGGCAATTAACTCCCTCTTAAGAATTGTGAGCGCCGCGTCGGGATGATATGCGCTTAAGAGACCCATTGCGGCGATAATATAACTGCGGTCGACGAGCACGTCGCATGCGCGCGGCTTCAGGGAACCGGGATCCTCCTCGTCGTAGAAGCCGTAGGAAGCGATCCTTCCCGTGTGCTCGGTGTGGATGAGCGAACCGCCGGTGACGATGAACTTATCCACATTTACAAGATTTTTGCCCGTCTGCACGAGCTTTAAGCCGCCGAGACCGAATATCTCCTCGAGCCTTCCCGCGTGCCTCGTTAAAGCAACGCGCACCGCAAAGCTCGCAAGCGCCTCGTCCGCCCTCTTCGTCTCATCGTCGAAGGGCAGCATGTCGGTGTTCTCGGCGAACATATCGACGATCTCCGACAGCCTCTCGGGGGAAAGCCCCGCCGCCTCCGCCACGCGGTCGAGCCCCGCCGCGTCGATTATGCCGCGGATGGAATAGCGCATGCCGATGTCGCCCTCGACCGTGCGCTTGATGTAGGGCTCGGGCAGCCCGCGAAGACTCGTCCGGGGATCGTCGGGGAGCCCCTCCGCCACGGAGTAAACGTCGGTGGTCGCGCCGCCCACGTCAACGGCGACGAGATCGCCTATACCCTTCTGACCCCGGGTGCCCTCGGCAAGAAGCTTCATTGCGTCCATAACTGCGCTGGGCGTCGGCATCATGATTCCCTCGATGAGCTCCGAAGCCTTCGTGAGCCCTTTTGCGAGGACTATGCGGTTTAAAAACACCTCGCGGATCTGCTTTTGCACGGGCTCGATATTGAGCGTGCCGAAGCGCGGCATGACGTTCTCGCAGATATGCACCTCGCGCCCGGATAAGATCCTCTCGCACTCGTGCGCGGCGTTGCGGTTGCCTGCGAGTATGATGGGGTAGCTTCCCCCGATCTCCTTAAGCACGCGGGCGTTGTGCGTGATGCAGTCCGAATTGCCGCCGTCCGTGCCGCCGACGAGCAGGAATATGTCGGGATCGATGGCGCGGATCTCCTCCGCGTCGTCCTCGGTCAGCTTGAAGGAATAGGTCTTTAAGACCTTCGCTCCGGCGCCGAGACTCGCGGTCTTCGCGGCCTCTGCGGTAAGCTCGGGCACGAGCCCGCTCGCGAGCATCCTTAAGCCTCCCGCCGCCGAGGAGCAGGCGTAACGGGCAGAAAAATCGAGCCTGCCCGTCACGCTCTCAAGCTGTGTGAGCGCGTCGGCAAGCCCGTTCATTATGTCGGACTGAACTGTGGTGTATGAATTTGCTGTTCCCAAAAGACGCGGCTCGTCAATATCGACCGCCGTGACCTTTGTGTATGTACTGCCAAAATCGATCAGAAGAACAGGATCCATAACGATTATTCAATGAATCAGTCCGTGATGTGAAGATCTTCCCTCAAAGCCTCGATGTCTACCTCGGGCGGAGTTCCCGGAGGGAACGAGCGGTCAAAGCCCATGGCCTTGAAGCGCTTCTCGACCTCGTCGAAGGGCTGCTTGCCTATGACGATATTGCCGCCGACGTAGAGGAGTATGCCCTCGAGGCCCGCCTCGTCGCACTTCTCGCGAAGGCCGCGGCAGTCGAGCTCGCCCTGACCGTAAAGGGAGGAAACGAGGATGGCGTCCGCGTTGGTCTCGATAGCGGCGTTGATGAACTCCTCCTGGGAGACCATAACGCCCAGATTGATCACGTTGAACCCCGCGTCGGTAAAGGCGTGGTAGAGGATCTGGTTGCCTACCGCGTGAACGTCGGCGCCGATAACGCCGATGACCAGGGTTTTCTTTTCCTTTTCCATGAAAGAACCTCGCTTTTTGAGCAATTGAGTCGCTTTGTTTTTGTCGGATCCATACCGCGCAATAACGATATGATTCCACAATATCCACCTTGCCTAATGATATGTCAATTCCTACCCAAAGTCAAGTGCACAAAGCAAAATAATTCCGTATATTTTTCTTTGCCGCGTCTTGATTTTTCACGCCGTCCGGAGCCCCTTCGCGGCGGCTTTTGCTTATAAAAACAACGCTTGACAAGCCCAAATAGATTGTGTACAATTAAATTGAATAAAATATAAAAGGAGGAAACGGCAATGACTTTTTACGATTTTACGCTTAAGGACGGCAGGGGAGAGGACTATCCTCTCGAGGCGCTTCGCGGCAAGGTGGTGCTCGTGGTCAACACGGCGACGGGCTGCGGCTTCACGCCCCACTACAAGCCCATGGAGGAGATGTACGAGAAGTATCACGACAGGGGCTTCGAGATACTCGATATCCCCTGCAACCAGTTCGCGGGACAGACGCCGGGAACGGACGAGGAGATACACGAGTTCTGCACGCTCCGTTACAATACGAAGTTCCCGCAGATGAAAAAGTCCGACGTGAACGGCGAAAACGCTCTGCCGCTCTACGCATGGCTCAAGGAGCGGAAGGGCTTTAACGGCTTCGGCTTCGGCCCCGCCGCCGCGGCGATGACGGCGATGCTCAAGGGCATCGACAAGGATTATAAGAAGAATCCCGACATCAAGTGGAACTTCACAAAGTTCCTCGTCGACCGCGAGGGGAACGTGGTCGAAAGGTACGAGCCGACCCACAGCATGAAGAACGTGGAGAAGGCCGTCGAAAAGCTGCTGTAACGGAGGGGCGGGCTTTGGATAAGAAGCGCGAAACAGGGAAATACGACGCGCTGAAGCTGGAGCGCCAGCTCTGCTTCCCGCTGTACGCCGCGTCGAGGAAGGTGATCGGGCTCTATCACCCGTACTTATCCGCGCTCGATCTTACCTACACACAGTACATAACTCTGATGGTGCTCTGGCAGGAGGGCAGCGAGAGCGTAAAGGAGCTTGGCAGGAGGTTGTATCTCGACTCCGGCACGCTTACGCCGCTCTTGAAAAGCATGGAGAAGAAGGGCCTCATCGTGAAAAAACGGAGCGAGAAGGACGAAAGGAGCGTTATCGTGGCGCCGTCGGAGAGCGGCATGGCGCTTCGTGAAAGGGCGCTCGGCATTCCCGAAAAGGTGGGTAACTGCCTGGGTATAGACGGGGAAGAAGCGCTCGCGCTCCGGTCGCTTTTGTACGGGATCATCGGAGCCGAACAGGAGAAATAAAACATGAACGAACACGAAAGAAACAAAGTTATCGTAAGGACGGGCGTCATCGGCATCGTCGTTAACGTACTGCTTGCCGGCATGAAGGCGGCGGTCGGACTCATAGCGGGCTCGGTCGCGGTCGTGCTCGACGCGGTGAACAACCTCTCCGACGCGCTCTCGAGCGTCATCACCATCATTGGGGCAAAGCTCTCCGCGAAGCGCCCCGACAGGAAGCATCCCCTTGGCTACGGGCGCATCGAATACTTAAGCGCGATGATCGTCGCGGCGCTCGTCATGTACGCCGGCGTGACCGCTCTCGTCGAGTCGGTGAAGAAGATCATAAACCCCGGAACGCCGGAGTATTCGGTGCTCTCGCTGATACTCATCGGCGCGGCGGTCGCCGTGAAGATCGTCCTCGGCAGATACGTCAAGGGCGAGGGCAAGAAGGCCGATTCCGGCTCGCTCATCGCCGCGGGCTCCGACGCGCTGTTTGACGCGGTGCTCTCGGCGTCCGTACTGCTCTCCGCGATACTTTATATGACGACCCGCGTTTCGATAGAGGCGTACGTCGGCGTCGTGATAGCCGGCTTCATAATCAAATCCTCGATAGAGATGATGATCGAAACGGTCAACGAGATTCTCGGAAAACGCACCGATCCCGAGGTCAGCCGCTTTGTCAAGGAGCTGATAGCCGAGGAAGAGGGCGTGATGGGCGCGTACGATCTGATAATCAACAACTACGGCCCCGGCAGGAACTACGCGTCCGTGCATATCGAGGTGCCCGATGGGATCAAAGCCTCGGAGATAGACCGCATGACCAGGAGCATCCAGGCGCGCGTTCACGGTAAGACCGGCATAATACTCACGGGCATCGGCGTCTATTCCTTCAATACGGACGACGAGGAGGCGGTAAGGCTCCGCGCGGAGGTCTCCCGCATCGCCCTCTCCCGCGAGGGCGTGCTCCAGATGCACGGCTTCTACCTCGACCGTGAGAAGAAGGATCTGCGCTTCGACCTCGTGTTCGGCTTCGACGCGGATCCCGCAAAGCTCACGGAGGAGATACGGGACGAGATCGCGGGGATCCTCCCCGGGTACAGCGTCATGATCGCTCCCGACGTGGATATTTCCGACTGAAAGCTCCCGTAAGGGCTTGACACAATAGGAACAAATGTGCTATAATATTAACAGAGGTACCCGAAGAACAAAAAACGAAAGCTCCTTCGAGCTTTGTTCCCGCATGCGTTTTTTGAAAATGCCTATATATATAGATTATAGATCCATCTATAGAAAAACATAGTATTGATTCATCTATTGATTCATCTATAGAAAAAAACATAGATGAAAAAATAGTATTGATCAATCTATAGATAATATTATTATTTCCGTATCCGTTTTTATTGCAATGGAGCCTTCGGCATGATAGAATATAAATGTAAAAACATGTCGAGGTGCGGGTATGGAAAGGAACAGGATCAGCGTGAACCTTGCCGGGCAGGAGTTCAGGATAGCCTCCGTGAGCGATCCCGAATATCTCCGTTCGCTTGAGGAGGATCTGAACAGGCGCGTTAGGAAGGCGAAGGAAAAGTACAGGGGCGAATCGGCGTCGCGCTGCGTGCTGCTCGCCATGCTCGAAATGGAGGACGAGCTTAAGAGGCTCTCTAACGAGGTGAACTCGGTCGACAGGAAGATCGAGGAATTGAAGCGCGTCCGCATGGGCGAAAAGAGGACGGAGAGCGGCTTCGAAGCGCCCGTGAAGCGTCCTTTCGAAAGGAAGAAACCGGTCGGCGTGTGACCTTAAAAAACTTGTACCCATGGGGCGGCGAAACGCCCCTTTTGTTTAAGAAATGATCTTAAGACCCGAACTTCTCGCTCCGGCGGGAAATATCGACTGCCTCAAGGCGGCAGTCCTCTCCGGCGCCGACGCCGTGTACTTCGGCGGCGGAGCTTTCAACGCGCGCAGGGGCGCGAAGAACTTCGTGGGAGAAGAGCTCGACGAGGCGGTCGAATACTGCCGCCTTCGCAAGGTAAGGACGAATATCACGCTCAACACCCTGCTCTTCGACAGGGAGCTTCCCGAGGCGCTTTCCTTCGCGGCGCACCTTTATAATATCGGCGCGGACGCGGTCATCGTGCAGGACTTAGGCCTCGCGGCGCTCATAAGACGGGAGCTTCCGCATCTTCCCGTCCACGCGTCCACGCAGATGGGCATACACACCCCCGGGGGGCTGAAGCTCCTTGAGAAAATGGGGATAAGCCGCGCCGTGCTCGCGCGCGAGGTGCCGCTTGACGAGATAAGAAGGATGCATGAGGAAAGCCCTGTGGAGCTTGAGTTTTTCTGCCACGGAGCCCTGTGCATGAGCTTTTCGGGAAGCTGCCTTTATTCGTCCATGGCGGGCGAGCGGAGCGGCAACCGCGGCACCTGCGCCCAGCCCTGCCGCAAGAACGCGAGCGTTTTAAAACCCAAAGCCGGCAGGGACGAGTTCGCGCTTTCGACCAACGATATCTGCATGATCCGCGAGCTTCCCGCGCTTATCGACGCGGGCGTATGCTCTTTCAAGATAGAGGGGCGCATGAAGAGCCCCGAGTACGTCGCGACCGTGACGCGCATCTACCGCCGCGCGCTCGACGGCGAGAGGGATCCCGCGGCGAAAAAGAAGCTGTTTTCGATATTCAACAGGGGGGAGTTCTCAACCTCCCATTTGAGGGGCGACAGCGTCACCACGGGGCACGTCGGCTCCGCGAAGCCCGATAAGGAGCTTATCGCCGAGGCGCACGAAGCGGTAAGGAAGGAGCTCCCCAAATGGGAGCTTTCGGCGAAGCTCAGGCTCGTTCCGGGCGAGGAGGCGGAGCTTTTATTTGAAACGGAGGGCTTTTCGGGAAAGGCCGAAGGCGTCGCCGCCGAAGAGGCGATAACGCCGCCCGACAAGGCGAGGCTTTATTCCCTCGTGAACAAGCTGGGCGACACGCCGTTTACGGTAAAGGAGCTTGAGCTTATCGGGGACGGCTTCGTGCCCGTTTCCGCGCTCAACGCCATGAGGCGCTCATCTGCTGAGGAGCTCGAAAGGAACATACTTCGCCTTGACCGCGCTGAGGCCGCCATAGATCCCGGCTGTGTTTCCTCTTACGTTTCCCCCGCGGGGGGAGCGGCAGACGCTCCCAAGCGCTATGTAAGGGTGAGGACGGAGGCGGAGGCGGTATCATTAGGCGCGGAGCTCGTCGGCTTCGATCCCGTGAACGCGGAGAAGGCGGATCTAAACGCGCTCAAAGGCGTCCGTGGGAAGCTCATACTCATCCTCCCGAACGTATTGATGACCGAGGGGGCGAGGGAGGCTTATAAAAAACTACTCGCGAGCGGCGTTTTTTCCGGCGTCGAGGCAAATAATATAGGTCAATGGGATATGGGACGGGAGCTTCCCATCCGCATAGCCGGCGTCGGCATGAACGCCTTCAACGGCGCGGCGTTCACGTTCCTTTTCAGCCTCGGATTCACGCATATAATGCCGTCCTTGGAGCTGACCGCGAGGGAGCTCGGCGGGCTTTCGAAGGATTTCGGGAGCGTGATGATCGTGAACACATTTGGGCGCGCGCCGCTCATGCAGCTCATGCACTGCCCCGTTAAGGAATACCGCGGCTGCCGGGGATGTTCTGGCTCCGCGGGCGTTCTCGCGGACGGCGAGGGGCGGAGGTTCCCGCTCGAAAACGTAAGGTTTCCCGGCGGATACTGCCTGGTAAGGCTTTTGAACTCCGCCGTGACGGATATAAGGGATGCGTTCGCGGGATCCGGGATAGGCGCGTTTGCCGTCGCCGAGACCCCCGACCGCGGCGAAAACAAAGAAGTGACAAGAGGACATTTCAAGAGACAGGTACTATGAACGAAAAGGTTTTAAACACGCTTGAATTCAACAAGATAAAGGCCGAGCTCCGCTTAAAATGCGGCTGCTGCGTGAGCCGCGAGCTTGCGGACGCGCTGAAGCCCTTCGACGAGCCCGACGACGTGCGCGCGGAGCTCAAGCTCACCGAGGAGGCGGAAACGCACTTTTTAAGGACGGGGACGTCCCCGGTCGACGACTACCCCGATATGCGCTCCGCGCTAAAAAGGGTGAACGCCGTACTGCACCTGGGCTGCGGCGAGCTTCTTTCCGTCGCGAAGTGCTTAAGGGCGATACGCGTCTGCCGCGAGCAGCTTCTGACTAATGACGCGTCCGAAAAGACGCCGGGGCTTTATAACCTCGCGGGCGGGCTTATGACCTTCAGCGCGATCGAGGACGAGATCAACCGCTGTATCCTTTCCGAGGACGAGGTTTTCGACGGGGCGTCGCCCGCGCTTTCGAGGATAAGGCGGCAGATGAAGCTCGCGAACGAAAAGGTCAGGCAGAAGCTGAACGACATGATCCACTCGCCGACCTATTCGAAATACCTCCAGGACGCGCTGGTGACGATAAGGAACGGGCGCTTCGTCGTGCCCGTAAAGCAGGAATACCGCCAGAACATACCCGGCCTCATACACGACCAGTCGGGCACGGGCGCGACGCTCTTCATCGAGCCGTCGGCGGTCGTGGAGCTCGGAAACGAGTACAAGAAGCTGGTCATGGAGGAGGCGGCGGAGGTCGAGCGCATACTTACCGAGCTGACCGAGATGCTGAAGCCCTCCGCGAACGACATCTATCAGGATCTTATGACTCTCGGCGTGATCGACCTTTCGTTTGCGAAAGCCAAGCTAGCGAAGGATATGCGCGCCGTCAGCCCGAAGCTGAACTCCGAGGGCAGGATAATGATAAAGAGGGGCAGGCACCCGCTCATCCCGCGCGAGAAGGTCGTTCCCATCGACGTGTGGCTGGGCGGCGACTTCACGACGCTCATCGTGACGGGCCCCAACACGGGCGGCAAAACGGTCACCCTAAAGACGATCGGCCTCTTCACGCTGATGGCGCAGGCGGGACTCTTCGTCCCCGCGGACGTCGGCACAGAGATGGCGATTTTCGAAAACGTCGCGGCGGACATCGGCGACGAGCAGTCGATCGAGCAGAGCCTCTCCACCTTCTCGAGCCACATGAAGAACATTGTGTCGATACTCGAAAACGCGGACGACCGCTCGCTCATACTCCTTGACGAGCTCGGAGCCGGCACGGATCCCGTAGAGGGCGCCGCGCTCGCTATGAGCATACTTGAGGAGCTCCATTCGAGGAACTGCCGCACCGCCGCAACAACGCACTATTCCGAGATCAAGGCGTTTGCGCTCACGCACGAGGGCATGCAGAACGCGTCGATGGAGTTCGACGTCGACCGCCTCGCCCCGACCTACCGCCTGTTCATCGGCATACCCGGCAAGTCGAACGCCTTCGAGATCTCGAAGCGCCTCGGCATGAGCGATTACATCATCGACCGCGCGAGGGAGTTTTTATCCACCGAGAACGTCGATTTCGAGTCGGTACTCACGAGCGCCGAGAACGAGAAGCAGAAGGCGGAAAAGGAACGCCTCGAGGCCGAAAACGCAAGGCGCGAGCTCGACGCGCTCCGCGCCGATATGCGCGAGGAGCTTAAGAAGTTCGAAAGGGACAAGGCCGAGATGCGCCTTAAGGCCAAGGAGGAGGCAAGGAAGATCGTCCTCGACGCCAAGCGCGAGCTCGAGAGCGTCGTCAACGAGATCCGCTCCATGAAGAACATCGACCAGAGGGCCGCCGACAGGGCGATCCAGAAGGCGCGCGACGCCGTAAGGGAGAAGGATAAGGAGCTTTACGAGACCGCTCAGGACGAGAAGGCCGCCTATGGCGAGGCGCCGAAGTTCGTTACTCCGGGTCAGAGCGTCCACGTCGTTTCGCTCGATAAGGACGGCACCGTCATCGGCAAGGCCAAAAACGGCGAGGTGCCCGTGCAGGTCGGAATAATCAAGCTGAACGTGAAGCTCAACGATCTCCGCGAGATAATGGCGAAGGAGCAGGCGGCGGGGAACACCAAGGTCGAATACTCCCCCGAGAGCACGGTCGGGCTCGAGCTCGACATAAGGGGCATGATGGTCGAGGACGCGAAGCCCGTCGTGGACAGGTACCTCGACGGCTGCAGGCGCCAGGGGCTCACCGAGGTCTCGATAATCCACGGCAAGGGCACGGGCGCGCTCCGCGCCGGCATCCAGCTTTACCTTAAGAATCACCCTCGCGTGAAGGCTTTCCGGAACGGCAACTACGGCGAGGGCGACTACGGCGTGACCGTGGTGACGGTGAAGTGAGGAGTCAGGAGTCAGGAATTAGCAATTAGCAATTAGCAATTAGCAATCAGCAGTCAGGTGTTCTCCCGCCCGCAGGGCGGAGCTCACCAAATCAGGCGTATGAAGAACAACGATTTTACAAGCGGCGCGATACTGGGAAAGCTCATAAGGTTCATGCTTCCGGTGCTGTTTGCGATGTTTTTGCAGGCAATGTACGGAGCCGTCGACCTGCTTGTAGTGGGCAGGTTCTGCACTAACGCCGACGTTTCCGCCGTCTCGACCGGTTCGCAGATGATCATGACGCTCACGAACCTTATCGTGAGCTTTTCAATGGGCATAACGGTCGCCGTCGGGCAGAAGATCGGACAGAAGCTTCACGACGACGCCGCCCGGATCATCGGCACGGGGCTTGTGATATTCGCGATCCTCGGGGCGGTCTTTACCGTAGTCACGGTCTTTTTTGCGGTGCCCCTCGCGAAGATCATGCACGCGCCGGAGGAAGCCTTCGACGTAACCGTAAGCTATTTGAGGATATGCGGATCGGGCTTTCTCGTCATAACGGCGTACAACCTTCTCGGCAGCATATTCCGCGGACTCGGAGATTCCAAAACGCCGCTCATTGCCGTCGGGATCGCCTGCGTGTTCAACATCCTGGGCGACCTTCTGTTCGTCGCCGTGCTTGGGCTCGGGGCTTCGGGAGCGGCGCTCGCAACGGTCGCCGCGCAGCTCGTAAGCGTCGTCATTTCGCTCGTTATCATACGAAAGGTCAGGCTGCCGTTTGAGTTTTCAAGGAAGCACGTCCGGCTGAAAAAGCGGGAAGCGGCTTCGATATTCCGCATAGGCACACCCATCGCTCTGCAGGATTTCCTCGTAGGCATATCCTTCCTCGTACTGCTCGCGATCGTGAACGGGCTTGGCGTTACGGCTTCTGCCGGCGTGGGCGTTGCCGAGAAGGTCTGCGCGTTCATCATGCTTGTACCCGCGGCGTTCATGCAGTCGATGTCCGCGTTCGTCGCGCAGAATTACGGCGCGGGACTCTTTGACAGGGCGAAAAAGGCGTTAAGGGTCGGGATCATGGTCTCATTCTTCTTCGGAGCGGCCATGTTTGCGCTCACGTTCTTCCGCGGAGATCTCCTCGCGGGCGTCTTTTCAAACGACGCCGAGGCGGTCGTGAACGCGTGGGAATACCTTAAGGCCTACGCGATAGACTGCCTTCTGACCTGCTTCCTTTTCTGCTTTATCGGATACTTCAACGGCATCCAGAAAACGACGTTCGTCATGATCCAGGGCGTCGCGGGAGCGTTCCTCGTAAGGATACCCGTCGCGTTTATTATGCGGCGTTTCGGCGGCGGCTCGCTGTTTCTCATCGGTCTTGCCACTCCCTGCTCCACGGTCGTGCAGATCGTCATGTGCTTCGCGGTGTTTTTATACCTCGCGCGCAAGGAGAAAAGCCGCTTATAAGGACGAAAAAAACTCCGCAGTACGGCGGAGTTTTTACGTTAATAACGGCCTTAACCGTTCTCGCCCTCAGCGGGAATGACCTTGCCGTCGGGGAAGACGTACACGCGTATCGACGCGTCGCCCTCGCCCTGCAGGATCACGTAGTACGCCTGGCGCTCCTCATAGAGCTTGTAGGTGATGGACTGGATCGCAAGATCCTTGTAATCCGCGTGACGGGACAGCGTCTCGACCGCAAAAGGCGCGTCGGCGGGATCGACGACCACGCCCTCCATGAAGCCCTCGATCATGTCAGAGGGGTTACCGCTCGTCATGGGCGAGCCCGACGGCGAAGCGGAGCCCATGGGGCTTTCCGTTTCGTTCGCGCCGGGAGAGGCGGAAGCCATGGGGGACCCCGAAGGCGCCGCCGAGGTCTTGGGACTGTTCGAGACGGCGGGATTTTTGCCGTCCGTCCTGGCGTGGCAGCCCGCAAAGCCCGCGATCAGAACGACCGCGAGGAGCACGGGCAGAAGCTTTTTAATGAAAATTCGCATATTACCTCCGATTTTTCAAGCGGGCTCAGCCGCTCTTTTTTTATGAGTATCCGCAATCGGAGGCGCGATTATTCGTTTTTTTTAAAACCAAAAAGACAAAGCCCGGACGCTGGCATGTCCGGGCTTTTGTCCTTGCAATATTGGAGGGATCGAATGTTTGAAAGGTGTGGTTGTTTGGGGGACTTTCATCGCCTTTCGACTATATAACGAAGGAACCCCTAAAGAGGTTCCCGAAAATTTAAAATATATTATTTATCGTGATGATGGATGCCGAGCTTTTTGTTTATCGCGTTCAGCTCGTCGATTATCCCGTCGCGCTTTGACTTCTTCGCGGTGATGTTCTCCTCCAGCTTTTCGCCGTCGGAGGCGACCCTGCGCTTCCTGACCGCCGCGTAGACGATGAGCGCAAGGCCCAGAACGAACACGACGGCGGACGCGATCATGACGGGCGTCCTGTATTTTTCAGCCGAGCCGAACACGAAGAAGAACGCGATCAGAGCTATTGCGAGGAATAATCCGGCGAAAGCGAATGCCTTGTTCATGCGCTTGCCCATAGCCTTGATGGGATCGCGCTTCTTACTTAAAGCGTCGATCTCCTTGACCGTGCGGCGAAGCTCCTCCTTGAGTCCCACCTTGCGCGAAAGCTCGGCCTGGATCTCCTCCTCGGAAAGCCCCTCGGCGGTGACCCTGTCCCTGTCCGTGACCTTCCCGACGTGCCTCTCGAATACGGCGGCGACGTCGGAATGCGCCTCCGTCCGTCCGGCGGCCCGGTCGGCGGCCTTGACCGGCTTCTCGCATTTGAGGGCGGCGGTCTTAAGGCGCGCTCCGCAGAATATGCAGGTGTATTCGGCGGCCGTCTCGTCGAAGCCGATATCACGCCCGCAGACGGGGCATTTTGCGGCGACAATGCTCAATCAAAGCACCTCCCGAAATCATCTGACTTCATTATACAACGATTCGTCATTTTTCTCAATAGCTTTTGCCGATATTTCTTATTATCTCCTTGCGCTCCTCCGGTATGCGGAAGCTGTCGAGGCACTTCCTCACGGTCATCTTAAGAAGCTCCCCGTCGCCGAAGCCCGATTTTATGAACCCGATCGCCTCGTCCCAGCGCTTGATGGCGGCGTCGGCGAAGAACCACGCCTTCATCATTTTGATATAGTATTCGTCCCTTTTGACGGAACACGCGAGCTCCATCGCGCGTAAACCGTATTCCTCATCGAGGAAATGCACCTTGAGCATCTCGACGCCGAAGCGGACGGTGTACTCGTGCTTTGATGCGAGGTATGCGGGAATGAGCTCCCAAAGCTCCGCCCTGTGCTTTATGAACGCCTTCGGACGGAGCGTGTCGCAGACCGCCCAGTTGTCAACGTACGGAAGGAACGCGGAAAGCTCGTATACCGCCCGGTCATAGTCCTTTATTTCGCTCAAAAGGATCGCATGGAGCATGTTCTCGTCATAATAGGTGTGGGGGAGTGAGAACATGAATCTCTCCGCAGCGTCGGAGCCTTTAAAAGATCTCGCGAGCTTCCGCATTACGGGCAGACGCACTCCGAGCACCAGATCGGGATCGACGCCGGGGATGAGCTCCGACTGAAACGCGGCGTACTCTTTATCGGCGTTCTCAGTTAGCCCTCCGATCAGCCCCTGTCCGGGAACGAGCCGCGTGACGATCCCGCTGTCCGCGGGGCAGAAGTCGTATTCCGAAAGCTCCTCCGGCCTGACCCACTTTATCGCGGCGTGCTCCAGAAGGCGGGGTTCGCCGTCCTGAAGGGAGGAGTTTAAGAACGAGAGCCGGACGGAGATATCGGGGTAGTCATAGAAGCTTTCCAGGAAAAGCGACTTCGGCTTCACGTCGACGCCGAGCTCCTCGCGGCACTCGCGCACGAGCGCGTCTTCCGCCGTTTCGCTCCGTTCCAGCTTGCCGCCGGGGAACTCCCACAGCCCGCCGCGCGCCTTGTTTTCCGGCCTTTGGCAGATAAGTATCCTTCCGTCACGGCGTATTATCGCCGCCGCGACTCTGACTGCGAGCTGCGCTCTTCGCTCCGATTCGGGAACGAGTCTGCCGCCCGTCGCCCACGCGATATTCGTCAAGTTCTCTCCCGAGGGAATGTCCGGGGAAGCGAACCGTTCGAACGCGAACGCCGCCGCGCTCGACGGCTCTATGAACAGCTTTTCGTTTCTGTAAAGGAGGTTCTGATAATGGAAAAGCGCGTCGTCTTTCACCGTGATCTCACCCGAAACGAGGTCCCTCACCGTATCGTAAACGAGCTTCGACGCTGTGCCGACCGCGAGCCCGTCCGCCTCCGTTTTGCCCGAAAGCGAAAGCTCCGTCACGGGGATCGGCGCGCCCGTTATGAACGCCGCCAGCATGCAGGGCGCCTCGGTGGGCTCGACAAAGAAGCAGTTCACGCTGTCGCCGAATACGTGCTTAAGGCCGAACGTGACGCCGCCCGGAGCGCCGCCGACTCCGCAGGGGAGGAATACGTTCAAGGGATGCTCCTTATCGACCGCGACGCCCGCCTCGTCAAGCTGCTTTTTGAGCCGGAGAGCCGCGACCGCGTAGCCCAAAAACAGCGGCGCCGAGTTCTCGTCGTCCACGAAATAGCTCATGGGATCGGCGTCGGACGCCTCGCGCCCTGACTTCACGGCGGAGGAATAATCACCCGCGTACTCGACGACCGTCACGCCCTTCTCCCGAAGCAGCGCCTTTTTCCACTCCTTCGCGTCGCTAGACATGTGCACGATCGCGCGGTAGCCGAGCGCCGCGCTCATGATGCCGATCGAGAGGCCGAGGTTGCCCGTCGAGCCGACCTGCACGGTATAGCCCGAAAGCCTCGCTCTTATCTCGTCGGGGCTCATCGAAAAGACAGCCTCCCCGAGTATGTCCTCGGTGTGAAGGAGCACCTCGTATATGCCGCCGCGCGCCTTCACCGAGCCCGCGATGGGAAGCTCCGAATCCCGCTTTAAAAAGAGCCTGCCCGAAAGGCCGAGGGCTTCCTTCATCCGCGGTATCTCCGTAAGCGGCGACTCGATGATACCGCCCGCCGCCTCCGTCTCGGGAAAGAGCCGCGCGATGAGCGGTGCGAAGCGGTTTAAACGCGCTTCAGCGTCAAGAATGTCGTCATAGGTGAGCTTTAACGAAGGGAGAACGTCTCCCGCTTTTTTCCGATCGGGCGGGAGCCAGAGCTGCTCGAATCCCGCTTTGAGTTTATTAAGTGCGTCCATAAGCCCTCCTTGAGATTATTATAATGCTTTTTCGGCTTTTTTCAACGAAAAATAATGATTTTTCAGGGCAAATGGGGTATAATCGGACGGGAGGACGAAAAATGGACGCGGAGCTTTTTAAAGTAATTAAACGGAATATCGAAATGTATCCCAAAATGCGGGCGCAGGATCTTTACAAGCTCGTCTATCAGCACGAGTTCGGCTGCGCGCACGCGGTTTTGGATCGCGGGGCGGCGCGGGCATGGCTCGAGAGCGAGCTTAACGAGGTCGGACAGGAGGACCTCCCGCTTTACGAGGATATCGGCGGCGGCTGGGCGCGGGTGGATCTTAAGGCGCTTGAGAAGAATAACGTAGGTCCGGACGAGCTTCTCGACTGGTTCGTGAAAAGCGCGGAGCCGGCGGGGGACAGGACGCGCTTTAAAGAGCTCATGAGCAGCCTTGATGGGTTCGAACTGCCCTTCCCGCGCGAGGAGCTCGACGCGCTCATTTCCGATATGGAAAGGGCGGGCTTTCCCGCCGTGCATCACTCCGCGGAGTACAGAAAGGCTTACCGCCCCGCGTACCGCGTTGTGAGGAAAAAGTTCCTTGAGGACAGGTGATTATATATCATTAATTTCATAAAAGCAGTTGACAAGGGTTTGAAATAATGATAGAATGATTTCCCGTCGGCAGGGAAAGGTTGACGTGCGCCTGTAGCTCAGGTGGATAGAGCAACGGTCTTCTAAACCGTGGGCCCGGGGTTCGAGTCCCTGCAGGCGCGCCATTTTTCATCGGCGAAAGCAGCCTCATGGTGGGTGTAGTTCAGTTGGCTAGAATGCCAGATTGTGGCTCTGGAGGTCGTGGGTTCGAGCCCCACCACTCACCCCATTTTCAGTAGAGCTTTTGCTTTTTAAGGCAAGGGCTTTATTTTTGAAAAAGCTGCTCGGCGTTACCGTTGGGGTGTCGCCAAGCGGTCAAGGCATGGGACTTTGACTCCCATATCGTAGGTTCAAATCCTGCCACCCCAGCCATCTGACCCGTTAGCTCAGTCGGCAGAGCACTTGACTTTTAATCAAGGTGTCCGGGGTTCGAATCCCCGACGGGTCACCATCAGTTTATGCGGGCGTGGCGGAATTGGCAGACGCGCCGGATTTAGGTTCCGGTGCCCTCCGGGCGTGTGAGTTCGAGTCTCTTCGCCCGCACCATCTTCAAAATAACAATGTTATTTTGAAGATCCACGGTTTTCCTTCGCCGCATGAAGCGCCGCGGCGATTTTGCTCCGCAAAACCGGAAAACGCGTGCACGGCGAGATTTCTTCGTGAAAACTCGCAGAACAACCGAATACTTGCGGGTATAGTGTAATGGTAACACATTAGCCTTCCAAGCTGAGATAGAGGGTTCGAGTCCCTTTACCCGCTCCAAAAATATCCGTGGCAGCAACGCTGCCACGGATATTTTTATAACGAGAAAGTACGATGAACCCCGAATTTGCGAAGCAAATTTAGAGATTTCGCTCGCGCAGCAGGAACTGAAACCGACTTGTGCGAAATCGGGGTTCAGAGTCCCTTTACCCGTTCTTTCCACCTCTCAATCAACCAAAAAAGTCCGGGCTGCGGCTTTCGCCGCAGCCCGACTTTGTTCACTTAACAAGCACAATCAAATAAATCAGTTGGCTTTCTGAGCGTACATGAAGAAGAAGTAACCCATCGTGGTGTAGCCGATGTTGGTCAGCCCGGTCGCGCAGTACATGTTGGTGTAGTAGTAGATCGGGCATACGGGGAATCCGCCCTCACCGAACAGGGTCTCCTCGGCCTGATAGAGGATAGCGTCGCGCTCGGCGCCGGCAGCCATGGCTTTCGCATTGGCGATAGCGGCGTCGAAGGCGGCGTCGGAGTAGAGACCGTAGTTGTAGGAGTTGCCGGTTACGAGCAGCTCGAGGTAGGTGATAGGATCGTTGTAGTCCGCGATCCAGCCGAGACGGGCCACGCCGAACTTGTGCTCACCGAGACCGTTGGTGTAGGTGTTCCAATCCTGGTTCTCAAGGGTGATCTTGATGCCGAGAACGGTATTCCAGTCGGAGCCGCAGGCCTCGGCGATCGCCTTATGGGATTCGGAGGTGTTGAAGTTGTAAACGATGGTGGTGTTGGGATCCCACTTGCCCTCGTCGACAGCCGCCTGATAGAGCTGCTTCGCAAGAGCGCAGCGGCCGGCATAGGTGGAGAGGTCGGCGTCGGGATACATGTTCTTCAGGGTGTTGTACAGAGCGCCGAGATCGGACTTGCCGAAGGCGAAGTTGGTGCCGGTGGAATCAAGGATTCCGGAGGCAACGAAACCGGTAGCGGGCGACTGACCCCCCTGGGTGACGTTCTTGACGATGTTCTCGCGGTCAACGGAAAGGACCATAGCCGCACGGACACGCCAATCGGGGATCTTCTCACAGTTCAGATAGAGATAATAGGTGCCGATGTAGGGATTGATGAAGCAATCGCCGCTCGCGGTGAGGGTATCGATCATATCGGACGGGAAGTTCTCGATGAACTGATACTCGCCGGACTGATAAGAGGAGAGGATAGCGGTCTCACTGTCGCTGAGCCACCAAACGATCTGCTTGGGACCGAGCTTCGCGAGGTCGTAATACTTCTCGTTCTTCTCCATGACGATCTTGCTGTCGTGTACCCACTCGGTGATCTTGTACGGGCCGTTTACGACGATGGTCTCAGGCTCCGTCCATTTCTCGTTGGCTTCGATGACGTCCTTGCGGAGGGGTACGAGGGAAGCGAAGGCGCACATCTCAAGGAAGTACGCGGTCGGGGCTTCAAGGGTGATCTCGAGGGTCTTTTCGTCGACGGCCTTGATGCCGAGCTCGGACTTATCCTTCTCGCCTGCCTGGATGGCAGCGGCGTTCAGAACGACGCCGTCAAGGAAGTAGCCGTAGTCAGCCGCGGTCGCGGGATCGACAAGACGCTGCCAGGAGTAGACCCAATCCTCGGCCTTGACGGGCTGACCGTCAGACCAATAGATGTCATCACGGAGCGTGAAGGTGTAGACGGTCTTCGCGTCGTTGACGGTGTAGGACTTGGCCTGACCGAGGACGACTTCGGTCGCCTTCATGTTGGGGTCTTTCGCAGCATTGTTCGCGGTGAGCTGATATTTCATCAGGTTCTCGAACTGATGCTGGGTGTAGGTCGAACCGTCAACAGAGCTGACCAGCGAGGGGTCGATGGTCTCGGGCTCGGAAGCGATGCAGGCGTTGATGACGAGATCGCTTTCGACGGGCTTCTCAGGGGTCTTGCAGGCTACGAGAGCGACTGCCATGACCAGCACGAGGAGCATTGCAAATACCTTTTTCATTCTTTGTCCTCCTTGTTGTTAGGTGATGTGCTTGTATTATGCGAACCATTCTGCTCCAGCAGATGGCATGCACCGAAGTGACCGGGCGAGTATTCCTTGAGCTCGGGCATCTCCTCCTTGCAGCGCGGCATCGCGTAGGGGCAGCGCGTGTGGAAGCGGCAGCCCGTCGGGGGATTGATGGGGCTCGGGATATCGCCTTCGAGGAGCAGGCGCGACCTCGTCTTGTTCTTCTCGGGATCGGGAAGCGGGACGGCGGACAGAAGCGTCTGCGTGTAGGGATGGATGGGGTGGCTGCAGAGCTCATAGCTCTCGGCTAGCTCTACGAGGCACCCGAGATACATGACGCCGATGCGGTCGGAAATATGTCTTACTACCGAAACGTCGTGCGCGATGAAGAGGTAAGTTAAGCCCTTCGACTCCTGCAGGTCCTCGAGCATATTGACGACCTGGGACTGTATCGAAACGTCGAGAGCGCTTATCGGCTCGTCGCAGACGATGAACTCGGGCTCGACGGCGAGCGCACGGGCGATGCCGACGCGCTGCTGCTGACCGCCGGAGAACTCGTGCGGGAAGCGGTTCGCGTGCTCGGTGTTGAGGCCGACCTCTTCAAGAAGCCGGCGGATCCTGTCGGACCTGTCCTTCTTGGACGCGGTGAGCTTGTGGATGTCGAGGGATTCGCCGATGATCTCGCCGACCGTCATACGCGGGTCGAGCGAGCCGGACGGATCCTGGAAGATGATCTGCATCTTGCGCCTGTAGGGCAGCATATTGACGGAGATCTTCTCCTTCTTGTCGTAGATGGGAGTGCCGTCGTAGACTATGCGGCCGTCGGTCGGCTCGTAGAGCCTGATTATCGTACGGCCGAGGGTGGTCTTGCCGCAGCCCGACTCGCCGACGAGACCGAGCGTCTCGCCCTTATAGATGGAGAGGGAAACGGACTCGACCGCCTGAACGTATTTCTTTTCGAACAGGTTGCCCTTTACGGGGAAGTATTTCTTAAGCCCCGTGACCTCGACGAGCTTTTTCCTTTCTTCACTCATCTTTCTCCGCCTCCTTCTTGTCGATCATGTCCTTGAAGTGGAGCCAGCAGGCGGAGATATGCCCGTCGCCGACCTCGGCGAAGGGAGGCTTTTTCCTCAAGCATATCTTCATGCATTCGGAGCAGCGGGGCCCGAAGTTGCAGCCCTGCGGCGGATTGAGAAGGTCGATCGGCGTACCCTCTATGGGGACGAGCCTTTCGGTGGTCTCCTCGTCCAGCCTCGGTATGGAGGCGAGCAGCTTTTGCGTGTAGGGGTGCTGCGGGTTGTAGAATATGTCGTTGACCTTGCCCTGCTCGACTATCCTGCCGGCGTACATGACGGAGACACGGTCGCATATCTCGGCGACGACGCCTAAGTTATGCGTGATGAATATGATCGAGGTGTTCTCCTTCTTCTGAAGATCCTTCATGAGCTCGAGGATCTGCGCCTGGATAGTAACGTCGAGCGCCGTGGTGGGCTCGTCTGCGATAAGGAGCTTCGGCGAGCAGATGAGCGCCATGGCGATCATCGCCCTCTGGCGCATACCGCCCGAAAGCTCGTGCGGGTACTGCTTCATGCGCTTTTCGGGATTGTTGATGCCGACGAGCTTCAGCATCTCGATCGCGCGCTCCTTGGCTTCCTTTTTGGAGATATCGTTGTCGTGGCAGTTAAGGACCTCGGTGAGCTGATCGCCTATCGTGTAGACGGGGTTCAAACAGGTCATCGGGTTCTGGAATATCATCGAGACCTTGTTGCCGCGGAACTGACGCATCTGTTCCGGAGTGAACGCGAGAAGGTCCTCGCCCTCGAACTCGATCGAGCCGCCGATGACCTTGCCGGGATTCTGCAGGAGGCCGATGACGGAATACGCCTCGACGCTCTTGCCCGAGCCGGACTCGCCGACGATGCCCATTACCTCGTTGTAGCCGAGGGTGTAGGAAATTCCGTCGACCGCCTTGACCTCGCCCGCGGGAGTGAAGAAGGACACCTTCAGGTCTTCTATCTTAAGAAGCGTTTTGTTTTCTTCCATGTCGTTCCCTCCTTATTTCTTAAGACGCGGGTCGAGAGCGTCCCTCAGACCGTCGCCGACAAGGTTCAGGGTGAGGACTATGATCGTCAGCACGATAGCGGGGAATACCAGACGGTAGGGATAAAGCGTTATCGTCTGAAGAGCGTCGGAGCAGAGGGAGCCGAGGCTCGCCATAGGCGCCGAAACGCCGAGTCCGAGGAAGGACAGGAACGATTCGAGGAATATGGCCGAGGGGATCTGCAGGCAGGTCGTGATGACCAGGGGACCTATGCAGTTCGGCAGCAGGTGCTTGGTAATTATGCGGCCGTTCGACGCGCCGAGCGCGGTCGCGGCGGTAACGTATTCCTGCTTCTTGAGCATGAGCACCTGACCCCTTATGATACGCGCCATCGTTACCCAGTAGAGCACGGCGAACGTGATGAATATGCTGACGATGCCGGCGCCGAGATCGCTCATCGCCCTGACGAACGCGCTGGTCTCGGAATGCGCCTGGAACCACGCCTGGAGCGGATCCTTCAACACGACCTGCAGGAGCAGGACTATCAGCACCTCGGGGATCGAGTATATGAGCTCGACTATACGCATCATCACGAAGTCCACGGGACCGCCGGCGAGGCCGGAGATCGAGCCGTAAAGCGAGCCGATGACGAGGACTATCAAGGCGGCGACGACGCCGATTATGATCGAGACCCTTGCGCCGTACATGGTGCGCGCCATAAGGTCGCGGCCGGAGGAATCCGTGCCGAATACGTGGGGGAAGACCTTTTTGGTAAGCGTGAGCCGAACGGCATTCTCCGAGGGGGTATTTGTGCAGGGAAGCACGGTGTAGTTATCCCACGCGCCTTTCTTTACCGCGTCCTCGGTATAGAGCTTAAGGGGCTCGGCGGAGTTTTTGTCGAGCACTATGATGACGTTTTCGGTGAGGGTATCGAGCGTGAAGACGTAGCTGGTCCTGCCCGACTTTAAGTAATATTCGCCGGGATCGAGAGCGGTTATGCTGCCGGGACGGAGCGCGGTCGCAAAGAAGCCGTCGCCGACCCCCTCGGCAAGACGCGCGGTCTGCTCGTCCTCGGAATACTCGAACGGGCCGAGCTTCTGCGAGGTGCGGTACTGATCCGCGTAGTTATACGGGATGAGATAGGGCCCTATGAAGGCGAAGAACAGGCAGACGAGGAACACGAACAAAGCGACCATCGAGACCGTGTTCGAACGGAACCTGCGCCATGCGTCCTTCCAGTAGGAGATGCTCTTGTGCATCTCGACCATGGATTCCTTCTCGTTGTCCGAAGCCTTTGAAAAATCGCCGTCCTCGATGCCGAAGGTCTCCATGATCTTATCGGGATCGACCTGGAAGGGACTGAACTTTGCAAACGGTGCTTTCATGGATCAGTCCTCCTTTGCGGTCAGCGTGATGCGCGGATCGACGATCTTGTAAACGATATCGACGACGAGCATCATGACTATTACGAGAGCGGACAGAACGACCGTCGTCGCCATAATGACGGGATAGTCGCGGCTGGTCACGCACTGAACGAAGTATTTGCCGAGGCCGGGGATCGAGAAGGTGGACTCGATAACGAAGCTGCCCGTTATGATGCCCGCCGTGACGGGGCCGAGGTAGGTGATAACGGGGATCAGCGAGTTACGGAGCGCGTGCTTTAATATGATGCCGCCGGTCTTTACGCCCTTTGCCCTCGCGGTCCTGATGTAATCCTGGTTGATGGCGTCGAGCATGCTCGTGCGCATCAGCTTCGCGATGTAGCAGGTGTAGTAGGACGAGAGGCTGACGACGGGGAGGACGTAGCTCTTGAAATCGGGCAGGTTGCCGCTCTTGGTCGGGAATATGTTCAGCTTGACCGAGAACGCGATAAGAAGCAGCGCGGCCAAAACGAATCCGGGTATCGCGACGCCGACCGTCGTGATGACGCGCAGTGCGCCGTCAAGCCA
Organism: Clostridiales bacterium; assembly: GCA_024691085.1. Classification (GTDB taxonomy): domain Bacteria; phylum Bacillota; class Clostridia; order Christensenellales; family CAG-138; genus UBA3857. Next base: position 71,577 of record JAILNX010000027.1, on the reverse strand, counting down.
CGAGCCGCGGAAGTATGCCGCGAGACAGCCGAGGGGAATGCCCACGATTATGGCCAGCAGAAGAGCATAAAGGCCCAGCTTGATGGAAAGCAGGAACTTGCCCTGATGGAAGATGATGTCCTTGACGGGCGTGCCTTCCTGCATTTTAAGGGAGACGCCGAGGTCGCCCTTGAGGTAGTTCCTGATATAGTTCCAAAGCTGGATGTAAAGAGGCTTATCGAGGCCGTACTTCGCATTTGCATTCGCGATCTGTTCCGGAGTGGATTTCTCCGTAAGGAACGGACTGCCGGGCACAGCGTTCATCAGAAAGAACGTCACGACCATGATGAGCAGCAGGATCAGAATCGATCCCGCGACGCGTTTTAGGATATATGAGGCCATAGATCCTCCCTTCGATTCGTTTCGGACGGGTATCCCGCCCGCGGTCAAACATAGACAGAGCTATGTATACCATAAGTAGATGTGTATACAGTATACCACGAAATATACACATCGTCAACCGCAAATATGCTTTTTTGTTCCGCTTACCGTATCCCATCAAGGATCGCGCCGACGTGAGCCTCGAGATAACGGCCTCTGACCCTGATAAGTCCGCTTTCTGCAAGCATTAATTCTATCTCGGAAGCGATCTCCTCAGAAAGGGAGACGAGCCCGTCCTTGTAATTCAAACGGTTAGGGAGATACCTCGTTCCTTCCCACGCCTCCAAACGGATGCGCTCCCCGGAAAGCTCCTTTATCTTAGAAGAAAAGCTCCCTTCCGCGTCCAGCTCCGTGAGCGCGCGGAACGTCCACTTGTAATAAGGAGGATACTCCCTTTTCAAAAGGAAGAACAGCTCCATCGCGGAGCTAAGGCCTCTCGCCCTGCACATCTCCGCTGCAACGGTATCGCCGCGCGTCATGCAGCGCGCGTAGTTCACCTGTAAAGAAGACGCGTATTCGTGCAGCTGCCGGGCGATGCGCATCCTCCAGACGCGGTCGGGATAATAGCCCATAAGATATTGGCGGAAGGCGGTGAAGACGCCGGGATCGTCGCGGAACACCTCGCCGTTCGTCGCGGTCTTAAGGCACGAATGATCGAGCGCGAGCCACTGTTCCTCCGTCATGGAGCCGCTTTCCGCGTCGCAGCCGACGTTCAGGATATTGGAATAAAACCGGCGGACGGTCATCACGCCTCTTCTTTCGCGAAGCCGGTCCGTGAAAAACGAGCGCTCCGCGCTGTCGACGAGCTCGTTATAGGCGATGGAGAGCAGGTTCCCGAACCGCGCCATGTCCTCGTCGGTGAGCCACAGGCACACGCCCGTCCCGAAGTCGTGATCGCGGGAGATCTCGTCGTCGTACCCGAAACAGTCCGAGCCTTCGCCGGCGATCCCGACCGCGATGCGGTCCTCGTATTCGGGGAACTTTTCATGTATCATGTCAGCGACGAAGCGGTCGTAGAACCGCCTGTTTTTATCCATTACGCTGTTCATTTGTTTCTCTGCCTCTGTTCGTCGGCGTTGTCGGTCTTCCCGGCAGCCGGGATCTGCCGGAGCGCAGCCATCCTGGTTTTCAGAAGAGGGATCCCTTCATTCATCCACCAACCGTTATCAACTCCGCCGGAGCTCATTCCTCCGTGAGCAAACCGCTCTATTACGGCAAAATCGCCGTATTCATCGGTCATGACCTTGCCCGAAAGCGAGAAGTATTCGTCTTTGATCCACTGTTCCAGTTCGTCGGGAGAGATACTGTCCATATTCTCCGCGAGTCCTTTCAAGTGATCCCAGAAATACGGGTCTCCCCGGAATCCCCATCTTTCGGGTTTTTCTTCAAATATTTCCGACAGCTTCATATTCCTGCTCCTCCCCGGATCGCGATCTTTCCGATAAATCTTATCATGTTTTAAAAGGAAGCGCAACATCGGAGCGGTCTTCCTCAGGATCCCTTGGGGCCCGCGGGCGCACTTGAACTTTTCGGGGAGATATGCTATACTCTGCGGGTAAAAAATATTTTGTTTTTTTGAAAAAAGAAGGAACCGAATGCCCGCTTCGTTCGTTATATAAACGAATCAATGCGGGGGACAGCATTAATTCGGAGGGATCGAAAGTGCCCGGACGGGATTTTGAAAGCATATACCGCGATTATTCCCGACTCGTGTACTGGGCGGCGTACAAGGTTCTCAACTCTGCGGGAGAGACCGAGGACGCCGCGCAGGATGTTTTCCTTGCGGTCCTCAAGAACATGGAGCTCGTGAACGGAATGAGCGACGCGCAGCTCAAGGGCTGGCTCTACCGCGTGGCGGTGAACGCCGCTCTCGACATGAAACGGAAAAACACGAAGGAGCTTCTCTCCGACGAGCCGCTCGGAGCCGAGGTGCCCGATACGGGCGGGACTCCCGAGGACGAGGCGGTCGAGGGCGACACGCAGGCGGAGGTAAGAGCGGCGCTCGACTCTGTCGACGCGATCTACCGCGAGCCTTTGTACATGTTCTATTATTCGGGCATGAGCGTGATCGAGATCGCGGAAGCGCTCGGGATAAACGAGGGAACGGTCAAATCCCGCATGGCAAGGGGCAGAAAGCTGATGGCAAAGCGTTTGAATGCAAGAGGAATAAGCTATGAGTGACGAAAAGCTTAAAATCGAAGAAGAGATCATGACGGACGAACCGCTCTCCGAGGAAGAGGAGGCGGAGCTTGACCGTCTTTTGAAGATGACCGCGGAGGAGGACGACGCGAAGGTCGACTACGGTGCGATCCACGACGCCGTTATCGAAAGGGCGCGCGGCGAGGGAATCGCCATATTCCCGGTATCGAAGGCCGAAAAGCGCAAAAAGGCCGTAAGACGCGTGCTCGCGGGCGTCGGCACTGCAGCCGCCGTGTTCGCGATAGGTTTCTTCGCCCTGTCGGTCATAAAGCAGAACTTCCCGTTCCTGGGTTCGCGCGTGAACCATGCGGCTCCGCAGGCGGACTCCGGGAACGATAATAAGGAGGCGTACGCTTCCTTCGCTCCCGCGACGGACGCGCCCGTGATTTCGTTCCCGGCGGCGCACACCCATATCCCCCCGGTCGTGACCGAAGTGCCGGAGACTCCCGGTCCCACGGCTCCCACCAAGGGCGACGTCCTTAAGACGCCGCTGCCCACGGAGTATTTCGTCGAGAACACCAAGGTTGGGTACCTGCTCGTGTGTCCGTTCACGATCGACCCCGTCGATTCCCCCGAGCTTCTGCCCGAGCTTCCCGAATACTTCGAGACCGAGGTGCTCGATACCGAGCTCTGCGCCTGCGCGTACGGCGAGAAGGACGGTAAGGAGTGCTACTATAAATGCTTCGCGTCGAAGTACCTTTACCCCGACGCCGCGATAGGAGTGGGCGTCGCCCGCATGACCGTGGAGGAGGATGAGGGACTCATCCACTTCACCTGGCGCGTGACCGAGACCTGCTGGCTCGAGGTCTACTTCGAGGGCTTCACGGAAGCTGAGGCGATCGCGCTCTTAAAGACGCTCCCGCTCTGCGACCTCAACGCGTTCGGCGAGGCGGCGTAAGGATCGCATAATAAAAAAACGCACGGTTCCGTGCGTTTTTGTTATTTTCCGTCAGTCGTTTGCGAGCTCGCCGGAGATGCGTTCGCTGTCGAGCATCCTTACCAGCTCCGGGAACGGGCAGACGACGCGCTCCGCCGAGGGGTGGAACGAAAACGAGCAGACCGGATCCGGAAGGTCGAACTCCCTGCCGGTCTCGCTCCAGATGATGATCCTCTTGTTGCCCCTTGTCGCGATGGCGACCCCGAGCTCCGTATAGGTCTCGGGCCTCGCGGGGAGGAGTATCACGACGAGCTCCGCGTCGCGCACCGCCCTAAGCTCGCTGAATGTGAGCTCGCCGAGAAGCGTCTCGTCGGTGACGGCGCCCTCGCGGCGCATCCTGTCCTGACTGTGCTCGTGACCGCGCGCCGAAAGGACCTCGGAAAGCAGGATCGCCTTTTCGTAATTCGCGGGGTCGGAAGCTATATAATACCTCATTTTCCTATCTTGCCTTCCTCCCAGTGCTTGCGGCAGAGCCCGATGTACTTATCGTCCGCGCCGAGCACGACCTGCTCGCCGACCTTCGTAATGCCGCCCTTGCCGTCGAGCCTCGCGTTCATTATGGCCTTCTTGCCGCACCAGCATACGGTCTTGATCTCCTCGATCGTGTCCGCCATAGCCATAAGCCACTTCGAGCCCTCGAAGAACTCGCCGCGGAAATCCGTGCGGAGCCCGTAGCAGATGACGGGGACGGAGTACTTGTCCACCAGCTCGATGAGCAGGAAGACCTCTTCCTTATTTAAGAACTGCGCCTCGTCGACGATTATGCAGTCGTATTCATGCGCGCGGATGGCGTCGAGCGGCATCTCGTGAAAGAGCACGCACTCGTCCGTGAGTCCCGAACGGGAACGGATCGTCCTCACGCCGTCGCGGGTGTCGATCGCGGGCTTCACCAGGAGCGCCTTCTGGCCCCTTTCGCCGTAGTTGTATTTGACCATTATCGCCTGAGCGGTCTTCGACGAGCTCATCGCGCCGTATCTGAAATAGAGCTTTGCCATGGCGTTGCCTCCCGATTTTAAACAAAAAACTTGATTTATGTGGGGAATTATACCACACGCTTCCCTAAATTGCAACCTATGGACGTTTTAGGGCAGATGTGGGGTTATGACGCCTGCGGCAGTCAGGGAGTTATGACGCCTGCGGAAGATATGGAGCGGCACGGCAAGATTATATATTTTATATTAAACTTGAAAAACCGGGAGGGTGTGATATAATATACAATCATCAAAGGAGCTTATGTCGAAAATCGGTTTTACGGAGGATGGCGCTATGAACAAGTTCAATGAGCTTACCAGGTTTATCCCCACGTTGAAGGCTGATATGATAGGCGAATGGGTCTACGACGGGGAGACGACGAGGATCGAGTACTGGGACGTTGTCTTCCGCTTTTGCGACGCCGTGGAGGCGTTCTGCGAGAAGAACCCGGAGTACGGCGAGTTTGCCGCGCCCGATTCCGACCGCGCGCATCACATAGTGGCGAAGCTTCTGCACGCCGTGCGCGAGGAGCCGGTGACTCCCGGGCTGCTCTACGGCTACATCACGAACGGCACCGTGAGGGAGTGGCTGACGGAGCTGGAGGACAGTTAGCAATTAGCAATTTAGAGCGGCATTAACAAAAGCTTTGGTTCCCTTTCGGGGATCAAAGCTTTTTGTTGTTTTTGACCTCTTTATCGGGGGTGCGGGGGGAGTCAGCCCCTGCCTTTTATGATCGCTCGCGGCGGCGTGTACGTCGCGAGCGGAACAAATCCGGAGGATTTGGTTCCTTTATTTTTGAACGGCCGCGCATTAAATGCGCAGTTCAAAAATGTATCCCTCACAAGAAGCGCGTTCGCGCTTCTTGTGAAGCCGGAGGCGTTATCTCATGCCCTTGTCGTACGGCTGACCTTCAGCCTTCGGGGCTCTCGACTTCCTGGAGGTGAAGGCGAGAACGATGAGGGAGATGAGGTAGGGGAGCATGCGGTAGAAGTTCGGGTTCAGCACCTTGCCCCAGGAGGGATCCTTCGAGAGGACTTCGAGGAGCTTTACGCCGTCGCCGTTCAGGTCGATCGAGGCGTAGCCCGCGGCGAGACACTTGAACAGGCCGAACAGCAGCGCGGCGCCCGCGATATTGAGGGGCTTCCAGTTGCCGAATATCATGACCGCGAGGGCGAGGAAGCCGAAGCCCGCGACGTCGCCGTTCGCCATGCAGTTCGACGTGGTGAGCGCGTACACGAAGCCGCCCATGCCGGCGAGCGCGCCGGAGATGAGGACGCCGAGATAACGCATCTTATACACGTTGATGCCGAGGGAGCCGGCCGCCTGGGGGTTCTCGCCGCAGGAACGGAGCCTTAAACCGAACTTCGTCTTGTAGAGAATTATCGAACACACGATGAAGAGCAGTATGCAGACGTAGGTCGCGATGAAGAACCTGTTCAGGAAGGTGTCGACAAAAAAGCCGCCGCCGTCCTTGGCAAAGCCCAGCATGGTCTTCTTGATCATGAACCACTCGGCCGCGTCGCCGGTGTAGAGCCTCAGCTCCTCCTGGTTGGCGATGAGCCTTACGAAGAAGAGCACGAGCGCCGGAGCGAGCATGTTCAGCGAGGTACCGGTTATGGTCTGGTCGGCGCGCAGATGTATGCTCGCGAAGCCCAAAAGCAGCGCGAACACGGCGCCGAGTATCGCGGAAACGAGCATGCCGAGTATCTCGAATACCTGCATCGTCCCCCAGTTGGTCGTGCCGTTCTGGATGATGAGCGTGAACACGCCGTACTTCTGGCAGAGGTGGACAAACAGCACGCCTATGAACGCGCCGAATATCATTATGCCCTCAAGAGCCAGGTTGATGATACCGCTTCGCTCGGCGAACACGCCCGCGAGCGCGACGATCATGAGGGGTATGGCGTAAATAAGCGTCTGCTGAATAAGGAACGACATTATGCTTCACCCTCCTTTCGCGTATTTTCGGCAGGAGGAGCTTTGATCTCCTCCGGCTTACCCAGCTTCGAAGGCTCCTTGATCTTGAGCCATTTTGTGATCTTCAGCTTGATGAACAGCGAGAACGCGGAGAGGTAAACGATTACGGCGATTATGACGTCGGTGATGTACTCGTTATACTCCGTGAAGAACGAAAGCTTCGAGCCGGCGACGTCGAGCGTCGACAGGAACATTCCGGTAAAGATGTTCGCGATCGGGTTGCACGCGCCGAGCAGCGCGACCGCGATGCCCGTGAAGCCCTCGCCCGGCAGCGCCATATAGGTCTGCCAGTGGAACTCGGTTGTTCCGGAGAGGTAGTAGAGCGTTCCGCCGAGACCCGCGAGCGCGCCGGCGATCGCCATGGAGAGGACGATGGAGCGCTTGTCCCTGATGCCGGCGTACCTCGCGGCGTGGCGGTTGGAGCCGCACGCCTTGAGCTCGTAGCCGAGCGTCGTCTTGGTCAGGAGGATATAGACGAGCACCGCGAAGATTATCGCGATGATTATGCCGCCGTCCACCTGCGAGGAGCCGGGCAGGAGCTTGTCGAGCCCGAACTTGGGGTTCGAAACGCCGTTGTGCGCGGTCTTCCAGATGACCTGCGTCTTGGTGCCCTCGGTGCACTGGAGACCCGAGCCCTCGAACACCCACGTTACGATATTCGCCGCCAGCCAGTTGGTCATTATGCAGGCGAGCACCTCGTTGATGTTGAGGAACGCCTTCATGAGTCCGGGGAGCGCGCCCCAGAGAGCGCCGGCGAGCATGCCGCCCAGGAACGCGATGATCCATACGATCCACGCGGGGACGACCGTTGTCGGGATCTTGAGCGCGAGGAACAGCGCCGCGGTGGTTCCCGCGAGGAACTGACCGGAGGCGCCTATGTTGAACAGGCCCGTCTTATACGCGAGCGAGACCGAAAGGCCGGTCATGATTATCGGCGTCGCGCGGAAGAGCATATCGCCGATGTTCGTCGTGTTGAAGCCGAACAGCAGATTGCCCGCCTTGTCCACGCCGTCCGAGAAGAGACCGAAGAATATGAGGCGGATGCCCTTCCAGGCCTCTCTTAAGCCGAGCTTCTGGTCGAATATGCCGACGAGGAGTATCGTTATCGCGCCCGCGATGAGGCCGATCAAAATCGAGATCAGCGTCGCAAGGAGGCTCCTCGTGCCGTTTTTGTTAAGGAATTTACGGAACTTCATTATTCCTTCACCTCCCTGTCCTGTCTCTTGGCGCCGGCCATGTAGAGGCCGAGCTCTTCAACGGTGGTCTTCTTGGGATCGAGCTCGCCGACGATCTCGCCCTCGTACATGACGAGTATGCGGTCGGAGAGGTTCATGACCTCCTCAAGCTCAAGGGAAATGAGGAGCACCGCCTTGCCGCGGTCGCGCTCCTCGACGAGCTGCTTATGTATGAACTCGATCGCGCCGACGTCGAGACCGCGCGTTGGCTGCACAGCCACGATAAGCGGCATGTCCCTGTCAAGCTCACGGGCGACTATCGCCTTCTGCTGGTTGCCGCCGGACATCGAGCGAGCCGGAGTGACGGGGCCCTCGCCCGAGCGGACGTCGAACTTCTCGATAAGTCCCTCGGCGTAGCGCCTGACCTCGGAGAACTTTATGAATCCCGCTTTTTGGAAACGGGGCTCGAAATAGCGCTGCAGGACCATGTTCTGCTCGAGAGTGAAGTCGAGCACGAGGCCGTGCTTGTGCCTGTCCTCGGGTATATGGCTCATGCCGGCGAGACTGCGCTTTCTGATGGGGAACTTCGTGATGTCCTTCCCGAGAAGCTCTATCTTACCCGAAACGGGCTTTTCAAGACCGGTCAGCGCGTGCACGAACTCCGTCTGGCCGTTGCCGTCGATACCCGCGATGCAGACGATCTCGCCCTTCCTTACGGAGAGGGACACGTTCTTCACGGCGTTGTTCTTGTGTATCTTCGATGCGACGGTGAGGGAGTCGATCTTAAGGACGGTATCCGTGGGCTTCGCCTCGTCCTTCTCTACGACCAGCTGTACGGGACGGCCGACCATCATGCGGGAGAGCTCCTCCTTGGTGGTGTCCTTCGTCTCGACCGTGCCGATGTATTTGCCCTTCCTCAGGACCGTGACGCGGTCGGAGACCTCCATGATCTCGTTCAGCTTGTGCGATATGAACAGTATGCTCTTGCCCTCGGCCTTGAGGTTTCGCATTATCTGCATCAGCTCGACGATCTCCTGCGGGGTGAGGACTGCGGTCGGCTCGTCGAATATCAGTATGTCGTTGTCGCGGTAGAGCATCTTCAGGATCTCGACGCGCTGCTGCATGCCGACGGTGATATCCTCGATCTTCGCGTCCATGTCGATCGCGAGACCGTAGCGCTCCGACAGCGCCTTTACCTTGCGGCGCGCCTCCTTCTTCTGAAGGAAGCCGAGCTTCGTATCCTCCGCGCCGAGGATGATGTTGTCGAGCACCGAGAACACCTCGATCAGCTTGAAGTGCTGATGCACCATGCCGATGTTCAGCGCCGTCGCGTCGTTCGGGTCCTTGATCTTAACGACCTTGCCGTTCTTCCTTATCTCGCCCTTCTCGGGCTGATAGAGGCCGAAAAGCACGCTCATCAGCGTACTCTTTCCCGCGCCGTTCTCGCCCAAAAGCGCGTGGATCTCGCCCCTCTTCAGCTGAAGCGTTATGTCATCGTTCGCCTTGATCCCGGGAAACTCCTTCGTGATGTGGAGCATCTCGATAACATACGGGGAGCCCTTTTCGGTTTTCTCGTCCATTGACTGCCCTCCTTTATTAGCACGTATACCGGATGAAAGTGTATACTAAATCATTTTTATTATATATCCGCAGGGCGGGGATTGCAAGAAGAACATCGAATATAAGTTGTTTTTTACGAACCGCGGGACGCTTTTTCCGAAAAATCGAATATTATTAACACTTTTTGCAAAACATGTTTGATTTCTTGTCGTTTCAATGATATAATACGGCATATAATAAAACGAGGTTATTACAAGGGGGACGTGATAATGACAAAACTGAGGAAGCTCCTTAGGGAAAAGGGGTACACCGGAAGTACTTTTGCCGAGAAATGCGGCGTCGGATGCAGCATCATCTACAAGTACATGTGCGGCAACCGCCCCATCTCGCCGAAGATCGCGGCCCGCTTCGCCCAGGTGCTCGGCGTCGATCCCTCGGAGATCCTCGAGGATGAATGAAATAATAAAGACTTAAAACTTAGGAATAAAAAAATGGGAAAAACTCCGCCGAAAGGCGGAGTTTTCACATACATTATTCATTTTTCAGTATTAGGTCTTCATTACTTTCTTATCACTCTTCCCGTCGTATAGCCCTGGGACTCGTAGCCGGTGGAGAGCTTTCTGACGAGGGCGGCGAACTCCTCGTTCGTCTCCGACCTGTTCAGCATATCGATGACCTCCTCGGTGACGTCGGCGGCGTTGCCGGTGACGAGCATGCGGCGCAGGTTCGTCGCGCATTCCGCCTCCTCGGGGGTGAGCAGCAGCTCGTCGCGGCGCGTGCCGGACTTATATATGTCGACGGCGGGGAATATGCGCCTTTCGGAGAGCTTGCGGTCAAGGTGTATCTCCATATTGCCCGTGCCCTTGAACTCCTCGTAGACCATGTCGTCCATGCGGGAGCCGGTCTCTACGAGGGCGGTAGCGATGACGGTAAGGCTGCCGCCGTTCTCTATGTTCCTCGCCGCGCCGAAGAAACGCTTGGGCTTGTAGAGCGCCGCGGGATCCATGCCGCCCGAGAGCGTGCGGCCGGTCGGGGTGATGGTCAGGTTGTACGCCCTCGCCAGACGCGTGATGGAATCCATCAGTATCACGACGTCGCGTCCCTGCTCGACGAGGCGCATGGCGCGCTCGAGCACGAGCTCTGCGAGGCGCGTATGGTTCTCGGGAAGCTGATCGAACGTGGAGTAGGCGACCTCGCCCCTGATGCTCCTCTTAATGTCCGTGACCTCCTCGGGGCGCTCGTCGATGAGGAGCATTATGAGAGTCACGTCGGGGAAGTTGTTGGTTATGCCGTTCGCGATGTTCTTTAAAAGCGTCGTCTTGCCCGCCTTGGGCTGGCTGACGATCAGGCCGCGCTGCCCCTTGCCGATCGGCGCCATAAGGTCGATAAGGCGTATCGCCAGCCTCTCGCCGGGCTTCGCGTCCTTGGAGTCGAGGGTGAGCCGCTCGTTCGGGAATATCGGCACGAGGTCCTCGAAGGGACGGCGGGATATCGCGTTCTCGGGCGGCATATCGTTGACCGCGGTGATGTATAAAAGCGCGAGGTACTTGTCGTTATCGCGCGAGGGGCGCGTCTTGCCCGTGACCTTGTCGCCGTTTTTAAGGCGGAACCTTCTTATCTGAGCGTTCGAGATGTAGACGTCGCCGGGGCCGGGCAGATAGTTTTCGCACCTTAAGAAGCCGTAGCCGTCGTTCGCGATCTCGAGTATGCCCTCGGCGTCGCCGCATTCGCCGCCCTCAAGCATCTCGGGCACGGCGGGGTTCGACGTGCCGTACTCGGCGTTGTAGTAGCCGTTCTGACGCCACCTCGGATCCTCGCCCTCGGCGGGATAAGTCTCGCGGTACTGGGGATAGTTCGGCTGATACGGCTCACGATAAGGCTCGCGGTACTGCTGCTGATACTGAGGATACGGCGGCTGATACGGCTCGCGGTACTGCTCCCTCGGCTGCTGGGGACGCTGGTATTCGTTACGGTCGTACTGCTGACGGTCGTACTGCTGGCGGTCGTACTGCTGGCGGTCGTAGGGACGGTTCTGCCTTGCGGGCTTCTGGGCGTCCTTCTGCTTCCCGTACGGCGCGGGATCGTTTATCGCCTTCTTGGGGCGCTGCTTCCTGCGCGGATAATAATCGACGGGCGGGACCGCCGGAGCCGCGGGCCCGGATGCGGCGGGCTCGGAAGCGGCGGGCTCCTCTTTGACCTCGTTCGACGGCGCTTCCTCGCGGGGAGCCTCCGCCTCGACGGTCGGTACCGGCTCGGCGGCCCCGGTCTTGCCGAGGTTCGTTATAAGGTCTATAAGCTCCGCTTTTTTGTATTTGGTGACGGAACGGATATTGAGCGCCTTTGCGATAAGCCTCAGATCCGCAAGGCTCTTTCCGGATAAAAGATCCACGTCATAATTATTGTCGTACATAGAAACTCCCGTTTGAACTTTTTAATGAAAAAACAAAAAATGTGATGACCGAAAGTGAAACGAACTCAATTTGTTCTTTCATATACTAATACTATTTTATGCGGTTTGTCAAGGAAAAAATGTGACGAAATACGGGATAGAAAGTCGGCCGGGCATTTTTTAAAGACGCGGCTAATACCCTTTAACAAAGCTTTTTTAAGCCGGAGGAAACGGGCATGAACGATACAAGACTTACGGAGAGCGGCTTAAGGCTCCGCTCGCACGCGATACACGTGGACAACCGTGAGCTTTTGAGCGTGACCGGCGTTCGGGACGTCGGGAGCTTCAACGAAGCGGAGGTCAGTCTTTCGACCGACGCGGGCGGCCTCACCGTGGAGGGCGAGGAGCTGCATATAACGAAGCTCGATCTCGACGACGGACAGGTCATAGTCGAGGGCAGGATAGGCGCGGTCATCTACGACGAGGACGTTCCCGAGAAGAAGGGCTCCATATTCAAAAGGATGTTCAGCTGATGAGGACGACGGTAAACGAGCTGCCGATACTCCTCGTCATGCTGTGGGGAGGGCTGATCGCGGGGCATATTGCCGCGCTTCTCCGCCTGCCGGGCAAGCTCTACACGAGATCCTTAAGGGGAAGGCGGGGGAACGCCTTTTTGAAGATCGCGTTCTCGGCGCTCGAAGTGCTGGCCGCGCTCGCGGTCACGGCAATACTCTCGGCAGTCCTCGTCCGCGCGAACGGCGGGGAGCCGCGGTCATACGCACTTCTGGCCTTCTTCGCGGGCGCGTGCCTACCGCAGGCGGCGCTCGCCGGCATTATCACACCCTTGGGTCACCGCTTGATTATGCCCGAATAACGGTGTATAATCGATATGATCGAGGTACATCTATGGACATAAACGGCATTCAGAAACTCACGCTTTTGGACTATCCCGGGCGGGTCGCCTGCACGGTGTTCCTTTCGGGCTGCGATCTGCGCTGCCCTTACTGCCACAACTCGGAGCTGTGGACAGGCTCCGCTCCTTCCGTAATGGACGAAAATGAGTTCTTTGACTTTCTTAAAAAAAGGAAGGGTATGCTCGAGGGCGTCTGCATAACCGGCGGCGAGCCGACTCTCAGAAAGGAGCTGTACGGCTTTATAAAGGGCATAAAGGAGCTCGGGTATTCGGTCAAGCTCGACTCGAACGGCTTCCGCCCCGATGCGCTCGCGAGGCTCATCTCGGACAGGCTCGTCGACTATATCGCGATGGATATAAAGAACGATCCCGCGCGCTACGCCTTGACCTCGGGGCTCGAGAAGCTCGACCTCGGGCCCGTTTACGAGAGCATCGGGCTCTTGAAGGAAAGCGGCGTTGACTATGAGTTCAGAACGACGGTCGTGAAGGAGCTTCACGACCTGGATTCGTTCGTGAACATCGGCCGTATGATCGAGGGCGCGGACAGGTATTTCCTGCAGCCCTTCACCGACCGCGACACGGTGAAGTTTTCGGGCTTCCACGCGCCGGAGGCTTTCGAGATGAAGGAGTATCTTGAGACCGTCAGGCCGCACGTAAAACACGCGGAGATCCGCGGCATGGAATAACGGAGGTTTAAAAGAATGATCTATCCCGTCGGCAATACTTTCGATAAGCTGATCGATTTCGTGAATACGCTCCTCGACGAAAACCCGGACGCGCCGATGGTCTTCGCCGCCGAAACGGAGAACGGGGAGACGGTCGGCTTCGCCTACGCCGCGGAGCACGGGACGGAGGAGAGCAAAAGGCAGGAGGAGGAATTCATCGCCTCGCTCGCCGATACCCCGGTGATACTCCGCACCGCCGCCGTATGGAACGACGGTACTCCCGACATGATGAGCCGCCGCCTCTGGGAGGGAATCATCGCCCTCGCTCCCGAGAACGGGGAGACGCTCCACCTTCTGATGGGACGCGAGCTCGTCGCGAGGAGATACGACGATATGAAATGAAAATACCGGGCATAAGCCCGGTATTTTTTATTGCTTTTCATCCGCAGACGCGATATAATATACAGGAAGACGAAATGATTTTTCACGGAGGTGCGAATATGAGAAACTTTGCTTCAGCGAAAAGGATGCTCGCTGTTTTTCTGGCGGCGCTCATGACGATCGCGCTCATTCCCGCGCAGGCGCTGGCCGAGGGCGGGAAAACCGCCGCTTCCTCGAAAATCGGCACAGGGGCTCAGAGGGAGGATAACAGCGGTCGTATAGTTCTGGATGCAAAGCTCGGCGAGCCCACGAGGCTGATCGCCGATCACAGCAGTCAGGGCATCTGCGTCACTCCGGACGAGAACGGCGCGTATTACGGCGACTACATCATAATCTTCAATCCGGATTATTCCGACACCACGGGAAAGTACACCGGCAGCCTCTCCGGCAAGATCGAAACTACCGTCACGGAGCATCTTGACGGTTCGGGCAGCGGGAGCGCCGATGTGCTTCCGCTCGCGGAGGAGGAAGAAGCGTGCTGCGGCACGGCGGAGCTTATGGAACGGGAAACGAGAATGCCCGCGGACGACGGCTCCGAGGGCGAAAGGATCTCCTATTCGGCCGGCTCCACGCGCAATTTCACGCTGGGTGAAAGCCCGATCGACAGCGACACGGTGAACTTTACGTGTCTGTACGTCGGGACTCACTGCTACATATGGACCCCGACGGACAAGACGGAGCCCAAACTGCTTCCTCTCGACAATATCGACTCGACCTACGCCAAAACCTATGCCGACGAATTCGATTCGAAGTTCGACCTTATGAAGTCCTCCTTCGGCGATCACTGGAACAGCACGGAAGGCGACGGCAAGGTGCATCTTGTATTCTATAATATCAAGCACTCATCGTGGAGCGGCTTCTTCTGGGCCGAAGACTTCACAAACAACCACGTGCCGATGATAAATATCTCAACGAATTTCCTTCGCACGAATCCCGCGAGTTTTCTGTTCAGCACCATAGTGCACGAATATCAGCACCTTATCCACTATTCCGTCTGCCACGCACAGAATAAATCCGACTCGTCGTGGCTGACCGAGATGATGAGCGCCGCCGCCGAGGAGATCTGCTATCCGGGCTCCTCCGTCTCCACGCGCATCCCTCACTGGCTTGGATTGAACGCGACCAGCTCAAACGCCTCGAATCCGTATTTCGAGAGGAAAAACGAACTCTATTACGCCCAGTCCGGATCCTACGGTCTCTATGCCTGGGAGAACCTGTCCGGCTTTGACGCGGTCAGCCAATACGGAAGAGCTTCGCTGTTCGCGCAGTTCCTCTTCTCGCATATGGGCGGCAACACGATCTACAAGACGCTGCTCAATATCTATGCGAACAACTCGAGCTATACGTGCGGCGACGCGATAAAAGCGCTCATCAACACCTACGGCAGTTCCTACGGATACGACTATGCAAACTTCAACCGCCAGTTCTGGATCGCCATGGTCATGAACCCCGGTCCCGGAACAACAAACAGTGCCCAGATCATGTACAACGCCTACGGCTTCAAGGTGCAGGAAGGCTACGATCCCGCGGAACATTTCGGGCTCCAGAATCCTTACGAGCAGCTCTGTCCGCTTGTTTATACCTCGACCTCATCGCACGTCATAAGGGGCGGCATGGCGCTCGTAGTAAAGCCCGTGAACGGCAGGTTCATCCCCCCGACCAACGCGGGCTCGGGGCTTGAATACATCGGCGTTTTCACCAACGAAAAACTGCACCACGACACCGTCGAGGGCGAGATCGATACCACCATCAACAACTATTCGGTATATCCCTTCGTCTGCTCGGGCGGCGCGGCCAAGAGCTCCAACGCCGGCGTAGCAAGCTCAAGGTCGGGAGTCGCATATACGGGTACGGGCGATCTCGGCTCCGTAAAATTCAGCATCAAGGTCTCGGGCGAGGGCTCCGGCAGCAATATTTACGACGGCCTGAATGTGTATTTGATCTATGGCGGCAGCTCGTATCTTCAGCTCAAGACGGCTTCGACCAACGGATGGCGGGATTACGAGCTGACGCTGCCTAACGGAACGACGGAGGCCACGATATCGTTCGAGTACGTGAAGGACGGCAGCGTCAACTCCGGCGACGACTGCGCGTGGATCGACGGCATCGAATTCGTTAAGCACGCCGACCCCACGCTCGACGAGGCGCTTAACTATTACTCCGATATCGATATAAACTTCTCCACGTCGAGCGAATATCCGTTCTACGTCGACTACGTCGGGGAAGATGACGTCGGCGTATCGGGCAACGCCGGAGTCGCCAATTCCGTCTCGAGCGTATCCTGCCGCGTCTATATGGACTGCGGCGACGATCTCGAGTTCGAGTACTTCTACTCCACCGAGCTGAATTACGACTTCTTCACATTCAAGGTAAACGGGACGGAGAAGCTCAAAAAGTCGGGCACCGGCAGCACATGGACCACCTATACGTTCAGGGCTTACACGGCGGGCATATACACCTTCGAGTGGAAATACGAAAAGGACAATTCGACAAACTCCGGACAGGACTGCATAAAGCTCGACAACGTACGCCGCATACCGAACGCCGAGCAGCCCTATACCGTAAACGACTCACTGAACGTCGGGGGCGGCACGCTCTCGTTCACGACCGACGCGAGGCCGACGTTCGGGGGAGACTACTGGTACGACGATTCGATCGTCACGGCCTTCAACGTCGGCATAGCGAACTCCAAGGCGTCGATCGAGACGACTATCACCATGTACGAGGGCGACGAGCTGTCGTTCGAGTACTACGTAAGCAGCGAGGACGGCTACGACTGGTTCGAATTCTCCGTGGACGGCCAGAGCGAGATGCGCCTTTCGGGCGATATCGGCTGGAGATATTACACCTATACCGCTCCGGTGACGGGCTATTATACTTTCAGATGGAGCTATACGAAGGACAACTCCGTGAACAAATACATGGACACGGTAAAGCTCGACAACGTTCAGCACTACAAGAAAATACCGAGCCTCAACGCCGCGCTTAACTCCGAGTACACCGACCTCTGGCTCAACTTCGTGTCGACGGGGACGTATCCCTTCGTCGTCAACCGCGATAACCCGTACGCCCTCATGGCCGAGTCCTCGAACGGCAACGTCGATTCGAGCTATTCCTCCATGACCACGAGCGTTTCCTTAAAAAAGGGCGACACGATAAGCTTCTACTATTACCTGTCGAGCGAGGATAATTACGACTGGTTCGACTTCTATGTGGACGGGACCAGGTTGGTGCACGATTCGGGCGACGTCGGCATTCAGTTCGTAAGCTATGAGGTTAAGACCACGGGCGTGCACACCTTCGTTTGGCGCTATACCAAGGACGGTGACCGATCCGAAGGCGACGATATAGTCAAGATCTCCGAGGTCAGGGTCGAACTGGCCGCGGGTCTCCTCGGCGACGTCGACGGCAACGGCAAGGTCGAGGCGACGGACGCCTTGCTCGCTCTGCGCATGGCGATGGGCATCATCGAGACGCCCTACGACATCTACGTGATCGACGTCGACGGCAACAACAAGGTCGAGGCGACCGACGCGCTTCTGATCCTCCGCTACGCGATGGGGATAATATCGAGCTTCTGACGTAGAAAGCAGGAGTTAGGAGTGAGGAGTTAGGAGTTAAAGAAAACAAGCCGGGAGTTTTTCCCGGCTTGTTCTTTATATCGACTCAGTCCCTTTGACCGCTCATGCGCTTTATGTTCGCGGCGATCTGCCTGCCCGTGGGGGTGGCGGCGAGGCCGCCCTTCGCGGTCTCACGGTATTCGGGACGTATCTCGCGCCCGACGGCGTACATCGACGAGACGACCTCGTCGAAGGGGATGAGGCTCGTTATACCGCAGAGCGCCATATCGGCGGAGAGCAGAGCGTTCGCGGCGCCCATGCCGTTTCTCTTTATGCAGGGACATTCGACAAGCCCCGCGACGGGATCGCACACGAGTCCCTCGATGTTTTTTATCGCGATCGCGGCGGCGTCAAGGCACTGCATGGGCGTTCCGCCCGATATCTCGACCAGCGCGGCTGCGGTCATCGCGGCGGCGACTCCGGTCTCCGCCTGGCAGCCCGCGGCGGCTCCCGAAATGGAGGCGTTCTTCGCAAAGAGCATGCCGACGGCTCCTGCCGAGAAAAGCCCCTCGATAAGCTGTTCGTCGGTCCACCCGCGGGAGAGGGAGGTCTCGATAAGCACACCGGGCAGTATCCCGCTCGCGCCTGCGGTCGGAGCCGCGACTATGCGCCCCATCGAGGCGTTCACCTCGACCACCGCCATCGCGGCCGCCGCTGCGTGACAGGTCTCGTGCCCGGAGAACGGGTCGAGATCGCCGTAGCGGTAAAGGTTCATCGCTTCTCCGCCCGAGAGTCTGCTGACGGACTCGACCTTCGTGGTGAGCCCCTTGTTGACCGATTCGCGCATGACCTTGAGGTTCAGCCGCATTTCGGCGACCGCCTTTTCGCGCGTCATGTCGCCTATCTCCGTTTCGCGCCGCAGCATTACCTCGGATATCTTAATGTCTTCCTTTTCGCAGAGCTTTATAAGTTCCGCGCCGGTTTCGAAATCGTATGCCATATGCGTTCTCCCGTCAGATGACCATCATATTGTGAACAGCGGGGCAGAGCCTCCCGATTATCGCCTGCATCTCGGGCGTGACGGGATTGTCCGACTCGATGCACATGAACGCGCCGTTGTCGCCGCGGCCGTGGCGGAACACCTTCATATAGGCGATGTTCACACCGAGCTGCGCGAGCACGCGGCTGACGTCCGATATGACGCCGGGCACGTCGTGATGCTCGATAATGAGCGTCGGATAATCGCCCGTGACCTCGACCTCGAGGTGGTTGATCTCGGTGATGAGTATGTTTCCGCCGCCGACCGAGCGTCCGACGATGCTTGTCTCGACGCCGTTCACGTCCTCCGCCTCGATCATCACGGTGTTGGGATGCTCCGCGTGCTCCTCCGACCATGTGAAGTCCACGACTATCCCCGCGTCCCGCGCGAGCTTATACGCCGAGCGTATCCTGGGATCGTCGGGCATGAAGCCCATTATCCCCGCGATAAGCGCCTTGTCCGTGCCGTGCCCGCGGCCGGTCTCCGCGAAGGAGCCGTACAGCGTGAAATGCACCCTCGCGGGCTCCGCGCCGATTATGCGGCGGGCGATGTAGCCGAGCCTCGCCGCTCCCGCCGTATGGCTGGACGAAGGCCCAGTCATGCGCGGGCCGATTATGTCGAATACGGAAAAGTTTTCCATGTTTCCTCCGAAAAAAGTTCGTTCGTCTGCATTATAATCCCGCGCGCCGGAAAGCGCAATAACCGGAAGGAAATAATTAATTAATCCTTGTTTGAGACATTAAGACGTGGTATAATATATAAACGGGTGAAACCCGAATAAAGGAAGAGGTGCCGAAAGATGAAAATCAGACGTATGGCTGCCATTGCGCTCGCATTCCTCATGGTCTTTGCGCTGATCCCCTTTGCGTCGAACGCAGAGGGCACCGAGGCTCCCGCAAGGACGGAAGCCGCTCCCGAAACGAGACTGAGCGAGCTTGCGGAATATTTGAATTACAGGACGACCTATCTGGAGTACACCAACGGCAGTCCGGGCTTTGAGAAAAAGACGGGCACGTATTCGGACGGCTCTTCATACAAATACATTCAGAGCACCAACAAAGGCACGGCCTCGTCAACGGCAAAGATAACGAGCGAGACGTTCTTTATGGAATACTACGAAACACTCACCTTCCAGTACTGGTACGATACCGAGGCGAACTACGACTGCTTCAGATTCTTTGTTAACGGCACGGAGACCCTGAAGGAGTCCGGCTCGAGCAACGGCTGGAAAACTTATACCTTTACCTGCACCGAGAGGAAAAACTATACCTTTGAATGGCAGTACACCAAGGACGGCTCGAACAACTCCGGCGAGGACTGCGTGAGGCTGAGCTTCGTCGATTTCAGCAGGCACTCCGATGAAGCCGTCGAAAGGGCCGCTCTCGGCGCGGAAGGCGTAGGCGACGCTTTCGTTTACACGACCGGCGCCTATCCCTTCTATTCTGCCGAAAGCGATTCGGAAAGCCATCCGTTCTATGTAAAGAGCGGCAACTACGGCCGGGCTTCGTCCGAGTCCAAGCTGATAATGAGGGTCTATTTAGGCTCGGCGTCGAGCAGCTCTCCGGTAAGGCTTTCGTTCGATTACGCCGTATCGTCCGAAGCGAATCACGACATCTTTTCGGTAACCGACAGGGTCGGCGGCAGCACTTCCACGCTGCTCACCGCGTCGGGCACCGAAGACTACACATGGAAGACCGTCACGTTCAACATAACGAAAAGCGGCGAGCACACATTCACATTCACCTACAAGAAGGACAGTTCGATCGACTCGGGCTCCGACGTTGCGTGCATCGACAATATAAAGCTCTCGAACCCCGGCTCCGAGGCGAGGGCAGAGCTCTCCTACAACCTTCTTAACAACCCGAACTCCGACGAACAGCTCACGTTCAACACTCCTTACGGCTCGGCCGGCTTCGTCGCCGGCTGCGGCACGGACGAGAGCTATTACTACTTTGCCTCGAACAACCGCTACCTCGAAGGATCGGGCGATTCGGTCTCCTATATCGAGACGACCGTAACGATGAAGGAGAACGATAATCTCTACTTCGAATACATAGTCTCGTGCGAGAAGTATTACGACGAGTTCATATTCCTGGTCAACGGCGAAGAGGTCTTCACGGCGTCCGGCTGGCAGGACGTCAACTGGGATCACTATCTCTTCGTCGCTCCCGAGGACGGGACGTACGTATTCAGATGGGAATACATGAAGGACGGCACCGTCAACCGCGGAGGGGACTTCGCAAGAATAATGAACGTTACCCTTTCATACGCGAGCAGCAGCCGCTTAAGCCTGCAGGACGCGGTCTCCGACGATAACGAATACGGACTTACGATCGGCTCGCCCGACAACGGGAACGCGAAGTTCTTCATGGCGGGATACTCCGGATACGGCAATTTCATAATGAGCCGCAACAAGTATTACGAGGGCACCGCGGCTCAGATGTACATAAACACCCCGGTCGTTCCCGCCGGCACGACCGTAAGCTTCGAGTACATGGTCTCGGCCGAGAGCTACGACAAGCTGCACGTCAAGGTCTTGAACGCGGTTTCGGACGAGGTCGTCAAGGAAGTTTATTTCAGCGGGACGGATTCGGCGGAATGGAATAAGTTCGAATGCACTTTCACGGCCGAGGCGGCGTATCAGATACTGATCTCGTACGAAAAGGACAACTCAGTTAACAAGAACGCCGATACCGCATACATCAGGAATATCTGCGTCAAAAAGTCCGGGCTTCTCGGCGACGCTGACGGCAACGGCTCGATCGAGGCGACCGACGCGCTCCTCGTGCTCCGTATGGCGATGGGGATCATCCAGACGCCGTCCGATACCTCGAATATCGACGTCGACCATAACGGCAGTATCGAGGCGACCGACGCGCTCCTTATCCTCCGCCGCGCGATGGGGATAATCTCGAGCTTCTGACCGGGATGAAAAAAGTGATTATAGTGACAAAGCATTCAGGAGGAACCGATTCGATATGATAAAGCTTGAAAGACACAACCACGTCGCGGTAATGACGATCTCGCGTCCCGAGGCGCTGAACGCGCTGAACTCCGCCATGCTCGACGAGCTTACGGAGACCTGCGCGAAGATCAAACAGGACGAAAAGATAAGGGTCCTCATCGTAACGGGCGAGGGCAAGGCGTTCGTCGCCGGCGCCGACATCGCCGAGATGAAGGACCTCGACCAGAAGGCGGGCAAGGCCTTCGGGCAGAAGGGACAGGCCGCGCTCTCCGCGCTTGAGAATCTGCCCATGCCGATAATCGCCGCGGTCAACGGCTACGCGCTCGGCGGCGGCTGCGAGCTCATGCTCTGCACGGATATAAGGTTCGCCTCCGAAAGGGCGAAGTTCGGTCAGCCCGAGGTCGGCCTAGGCATCACTCCCGGCTTCGGCGGCACGCAGAGGCTCCCGAGGCTCATAGGCGTATCGAAGGCGAAGGAGCTCATATTCACCGGCCGCGTCATCAACGCCGAGGAGGCTCTTAAGATAGGGCTCGTCGATCACGTCGTTCCCCCCGAGGTGCTCATGGACGAGGCGATGAAGCTCGCCGAGGAGATCGCGAAGAACGCTCCCGTCGCAGTGAGGAACGCCAAGGTCGCCGTTTCGAAGTTCACCAACAAGATGCTCCCCACCGATCTCGATTCCGAGGCGGAGCTCTTCAGCCGCTGCTTCAGGACGGACGACCAGAAGATGGCGATGGATTCATTCGTAAACAAGACGGAAAAAATGCCGTTCGTGGGACAATAATCAAAAGGAGTAATAATATGAACAGGATCTTTGTAGTCGGCGCGGGCACAATGGGGCTCGACATCGCGCAGGTTTTCAGCGCGGCGGGACTTAACGTATCGGTATACGACATGACCGACGAGATAATCGCAAGGAGCGCGGCGAGGCTCGAAAAGGGGCTTCAGAAGCGCGTGGATAAGGGCAAGCTGACCGAGGAGGCGAAGGCCGCGATAATCGGCGGCATACACTTTACCACCAATTACGATTCCGCGAAGGAAGCCGATCTCGTCATCGAGGCGATAATCGAGAGCGTCGAGGTCAAGAAGACCGTGTTCCGCAATCTCGACGGCATCTGCCCGCCCGCGACCGTGTTCGCCACGAACACCTCGTCCATCTCGATAACCGAGATCGCCTCCGCGACCGCTCGTCCCGACAGGTTCATCGGCATGCATTTCTTCAATCCCGCGACCGTCATGAAGCTGGTCGAGGTCATTCGCGGCATCGCGACCAGCGACGAGACCTTCAAGGCCGTCTACGAGCTCTCCGAGACGATCGGCAAGACGCCCGTCGAGGTCAAGGAGGCGCCCGGCTTCGTCGTGAACCGCATACTGATCCCGATGATAAACGAGGCGATCGGCCTCGTCGCGGAGGGCGTGGCCTCACCCGAGGATATCGACACCGCCATGAAGCTCGGCGCGAACCACCCGATGGGACCCCTCGCGCTCGGCGATCTTATCGGCCTCGACGTAGTGCTCGCGATAATGGACACCCTCTTCAACGAGACCAAGGACTCCAAGTACCGCGCGCATCCGCTTCTCAAGAAGATGGTCAGGGCGAACCTTTTGGGAAGGAAGACCGGGAAGGGGTTCTATCAGTATTGAGTTAGGAGTTAGGAGTTAGGAGTTAGAAAAACAGCCTTGTATCTTTTGAATACAAGGCTGTTATTTTTTGCTTAAGAGCGCAGGCGTTTTACTCCAACTCCTCACTCCTCACTCCTAACTCCTCACTTTGTTCTGCATACCGTTCGGAAATCGCAGTCGGCAAAGCCTTCATACGCGCGTTTTGCTGAATTCTCGTCGGGGAAGATGCCGAACACAGCCGCGCCGGAGCCCGTCATCGAGGCGCCTAGCGCGCCGAGGGCTTTCATGCGAGAAACGTACTCTCCGATCTCGGGAGCCATCGTCTCCGCCGCGGGAGTGAGCGCGTTCGCGAGGTGCGCGGCAAGAAGCGCCGCGTCCTTTTTTTCTATTGCGGACAGGGCGTTTTCGAGGTTTCCCGCGGGCAGGCGGCTCGTTCTTTCGCTTCCGACGCCGAGCGACGAAAAGAGCTTTCCCGTCGACACGCCGCGCTTGCCCCTTACGAGAAGAAGATGGAGCTCCATGCCGCGGACGGGGCTGAGCTTTTCCCCGACGCCGCGCGCGACCGCGCAGCCGCCGGTAAGGCAGAACGGCACGTCCGCGCCGACCTTAAGCCCGAGTTTTAAAAGCTCGTTCTCGCTCCTTTCAAGCCGCGTTCCCGCGCACATCCTGTTGAGAGCGCGAAGGACCGCCGCCGCGTCCGCAGAGGCGCCGCCGAGTCCCGCCTCGGACGGGATACGCTTTTTGACGCGTATTTCGGCGCCGAGTCCCGATCCCGCAAGGAAGAGCTCAGCCGCCTTCTTACAGGTGTTGTTCTCGGGCACGGGCGCGTCGAAGAAGACCGCGATCCTGTTGGACGGACGTATTTCCACCTCGTCCGCGAGCGATATAGCCTGCATTATCCCCTCAAGCTCGTGATATCCGTCCTGGCGCTTATTAAGTACGTCCAGCGTCAGATTCACCTTCGCATATGCTTTTTCCTTAAAAATATCGGTTTCCATACCCATATTATGTATTTTTGGACGGCGGTTTGTCAATCCTAATTTTTGTAAAAACCCGTTTAAGGAGTGAAGACAATGAAACCGATCTTAAGTATCTTAACCGCCGCCGCGCTCGCCGCGATGACGCTTCTATGCACGGCCGCGTCCGAAAGGACCGGAAGTGCGGAGGAATGCATAAGGCTCCACGTGATCGCGAACAGCGATTCCGATGAGGACCAGAGCGTGAAGCTTAAAGTGCGCGACGCGATACTCGCCTGCGCAAGGGAAAACTTTACCGCCTCCGACCGCGAAGAGGCGGAGGCGGAGCTCATGAAGATGGGCGGAAGGTTCGACGCCTCCGTCAGTGAGACGCTTTCGGAAAACGGCGCGGACTACGGCGCGCAGCTCGTGTTCGGCGAGTTCGATTTTCCCGACAGGGAATACGCGGGCAGGCTCTATCCCGCGGGAAAGTACCGGGCGCTCCGCGTGGTGCTCGGGAACGGAGAAGGGCATAACTGGTGGTGCGTGATGTTCCCGCCGCTGTGCCTCATCGAAACGGAAGACGAGCCCGCCGAGTTCAACGAAGACGGCACGCTTAAGTTCAAAAGCTGGGTCTGGGACTTCATTAAGGAGGTGTTCGGCCTGTGAAAAAAAGGATCGCCGCATTTCTCCTTGCCGTTCTTTTGCTCGCTCCGACGGTCGTTTTCGCCGCGAGCATAAGCTACGGCTCAAGGGGAGACGACGTAAAGAAAGTCCAGCAGGCGCTTAAAAAATGGGGATATTATAAAGGCGCGGTCGACGGGATATTCGGAAGCGGCACGCTCGCCGCGGTAAAGAGCTTCCAAAGGAAGAACGGCCTTAAGGTCGACGGCATAGTCGGTCCCCAAACGGCCGCGGCGATGGGCATAACCCTCGGCGGCTCAGGCGGCTCCTCGTCGGGAAGCTCGACGGGCGACGTGTACCTCCTCGCAAGGATTATCTACGGCGAGGCGCGGGGCGAGCCCTATATCGGGCAGGTCGCGATCGGCGCGGTGGTTCTGAACCGCGTGAAGAGTGCGAGCTTTCCCAACACCATCGCTGGCGTGATCTATCAGCGCGGAGCCTTCGACGCGGTATCGGACGGGCAGATCAATCTTGCTCCCGACGCGACCGCCGTGCGCGCCGCGCGCGACGCGCTGAACGGCTGGGATCCCACGCACGGCTGCCTTTTCTACTATAACCCGAGGACGGCGACGAGCCGCTGGATGCTGTCGAGGCCGGTGCTCTTAAGGATCGGGAACCACGCATTCTGCTGAGGTGAAATATGAAGATCTCAAGAAACGTCATAACCTATACGATACCCGCGCTCCTCGCTGCGGGACTCCTCGTGACCGCCGTCTGGGGAAAAGCCCAGAAGGCGCGCGCGGACGAGATGAGCGCGCTAAGCGAGGAATACGCAGGCCGTTACGTCAACGCCTGTGCACGCTGCTCCCGGGAGCTTACGGACTCGGTGAACGCCATGAGCATATCGCTCGAAAAGCTCAAGGTCACGGGCTCGACGGCGGGGCAGGTGCTCGCGCTCGAGGATATCGTGCGCGAAAGCGCCGAGGCGGGCAAGCTCATCTCCCGCATACCGCAGTCCCAGGTCGACAGCATGGAGCTCGCCGCCTTCCTGACGAGGATAGGCGACTGGGCGAGGAGCGTTTCGAGGCGCCTTCTAATGGGCGGGACGGTCGGCGAAAAAGATAAGGATCAGCTTGACTCGCTGATATCCGCCGCGCGTGCGCTCGCGGATAAGCTCTCGTACATGGCCGAAAACGGCGGATTCCCCGTCGGCACGGAGGAGTTCGACTACTACGATACCGAAAAGGAGGACACGACCGCTGACGAACCGTCGGAACCAGAGTACCCGACGCTTATCTACGACGGCCCGTTCTCGGAATCGGTCGAGAAGGCGGAGCCCCTCGGCGTGACGGGCGATGAGGGCTCGGAGGATGAGGCGAAAAAGAAAGCCGAGGACGTCGCGGGAACGGCTCTTACCGCGGACGGCAGGACGGAGGGCAGGCTCCCCACCTACGATTTCTCCGCGGACGGCGTGAATATTTCGATCACGGTCAAGGGACTTCACGTACTCTACTTTATGAAAACCCCCTCGAGCGACTTAAGCGGCGTCCCCGAAAAGGACGAGTACGAAAGCTGTATCGCGGCGGCGGAGGAGTTCTTAAAGAAGCTCGGATACGACTCCATGGCGCCGTCATATGCCCAGTTTGAAGGCGGCACGGCGCTCATCTCGTTCGTGTGGAAGCACGGGGAGACGCTGGTCTACAACGATCTCATAAAGGTCTGGATCGACCGGGGGACGGGGGAGCCCGTCGGCCTCGATGCGAGGAACTACCTCTTCAGCCACCGCGAAAGGGAATGGCAGACGCCCGCCGTCACGGAGGAGGAGGCGAGGGAAGCGGTCTCAGTGAACTTCGTTATCGAGTCCTCGGGGCTCGCGCTCATTCCCGTAACGCCCATGAGCGAGGCACTGTGCTATGAGTTCCGCGGGAAATGCGGCGAAACGGAATTCGTCGTATACGTGAACGCCCTGACAGGCCGCGAGGAGCAGATATTCAAAATAATCAGCGACGAAAACGGCAAAAGCGCCGTATAAACAAAAAAGCTTTGTTCGTTCCGGATCCGGGGAACAAAGCTTTTTGTATCACATACAGTGGGAAGCGCTGCCGACATCGGCTGCTTTGTCAGTCGATCGGATATCTGTCGGTCGTGAAAGGAGTATCGCCGCAGAGCATTGCCTCTCTCGAGAGGGGATAACGGCTTTCGTACAGGCAGAACCCGACGCCGTATTCGTCCTTTCTTTCTCTTGTGAAGGCTTCTTCACGCCTTGCGACGGACGATTCGCCGATCAGATAGAGGTACTGGATCTCCACCCATTTCGCCATTCCCTCATAGATAAGGAGCCTGGCTTTCTCGGGGCATTTCGGGAAGCCCTTCACGTTATCCCAATGGGTATACTGCCAGATATGCGTCAACTCGTGGGCAAAAGTTGCAGTTACGGAAATGCGGGGAGCTCCGTTCTCCAGCAGGATGCTGTAGTCCTTTTTCTTGTTTACTGCAGCTCCGAGTATCAGCATGCTTTTGTCATCCACTTCGCTGAGAGGCCGCTTCAGCTTTTTCTTAAGCTTTCGCTCCTCGAGCATCTCCACTTGAACGGGGACATTAAGCGAGGCTCCGAAGAAGACTTCCATATTGAGAACGACCCGGTTGTAGATCTCGGCCAGCTCGTCCTTCGTTCGGACGATGGTCCGGCTGCAGTTGGTGCAGCGAAGTCTTCCGTCGGGCATGCGGTAATAGTCGACGCCAGGGATCTCCCTGCCGCAATAAGAACAGTACATCATGGACTCGTCGCGGCCGTTGTTTTCCCTGTTGGCATCGGAAAGCCCCATGCCCTTGCGTGCCTGACGCAGTTCTCCTCCGTCAAAGCCAAGGTCTACAAGGAAGCTTTTTGTTTCTTCCAAAGCGAGCTTTGATTCCGATCCCTCTTCACCGTAAAGCAGGTATGCCCTTTCGTGATAAGGCTTTTTTATCCTCCATCCAAAGCGGTTTACCTCTTCGCGGGCAGGGGCGGCTTCGTCGGAGTTTTCAGCCACGTCTGCGGCGGGATTATTGTCCGGCTGGGCGTCCGCTGTCTTCTCCGGCTCCGCCTCTTCGATCAGGGGAGCTGCGGCTCCGGACAGAACTTCGTCTTCGGAACGCATCAATGCTTCGGCACCGGCACTTTCGATCAGCTCTTTTTCGTTATTCATCTTCGGATTCCTCGTTCTCGTCGGTTGTCGTTGATTGAGCGGCGGCTTCTTCCGCGGGGGTTTCGTCAGCGGGGGCCGATTCCTCATCGGCTTCCGTTTCGCCTGCGGGCGTGCTTTCGGTCCCGGAACCGTTTTCGGTATCAGTGGGTTCGGGATCGGGAGCCGGCTGAGCCTCTTCGCCCTTGTCCCGATTCTTCTTTTTAAACAGTGACTTTATCGCACCGAACAAGCCGCGCTTCTTTTTCGGTTCGGCTTCTTCGGCTTTAGTCTCCGCTTCAGCCCCGGAGGGAGCGCTTTCCTCGGGGACTGCATTCGGATCGGGAGTGTCGGTGGCAGGCTCTTCCGTCCCGCTTTCCTGCTTGTCCGACTGGCCGTCGCTGTCGGCAGGAGCTTTTTCAGCCTCTTTCTTTTTCTTCTTTCCGAACAACGACTTGATCCAGGCGAAGAACCTTGCGAAGATGCATTTCTTCTTGGGCTTTTCGTCTGCCACCGCGTCCGCGGCGATCTTCTCAAACGCCTCATCAACGCTCTTGATCTCCTGCGAAACAAGCTCCTCTTCCCGCTTGCTGTCCTCCGTCATCTCTCCGTTCCAGTCAAGGTAATCGGATACGATCTGGAGAATACGTTTGATGTTGCGCTCAACAGCTACGAGAAGGCCAATATCCAGCTGGCTGTCCTCGATAATGAAGATGCACTTGTCCGAAACGGCAAGGTCGCTGCCGAACTCGACAGAATACGTTATGGGGATGTCGTGCTTGCCCGGCGTGACCGCACAGATAAAGGGCTGATTATCGGCAAACAGGGTTACGAAAACCTCGTTCATAACGGCGGCCAGCGTCATCCTGATCTCGTCCGAGAACTTGTCGCCGAGCTTTGAAAAGTCAAGCTTTATAACCTGCTTGTTGAAATACCTGCGTTCAGGCACTCCGTTCAGCTCGACGAGATCTCCGTTCTTGAAATCGTTGTAAGCCATCATCCGCCAGTATGCGGGAGTGCTGACGGTGAAGTCTGCGAACTGACTGTAGATGTCGATGCCGTTTACGGTTTTCAGGGAGCCCATGGACCGGGAGTCCGTCAGCCTGTTGATCGAATACTTCCTGACCTGACGGTAGGAAAGCCTTCCGTTGATGTGCTCGGACGCGCGGCGGACAAGGATCTTGTTATCCGCTGTTACCGAGACCATCTCATAGTATTTTCCGTTCAGCGTGAAGAACTGACCGGGCAGGTACTTCTGGTAAATATGTCCCTTCAGTTCCGTGCCTATGTAGCAATTGTCGTCGCCCTGTTCTGCGATGTACCCGGCATTCTGAAGGTCGTCAAGAATAATGCCTGCGAAACTCTTATTCTCGATTAAATAGATGCTCTCGAATACTCCGGACTGAACGGAATACTTCCGCGAGAACAGCATGGTGGAGGACTTCTCAAACGAGATCCTTCCGGCCTTGTTGTCGGCAGGTACGCTGATGATCGGATTGCCGCACAGATCGCGCTCGCAATCCTCGTCCGCGCCGAAAAGCCTGCAGATCTCATTCCAGAGATCCGTTCCCGGATCATCCGAAGAGATTCCGAGCATCAAAAGCTCCTTCTTGAGATCCTGTTCCTTCACTCCGTCGATGCAGAGCTTAAGGCACAGTGTCAATACAACGTTTCGCTTTGTCCGGGCATAATCAGCGGTGATAAAGGGTATCGCCTTCGCGTCGGCATTGAAGAGCTGAGTGTTCCCGGTCATATACTCGCGGAGCATATACTCCGAGGATATAACGTTGACGAAGCCCTGCTTATCCGCAATGGTCGCGAAGTTTCGCTTGGTCTCAAACACATTGCTGCGTTCGTCCTCGACGACGATGAAAGAATAATCGCTCATTCTTTCATTGCACATATTGAAGGAGGTCTGGAAGTATTTGTCGAAGGTCTCCTGCGTTGTGGGAAGATCCGCATAATCGAGCAGATCGTAATAATACTGCTTCGCTATCCAGTGAATGTCGAGAACGGGGAAGGATTCTCCTCCATACCAGACGGCCTGTTTGACCTGGTTCTTCAGAGCCGCAATCGAGAGCTCCGTTCCTATGCCAAGATACCTCGATACGCCCGGAACGATGCGGTGCTGCAGGTAGTCGCCGTCGGCAGTCCAGCACATGTATGAACTCATGCCGTGCGGGTACTCCGTTGCGGAGACTTCGGTGATATTCGTCATCAGAATATGAGACAGCGAATCAACGAGGCCGTCGCAGTTCTGATCCACGGAACAGAAAGTGATCTTTCTTTCGTTCCCGCAGCATTTAATGAGCAGGTTCAGACCGATCTGAGCGGTCGTGACCAGCCTTGAGGGCTCGACGATAAAAGCAAAGCCGACCTTATTAAGGAAACCGAGGTTGTTCCTGTGGACCTCAAGATCGTGGACGCTAGACCTTGAAACTATGCCGATATCGGGCATCTCGTCCTCTTCGTACTCTTTTCCGTCAAGTTCGGAGATCCTCCAGAGATTCGGCACGTTAGAGACCTCGAGCATGCCCCTGCGGCACCACTCCTTGAGGTCTTCCTGGGTTCCGTGCCTTCCGAGGACGATCAACACCTTTCCGCCGCTCATAAGCTCCCTGCTCATCGCATAGAAGACGTACGGAGTCAGCTTATCATAGAACGGAGTATTGAAAAGAAGGCTTTTTCCGGAGGAAAGATCGTAGCCGCTCCGCACATAATCGGCGTTGGGTTTAAGCCCGTGCTCCATCTTCGTGCGGATGAACGACGCGTAGTTGCGGCCGAGATGCCCGCCCTCCGAAACAATGTCCCCGAGGATATCGTCGATGGACGCGCCGGAAATGCCGTCGTCCGAGAAGGAAGTGCCTTCAGAAGACAGTTTGTCCCCAAACAGATTGCGCAAGGGCTTCCTGAGAAGGGGGTAAAGAACCTTCCGGGAAGCGGAATCTTCGCTGACGGATATGTCCTTTGTCTCTTCGTCCTTTCTGAGACCGTCGGCAAAGAACGCGATCTCGCCTATGACGATTACCGCGAACACCGGGTAGAAAGGAGCGGTTATCAGGCCTTTTTTCATCAGCAGGCTGGAGACAACGAACGCTATGATTATTACCGGAAGGCCGCCGTAGTAAGCCGTTTTAAGGAATGTGCGGGCCTGTCCGAGATGCGGCTTGATATACCAGCAGTCGTCCTGTTCGTCATAGGTATAAAAGACCGATACGATCTTACCCTTGACCGAGTCTTCCTTGATGGGGATCTTGCTGAGCGCTGCCGTCAGGATCCTTTTGATGATCACGTACGCGACAATGGCCGCGGTGTTGAACAGTATCAGCATCACGAGCACGATACTGCTCGTATAAAAGTTCCTTAAAAAGTCCGCGGCGGCCTGAAGATTTAGCTTTTCAAGCAGGCCGGTCGCCCTCTTAAGAAGATCGAGACAGAAATCGCTTATCTTGTTCATGAAAATGAACAGGATAACAGAATACAGAAGCGCGGCGGGCGGCATGAAAAGCTGCCTGCTGCGGATCCGCTTTTTCATGTTCGAAAGACTGTTGAAAAAGACGAACAGAAGAAAGGGGAGGAGGAACAATACGATTTTCAAAATAAACTTAAGATCACTTATCATATATTTCCTCCAACCTCAGAGTAATGCGCTTTACGAAACTTGAGGGCACCGTTACGGAACACCCGCTTTCAAGAAACTCTATCTGTCGGAAGTCGCCTGCGAGATACGGAGCGGGATAGCTATACTCGGTCTTCTGATTGAAATCGTATTCATACGGACGTATCATCGTCTCGTCGAAATACCTGCTGTCAGAGATGAAATCACTGTATCCCTCAACCAGGAAAGCGCGCTTTCTGCGGATATCTTCCTGATGTTTCTTTCGTATGCGTATGCTCTTTGTGTACTCGTCCGGGTTTTTCTCGGAGTAAGAGAGCACCGCGTGTCCCCTGCGTACGTTGCACAGAGAACTCAGATAGGACGCGAAGCCCTGCATGGAGCTCTTTATGTCGTTCAGGATAACGATCATTTCATTATTGAAATCCCGTACAGCGGATTTAAGGGGAGCTTTCAGGAAGAACAGCGACACGAACAGTATCAACCCGATCAGACCAAGCATGACGCAGATGACGATAAGGGCTGTGACGACAGTCTTTTCGCTGGCTCCGTTGTTGAAAACAAGGGGAAGGAAGCACAGAAGGTACAGAAGCAGGCAGACCACTCCGATTATTATCGTGGTTTTTTTGCTCATCCTTCTGTCCAGCACTTTTTTCACATCTTCCGCCTTCTTCTTCATGGGCTCGGAATACCGAGACAGGTCGGAGAAATCATGAGGAATACTCCGGATCATTTTATCCTCTGCTTCTTCGGTATAGTCTCTGATATCGTCCATCTGGAACGAAGTAAGTCTGGAAATGTTCGAGCCGTCCACCTCGCTCATAGCGGCAACTCTTCCGACGCTTTTCTTTACCGATCTGTCCTGCTGCTTTACGATATAGGCGAGGGACTTTTCGGACTGGGCGAAGCCGTTCCGCCATTCCGCGGACTCGTCTTCGGGACAGTTTGAGGACAGACCGAAGTTCATATCCACGTGAAGAGCATCGGTATCGCAGCTCTTGTCCAGCGTGACAGGAACGTCCGCGGGAACGAGGAAAAGCGTCTCGGCTTCCTTGTCGCTCAGCTCAGCCGGGATCTCGGAACGTATTTTCTCGATCTCGGCGTTTATTCCTTCGATCGTGGAGGACAGCTTTTTTTCGTAAGAGGTCGCCATTATGCAAAGAGGAGTCTCGTCGTTCTCGCTGTCGAGCACGTAAAGACGCCTTGCCTGCATGGCGCTGCCGGGGATCGGATTTGAGGCAAAGACCATTACCGCGTAGAGAAA
Organism: Clostridiales bacterium; assembly: GCA_024691085.1. Classification (GTDB taxonomy): domain Bacteria; phylum Bacillota; class Clostridia; order Christensenellales; family CAG-138; genus UBA3857. Next base: position 39,121 of record JAILNX010000027.1, on the reverse strand, counting down.
ACGTATCATATCGCAGCGATGATCCCTGTGTGTCTCCGGGAGGACGTCGAACACCATGAAACGCATCTTGTCAAACAGCATATTGCGGTCGACAAATGCGGAGTATTCGCTGTTGCTGCGGATAGTCCAGAATGCGTCGGGATTGAAGAAACCGTTCTCGGTCACACGTTCGCAGATGCAGTAGACCTCTGAAGGATAAGCTATGTTTATGGATCTTTCGTTTACGAACTTCCTGCGGAGCTCTTCCTTCATACGCAGCTCGCGCTTGTACTGGCTCCTTTCCATAGCTTCGATCTTGGCGCTGGGCTTGTTCTGCTCCTCGCCGAGCATTTCCATCGCCCAATCGTTGGCGTCCTTCTTTTCCGAAACGTCTTCGAGAATATAGTCTGACGGACGAAAGCAGAGCCACGTTGAAAGCATCTGAAGCGGAAGCCTGAGAGCGTTCTCGAACACTGCTTTTTTACGGGTCGTCAATTCGCTGTAGTATTCCTTCCAGCTCGCTACCAATTCGTCCCACTCGCCGTCGGGTCCGGCGCAGGGTTTTTCCAAAGAGTTAACGGACTTGTAATCGACTTCGTCGAAGGGATTCTGTTTTTTCTTTTGCTCAATGCCGCAGCTTTGAAGAATAACTGCTCTCCATTCTTTATGCCGTCCTACTGCCTCCGGGAGGCCGGGGACAGACTCGCTGAGAGTCTGTCCCGCCGGGTTCCACTCACAGAAAACGATATCACTATCCTCAAGAAAAGGCTCGAAGAACAACCGGTTTTCCTGCCGGATAGCATCGATATAACGTTGTTCGGCTATCAACACCGTGAGCATGTTTTAATTCTCCGTTCCAACTGTTACTGTTTTTCGTTAAACTCTTTAGCTACTTTGTCGAGCAGCACTTCATAATCCTCGGGTTCTGGCGCGGACATGATGACTTCCCTGATCTTGCGCTGGATGATGTCAACGACGGGGTTCTCGTGGGGAGCGGGAGCGTGCATATGCTCTTCGAAGTACGAGTAGTTCTTCTTGAGAAGGTTAAGCTCGTCGGTAAGCCTTGTGCAGAGCACGAACTTGACGTCTTCCTCTTTCTCCCACTTGGTGTATTCCTCGCGGAAAACATCGATGACGGAATCGACCATGGTCGAGATCTCGGAAATGAACCTTCCGGAATTCGGCAGGGAGCAATAGTACATAAGGGGGATCGCAAACAAGCTTGTGGGGTTCTCGACATAAAGCTTGCTGTCGTCTTCGCGGACCGTCTTCTTGACGTAGTCGATCAAGCCGCCTTCCTTTGTCCTGTCCTCCTTGTTCCTCGCGATCTCTTCCTTAAGCTCGTCGAGGCTCTTCTGAGTGCCGTCGTACCTGCTTTCGCTTTCGGGATCCTCGCAGTCGGGCATGATCCTCAGAAGATTGAAGTTTGCCATATCCCTGAAGAATTCGGTGTCCTCGTAATTGCAGTTCTTCGCCTCGCTCATCGCCCTCTTGCGGCTCTTGATGAGGCCGATATCCTCGACAACCTTGGAGTTGACGTACAGAGCGCCAAGGATCTCGTAGAACTCGTCGCACATGGTTCCGTTAGGCACGACAAGTTCGACGTCCCTGTTATCGGAATTCCTGTAAACGAAGACTTTCTTGCCGTTTGCGACCGCGGACAGCGACTTCTGCTGGATGGCGTTGTGCACGAGGCCGTAGATGAAGGCCTTATGGATCTTCTTGATCACGATCTGCTGATAGCCGAAATCAAGCTCGGGCATGCTCTTAATGGAATCCCAGCGCTTGTCGATATGGGTCGAGATCGCCGCGTTCTTTGTGGAGTCCGGACCGATGAGCTTCGCGTACTCGAAGTATGCCTTGTGATAGGTACCCGAATCCTTGTGTCCGGTCTCGGTATCGAACGGAGCGGCAAATTTCTTGATCTTGTTGGGAGTAAGGTTATACAGCGCGTTGTAGAAATGGATCTCATACTTCGAAATCGTCTCAACAGCTTCGCCGTTGGGGATGAGATCCTTTACGCGGAATCTCCTGTTGTCGAGCAGGGACTTGTTATACGCGCAGACCTTGATCTCCCGGGGCTCTTCGTTCGTTGCTCGCTGTATGGACGGAGCGGCGATCCTTGCGCCCATGGCGATGACCTCAATGATATGACGCTGGGCATCCTCGATGGTGACCTGTTCGAATACCTGCTTGTCTCCGCCGCTTTCGCTGCGCAGACGGATACGCTCTTTAAGCCTCTGCTCAAGTTCGATCGCGCCGATGATATCCTTGTCGATGTCTTCGCACTTTTCAAGGACGCTGTTCTTGAAATATCCGAGAAGGATATCGTCGAAGATGTTTACGCGCCTATCCTCGTCAATATAGCCGTCGCCCGCCTTGTCAAGCTCCATCTTGAATATGGCGTTGTTCTTGACCGCGTCGAAGATGCTTCCGTTGATGTCGGAATTGAGCATCGTCGTTTCCTTCTGAGCCTTCTGCAGCGAGTACTTGCTGAGCTCGCCGAGCAGCTCTTCGGTAGCGCAGATGTTGACGAAGGAATCGCCTTTCTTATATTTGAGTTCGTCGACCAGATCGACTTTATTGCGTCTGAGGTCCTTGACTTTATAAACGAAGGTGCTGAAGAAGTTCTCGTATTCCTCAATGAAAGCCTTGAGATATTCGTTCGCCTTCACGTATGCGGCATGTTTGGAGGCCTTCTTGCAGTAATCGTCGATCGCCATAAAGTATGCGGGCAGCTCCTGGTTGGCCTCCGCGTAGAGCTTCTTATAGCCCTTAAGCTTGTCAAACAGGTTGGGATCCCTTTCAAGAGAAGCAAGCCCCTCGACGCCGATGATCTTGTCCTTGGAGAACTTGAATTCAAACTCCTTGTTCTTAAGAGAATCAAGGTATTCGGCGGCCTGTGCAGCCTGTGTGGACTTGACCTCTTTCTCGAACTCCTCCTTGAGGCGGTAAAGAGCATACCTCGCGGCGCAGGGGTGGAACACCTCGCCCTGGGCGTTCTTGATGATGGACTCGATGCTGTAGGAATCGTTGATCGCGACGGTCTTCTGCTCGTTCGTGAATACCGCCTCGATCCAGCGGCCGACTATTCCGTTTATGATGGGGTTGCCGTCCTTGCTTCTTGTTTCAACCGCCTCGCGATAGTTGCCCAGAGCGGCGACCGCGTCGGCGATCTTTTCCTCGGTCTCGCCGAACGTGTTATGAGTCTCCCAGCTCTTGGCGGCGTCGTAAACGCCTGCGAAACGCTTGTCGCCGAGGACTACACGGTATGCCTGATCCTCGAGGCTCTTCTTGTACTTTTTGATCTTGGAATCTATCGCGTCAAGCTCAAACGTGTTATTAAGGTCGGTAGAGAACGGATCCTTTGCGTTGCGCAGGGTATCCATATATACCTTGCCGTCGCTGTCCCACGTCGACATCGGGATGCCGCGCTTCTTCTGCTCTGCCTTATATGCCTTGATGCTGTTGTCGTACTTGGTCCATTTTGTCGCTTCGCCGTCTCCGCCGATGCTGTCTATCGCCAGATCGTACGCAACGTAATTCGCGATCTTTTCATAAGGATAGCGAATGACGCCGGCGCCTATGCCGCCGAAGCGGTTCCTGCCGTAATTGCCGGGCTTTGTCATCTCCTTGATGATGTTATCCTCAACAGAGAACGCCTTCTTCTGCATCGGGCCGATGTTCTGCTCATAAAGAGCCTGCGCGGCCTGCTCGATGTACTGGTTGATGCTGATCATTGTGCTGTCTTCGGCATCCTGACCGTCCATGAGGAAGCAGAAATCCATCGGGAGCAGCGAGAGTGTCTTCTGCCTGTCGGAACCGGCGATGGAGACGTCTACGCGGAGGCCGCTGAACTGCTTAAGGTCTTCGTCGAGATCGATGAAGCCTGAGCCTTTCATCATGAAAGCGTTTATCTCCTTGATGGTCGCGTAGGCGTTGCGGGCCTGGCTGTCGCGCTCCGTCTGGGAATCAATGACGCTGTCGAGCGTTTCGGGCAGCAGTACGAGCGCGCGCACGATAAGGCTCGTATTGGGATATTTTTCCTTTACATAATCGCGGATGAACATGCTTAACGGAAGCAGGATACCGGAGCCCGTGCCGCCGGACGCCGTCGACGCGATGACGACGCGCATGGCCTGCTTCATTTCCTTGCCGGTCTTGCGGAACAGATCGTCTATCGAATCATAAAGGGGACGGATCTTGCCGGTCTTGATAGTGGAGTTCAGCGCGAGCCTCGAGATCGCTCGCACCTGGCCTGCGCCCTCGGAAACGGTCTTGTCGTACATGACCGCGTTTTTCGGGAACCATTTTTTTCTCGCGTCATCGTCATAGTCCAGATAACTTCCGACGGTCTGAGTATTTGAAGTCTGTACCCAGAAGATCTTCGTCTTGCCGTTCGCGACGCTGGAAAGATCGTTTACGTTGGTGTCCAGACAAAGGAAGTTAATGTTCTCCTTTTCCTCGGGCGCGCAAAGATCGGCGACTTTCTTGACGATCTTGCATCCCGTTCCGCCAACGCCGACGAACAGAGTCGGCGCCGCAACCTCATTTGTCTTCAGTTTTTCCTCGTTTAGAGCCATTTGATACCTCCTGCTTTTTTATCTTTTCTTTTTAAAATTAGTCTTTATTCTGACGGAGAAGCTCTTGGGTTCTCCGTTATTCAGCATTGTCCCCGAATAGATGATGTTTGCCCCGTTCCTTAACGTGAAGGGCTTATCGTTCTTCGGCATCCTGACGAACTTCTGCGTGTCCTCGTCAAGGACATACTTAGCGGAGCCGATGGTCGCCTCGGTGATAGTTGCGTTGCCGTTCCTGACTACGCTCGCACTCGCGACTTCCGCGGAACGCTTTGCGTGCGGAGTTTTGATGCAGCTGCCTTTTCCGGGCTTGACGTCCATAGCGACTCCGAACGCCTTTCCCGCATACCTTGATTGTACTTTTAGCCTCTTCCCGTCGATCTTGGCGTCAAAAGCGGCGTTCTGGGTGACGTCCTCGTCATCCACCGTCATGCTGCAGTCCCTTCTCTTGGTATGCAGCTTTGTGGGCAGAGCCCTGATGTTCAGAATGGCGATCAACAGAAGGATCGCGAGGAGCGCGAGCAGCGCGCCGATCGCAAATTTAGCCCATGCGGGGAGATTGTTCAGGGTGATTATCCTGCTGTCCTCCCCGGTGGATATCCTTTCGATCTCATCCGGGTGCGATGCTGTACAGGATACCTTGTAGATGCCTGGGACAGACGAGTCGGTCTTCTTCAGCTTAATAAGATAAGCAGATTCATCCGGCAGCGCCTCAACGTCAAAATCCAACCCCTGGCAGTCGGCTTTGAATTCCGTATCGGCAAATTCCTCCGGAGTGAGCTTTCTGCCGTTGATCGTGATCTCGGCGCGAAGGGGATAGGACTCGTCCAGCTGATAGATCACATAGTAATCCTGCTTGGCGACGATCTTGACCTCAAGCTGCTGCCGCGCGTCTTCAATCGCATAAGTGAAGCTGACGGGCTGGGAGCGGGCTTCCTCGCTTGCAGGCGGAGTATAGATCGCGGAGACGGGGAAGGTGAAAGTCCCTGTGGGAGTGGATTCCGGGTCATTGGGGTTTTTGTGCAGAAGTACGATCTCGTAATGATCATCGCAGAAGATCTTCCGGAGTTCCGCTCCGCTGAGATCGGGATCCCATGTCAGCTCGGTCTTCTGAAGTTCTTCTCCCGTAAGCTTCACGCCCTGGTAGTAGACCTCCGCGATGAACGGAGCCCCCTGCTCAAGCGTTGTCAGCTGATATACTTCCTGACCTCCGGTGATCACGACCGTCAGATCCCCCGCGGGCCTCGGCTTTACCTCCAGACCTCCATCGGGCCACCCGAAGTCGGAGGAATCCTTGAAAATCTGATACCCTCCCAGATACGTCACGAGCATATCGGCGTTGAATTTGTCCCCGAGTTTCAGCGAGACGCTGACGCTTCCCTTCTTGCCGGAGTGGTTTATCTCGTGGGTTTCGCCGTTGAGGTAATAATGCCCCGAATAGTAGACGTCACCGAGAAGATCGGATTCCGTGTATTCGTCGGTCATGCCGTCCTTCATGCCGAAGCTGATCACATAGTTGCCTTCGTATAGATCGTTGGGATCAACGTTGTTGCCGTTCTCATCGGTGAAGGTGAATTCCATGTCAACATTCGGCTCATAATAAGCTTCAACGCTCGATGCCGTTCCGGAATAACTCAGAGTATACTTGTCCCCTTTACAACCGGCGTAGGTCATCATCATGCCCTGCAGACTTGTATCGGTCTGACATTCGGATTCAAATTGACCTCCGACGCCCGATTCCGGATATCTGGTGGCGTATGATCCGTTCTGGACGGGCGTAAGCCTGTTTCCCTGCGAATCCGTTACGGTCACAGAGCTGACGTCCTGACCCTGCACGAAGACGATCAGCTTATTCAGCGATACGTCGATATCCATTACATTTCCCGAAAAATGTGATGCGGGAAGGGTGTCACGGCCGAAGATCATGTTGCACATGGCCGTAAGCTTTGAGAGGATCCTTGTGGAATCGTTTTCCTTCTCAACAGAAAGCACATAATCCCCGCGCGGGGTGCAGTCGGGGCTGACAGCTCTTGACCCGATGGCAAGATAGAGGACGTTCATATCTCTGCTGTACGGTTCGAGATAATCCTTTTTCAGCACCTCCGCGGTGTTTTCGATGCGCTCGTTTCCGTTTCTGTGGAACACGTCGCCGTCGGTCAGAACGATAAGCCATCTTTCGCCCGACTGAGCCATCAGCCCGTCGTGCGCATAGGAAAGGGTCTCGATAGGAGTATAAGAGGCGTTCGATGTAAAGATCCTCCGGATGCACGAGGCCTGCTCGGGCCCTGTAATAACGAGAGGACTGTCTTCCTTCCGGTAGCTCACACCGTCAACGCTGATGGGATTCATTGGATAAATGGAAAGACGGTCGCCCTCGTTTAACATCGCGGCAAAGACTTCCATCGCATACGTTGCTCTCGACCAGGCAAGTTCTCCGTTTTTGTACATGGAGCCCGAATTGTCGAACACTATCGCAATGGACTTGTGAACTTCGGCTTTATGCGCTTGAGCCGGAGAAAAAAACGGCATGATACCGAATATCATGCACGCCAAAAGAACCAGTGCCGTAAGTTTTAAATGCGAAAGCTTCATAGATCAAACAATACCTCAAATCTTTGATTGTCAGTTGAAGATCGGATTATTTACAGATGGGGAACGGACGCGTCAGTCCTCGGTTACTCTTCTGTACTGCACGCCGTCAAAAACCAGCTCATCGCCGTTCAGACTGTAGCTGACCTCGCTGGTGTGATCGAGGAAACCGAACAGAAGAGAGACCTTCGTTTCCATCGTCGAATCATCAATTATTTTGTATTTCAATTCTGCGGCTTTTGAGATCTCGCTGAGGAACTTTTGCGCTGATTCGGACTTCAGAAGCGAAGTGAGCCCCGTTTCGGAAGCGATATCCTTCAGCACGCTGCTGTTGATAAACGTATTCACCGCGTCGCTTACCGGACCGGGATCCGACTGCAGCTTGGTGTCATAACCGTATCTGTATGTTCCGTCTTCATTGAAAGTGACCGTTATAGGCCCGTTCTCGCCTTTCTCGTTTACGAGCACACATGTACCGTAAATAACCGCAGGCTTTGAAAAGAGCTTTGAGCTGCATGAAGACAGCGAAATAACCGCAACAACAAGAAAAAGGAGTACGGCAACGGTTTTGCGAGACATTGTTTTCATTCTTACCCCCTGAATACGGAATCAAAGGATTCCGCGCATAATTGCTTTAAAATGTCAGAATTAGGGAAAATTACTTAAATAGTGTCATATATTATAACATAATTTGTAAGAAATGCAACTTCTTATTTAAAGAAATGGAAAGGCGGCAAGCTGCAACTCGCGAATAATACTTCGGACTCGTATTCGTATTAAGCAACGCGCAGCCGGAGATAAAAACGGACATTAATACGGAAAAAGACAGAAAGCGATTTTTACACACACCAGAAAAATATTTTAAAAAAGGGGTTGCAATTTTGATGAAACTGTGTATAATAATGCTTGCACTAAAAAACACGGGGTTATAGCTCAGCTGGTTAGAGCGCTACGTTGACATCGTAGAGGTCATTGGTTCGATCCCAACTAACCCCACCAACAAGTTTCCTGCGGTGTGCGTTACGCCCCGTATATAAACCCTCAAATCATATTTCCGGGCCTTGTCGGCCGCAACAATGGTGTGCGGGCGCGGACCCAATACCTGCTTGAGAAAGCGGGTGTTATATGTGGGGCGGACGGCACAATGGGAAATATTGCCGAATGGTGTAACGGTAACACTAACGACTCTGACTCGTTCATTCCTGGTTCAAATCCAGGTTCGGCAGCCACAAATGATCCCGATGCATTCGCATCGGGATCATTTGTATTTGCAGGTAATTATTTGAGCCAGGAGAAATCGCGGAAGCGATTTCTCTCAGGTTTCGCACACTCAAGCGATAATGAACGAAAGAAGCTGCGAAACCGGGGTTCAAAATCCAGGTTCGGCAGCCACAAAAAAGCGTCTTTTGTCTATCGGACAAAAGACGCTTTTTTGAACGATGTGTTCCGCTTGCGCGGAACGTGATGTTTCCTTAGAAAGTGATGCGCACTTCGTGCGTGATGTGTGCCTTCGGCACGTGAGCGGAACACATCACATCACTGTGCGGCTTGCCGCAAAACATCACTGTGCCGCAAGGCATAACATCACTTGCGCCATAGGTGCAAACATCACTTTACAATTGATAAAACACATGGTACTATTGATGCATAATAACAGAAACGAGGAAGGAATATGTCCGAATCCAAACTACGCGATCTTTCGATGAATTTCTCCGTTCAGATCATCAACCTTGTTAAAGATCTGCGTGAAAAACGCGAATCCGTTATCTCCAATCAGATCGGCAGGAGCGGCACTTCCATCGGCGCAAATATCTATGAGGCCAACTATGCACAAGGCAAAAAAGATTTCATCTCAAAGCTTGAGATCGCTCTTAAAGAAGCAAGTGAAACGGGTTACTGGCTTGAATTATTGTACCGGACAGAATACATTGATCAAATTACTTTTAAAGAATTGAGCGATCAATGTTCGGCTATTCGCGTTATGCTGATCGCATTGTGCAGGACTGCAAAGCAAAATACTTGATCCGGTTTTTTTATCGGAATCAAACAGAAGAGTGTAATCTCCGAAATAGTTGCACGAGAACCCGCGAAAGCGGTTTAACGTTGTTTTTACACGCGGGATATGGTACAATCATCACGGAAAATGCTCCGCAGGGACGGCCTTAAAGTGCGGTCAGCGGTGACATAAGGAGCGAAAATGGAGTTTCTGGACACGTCTTTTCTTGAAAGCGACGAGATAAAGCTCGTCGTCGAGCGGCTTAAAGAGGCGGATCCCGTAAGGAAATGGGTGCCCGCGTATCACTTTTTCATCTGCGACAGGCAGGGCAATAAGATGGGCAGGTGCGACCTCCGCATCGGTTATTCGGAGGGGCTTTTCTACGGCGGACACATCGGATACTCGGTCGACGAGCCTTACCGCGGGCGGCACTTGGCCGCGAAGGCGTGCAGACTTCTGTTCAAGCTTGCGAAAAAGCACGGCATGGATCACCTCTATATCACCTGCGATCCCGGCAATCTGCCGTCGCGGAAGACGCTTGAGTACTTAAAAGGCGAGTTTCTCGGGATAAAGGAGCTTCCCGAGGACAACGACATGCGCGTAAACGAAGGCGACACCGAAAAGTGCGTTTTCAGGTTCGATATCTGACTTTGTTCGTAAGGAGGCAAAACATGAAGGAGTACAAAATAATCGAGTTCAGAAAGTCGCAGACCCCGTATGAGGAGATCGAAAAGGAGCTTTCCGATATGTCCGCGGAGGGCTGGGAGGTCGTCGGATTCGACGTCGATATGACCGCCGATATAAGGGGCAAGGTCGTAGTCCTGCTTCAGAGGGATAAATGACGTTTTCCGTTGACATTACGGGCGGAAACTGATATAGTTGAAATAAGGAAAGTACGCTCCGGAGGCCTTCGAAAATGCGTCTGTTATTCGAGATCGACAAGAAGAACTACGGCTCCTGCAGCCGTACGTTCACGAGAAACTCCGCGCGAGCGATAATAATCAGGGACGGCAGGATCGCCATGGTGCACAGCCAAAAGTTCGATTATTACAAGTTCCCGGGCGGCGGCATCGAGCCGGGCGAGAGCCGTAAGGCGGCGGTGATACGCGAAACGCTTGAGGAGGCGGGGCTCGTGGTAAAGCCGGAGTCGGTGCGCGAATACGGCTGCGTCCACCGCGTCCAGAGGAGCACGAAGGACGCGCACGAGCGGTTCGTGCAGGATAACTACTATTATTTCTGCGAGGTCTCGGACGAGGTGATGCCGCAGAAGCTGGACGGCTATGAGGACGCGGAGGGCTTCACGCTCGAGTTCGTCGAGCCTGACGAGGCGATCGCGGTCAACCGCACGCGGGATCACGGCAGGAAGGACAGGGACATGATCGAGCGCGAGGCAAAGGTGCTCGAGATGCTGATTCACGAAGGGTACTTCTTTCGCTGAAAACAGGGAGGCAGGATGGCTTTTTTCTCGGACGGCGACAACAGGGTAAAGCTTTATATTCTTTATATTATCAAGAGCTTCCGCACGGCGGTCACGCGCGAGCAGGTGTTTACCGTGCTCACGGAGGTCGACGGCACGGATTATTTCACGATGTGCGGACTCGCGGCGGAACTTGAGAGGGAGCAGTATCTTCTGTCCGTGCCCTCGAAGCTCTCCCAGCTCGTCTATCTGACGGAGAAGGGTATAACGCTCTCCGAGACCTTCGACAGGGAGATCCCGAAGTCTGTACGCGACGAGATCACGGGGCTCGCGGACGAGAAACGCGCGGAGGTGCGCAGGCAGAACTCGGTATCGGCGGACGCCGAGCCGAGACCCGACGGCTCGTGGGATCTGAGCCTTGCCCTTATCGAAAAAGAGGGCGTGGTGTTCGAGATGAAGCTTCGCATGCCCGACGCGCCGAGCGCTGCGAACGCCGAAAGAAACTGGCTGAACGGCGCGGACGGGATATACATGAACGTGCTCGAAAGCCTTAACGGAAAAGAAGAATAAAGAAAACAATAAAAAAGGATCCTGCGCCGCAGGATCCTTTTTTTGTGCCGCTGTGTTATTTCCAGAGACCTTCCGGGTAAAGCCCCTCTTCCGTAAACTGCCTGAGTGCGTTCACGACGACGGGCTTATCCTCACGGTTGGTGACGCCGTACCACTTGTCGGGAGTGGCGAGCACCTTTACCCTGTACTTGCCGGTCGCGATGGCGCGGCGGACGGCGTCGGGCAGGAGATCCTCGCACTTCATGGGATCGAGGGGGATGTTCTCCTTGAGGAAGACGGGAAAGTGCTCCCTTATCTCGTCGAAGAGGGCGGGCTTGAAGCCGAAGAAGTTCATGCTGACGCAGGTGCCGGCGGGAACGGGTACGAAGGTCTCGCCGTCGTCGAGGGTGTACTCGGCGTTATCGCCCGCGCGGCGGAGCTTTTTGCGCTCGACTATGTCGGTGAGGAAGCCCTCCTCGTTGACGGCGCACTCGCCCCTCGCGACGAAGCCCTCGGGCGGAAGGGTGTTCACGACGTCATAGCCGATCATGCCCCACTCGGACTCCTCGGGATGGCTCACGAGATAGTCGTAGATGATCTTGAAGCCGTTCGGCCCGAAGTAATCGTCCGCGCCGATGACGGCGAAGGGGCCGTCGACGACCTCTGCGGCGCAGAGGATTGCGTGACTGGTGCCCCAGGGCTTTACGCGGCCCTCGGGAATGGTGAAGCCTTCGGGGATCTTGTCAAGCTCCTGGAGGACGTAATCGACCTTCGCGTACTTCGACACGCGCTTGCCGATGGTGGATACGAAATCATCGTAGATCGCGCTCTTGATGATGAAGACGATATGATCGAAGCCTGCGCGGATCGCGTCGAAGCAGGAATAGTCGATGATGAAATTGCCGTAGTCGTCGAAGGGATCTAGCTGCTTGAGTCCGCCGTAGCGGGAGCCCATGCCTGCCGCCATGATGACAAGTGCGGGTTTAGTGGACATTGTTATTTACCTCCGGTTTTCATATTCGTTACCTGTGTATTATATCAAAAAAATCAAGTGTTGAAAAGACTTTATAAATATATTTTTTCCACCCGCGTTTGACCCTCTTGACAAAACGGCCCGGGGAACATATAATGCTAAATTGTTATAATATGGGTAAAATGCGGCTTATGTCCCCGCCGCATTCCACGGAAACGGCTTTTTCCAAGCATTTTAAAGGGAAAATCGCGTTCCGCCATTTCCCGGGGGACTGAAAGAACACTTTTGAAACTCACGCGGCGAATAAGCGTTTGCCGTCAGGAAGGAGATAAATCGATGGTACACAAGGTTATGATGGGGAAAACCGAAAGAAGGAGCTTCTCCCGCATCAACGAAATACTGAGTATGCCCGACCTCATCGAGGTACAGAAGGATTCATACAGGCAGTTCGTCGATCACGGCTTCGGAGAGGTCCTTGAGGACATTTCCCCCATTAAGGACTTTACGGAGAAGCTGGTGCTCGAGTTCACCGATTACAAGATCGACAAGGAGCATCCGAAGTATGACATCGCCGAGTGCAAGGAGCGCGACGTCAACTATTCGGCGCCTCTTCGCGTAGGCGTGCGTCTCATCAACACCGAGACGGGCGAGGTCAAGCAGCAGGAGGTCTACATGGGCGATTTCCCGCTCATGACCGACCAGGGCACCTTCATCATCAACGGCGCCGAGCGCGTCATCGTCAGCCAGCTCGTCCGTTCTCCGGGCGCATACTATACCGAGTCCATCGATAAGCTGGGCAGGCATCTGTTCAGCTCCCAGGTCATACCGAACCGCGGCGCGTGGCTCGAGTACGAGACCGATTCCTCCGAGCTCCTCTACGTCAAGATCGACCGTCAGAGGAAGCTCTTCATCACCACCTTCCTGCGCGCTCTCGGCTACGGCTCCGACGCGGAGATCCTCGAGCTCATGGGCGAAGAGGAACGCCTCGTTGAGACCATGAGAAAGGATACCGGCACCCAGTCGGAGGCGGACGGTCTTATCGAGATCTACAAGCGTCTGCGTCCCGGCGAGCCGCCGACGGAGGAGAGCGCGAGGACTCTTCTGAGCTCTCTCTTCTTCGACAAGCGCTACGACCTTGCCCGCGTAGGCAGGTATAAATATAATAAGAAGCTTGCTCTTTCCGCGCGCATCACGGATATGTTCGCCGCGGAGAACGTCATCGATCCCAACTCGGGCGAGATACTCGCCGAGGAAGGCAAGCTCATCGACGAGGACACCGCTCTCGCCATCGAGAACGCGGGCGTGCTCGGCGTATACGTCTACACCAACGACAGGTTCGAGAAGAAGATCCGCGTTCTCGGCAACCAGTTCGTCGATCCGAACCTCTACTTAAGGTTCAAGGACGACTATAACGAGAACGATCGGCTGCTCCGCTCCATCGGCGTAAACGAGCACGTGTATTATCCCATGCTCATGAACATCCTCAAGGAGCGCCCCAATATGGAGAACGACGAGGACTTCTTAAACTACGTCCGCGAGAACGCTCTCGAGCTTTCTCCCCGTCACATTCTCCCCGCCGACATGATCGCTTCCATCAGCTATCTCATCGGCCTGCCCTACGGCATCGGCAAGACGGACGATATCGACCACCTCGGCAACCGCCGCATAAGGAGCGTCGGCGAGCTTCTGCAGAACCAGATCAGGGTCGGTCTCACCAGGCTCGAGCGCGTCGTACGCGAGAGGATGAGCCTCCAGGATATGGAGGTCGTCATGCCGTCGAACCTCATCAACACCCGTCCGGTCATCGCCGCCATCAAGGAGTTCTTCGGATCCAGCCAGCTGTCGCAGTTCATGGATCAGGTCAACCCCCTCGCGGAGCTCACCCATAAGAGAAGGCTCTCCGCTCTCGGCCCCGGCGGTCTGAACCGCGACCGCGCGACTTTCGAAGTCCGAGACGTTCACTACTCCCATTACGGACGCATGTGTCCTATCGAGACCCCCGAAGGTCCGAACATCGGTCTTATCAACTCCCTCGCTACCTATGCGAGGATCAACGAGTACGGCTTCATCGAGGCTCCGTACCGCAGGATAGATCACAAGAATCACCGCATTCTGGACGACATCGTCTATCTTACCGCCAACGAAGAGGACGGCAAGATCGTCGCCCAGGCGAATGAGCCGACCGTCACCGACGAAAAAGGCAATACCTGGTTCAAGAAGGAAAGGATCGTCGCCCGCCAGCTCGATCAGATCATCGAGGTCAAGGCGGAGGAGATCGACTACATGGACGTTTCGCCCAAGCAGCTCGTATCCGTCGCGACCGCAATGATCCCCTTCCTCGAGAACGACGACGCGAACCGCGCCCTCATGGGCTCCAACATGCAGCGTCAGGCGGTGCCGCTCCTCATCACCGAGGCGCCCGTCGTCGGCACCGGCATGGAGTACAAGGCGGCGTACGACTCCGGCGTTCTCGTCCTCGCGGAGGACGACTGCACGGTCGTATCCGTATCCGCGGACAAGGTCGTTACCGAGTCCGACAGGACCCACGAGCTCAAGACCTACAAGCTCATCAAGTTCAAGCGCTCCAACCAGGGCACCTGCATCAACCAGCGCCCCGTAGTCTCGAAGGGCGACCGCCTCAAGAAGGGCGACCAGATCGCGGACGGCGTTTCCACCGCGAACGGCGAGATCGCGCTCGGCAAGAACATTCTGATCGGCTTCATGACGTGGGAGGGCTACAACTACGAGGACGCCGTTCTCATCTCCGAGAAGCTGGTCAAGGAGGACGTCTACACCTCCATCCATATCGAGGAGCACGAGACCGAGGCGCGCGATACCAAGCTCGGGCCCGAAGAGATCACGAGGGATATCCCGAACGTCGGCGAGGACGCGCTGAAGGACCTCGACGAAGAGGGTATCATAAGGATCGGCGCGGAAGTCCGTTCCGGCGACATCCTGGTCGGCAAGGTCACCCCCAAGGGCGAGACCGAGCTCACCGCCGAGGAGCGCCTGCTGCGCGCGATATTCGGTGAAAAGGCAAGGGAAGTCCGCGACACCTCCCTTCGCGTTCCCCACGGCGAGGACGGCATAGTCGTCGACGTCCGCGTATTTACCAGAGAAAACAAGGATGAGCTCTCCCCCGGAGTCCACAAGCTCGTCCGTGTATACATCGCCCAGAAGAGAAAGATCTCCGTCGGCGATAAGATGGCGGGCCGCCACGGAAACAAGGGCGTTATTTCGAGGATCCTCCCCGAAGAGGATATGCCCTTCCTGCCCGACGGCACTCCCTTACAGATAGTTCTGAACCCCCTGGGCGTTCCGTCCCGAATGAACATCGGTCAGATCCTCGAGCTGCATCTCGGCAAGGCCGCGAAGGCGCTCGGCTGGAACATCGCGACCCCGGTTCTCGACGGCGCGACCGAGGAGGACATCAAGGCGCTGCTCGCGCTGTCCAATAAGGACAACAAGCGCGCGCAGGAGCTCCTCTTAGAGTTCGGCGGCGACGCCGAGAAGCTCATGAGGGCTGCGGCCGAGGACGAAGAGCTTATGGAGAGGCTTCGCGACATCTCGAAGTACGAGGACGGCAAGACCGTGCTCTACGACGGCAGAAGCGGCGAGCCCTTCGAGAACAGGATCTCAGTCGGCTACATGTATTACCCCAAGCTGTTCCACCTTGTCGATGACAAGATCCACGCAAGGAGCACCGGCCCGTACTCCCTCGTCACGCAGCAGCCTCTGGGCGGCAAAGCTCAGTTCGGCGGCCAGCGCTTCGGCGAGATGGAGGTCTGGGCGCTCGAAGCCTACGGCGCGGCCAACACCCTGCAGGAGATCCTCACGGTCAAGTCGGACGACGTCGTCGGCCGCGTAAAGACCTATGAGGCGATCGTCAAGGGCGACAACGTGCCCGAGCCCGGCGTGCCCGAGAGCTTCAAGGTCCTTATCAAGGAGCTCCAGTCCCTCGGTCTCGACATCAAGGTGCTTGCCGAGAACAAGGAGGAGATCAAGATCTCCGAGGTCTATGACGACGATGAGGACGTAAGACCTCTCGACGTTCGCATCGACGGCCGCGAGGACGATACCAGGAAGGAAGAGGACAACTTCGGTATGTTCGAGGGCGACGAGGATGAGGATGAGGACGACGAGGACTTCGGCGACGACTTCGACGAGGACTTCGGCGACGAGTTCGACGATGAGGACAAGGATGAGGACGAGGACGACGAGTTCGGCGACGAGTCCGAAGACCTTGAGCCCACCGACGAAGACCTCATGAACGAGGACGAAGACCTGTAACAGTCGGAAGGGAGAAATAAAAAGTGTTTGAGCTTACGAATTTCGATGCTATTCAGATAGGGCTTGCATCGCCCGAAAAGATAAGAGAATGGTCCCACGGCGAGGTCAAGAAGCCCGAGACCATCAATTACAGGACTCTGAAGCCCGAGCGCGACGGCCTTTTCTGCGAGCGCATATTCGGGCCGACGAAGGACTGGGAATGCCACTGCGGAAGGTATAAGAGGATCAGGTACAAGGGCGTCGTCTGCGAGAAGTGCGGCGTCGAGGTAACGCGCGCGAAGGTTCGCCGCGAGCGCATGGGCCATATCGAGCTCGCAGCTCCTGTTTCCCATATCTGGTACTTCAAGGGCATTCCCTGCCGCATGAAGATGCTCCTCGACATGAACCCCAAGGATCTTGAGAAGATCCTGTACTTCGCGTCCTTCGTCGTGACGGATCCCGGCAATACGCCCCTGCAGCTCAAGCAGCTGATGACCGATAAGGAATACAGGGACGCTCAGGCCGAGTACGGCCCCAAGGCCTTCAAGGCCGGTATGGGCGCCGAGGCGATCAAGGATCTTCTGATGCAGATCGACCTTGAAAAGCTCGAGGCCGAGCTCCGCGAGGAAGCTCAGGGCTCCTCCGGTCAGAAGCGCACCAACGCCATAAAGAGGCTCGAGGTCGTCGAGGCGTTCATCAAGAGCGGCAACAAGCCCGAGTGGATCATACTCGACGTTATCCCCGTCATTCCGCCCGATCTGCGCCCGATGGTGCAGCTCGACGGCGGCAGGTTCGCGACCAGCGACCTGAATGACCTTTACAGGCGCGTCATCAACAGGAACAACCGCTTGAAGAGGCTCCTCGAGCTCCACGCTCCCGACATCATCGTCAGGAACGAGAAGCGCATGCTCCAGGAAGCCGTCGACGCTCTCATCGACAACGGCCGCCGCGGGCGCGCCGTCACCGGCCCGGGCAACAGGCCCCTGAAGAGCCTTTCCGATATGCTGCGCGGCAAGCAGGGACGTTTCCGTCAGAACCTGCTCGGCAAGCGCGTCGACTATTCCGGCCGTTCCGTTATCGTCGTCGGCCCGGATCTCAAGATGTTCCAGTGCGGTCTCCCCAAGGAGATGGCGCTCGAGCTGTTCAAGCCCTTCGTGATGAAAAAGCTCACCGAGAAGGGCTACGCTCACAATATCAAGTCCGCCAAGCGCATGGTCGAAAGAGTCCGTCCCGAGGTCTGGGACGTTCTCGAAGGCGTCATCAAGGATCACCCCGTGCTCCTGAACCGCGCTCCGACGCTGCACAGGCTGGGCATCCAGGCGTTTGAGCCCGTCCTCGTCGAGGGCCGCGCGCTCAAGCTCCACCCGCTCGCATGTACCGCTTACAACGCGGACTTCGACGGCGACCAGATGGCGGTGCACGTACCCCTTTCCGTCGAGGCTCAGGCCGAGGCGAGGTTCCTGATGCTCGCCGCGAACAACATCTTAAAGCCCCAGGACGGCAAGCCCGTCGTCTGCCCGACGCAGGATATGGTCATGGGCTGCTACTATCTGACTCTCCGCTCCGACGAGCTGAATGAGTGGAACAGGAAGACCGTCGCCGAGTCCTTGATAAAGCATACCGAGGTCGGCGAGGTCAACGTCAATAAGGCCGTCAACGCCATATTCTCCGACGCCGAGCTCACGAAGCTCTTCGCCGCCGAGGATTACGAGGCCGCTCTCGACCGGATGGTCAAGGACCTCATCGCCGAGACTTCCTGCATCGACTATTCGGGCGAGGACGTAAAGCAGCTCATGATGAACCCCACTCTCCGCCGTATCCACAAGGGCGAGGGCAAGGCGTATTCCTCCGAGGAGGAGGCGCTCATGGCGTATCAGACGGGCTCCCTGTCCCTGCACGCGCTGGTCAAGATCAGAGTCGAGCGTGAGTTCGAGGGCGAGAAGTACAGGAAGGTCATCAAGACCTCCATCGGCCGTCTCATATTCAACAACGCTCTTCCGCAGGATCTCGGCTTCGTAAAGAGCCGCGCCACCGTGGACGATATGTTCAAGCTCGAGGTCGATAAGCTCGTCGTCAAGAAGGACATCGCGAAGATCGTCGATTACTGCTACAGGAAGCACGGCCCCACGATCACCAGCCAGGTGCTCGACCGCGTAAAGAAGCTCGGCTTCTCTTACTCGACCAGGGGCGGCATCACCGTCGGCTTCCAGGATATAACCGTTCCCGAGGAGAAGAAGGAGCTGCTCGCAGCCGCCGACGCCGCATGCGCCGAGATCGACGAGATCTACCGCATGGGTCTTCTCTCCAAGGAGGACAGGAGAAAGCGCGTTATCGCCGAGTGGGAAAAGACCACCGGCGAGGTCACCGACGCCCTTATGAGAAAGCTTTCTCCCATCAATCCCATCTACATGATGGCGAACTCCGGCGCACGCGGATCGACCGCTCAGATCCGTCAGCTTGCCGGTATGCGCGGACTTATGGCCGACCCGTCCGGTCAGACCATCGAGGTTCCTATCCGCGCGAACTTCCGCGAAGGCCTCTCCGTCCTCGAGTTCTTCATTTCCTCCCACGGCGCGCGCAAGGGTCTTGCCGACACCGCGCTCCGTACCGCGGACTCCGGTTATCTTACCCGCCGTCTCGTCGACGTTTCCCATAACGTCATCGTGCGCGAGCAGGACTGCTTCGCGGAGAGGAACGAGCCCGTACGCGGCATGGTCGTCCGCCAGATCGGCGAGGGCGAAAAGCCCATCGAGCCCCTCGGCGACAGGATCCTCGGCCGCTACACTGTCAAGCCCATCTATCATCCCGAGACCGGCGAGCTCATCGTCGGCGGCAACGAGATGATCACCTATGAGATCAGGGACAAGATCATCGCCGCGGGCATCACCGAGGTCGAGATCAGGACCGTCTTCACCTGCCGCTGCGAGCACGGCGTCTGCACCAAGTGCTACGGCTCCAACCTCACCACCGGCAAGACCGTCGATATCGGCGAGGCTGTCGGCATCATCGCCGCTCAGGCGATCGGCGAACCCGGTACGCAGCTCACCATGCGTACGTTCCACGCCGGCGGTATCGCGACGAGCGAGGATATCACACAGGGTCTTCCCCGCGTAGAGGAGATCTTCGAGGCAAGGAAGCCCAAGGGCCTTGCCGTCATCACCGAGATAAGCGGCACCGTCCAGATGAAGACCGACGGCAAGAAGACCGAGGCGGTCATCACCAACGACGAGGGCGAGTGCGAGAAGTACCTGATCCCGTTCGGCTCCAAGCTCAAGGTCAAAGACGGCTCCGTCGTCGAGGCCGGCGACGAGCTGACCGAGGGCTCGGTCAACCCGCACGATATCCTCAAGATCAAGGGCGTAAAGGGCGTTCAGGCCTATATGCTCAAGGAGGTCCAGTCGGTCTACCGTCTGCAGGGCGTTGAGATCAGCGATAAGCATATCGAGGTCATCATCCGCCAGATGCTTAGGAAGGTACAGGTCGAGGAGTCCGGCGATACCGATCTTCTCCCCGGCGAGATCGTCGATATCTTCCGCTTCGAGTCCGAAAACGAGCGCATCGTCGCTCTCGGCGGCACTCCCGCCGTCGCGAAGCGCAAGCTCCTCGGCATCACGAAGTCCGCTCTCGCGACCGATTCGTTCCTGTCCGCCGCGTCCTTCCAGGAGACCACCAGGGTGCTCACCGAGGCCGCGATCAAGGGCAAGGTCGATCCTCTCGTAGGTCTTAAGGAGAACGTCATACTCGGCAAGCTCATTCCCGCCGGCGTAGGCTTAAAGCGCTACAGGAACGTAGACGTTGCCGCAAGCGAAGAATAATCAAGCATTTTCGGGACGCCTTGGTTTCGGGGCGTCCCGAAGTCGATATTGATATGGAAAACAACGATAAAATAAGCTATTCTGAAGAAATAGAGAAGGTCGTCAATCAGAAGAACACCTCCTGCGCGCTGTACGGCACGAAGGAGTGCAGGCTCCTCAATATGGAGAGCTGCGGCGAATGTCCGGTCAGCTCCATGAAGAGGGAGAAGCAGGAGAAGTCCGCCGCGGCGCTTTCGAGGCTCATGGAGGCCGCTCCGCCCGAGGAGATCGAGCCGCTTTACGATTCAAGCGTCTGCCGCCTTTCAAGGGAGGCGGGGAGGAAGGCGGAGTGCTTCGCGCTCTTCGATCTTAAAAAGCCCGATCCCGAGGGGAACTGGACGATAGCTCTCGGCAGGAAGGAGCTCGAGGTCAAGGGCGCGGATATGCTCCTGCCTCTGCAGGTCGCGTGCTCAAACAAATGCAGGAAAAAATACCGTCTTTTCGAGTACCTGCCCTCGCTCCTCGCGATAATCATCGCCGCCGTAGGACTCGGCGTTACGACCATGAAGGACGTTCACAACGCGCTCTTTTCAGTCGCAAGGTTCATGCCGCTTCTCGTCATGATCGGCTTCGCGCTTTTAAGCCTCGGAGCGTACTGCCTCACAAAATCGCTCCTCGCGAAGTCCATGAAAAAGACCATGATCACCGACGTAAACGAGATCCCCGAGGTAAAAAAGCTCATGTCGGGCGGTTTTTCCGAGGCCGCGCCGAAGAGGTTCGGCGTGTCGCGCATGGTGTTCTCGCCCGTGCGCCGCGAGCACGGCGTATACACACAGATCTTTGAAAAGCCTCGTTTTGAGGACGGCGGAGAGCCGGAGGTCTGCGGCATAATGCCCGCCGACGTTCCGCCCGAGGCGGAGGACGGCGACGGGGCAGAGGATCCCGAGGAAAAATAAAATAAAAGATAAAGGCTTGCCTCTTGAATAAAGGCGGGCCTTATTTTAAAATAAGAACAAGGACGAAATCTTTGGGAGGCGCCATTATGTCATATTCCGGAAGAATGCAGAACAGCCACTACTACTCCGTGTTCTTTGCGCCGCGCGGCCGCGACAGGATGTACGACCTTGGCATGCAGATAGCGCAGATGTATCTTTCCCCCTATGATAAGCTTATCGGCATCATCGGCGAGGCAGGCTCCGGCAAATCCATGCTGATAAAGGGTATGTTCCCGGGCCTCGAGCTCACGAACGACGACAACGGCGTGAACATGCGTCCGCTGCCGATACTCGACATCGATGATTACGGCTTTTATCAGGCGCACACCTATCATCTCGATATCCGCTTCGAGGCGGCGTTCACGCAGCCGGGCATACTCGCGGAGGCGATACTGAACGCCATCAAGAAGGGCAAAAGGGTCATCGTCGAGCATTTCGACCTCATCTATCCGCTTTTGAACATCAACGCGAACCTCATGATAGGCGTGGGCGAGGAGGTCATAATCACCCGCCCGACCATATTCGGCCCGCTCCCTTCCGAGGTGCACAAGAGGGTCGCCAATTCGGTCAAATACCGCCGCATGACGCATACCGCCGAGGATCTCTGCGAGATATTCCTCCCGCCCGAGGAGCTGAAAAGGTGCCGCCACCGCGACATCAAGCACGGCTTCCTGCTCTGCTTTGACGGCACTCCGCCCGAGATCGACCTCGTCGAGCTCGAGTTCAAGGTCGAGGAGGCTATCCACAAGGATCTGCCGATAACCTACGTTGACGAGGAGCACGTTCAGATAGGCGACCTCGTTCACCCCTGCACCGGCCCGCGCACGCACGTGCCGTCGACCGGCGAGGTCGAGGATTTCAGGCTCCTGCACAGGATAGTCTACGACCCCATCGAGCGGTGCTACATCATCGCGGGACGCGTCGGCCCCGGCGCGAGGAACGATTCCATCGACGACGTCAACGATATCAGCGAGGACTGAGGGATCAGGGATCAGGGATTAGGTATTAGGGATCAGGAGATAGGTATGAATAACAAAGGCAAGTTTTGGGCGGCACTCGTGATATTCTCCCTTGTCGGGCAGATCGCCTGGGTGGTGGAGAATATGTACTTCAACGTTTTCATCTACAAGATGTTCAACGCCACCGCGGGCGACATCTCCACAATGGTCGCCGCGAGCGCCGTCGCCGCCGCGGTCACGACGATTTTGATCGGCGCGGTCTCCGACAGGATCGGCAAGAGGAAGATATTCATGTGCCTCGGCTATATCCTGTGGGGCTTTTCGATAATCGCGTTCGCGTTCGTAAGGCTCGATCTCGTCTCCGGCTTGTTCGGAGCCGCGGTCAACGCAGCGGCGGTCGCCGTGACCATAGTCATAATCCTCGACTGCGTGATGACCTTCTTCGGCTCGACAGCGAACGACGCCGCGTACAACGCGTGGCTGACCGACATGACGGATCAGACAAACCGCGGCAAGGCCGAGGGCATCAACTCCATGATGCCCCTCGTCGCGATACTCGTCGTATTCGGCGGCTTCATGGGCTTCGACCTCGACAAGGCCGAGAGCTGGACTTATATCTACGTCATCATCGGCGGAGCAGTGCTTCTTATCGGCGTTCTCGGCTTCTTCATTGTCGACGAGCCCGCCGCGGGCAAGCCCGACGAGCTCGGGCTCTTAGGCACGATAATCTACGGTCTCCGTCCGAAGGTCGTTAAGTCCAATCCGAAGCTCTACCTGACGCTTCTCGGATTCATCGTTTTCAATATCTCGATACAGATATTCATGCCGTACCTCATCATCTATTATGAGAAGTCGCTCGGCATCGCGAACTACGTCCTCATAATGGCGCCCGCGATAATCGCCGCGGCGGCGGTCACGGCGGTCTACGGCAGATTCATCGACAAACACGGCTTCTATAAGAGCGCCGTACCGTCCCTCGGTATGCTGATGCTAGGCTACGTGCTCCTGTTCCTGTTCCCGGGAGCAATAAAGTGCGAGGGCACGGCGATGATGATACCCGTCTTCATCGGCTCGCTCCTCATGCTGTCGGGCTTCCTTTCCGGCATGGCGGTGTTCGGAGCCGAGATAAGGAACAATACCCCGCTCAAGATGGCGGGACGCTTCCAGGGCTTGAGGATAATCGCTCAGGTACTCATACCCGGCGTGGTCGGCCCCAAAATCGGCGCGGCTGTCCTCAAGAACGCCGAGACCATCACGAACAGCGACGGCACGACCTCGTTCCTGCCGAACAATTCCATATTCCTCGCCGCGTTCATTGCGGCGGCTGTGCTCGCGGTACTGCTTGCCGTCTTCCGCGCTTTAACAAAGAAGCATGAAGCATGAGTTTCAAAGGCTCTATACCGAGGCCGGCGAAAGGCTCATAAGCGATCCCTCGATTATCCCGTGGGACGTTTACCCTCGCCCGCACATGCGGCGGAACGAGTGGCTGAACCTGAATGGCGTTTGGGATTTTTCTGCGGAGAACGGCTTAACGGGCGGAAAGATCCGCGTGCCGTTCTGCCCGGAGAGCCTGCTTTCCGGTATTCGCGGATGGTTCGGTTACGGCGAAAGGCTTGTTTACAGCAGGCTCTTTACCGTCCCCGGGGAGTGGAGGGGGAGCAGGATACTGCTTAATTTCGGCGCGGTCAGCAGGAAGAGCACAGTCCTTGTGAACGGACGTACGGCGGGCGAAAGCTCCTCATGCTATTTTCCGTTCTCCGTTGATATCACCGATCATCTTAAGGCCGGCGATAACCTTCTCGAGGTCGTCTGCGTGAACGACCTCGATCCGGCCTACCCTTACGGCAAGCAGAAAATAAAGCGGGGCGGGATGTGGTACACCCCGTGCTCCGGCATATGGCAGACCGTCTGGCTCGAGCCCGTGCCGATGGAGCACGTCCGCGACCTCGTCTGCGAGTTCGACGATAAGTCCGTAACTATAACCGCCGTCGGCGTCGAAACGGGAACGGTGCTTCTTGACGGAAAAGAGTACAGACTCGAAAACGGAAAATGCCGCATTACGCCCGAATACCCACGCCTTTGGTCGCCGGAGGATCCGTATCTTTATGATTTTGCCGTCATCTCGGGCGACGATACGGTCGCGGGCTATTTCGCCCTCCGCAAGGTCGAAACCAAAACGATCGACGGTACACCGCGCCTCTGCCTCAACGGAAAGCCGTATTTCTTCAACGGCTTACTCGATCAGGGATATTTTTCCGACGGGTTGTGGACGCCCGCGGAACCCGGGGAATACGAACGCGACATTATTAAGATGAAGTCTTTGGGCTTCAATATGTTAAGGAAGCACATCAAGGTCGAGCCGGAGCTCTTCTATTATTACTGCGACAGGCTCGGAATGGCGGTGTTCCAGGACATGGTCAACAACGGGGAATACCGCTTCTTCCGCGATACGGTGCTCCCGACCGCAGGCATAACGGAGCTTAACGACGAAAATATCAACAGGGACGCCGCGGCGAGGCGCTGCTTTGCGGAAAGCATGCTCCGCACGGCCAAAGAGCTCGGATCACATCCCTCGGTCGTTTACTGGACGATATTCAACGAGGGCTGGGGGCAGTTCGAGGCGGACAGAATGTACGGGCTTCTGAAGGAAGCGGATCCCACCCGCCCGATCGATTCGACGAGCGGCTGGTTCCATAGGAAGAAGACCGACGTCGACAGCCTGCACATCTATTTTAAGAAGCTTCGCCCCGGCAGGAGGCGGGAGCTGCCGCTCGTAATATCCGAGTTCGGCGGCTATGTGTGGAAGGACGAAGTGCACAGCTTCAACCTCGACAAGACCTACGGGTATCGGATACTTAAGACCCGCGAGGATTTCGCTGCCGCTATAAGGAAGCTGTATCTTGACGAGCTTCTGCCCCTCGTTAAGAACGGACTCTCGGCGGCCGTCTATACGCAGGTATCCGACGTCGAGGACGAAACGAACGGACTGCTCACGTCCGACAGGAAGGTCATGAAGCTTGAGCCGCCTTCGTTCAAAGACGTCTCCGACAAACTTTTTGAGGCGTCGGTGAAATAAATAAACGTCGGCCAATTTGCGGAAAGTATCCGCGGAACGGGGAGTTTTTCCCCGCGCCGCGGACTTTTTTTCTTTTCGGCGGGCCGGGGAGGATCGTATAAAATTTTTTAAAAATGCGCCCGCTCGGAATATTGACAATTAACCGATAGGTATTTATAATATAATAGATTGGGTATCGTATGGGGAGTTATACCCCTTTACGAAAAAAACTTCAATACTTTTTCAGGAGGTATAGAAATGAAGAACACCGTCAGGCGTCTGCTTGCCGTTGTAATGGCCGCATTCATGGTCTTCACCCTTTCGGGCGCTGTTTTCGCTCTCGAAGGCGCGACTGACGATCATGCTCCCATTCAGGCAAAAAAGGCGGTTTCCTATGACCTTTCCGGCATAAGAAACGGCAACACCTTCGACGTTGGTGAGAACACCAAGGCCGAAATCGCGGCTGATCAGATCGTTCCGATCATGGTCAGACTTCAGGATGCCCCCGTTGTAAGGGCCATCGGCAATACCCGTGCCGGCGCACCCTACGCGGCATCCCTTAAAGAGAAGCAGGACTCCGCTGCCGAGCTCATCAGGAGCACCTTCGGCGTTGAGGTCCGCGTTCTCGCCAATTACACCTACCTGTTCAACGGCTTTGCCTTCGAGGGCGAGTACCGCCTCGTCGAAGAGCTCAACCGCATGGACGGCATGAGCGCTTTCGTTGCTCCCACCTGGGACGTTCCCGAGATCCAGATCAGCAACGCGGGCGATATGGTCTACGTATCCGACGCTTATGAGCTCGGCTTCACCGGCGCGGGCTATGCGATCGCCATCGTCGATACCGGCCTAAAAGTGGATCATCCCGCTTTCTCGACCGATCCCGATGAAGTTGCCTTCACGCAGGAAGACATTGCTGCTCTCGTCAATGCCGGCAATCTCTACGGCGGCAGCGATATGGACGTCGAAGACGTTTACTACAGCGCCAAAATCCCCTTCCGTTGGAACTACTATTCAAACACCTACAACGTAGCCCATTACTCCAGCGACCACGGCACGCACGTTGCCGGTATCGCCGCGGGTAACGGCGGTGAGATCGTGGGTATGGCGAAGGACGCTCAGATCTTCGCTATGCAGGTCTTCCAGCCCTCCGGCGGCGCCAAC
Organism: Clostridiales bacterium; assembly: GCA_024691085.1. Lineage (GTDB taxonomy): Bacteria > Bacillota > Clostridia > Christensenellales > CAG-138 > UBA3857. The sequence goes on along the minus strand of JAILNX010000027.1, from coordinate 12,805 downwards.
TGGGTACAGATCCTCGCCGCTCTTGAGGACTGCGCCAAGCTCGGCGTAGACGCGGCCAACCTGTCCCTCGGTTCCCCCTGCGGCTTCACCTTCTACAACAACATCTACGTAACCAATGAATCCTACATTCCCGCGGCCGTTATCGAAGAGGTCTTCGAGTGCCTGCATGACGCCGGCGTCAACCTCTCCATGAGCGCAGGCAACGAGTACTCCACCGCTCTCGGCAACTACTGGGCGGCCAGCAACCAGAGCATCGGTTACGTTCTCGTTCAGACTCCTGACTACGGTGTTACCGGTTCCCCGGGATCCCTGCCCCGTTCCCTTTCCGTTGCCTCCATCGACAACGCCAAGGAATCCCTCATGTACATCCAGAACGTCGCCACCGGCGAGAAGTTCATCTATTCCGAGTCCAGCTACGGTCAGCCCTTAATCGTCGACGTATTCCCCGACACGGAAGTTGAGTACGTTGCCGTTCCCGGCACCGGCGCTCTGACCGATTACGAGGGTCTCGACGTCACCGGCAAGATCGCTCTCGTACAGCGCGGCGCATCCAGCTTCTCCGAGAAGGTCCTTAACGCTCAGGCGATGGGCGCTGTCGGCGTTATCGTCTACAACAACCAGGAAGGCACCATCGGTATGAACCTTACCGACGCCCAGGGCAAGCTTCACATCCCCGCCATCTCCATCGAGAAGAAGTACGGCGATCCTCTTGCCGAGGCAGGCACCGGAAAGATCTACGTTTCCTCCACTCCCGAGTATTTCGATTCCCCGACCGGCGGTCAGCCCTCCTCGTTCTCCAGCTGGGGCACCACCTCCGATCTGGCCATTAAGCCCGAGATCGCCGGCGTAGGCGGCAACGTCTATTCCTCCACCGATTTCGGTATTTCCGGCGCTGATTATCAGTCCTGGAGCGGCACCTCGATGTCCGCGCCTCAGGTCGGCGGCAGCATGCTGATCGTCAAGGCGTACGTCGATGAGATGTTCCCCGACGCTTCCGACGCCGAGAGGGCCGAGCTCGTCGATGCGCTCCTCATGTGCACCGCGATCCCCGTCAAGGATACCGACGGAAGCCTTGCCGCTGTCCGTAAGCAGGGCGCGGGTCTCATAAACCTCGCCGGCGCTGCTTCGACCACGGCTTACATCTCCGTACCCGGCTCCGTACGTCCCAAGCTCGAGCTCGGCGACGATCCCGAGAAGACCGGCGTATTCGAGATGACCTTCGTCATCAACAACTTCGGTGAGACCAACCTCTCCTACGTTGCCAACCCCCACGTACTCATTGACGACATTCAGGCGATCGCCGCCGATCCCAACGGCAACTACGTCATCGCTTACACCCAGACCAGCGCTGACATCACCGAGGATTGCGAGATCGACGCTCCCGATGTTATCAACGTCCGCGCGGGCGAGAGCGTTGAGGTCACCATCACTGTCACCCTCACCGACTCCGTAAAGCCCTATCTCGATTACTACTACACCACCGGCGCTTACGTCGAGGGCTTCATTGAGCTCACCTCCAACGGCGGCACCGTTCTCGGCGACGTCGACGACGACGGCGAGGTAACCGCAGCCGACGCGCTGCTCGTTATGCGTTACTCTCTCGAGATCTGCACCCTTGAGCATCCCGAGACCGCCGACGTCAACCACGACGGCAAGATCGACCTCGTAGACGCGCTCCTTATCCTCCGCTTCGCGATGGATATCTGCGAGAGCTTCACCGAGGAAGCCTACGCGAAGGGCGTTGACCTCAACGTTCCGTTCCTCGGCTTCTACGGCGACTGGAACTACAACCCGATGCTCAACATGGGCTTCTATTTCCAGGACTTCAACTACGGCTCCACCCCCGAGAACAACTTCGCCGGTGACGGCAGCTACGGTCTTGGTATCAACCCCTACGTTGAGACCGAAGACTTCAGCTACTATCTCCCCGAGCGCAACGCGGTATCCCCGAACGGCGACGACTTCCTTGATGCCATCACCACCCTTAGGCTCGGCCTCCTGAGGAACGCTTCCCTCGTCGGCGTCAACCTGTACGACGAGACCGGCGCTCTCATCGAGGAGCTCGACTACGGCACCAACTGGAGGAAGGACTACGAGTCCACCTCGACCCTCGTCTACTCGAACCTCGGCAGCTATCTCGATATCTCCGACTTCGACTTCTCCGAGTATGAGGGCAAGACCATCATGTTCGGCGTTTACGCTTACCTCGCAAACGACGGCGCTCACACCACCAACGCCTTCGATCCCGCCGACAATATGTTCAGCGAGTGGAAGATCCCCGTTTACGTTGACGTGACCTATCCCGAACTCGAGGTCGTATCCTTCGCGGACGGCAAGCTCACCTTAAAGGCTTCCGACGATCACTTCGTTGCGTTCGTCGGCGCTCTCGAGGGCGACGTGGCAGCGGATGAGGAGATCGGCAACCAGTTCTACGTCTCCGGCATCATCGACGAGGTCGGCCTCTTTGAGGACGCTGCGGGCAAGACCACCGAGGTCGAGCTCAATGACGTCGAGGCAGGCGCCTACGTCGCGATCGCCGACTATGCCGGCAACGAGGTGCTCTACCTGTTCGACGGCGAGGAGCTCATCCCCTTCAACAACAACTTCAGCCATCCCGTATTCCGTGCACCCGATTGCACGTTCTACGGCTTCGGCAAGAACTTCACCAGCTCCAAGTATTGGGTAAGGTTCACCAACGATACCATGCTGAACGAGGACATCGCGGATGAGGACGTTCTTGCCGGCCTCAATGCCACGGTCGTCTGCGGCACTCCCGTCGGCGACGAGCTCTACTGCATCGTCGATACCGGCGCTTCCAGCGGCGATCCGCAGAAGTACATCCTTGCGAAGTATGACATATCCGACATCGACAACTGGGGCGAAATAGAGCCTATTGCCTACGTACCGTATTCCTACACCCTCCACGAGATGGCGTACAACCCGGTAACCAAGAAGCTCTACGTCGTTGAAGGCCTCGGCCTCCTCGACGAGATCGACATGACTACCGGTGAGGTAATAAGCCAGGTCGATATCCAGTACGGCGCATGCGCGATCGACTTCATGCCCAACGGCTACTGCCTTATCATCGACACCTACGGCTACCTCTCCGTACTCGATGAGACGACCGGTCAGGAGCTCGGCGATATCGCTTACCTGGGCAAGACCGTATACAGCAGCACTCAGGGCTTCTTCCCGCAGTGCGGCGCTTACCATGACGGCGTCTTCTTCTGGTTCTGCGCTCCTGTCGATATCCAGTACTACAGCGATATGCACCTCATTGCTATCGATCTCGCTACCGGCAACTTCTGCGATATGGGTCCTGTCTACGGCGGCCTGTACGTATCCGGCCTGTTCGTGACCGATATCGAGGAATAACATCCGAAGTACAAAACAACACATAACGACCCCGGGCCGCTTCGTACGAAGCGGCCCGGGATTTTTTGACGGAAGGACTCACGGTCCCGGGGGAGTGAAGAACGGCGGATCGACAACTACCCGGTGTGCCGCCGTTCCTGCTTTATGAAAAATTAAATGATTGACACGACGTCGAAGAAAGTGCTATAATGAGCTGCAACTGAATAATCGAAGTCGGTGCCGCTGATTCTTAAGCGGGTAAAAGGGAAACAGGTGCAAAGCCTGTGCGATCTCGTCACCGTATGCGGGTCGGCGTTGTCATGCGAAAGCAGCCACTGATGATTTCGGGAAGGCGACAGCGCCATAAGCCGCGAGCCGGGAAACCTGCCGATTGCCGGGTACTGGAAAAAGGAATTTTTCCGAATCACGAGGGCTTGATTGTACCGTTTCCGAATTGGGGAGTCGCATCGCCAGTCCTTTGCCCGTACGGTAAAGGGCCTTTTTGTTGAATGGGGGCACATTCATGAAAACACAGATCAATCTGACGACAAGCTGCTGTGATCTCGATCGGTTTGCCTCGCAATCCGTTCTGACCGGGCTTTTGGAAAACGACGGGATCGAACTGACCTGCTTTGAGGACGATGCAAGGGGCATCGTTCCTGCGGGGCTCGTCACGGGACTGCACATGAGCTGTCTGCCGTACTGGCTCGACCTTTGGCGCGGCGACCGGGCCGCATGTCTTCGCGAGTTCGACGACGCGGAAACCGTGCGTGCGACGTTCGGCGGCGACACGCCGGACGCGCTGCTTGCGCATTACCGGAAGGATCTTGCGCATGCGCAAAGATACGGCGCCGAATACCTGGTCTTTCACGTATGCGACGGGTCGATCGAGGAGACCTTTACGGGATGTGCGCGGCATACGGACGCAGAGGTGATCGACGCGGCGGCGGACCTTTTGAACGAACTCTTCAAAAACGCTGCGGACGGGCCGTGGCTGCTGCTGGAGAACCTGTGGTACGCCGGGCATCGCTTCACCGATCCGGAGATGACCGCAAGGCTTTTGGAGCGCGTCAAATATCCCAAGACGGGTCTGATGCTCGATACCGGACATCTTTTGCATACGAACTTTGCGCTGCGCACGCAGGAAGAGGGCGTCCGGTATATCCACGGGATGCTGGATCGGCACGGAGAACTCTGCAAACGGATCCGCGGCGTGCATCTCAACCAATCTTTGACCGGCGCGCGCATGGCGAGCGTGCAGGCAAACCCGCCGGCGCTTGCGAAAACGTATCGGGAACGCAGTGAACAGCTGTTCTATTACGTATTCTCGATCGACCGGCATGAACCGTTCACCTGCCCGGGCGTGAAAGAACTGATTGACCGCATCGCGCCGGACTATCTGACGTTCGAATTGATTTCGCATAACCTCGAGGAGCATCGCCGCCTGCTCAAAGAACAGCGCGCGGTGTTCGGACGGTAAAAGACCGAAAGGTCAAATAAATATAGGAGGATAGAATATGAAAAAGACAATGCAATGGCTGGCGGTTCTCGCCGCTGCGATACTGATGCTTGCGGCATTCGGCTGCAGCACAAAGCCCGCACCGGTATCGGAAACGACGCCCGCGCCCGAACAGCCGACGGCAGCGCCGGCTGAACCGACGCCCGAACCCGCACAAGACACGACCGTTACCGTCGTGGACATGGTGGGACATACCGTGACGCTCGAAAAGCCCGCTGAGCGCATCGTTGCGCTGACCGCTTCGGACTGCGAGATCATCTATGCGCTCGGCGCAGGCGATCTTCTGGTCGGCAGAGGCGAATGGTGCGATTATCCGGCGGAGGTGTTCAACGTGACGAGCGTGGAATCCGGCGGCAATACGAATATTGAACAGATCCTTGCACTGGATCCCGACGTTCTCGTCATGAGCACCATGGCGCAGACCGAGGAGCAGGTGAAGCAGCTCGAAGACGCCGGCGTTGCGGTCGTCGTCAACGACGCAAAGGATATAGCCGGCGTCTACACGTCGATCGAGATCCTCGGCAAGCTCCTGGGCAAGGACGCGGAAGCGGCTGCGATCATCGACGGCATGAAGACTGCGTTTGCGGAAATCGAAGCGAACAAGCTGGACGGCACCAAGACGGTGTATTTCGAGGTCTCTCCTCTTGAGTGGGGACTCTGGACCGCGGGCGCCGGCACGTTCATGAATGAGGTCGCCGAGATGGTCGGTCTCAAGAACTGCTTTGCCGATCTCGAAGGCTGGGCGCAGATCTCCGAAGAGCAGGTCATCGAGCGCAATCCGGACTATATCGTGACGATCACGATGTACTTGGGAGAAGGCCCGAAACCCGAAGAAGAGATCATGGCGCGTCCCGGCTGGGAGGACGTGACTGCGGTCAAGAACGCCGCGATCCTGAATCTTCCGAACAACGAGCTTTCCCGTCCCATTCCGCGTCTCGCGGACGGCGCGAAGATGCTGTTTGATTTTGTGATGGAGATCGAAGAAGCGCTCGCACTTGAGCCTGCTGCATAAGGAAAGTATATGAAACGGATCGGCGAGCATTTCCAAGGCTGGATGTACGCATTATTCGCACTGGTGACCCTGTGCGTGTTCTTTGCGTGCGTCTGTCTCGGAAGCGTATCCATTCCGCTGCGGAATACCGTGCGCGTCATTTTTGACGAGGTGCGCGGCGTTCCCTCGGACACGGCGCTGAGGCTCGCCCGATCCGTCATCGTTCCCGTGCGTCTGCCGCGCGTGCTTTGCGTCGCACTGGCAGGCTCGTCGCTTGCGCTGGCCGGCGCGGCGATGCAGGGACTTCTCAAAAACCCGCTGGCGGACGGTTCCACGCTCGGCGTGTCCTCCGGCGCGTCGCTCGGCGCGGTGATCGCGATCGCGTTCGGGATCACGTTCCCGAAACTCCCCTTTGCGGGCACGATGGTGATGGCGATCCTGTTCGCGCTTCTGTCACTTTTGATCATTCTTGGGCTTGCGTATCGCCTCGACTGCTCGCTTTCGACCAATACGATCATTCTGATCGGCGTCATATTTTCGATGTTCGCGTCGAGCGTGATGAGCATCATCATCACGTTCGCGTCCGAGCATATCAAGAGCATCACGTTCTGGACGATGGGAAGTCTGCAGGGCGCAAGCTATCGCAACGCCGCGGTGCTTGCGGCGACGCTTCTCGTGTGCGGCACGGTGCTGCTGCTGCACGCGCGGGAACTCAATGCGTTTGCGGTCGGGGAGGACAACGCGCGTGAGATCGGGGTGAACGTGCGCCGCGTCCGGCTCGTCGTACTGATCACGGTATCGTGCCTGATCGGCGTCTGCGTATCCATCGGCGGCACGATCGGATTCGTCGGACTCGTCACACCGCACATGGTGCGCATGATCGTGGGTCCGAACCACAAGCGCCTGCTGCCGGCTTCGATGTTTTCCGGCGCGGTGTTTCTGATGCTGGCGGATCTCGTTGCGCGGACGCTTCTGAACCCGCGCGAGCTTCCGATCGGCGTCGTGACGAGCATTGTCGGCGCGGCCGTGTTCGTGCTGATCTACTATCGGTCGAGAAGGAGGTAAGGGCCGTGCTTCAAGTCGAGCATCTTCGCGTGCAGTACGGCGCGCTTGCCGCCGTAAACGATCTGTCCTTTTCGGTTTCGGAGGGGCAGTGGCTGATGATCGTCGGGCCCAACGGCGCGGGAAAATCGACGATCCTGAACGCGATCTCGCAGGGAGTGCCGTATACGGGGACGATCCGGTATGAGGGCGAAGACCTGAAAAAAACGGACGCGGCGACGCGCGCAAGGCGGATCGGCATGCTGTCGCAAAACCATTACGTCGGCTATGCGTTTTCCGTCGAGGAGGTCGTGCGCCTCGGCAGATACGCGCACCGAAGCAGGCTGTTCTCCGTACATAAGGAGGAGGATGAAGCGGCGGTGGAGGAAGCGCTTGAGTGCACGGGACTCAAAGACCTGCGCCGTCAATCCGTTCTGACGCTGTCGGGCGGCGAACTGCAAAGAACGTTTTTGGCGCAGGTGTTTGCACAAAGCCCGCAGCTGCTGCTGTTGGACGAGCCGACCAACCACCTGGATCTCGTATATCAGAAACAGATTTTCGCGCTGATCTCCGAGTGGCTTAAAACGCCGGGCAGAGCTGTCGTCTCGGTCGTGCACGATCTGTCGCTTGCGCGGGCATACGGAACGCAGATCCTTTTGTTGCATCATGGAAAACCGGCGGCGTTCGGCGACACGCGCGACGTTATGCGCCCGGAGGTGTTGAACGCGGTTTACGACATGGACGTTGCGGCATGGATGCGCTCGATGCTCTCGCAGTGGCAGCCGGAAACGGAATAGAAGAAAGTATCCCGCTGCTCTCAAGGGAAAAGCATAAAGAAAGCTGCTTCACGAAGATCGAGCTGAATTATTCTGCCAAAACGGACAACTGAAGAAAAACACAGAGAAAAAAGTCCCTAAACCGGGGACTTTTTCGCGGTTGCGGCGGCAAATAAAAAAGGCTGCGTTGAGCAGCCTTTTTTATTGCTTATTACAGATGCCCCTTGAGGGAAGCGGCGATCAGCTTCTCGGGCAGATGCGCGAAGAGCTCGCCCATCGGGCCGCGGTCGTGGATGATCTTGACCGCCTCGGCGAACATCGGCGCCGCGGAGATGACCTTGATCTTCTTGGACTCGGCGATCGCGGGACACTCGACGGTATCGGTGACGATCAGCTGGGAGAGGGGGCTCTCGTCGATGCGCTTGACGCCCGACTCGTTGACGATGGCGTGGGAGAGGAAAGCGATGACCTGCTTCGCGCCCTTGTCCATCAGGTTGTGGGCAACGTCCGCGATGGTGCCGCCGCTCGTGGTGAAGTCGTCGACGACCAGGCAGGTCTTGCCCTTGACGTCGCCGATGATCTCCATGACCTTCGCGTTCTCGTCGTGACCGTAGCGGACCTTGTTGCAGATCGCAAGGCCGAGGTTAAGGTTGTCGGCGAACAGGCGCGCGTTCTTGGCGAAGCCGGCGTCGGGGGAGACCACGATGGAATCGTCGGTCACAAGACCCATGCGCTCGGCGTAGGCGCAGAGCAGAGGACGCGCGTAGAGGTGGTCGACGGGGACCTTGAAGAAGCCCTGTACCTGCGGCGCGTGCAGATCCATCATGATGACGCGGTTGACGCCCTCGACCTCAAGACAGTCGGCGCAGACGCGTCCGCGGATCGATACGCGGGGCTCGTCCTTCTTGTCGGCCTTCGCGTAGCCGTAATAGGGGATGATGGCGGTGATGGATTTGGCGCTCGACCTTCTGAAAGCGTCGACCCAGAACAGAAGCTCCATAAACTCGTTGTTGGGGTCGCGTCCGATCGCCTGAACGATATAAACGTCCTCGTTCCTCGCCGATTCGTCAAAACGGACGTAGATGTTGCCGTCGCCGAAACGCTTGGAGAAGGATTTGCCCATCGTAAGCCCGAGATAATCGCACATGCGCTGCGCGAAGGGCTTCGAGGACTCGCCTGCAAAGATCCTGATGTCGCCGTTGGAATTCATATCTTTTACCGCTCCTTCATTGATTGTAGGTTTAAAGCGAAATTTGACATACATATTATAACAGAAGAAAAGCCCTTGTTCAATCAAAAGTTCAAATATATAGTCCTGCTTCTGAATTATTTTAATATATAAATATATCTTTAAAACGGCATTCAAAAAACCATTAATATATTTGACTTTTGGACAGAGCGGGATTATACTGTGATATGTTGTCTGTAATATGGCGAAAAAACGTTTTTATGTGCAGAAATCACCTCGAAAATCGGGTTGCAATCGTGAAAACCGAGGGGATTTTGAGATATAAAACGAATCTAAAAACAAGGAGAAAGTCTAATGCCAACCATTAACCAGCTGGTCAGGAAGTCGAGGACCAAGGTCGAGTACAAGTCCAATTCTCCTATCCTGAAACAGTGTCCCCAGAGGCGCGGCGTCTGCACGGCTGTCCGTACCACCACCCCCAAGAAGCCGAACTCCGCTCTTCGTAAGATCGCCCGTATCCGTCTGACCGACGGTCTCGAGGGCACCGCTTACATCCCCGGCATCGGCCATAATCTGCAGGAGCACTCCGTCGTCCTCATCAGGGGCGGCAGGGTCAAGGATCTGCCCGGTGTGCGTTACCACATCATCCGCGGCGCTCTCGATACCGCAGGCGTTGCGAAGCGTATGCAGGCCCGTTCCCGTTACGGCGCTAAGCGTCCCAAGAAATAATAAGGAGGTCAGACAATGCCCAGACGTGGATTTATCCCCAAGAGGGAAGTGCTTGACGATCCTATCTATGGCGGCAAGCTCGTAACAAAGCTCATCAACCAGGTAATGCTCGACGGTAAGCGCGGCGTCGCTCAGCAGGCGACCTACGGCGCCTTCGAGATCATCCGTGAGAAGACCGGCCGTGAGCCCATCGACGTCTTCACCGAGGCCATGAACAATGTCATGCCCGTGCTCGAAGTCAAGGCTCGCCGCGTCGGCGGTTCCAACTATCAGGTCCCCATCGAGATCCGTCCCGAGCGTCGTCAGACCCTCGGTCTCCGCTGGATCGTCATGTTCGCCAGGAAGCGTTCCGAGCGTACCATGATGGAGCGTCTTGCGGGCGAGATCATGGATGCGGCCAACCAGCAGGGCGGCGCCTTCAAGAAGAAGGAAGACACCCACAAGATGGCTGAGGCGAACAAGGCGTTTGCCCACTATCGCTGGTGATCCCTTCGGGAGAGACCGAAGGACACTTATTATTATCGGTATACTGCGTATAATAACGCTGTATATACTAAAAAAGCGGAAAGGAGGAAAAACTTATGCCAAGAGATACTTCGCTTGATATGACCAGAAACATCGGCATCATGGCGCATATCGACGCGGGCAAGACCACCACGACCGAGCGCATACTGTACTACACGGGCAGGATCCACAAGGTCGGCGAGGTCCACGAGGGCGCTGCCGCCATGGACTACATGGAGCAGGAGCGAGAAAGGGGCATAACCATTACCTCCGCCGCCACCACCGCCTATTGGAAGGGCTATCGCATCAACATCATCGACACTCCCGGCCACGTCGACTTCACCGTTGAGGTCGAAAGGTGCCTGAGGGTGCTTGACGGCGCCGTTGCGGTATTCTGCGCCAAGGGCGGAGTCGAGCCCCAGTCCGAGACCGTTTGGAGGCAGGCGGAGAAGTACGGCGTTCCGCGCATCGCGTACGTCAACAAGATGGACATCGTCGGCGCGAACTTCTATCACGTCATAGACATGATGAAGGACAGGCTTCACGCCAACGCCGTCCCCGTTCAGCTCCCCATCGGAGTCGAGGCCGATTTCCGCGGAATAGTCGATCTGGTCACCATGACCGCAGAGGTCTACTATGACGCCGACGGCAACGACGTAAGAAAGGAGTCCATCCCCGCGGAGCTTTCGGATGAAGCGGAGCTTCGCCGCACCGCGCTTATCGAGGCTGCGGCGGACTTTGACGATGAGCTTATGGAGCTCTACCTCTCCGGCGAGGAGATCCCGGAGGAGCTTCTTAAAAAAGCCATCAGGAAGGGCGTTATCTTAAACCGTGTAGTTCCTGTTTGCTGCGGAACCTCGTACCGCAACAAAGGCGTACAGCCCCTGCTTGACGCGATAGTCGATTATCTGCCTTCGCCCCTTGACGTCCCGCCCATCGAGGCCGACAACAAGGACGGCACCAAGAAGGTGGAGATCAAGGCTGACGATAATGCGGCGTTCGCCGCGCTCGCGTTCAAGATAGTAACCGATCCCTTTGTAGGCAAGCTGGCGTTCTGCCGCGTCTACTCGGGCACGCTCAAAACCGGCACCATGGTCATGAACTGCACCAAGGGCAGGAGGGAGAGGGTCACAAAGCTCCTCCTCATGCACGCCGACAGCCGCACTGAGGTCGACGAGGTACACGCGGGCGACATCGCGGCCTTCGTTATGAAGGATACCTCGACCGGCGATACCCTCGCCGCCGAGAACCGCCAGGTCCACCTTGAGTCCATGGAGTTCCCCGAGCCCGTTATCAGGATCGCGATCGAGCCCAAGACCAAGGCAGGACAGGAAAAGCTTGTTACCGCGCTCAATAAGCTCTCCGAGGAGGATCCCACCTTCCGCACCTATACGGACGGCGAGACCGGTCAGATGATCATTTCGGGTATGGGCGAGCTCCATCTCGAGATCATCGTCGACAGGCTCATCAGGGAGTTCAAGGTCGAGTGCCGCGTCGGCAAGCCCCAGGTCGCCTATCGCGAGACCATCACCAAGACCGTCAAGGCCGAGGGCAATTACGTCCACCAGCTCGGCGGTCACGGTCAGTTTGCAAAGGTCAAGGTCGAGTTTGCTCCCGCTAAACCCGGCGAAGGCTATCAGTTTTTCGACAAGACCGTCGGCGGCGTCGTTCCCAAGGAATTTGCCGCTGCAGTCGACAAGGGCATCCGCGAGGCGGCAAGGTCCGGCTGGATCGGAGGCTATGAGGTCGTCGACTTTACGGCGACGCTCCTTGACGGGCAGACGCATGAGGTCGATTCAAGCGAGTTGGCTTTCAAGATCGCAGGCAGCCTTGCGTTCAGGGAGGCTATAAAGGAAGGCGGCTCCATTCTTCTTGAGCCGTTCATGAAGTGCGAGATCCTGGTTCCCGAGGAATACCTCGGAGACGTCATGGGCAACGTAAACGCCCGCCGCGGGCAGATCCTCGACATGGATATGAGAGCGGGACTGAGGTGCATCGACGCGCTGTGTCCGCTTTCCGAAATGTTCGGATATGCTACGGATCTTCGTTCAAGGACTCAGGGAAGGGGCACCTTCACCATGCAGTTCGACCACTATGAGGAGGTCTCCAAGGCTCTTGCCGATAAGATCCTCGGAGTCATACACTAACCGTTATCGGTCAACAGCCCCTTAAATAAGGGTTGATAAATAAAAAATAAAAAACAAATACCATATTTCTTAGGAGGAAATCCCAAAATGGCAAAGCAGAAGTTTGAAAGAACCAAGCCCCACGTCAACATCGGCACCATCGGTCACGTCGACCACGGCAAGACCACCCTCACCGCTGCCATCACCATGGCGCTCTCCCAGCAGGGCAAGGCCGAGGCTATGCGCTATGACCAGATCGATAAGGCCCCCGAAGAGAAGGCCCGCGGAATAACCATCAACACCGCTCACGTTGAGTACGAGACCGACAAGCGTCACTACGCTCACGTCGACTGCCCCGGCCACGCCGACTATGTTAAGAACATGATCACCGGCGCTGCCCAGATGGACGGTGCTATCCTCGTTGTTTCCGCTGCCGATGGTCCTATGCCCCAGACCCGTGAGCACATCCTGCTCGCCCGTCAGGTCGGCGTTCCCTACATCATCGTCTTCATGAACAAGGTCGACCAGGTCGACGATCCCGAGCTTCTCGAGCTCGTCGAGATGGAGATCCGTGAG
>JAILNX010000020.1 GCA_024691085.1 Clostridiales bacterium | reverse complement strand
CCGGGATCGGAGGTATAGCGTAAGACCTTTTTGAGATCATCGGTCATATCCTCGGGAGCTATCGTCTTCTCGGGGTTGACCGCGTAATCGATCAGCCTTGAGATATTGTCCTTTATCGGCCAGAAGCCGGTTATTGCCATATCACTTCGCCTCGCTTTCGAAGAAGGCTTTGCGGATATCCGTAAGCAGATCCAGCACAGCTTTTTCCGCTTCGGACGACAACCCGCCGTTCGTCAATTCGGAAAGCTTTACCGTGATATCAAAGAGAGCATCGGTCGGAGCCCCTCGCGGCTCGTAACCCAATGCTCTTTTTCTCACGTATTCGCTTATAGTCAGCCCGCACTTTGCGGCCTTCCTGCAGATGGCGTTCTTTTCGGACTTCGTAACCCTCAGTTCCAAGCGTTCCTTTTTCTCCTTCATGGCGCCACGCTCCTTGCCGGGGTATTAGGGGTATCCCCTAAAAAGACCGCCCTTCCCCGAAGCGGCGGGACGGAACTTGCCGTACAAGTTCCCTGCTGGCTATCGTTTTTTACATGGAGACCCGTCATGCCGACCGGCGGGGATGAGTGCTTCCGCCGGGCGTGGTTATTCGTGCTTCCATGTGGCGCCATCGGTTTATCGGACGCAGGCCTGATGGCGCCAAAATCGGGCGGTTTGGCGTCATGTGAACATATCGAGCGTTTCAAGTACATTTCTGTCATTCTCTCTCCTCTGTTCTTCGGTCATTTCCGAGGGAGGCGTAAATGAGGGTGCGGCCTCACGCGGGGCAAGATCGAGCTCCCGTATCTCTTCGCGGAACAATGCCCTTACGTCTTCAAGACTGAAATCGAATCTGCCCGGATACGAAAGGCGATCGAGATATTCCCCAATCGCCTTTATAGCGAACGCGCTCATCGATCCGTGCTCAGTTCGGTCGATCTCATGCAGTGCTTCATACACCTTCCGCTGATTCGGATCCGATAGGTCGAATCTGACACTAATCCTGCGAGAGTCCTTCATACGCCCCGCTCCGCTTTCAGCTGCAGCTCGGCAAGGTATTCGTAGCCCTTTGCCGCCGCTCGAATATCGTCGATGAACCGCACGCGGCCGGGCTTCGTCCGATAGAAGTTTTTGACGAGGCAGCCGCCGCCTCCCGTGACGTAAAGCGTCATGGTCTGCTCGTCGTACCCGTGCTCACGAAGCCTGCGGAATATGCCGCCGACGTATTGCTCCGCGACCGATCGGATGAGCTTCAAGTCGTCCTTTCCGATATCCGCAGTACCGTTTATCAGCACGCCGTCGATTATCGAGTCGTCGATCTCAGCACCGCGCGCACTCATCAGGGCCTCATGCACGGCAAGCGTGCATTGGTGCGTGCCGAACTTCTCCGTGAACATTCGCCCAACCTGCGGTCTGCCGTCGATGATGAACAGAGTGTTCATGGTCCCGTTGCCGATATCGACTACGACGTTCACGCCATTCATCGACGGCGCGAATTCCGCCACAGCCGCGTATCCCTGCGGGTAGATCCTCGCCCCAAGAATGCGTATGTGATAATCGACCTTGCGGAAGGTGAAGCTGACCTCCGCGTTCCGCTTAAGATACGCGGCGAATTCCGTCTTCTGTCCAGTGGTCCAAGTGAGCGGGAGCCCCGCGGCAATGATGACGTCCGCTTCGGTTAGTCCTTCGTCTTTGAGTTCCATAGCGATGCCCGCCAGCGTGAGCAGGTAATAATCCTCATCGCCGTGCTTCTGCGGCACGAATTCCTTGTGCCCCTCGCCGATGACGTAGTACCTCCCGCCGAACACGAGCATGTCGCCCGTAAACAGCGGCTCATGTTCGCAGGCGACGATCCCCGTGCGAAACACGTGATTCGCCGTCTTGATGTTCCCGTACCCGTGATCGACGCCGATGATGACGGCGTCATTGATCCTTTTCATTTTCTTTTTCTTTCTCCTTGATAGTATTATTTCCCCATAACGCCGGGGATGGGCGGTCCTTTGAGTTCTCTTCCCGCATGTTAGGTATTGCGGTGCGAAACATGTTGTCAGATCATACATCAACTTCTTCTCGCAGTTGCCGTGATCGGTTTGGCCGGCTCATTCAGGATACGGTTCATATCCCACTTGTCAGCCAGATAATCGATGACGTCATGCACGTACTCCGCACGAAGGTATTCCGACCGCATGATCTCTTTTGTCAGCTTCGGCTTCTTCATTTTTGCTCCTTTCCGCCTCAACGGAGGCATGTTATTTGATAAAAACTGGGGGTAGTTATCAAACAACGAAACCGGTTGATTCCGGAGCCTGAAAGTGGTAGAATTATTCGAAAACCGAACGATGGAGAAAACCGTGAAGCTCGAAAGATTCAAAATATTCCAAATACCCGCAAGGAACATAATTGCCGCTGCCCGCAAAAAAGGCGAGTGGTATAGTTTCGAATTCGATCCGTATGACGATTCGAGCGAATACCTTGTCGAGAAAACCTATCAGGATGACTGCCCGATGTTCTGGCAGGCAAAGGCCGTTCTGCAGGAGCTTGGGATAGATATGCCCCTTGGGGAAGACTGCCTTTCAGAGACT
>JAILNX010000019.1 GCA_024691085.1 Clostridiales bacterium | reverse complement strand
AAAGGATAAAAAAAGAGCCTTTCCTTCAGAAAGAAGGAAAGGCCGTATGTGCTTGGCGCGCCCTGAGGGATTCGAACCCCCGACCTTCTGGTCCGTAGCCAAACGCTCTATCCAGCTGAGCCAAGGGCGCTTTTCAATGCTTGATTATTATAGAGCAGCCGATTTCAAATGTCAAGCAAAAAATTAGTATATTTATAAGGTTCTTTTCCTGCTCCGCTTTTACGTAAAAAATCCCGCGCTTATGTTTTTGCGCGGGAGCTCTTCGTTCATATTCTCTCGAAGCGGAGCTTAGAAGATCCGTGTTTTCCGCAGCGCGGCTCTTCTTTGGGAGCGGGCTCTGAAGCGGGAAGCTCCGTCGGCGAGGCAGTCGGAGCAACCGTCGGAGCGACTGTCGGAGCGACTGTCGGAGCAACTGTCGGAGCTGTAGTCGGAGCAACCGTGGGAACGACTGTCGGAGCTGTCGTCGGCGCAGTCGTCGGCGCTGTCGTCGGAGCAGCCGTCGGCGCGGGTGTCGGGGCTGCGGTCGGAGCAGGCGACGGCGTTGCAGTGGGGGCGGCGGTCGGCGTCGGGGTAGGCGCAGGCGTCGCCGTGGGAGCCGCGGTGGGCGTCGGCGTCGCGAGCGCGTGCAGCGCTTCGGAGTCGGTCGGGTCGTAATTATAGGGGTATATGAGCGCGGGCAGCGACGGCGGCGTGAAGCCCATGGGGCTGCCGTTCACGACCTTTATCTTCGTGCCGGAGGGGCAGTTGTTGTAGATCCATCTGATGGCTCTTACGACCATGCGGAGGCATCCGCTGGTGGTGTCGCCGCCGATCCTCTTCTCGCCGTCGTAATACTTGCGTATCAGCGTGAAGGGATCCTTCTCCCTGAACAGCGGGCCGTGGAGGTATATCCTGCTGCCCGTTTCGGAGGCGTAGCGGATACCGTATCTGGCGTAGCCGGTGCTGCCGAACTTATGCCAGTCCTCCTTTGCGCCGAGCGTCCAGACGCCGGTGGGAGTAAGGGACTTGTTGCAGGCGGCGAGGAAGGTCTTCACGACCTTGGAATACCTGCCGTCCTCGCCCACGCCGAACACGACGAGGGTGTGGGAGCCCTTTTCAAAATAGAGGAAATAGGGATAACCGTCCTTCGGGACGGGGAAGGAAGCGATGGGATCGGCGGACGGAGTGGGGCTGGGATTTGAGGTCGGCTTCGCGGTAGGCTTCGGAGTCGCCTTCGGGGCAGCCGTGGGAGCCTCGGTCGGAGCCTCTGTTGGAGCTTCAGTCGGAGCATCTGTCGGAGCGGGAGTCTCGTTCCTTGCGGGAGGAGGCGTGGGCTTTAAGGACGGGACTTCCGTCGGCGCTTCTGTCGGCAGCCCGGTCGGTTCGGCTGTGGGAGCTTCGGTCGGCTCTTCGGTGATCAGACCCGTATCGGCGGCGGACTGCCCGGCAAGGTACGCCAAAACGGCCGAATCCTTTTGCACGCAGGCGGCATTCGGCAGTAAGATCGCAGCCAAGACCAATAAACAGATGAGAGATTTGAAAAGATCCCTTTTCATCCGGTCCCTCCGAAAAAGTATGTCCCCTCTAGATAATTATATCATTTTCGACAAAAAAACACAATAGCGGACGACAGATTGAAAACAGAACGAAAACCCTTTAATTGCAAAGAAAAATCCGCACCGGAGAAACAGTGCGGATCATATATTCGTGTTTTTAATTCCCGCCGTTCACCGCGGGATCGGTCGGATCCTGCCTTAATCCGTTCCTCGACGGGACGTCGGGCGAGGTCGTGCCGCGGGGACTGCCGTTGACGATGATCAGCCTCGTCCCCTTGGGGCAGTTGTCATAGATGAACTTCGCCGCCTCGACAACCATTCTGAGGCACCCCTGGGTGTTCTCGCCGCCTATGTACTTCTCGCCGTCGTAGTATTTGGGCCACATGTTCCTGGGGTTCTCGGTGCCGTACATGGGGCCGTGGATAAAGAGACCGGAGTAGCCGTCGGGATTGGCGGCGGTGTTGTAGAGCACCGCGTACTGCGCGTAGCCGTGATCGCCGTTCGCGAAGGGATGCCACTGCTGGCGGAGGCTTCCGAGAACGAACTCGCCTACGGGGGTACGGTTCCCGCCGTGGGAGATGCGGTACTGCTTAACGATCACGGAGTACTGCCCGTCTTCGCCTATGCCGTAAATGGTAAGCGTGAACGACCCCTTCTCGACGTAGAGGAGATAGGGGAAGGCGGGATCGGCCGTGGGAGCGGGAGTGTCCGTGGGCTCGGGAGTATCCGTGGGCGCCGGCGTATCGGTCGGAGCGGGAGTCACGTCGGGCGTTTCGGTCGGCACGGCGGTCGGGGACGGAGGCTCCGAGGGCACGGTGACCGGCGCGTCGGTCGGATCGACGACGGCGGTATGGTTAAGGAAGCTGCAGCCCGAGAAAGCCGAGGAGAACGCGAAGACCGCGCACAGCAGTATGAGTATGGTTTTTTTCGCTTTTGAAGTCATACGGGGATTATACCACTTTTATAAGGTTAAGGCAATAACCGGTTTTTTTCGTCATTTCTGCAGTATCCTTACGAGGAGCGACCGCTTCACGACCATCGCTGCCCGAGGGCAGAACTCCTGGCAGCAGAAGCATTTTATGCACTTCTTGCGGTCGATCTTCGGGTAGGTGTACTTCCCGCGCGTGACCATGGTGATGGCCTTCGCGGGGCAGAGGTTCATGCATTTCCTGCAGGCGACGCATTTCTTCTTTAAGGGCACGGGCTTGTGTGAGAGCGTCCTGTCGATGAACCTGCCGAGGAGGGGCTTTTCCCTGCCGTTCAGCGCCATTATGCTCCTTCTGGGGACGGACTTGAAGTCCTTTACGGCAGCGGCGGCGGGATCGCCCCAAAGGGCGAGATCCGAAACGTTCCCCGAGCATAGCCCGCGCCGCCTTGCCGCCATGAGCGTGGGGACGTCCTCGGGCTTCAAACCGATGAGCGCCGCGGCGACGGCGTCCGCCTCGTAGGTGGTCTTAGCGGCGATGACCGCGCCGATCTTCCTGGGCGTGCCGGCGGTGGGGCCGTTGCCCTCCATGCCGACGACCGCGTCGACGAGTGCGAGAGAGGGCTTGAAATGCTCGTTGATGTCGACGAGCATATCGGCAAAATCGTCCGCGTCGGGATAGAGATAATGCGTTTCGGGCTTTAAAAGTCCGGGGATAACGCCGTACATGTTCTTGACCGCGGAGCTCATGCCGATCATGCCGTGCGCCTTGAGCTTCGCGAAGTCGATCACGGCGTCGCAGTCGTCGAGGTAGTCGGTGTAGGTCAGCTCGTGCATCTTAAGACCGTTTATCTCCGTCTTGTGATAGGCGGTATTGCGGTTCAGTTCCGCGCCCGCGGCCTCGGCCTCGCGCATGCCGGTCGCCTGATAGACGGCGGCGAGGGCGGCGGCGTTGAAAAGACCTCCGGGACTGTCGCCCACGACCGCGTGAGCGCCCCGCTCGGCGAGCATCTTCACGAGCGACGCGACGAGCGCGGGATGCGTCGTCGCCGCCTGCTCGGGCTTCATCGCCGCGACGAGGTTCGCCTTTATCGCGACGCGCATGCCGGGGCGCACGAAATCAAGCCCTCCGATCGCCTCTATCGCGGCGCGGAGAGCGTTTTCGGCGTTTGCGTAATCGCTGCACGGCACGACCGCCGAGGTGTATTTTTTAGCCTCGCCCATAGCCCGTCAGCCGAGTATGAAGGCGGTGAACGCCTCCTTCGCGTAATCGGGATCCGCGTTCATCGCGGCGAGTCCCGAAAGGAAGGGTATCACGGCGGGGAGGAGCCGCTTCATCCTCGCGGCAAGCTCGGGTTTGAGCTTCATTGAGCCGAGCTCGATAAGATCGTTCCATTCGCTCATGGAGGCGTCGAGAGCTGCCTCGAAATCGCTTTCGGGCTCGACCGAGCCGTTCGCGGCGATGAATACCCGAAGGAACGTGCCGTCGCCCAGCATCGCGTCGGCAAGCGCGCCGACGGCGTCACGCGCGGGGGACGAGGCGGATACGGAATCGACCCAGGCGAACAGGGCGTCGCTTATCGACTTAAGGCAGTGTTCCGCGGCCTTTTCGACGAGCGCCTGCTTCGTCTTGAAGCTGTACTGCACGGCGCCCTTCGACACCGAGGCGGCGAGCGCGACCTCGCCGAGGCTCATGCCGTACACTCCGCGCTCTGAAATGAGCTTTATCGCGGATTCGATGATCTTATCTTCGGAAGCGTCTTTCATATCGCTTGCTCCTTGCATTTCTTTTATGAAAGTATAACAGATTCTGCGGCAAAAATAAAGAGCCGCGACATATTATCTAATATGGAAAAAAGCGTCAAAAGAAGGATCATGCTCACGGGCAGGCTGAAGGGGAGCGCGCTCATCTCCCAGATCGGGGGCGTGTCATCGGTCGCGCTATCGCTCCGCGGACTTCCCGCGGGAGCGAGCCTGTATTCGGCGGGCGACGGCGGTATAAAGAGGACGCCCCTTTTAGGGAACGCCGTCTCTTTAAAAGAGAGCGGCATATGCGCGCTCGTCGTGGTAAAGGACGGAAGGACGCTCTCCGAGGGCTTTTCGGGCGAGTGCGGAAGCAGGAGGACGAGGATACTCGCCGAGATAAGGATAATGGCGGCGGGGGAGGAGGAGACCGCGCCGCCCGAAATGGAACCGGAAAAACCTCCCGAAAAACCGCGGGGAAAAGCGCCCGAAAAACCGCGGAAGGCGGCACAGCCGAAGCCCGGCGCCGCGGTAACGGAGGGCATACTCAGGCAGGCGGAAAGGCTCTTTTCGGCATTGAACGCCGTTAATTCCGCTCCGGCGCAGAATAAGGAGGAGGATGGCATGCCCATCAGTAACCCGTTCCCGCGCACGTTCCCGGGATCCGTCTGGCGGGTGAAGGAGGGCGACCACAGGCTCTTCGGCGAGAAGGAGGCAAACGGCGTAAAGAAGCTCTTCATCGCGGTGCCCGTCGACGTGAGGACGAGGGGCGTTCTTTTAAAGGGCAGAGTCGTCGTTTCGAAGGACGGAAGAAGGTATCTCGTCGAACAAATTTTGTGACGAACGGCGTCATTTCCTGTTGAAATATATCGTTGCTTCTTATATAATGACTATGTATGCATTATTGAAAAACGCCGGGCTTTGTTCCGGCGAAACACGGAAGGAACGATATGGAAACAAAAACGTTGAACGGCCCGCTCTTTGCCCATATGGTCGAAGGCGGAGCCGCAAGGCTGAACAACAACCGCGTCATCGTCAACGAGCTTAACGTGTTCCCC
Organism: Clostridiales bacterium; assembly: GCA_024691085.1. Taxonomy (GTDB): domain Bacteria; phylum Bacillota; class Clostridia; order Christensenellales; family CAG-138; genus UBA3857. The sequence goes on along the minus strand of JAILNX010000019.1, from coordinate 105,120 downwards.
ATTCCCGACGGGGATACGGGCGACAACATGTTCATGACGATCGACTCCGGCTATTCGGCCGTTGCGGACGGGGCCGACGACGCTCTCGGCCTTACGAGCAAGCAGATAGCAAGGGGTATGCTGCTCGGCGCGAGGGGCAATTCCGGCGTAATCCTGTCAAGGATATTCGCCGGCATATCCCAGGGCTTCGAGGGCGTTGAGGTCGCCGACGTCAAAACCTTCGCCAAAGCGATGGAGAGGGGCATCGCCGAGTCCTACTCCGCAGTGCAGACCCCGGTCGAGGGCACCATCCTCACCGTCTACTCCGACGCCGTGCGCTACGCCAATTCCCGCGTACACGAGGGCACGGATTTCCAGGCGTATTTCGAGGATCTGCTCGACGAGCTGCGCGCGTCTCTCGACCGCACGCCGACGCTGCTCGCCGTATTGAAAGAGGCGGGCGTCGTCGATTCGGGCGGAGCGGGGCTCGTCTATATCGCCGAGGGCATGCAGGACGCTTTGAACGGCGCGGACTTTGCGCCGAAAGCCGCGGGCGCCGAAAAAAAGGACGACAGGACGAACTTAAACTCCTTTACCGAGGATTCGGTCATGGAGTTCGGCTACTGCACCGAGTTTTTGTTAAGGCTCCAGACATTAAAGGTCGGCGAGCTTTCCGCCTTTGACGAAAAGCCTCTCATCGACTGGCTCATCGCGAACGGCGACTCGGTCGTGGCGTTCCGCGACGGAAGCATCTTAAAGGCGCACGTCCACACCATGACTCCCGAAAAGATACTCGCGCACTGCCACGAGTACGGCGAATTCCTTACGCTGAAGATCGAAAACATGATGCTCCAGCATAACGAGACCACGGTCAGGAACAACTACGTTTCCGCCGCAAAGCCCGGAAAAACCATAAAGCCGCGCAAGAAGTTCGGCATCGTCGCGGTCGCTGCGGGCGACGGCATAAGGCAGACCTTCCTCGAGCTCGGAGCGGACGCGGTAGTCGACGGCGGGCAGAGCATGAATCCCTCCGCCGAGAGCTTCCTCGAGGCGTTCAGCGAGATAAACGCCGAGAACATACTCGTCTATCCCAACAATTCGAACATCATACTTACCGCAAACCAGGCCGCGAAGCTCTGCGAGAACGCCTGCGTGCGCGTGATACCCTCGAAGTCCATCGGCGAGTGCTACGCGGCGCTTTCGCTCCTCGACACCTCCTCGGGCGACATCGACGAGATCGAGGCTTCGTCGATCGAGATCATGCAGTCCGTCGTTACGGGCACGGTCTCGAAGGCCTGCCGCAACACCGAACGCGACGGCGTTATGGTCAAGGAGGGCGACTACATCGGCTTCTCGGGCGGCACGATCTACTCGGATTCGGCCTCGGCGGAGGAGGCGGCGCTCGGACTTGCGGACGCGCTCTCGGCGGACGATTTCGGCATACTGATGCTCGTCTGCGGCAAGGACTCGAAGCCCGACGAGGCGCAAATGATCAAGGAAGCCCTCGAGAAGGCGCACAGGATGACCGAGGTAATACTGTTAGACGGCGGACAGCCCATCTACGAATACATAATGATACTGGAATGATCGAACCAATTTTTAACGAAATCATAATTTTTTAAGAGGTAATAAAAATGTTAAAGCTTTTCACCGACACCGACTGCGACGTCACCCCGAAAGTGGCGGCCGAATACGGCTATTCGCTCATCAGCATGCCCTACGCGATCGACGGCAAGACCGTTTTCCCCTATGAGGACTTCCTCGAGTTCGATCCCAAGGCGTTCTACGATCAGTTAAGGGGCGGCGTGCTGCCGAACACCAGCGCGATCAGCCGCGAGAAGTATTACGAGATCTTCGAGCCGTACTTTGTTAACGGCGACGAGATACTCTACGTCCATTTCTCCCGCGCGATGACGGCGACCTTCGACGCCATGGACCAGGCGATCGCGGACCTTTCCGAAAAGTATCCCGCGGCGAAGTTCTATGAGATCGACACGAAGGGCATCACCATCGTAAGCTACAACATCGTCCGCGAGGTGGGCGATATGGTCAAGGCGGGGAAGACCGTCGAAGAGATCTTAAAGTGGGCCGAGACCGAGGTCGACAAGTTCGCGACCTATTTCTTCGCGGACGATCTTAAGTTCTTCAAGCATTCCGGACGCGTTTCCGGTCTCGCCGCGACGATGGGCACGCTCCTCGGCGTCCGTCCCATCATCTGCATGAACGAAGAGGGCAAGATGGTCTCCGTCGGCAAGGAGCGCGGCAGGGCGAAGGCGATCGATCGCCTTTTAGCCTACGTCGACGAGCTCGGCGAGGATCTTAAGGATCACCGCGTAATTATCGGCAACGCCGACGCGGAGGAGATCGCCGACGAGATCGAGGCGAGGCTCAGGGCAAAATACGAAGGCCTCACTATCGAGAGGATCTCCGTCAACCCCACGGCCGGCAGTCACTGCGGCCCCAACACCGTAGGCGTCTGCTTCCACGCGAAACACAGGTAATCCATTCATTTACGGAGGGATCGATATGATATCGGTCAGAAGAGTCACTTCAAAGAAGGAACAGAAGGAGTTCATCGACTACCCCTTAAAGCTGTACGACGGCTGTCCCTATTTCGTGCCGCCGCTCTATTCCGACGAGAAGAAGATGTTCAAAAAGGGCTTCGTCTATAACGACACCTGCGAGATCGTCTGCTTCAACGCCTACGACGAAGGCGTTATGGTCGGGCGCATACAGGGCATCATCCAGAAGGCCGCGAACGAAAAGAACGGCGAGAAGCGCGTAAGGTTCACAAGGTTCGACGCGATCGATTCCCAGCCCGTCGCGGACGCGCTTTTCAAGGCGGTCGAGGACTGGGCGAGGGAGCGCGGCATGGACACCGTCTGCGGGCCCCTCGGCTTCTCCGATCTTGAAAGGGAGGGGCTTCTGGTCGAGGGCTTCGACCAGCTCTCCACGTTCGAGGAGCAGTATAATTACGAGTATTATCGGAAGCTCATCGAGAACTGCGGCTACGTCAAGGAGGTCGACTGGACCGAATCGAAGATCTATCCGCCCGAAAAGGACGACGGCGCGCTCCAGAGGATCTCGGACAAGCTGTTAAAGCGCTACGGCATGCGCGTCGGCGAGGCGAAGAACGTGAACGATTTTATTGACCGCTACGCGGACGGCATGTTCGAGCTCCTCGATAAATCCTACGAGCATCTTTACGGCACAGTTCCGTTCACGAAGGGCATGAAGAAGCTCATGATCGACAATTTCAGGCTGATTATCGATCTCGAGCACGTCGGCGTGGTGCTCGACAAGGACGACAACATCGTCTGCATAGGCGTGTGCTTCCCGTCCATCGCCGAGGCGGTTCAGAAGTCGAAGGGGCGTCTCACCCCCGCGGCGCTTGTAAGGATCCTCCGCGCGATAAAGCACCCGAAGGTCATCGACCTGGGGCTCGTCGGCATCGATCCCGTGTGGGCGAATCACGGCGTATCCGTCGCCGTTTCGGCGGCGCTCGAGAGAATGCTCCGCAAGCCGGGCGTCGACCACGCCGAGACCAATCTGAACCTCGAGGACAACCATCTCATACAGAACCAGTGGAAGCGCTTCGTCGCCGTCCAGCACAAGCGCAGGCGCGCTTTCGTAAAGGAACTCTGAATACGGAAGGGATAAAATGATCAAACTCTGCATCGACTGCTTCGGCGGCGACCACAGCCCCGCGGCGAACGTATCGGGAGCGCTCATGGCGCTTGACGCTCTTCCCGACCTCGAGCTCGTCTTAACGGGCGACGAAGAGCTCATCAAAAAGGAGCTTGACGGAAAGAGCTTCGACGGAAAGCGCTTAAGCATAGTCCACGCGCCGGAGGTCATCTCATGCGACGAAACGCCGACCGCCGCCATAAAGCAAAAGAAGGAAAGCTCGCTCATGAAGGCGATAGAGCTGGTAAGGAGCGACGAGACCGTTCACGGCGTCGTCACGACCGGCTCGACGGGCGCGCTCGTCGCCGCGGCGACGCTCCGCGTGGGCAGGATCCCCGGCGTAAAAAGGCCTGCGTTCTGCCCGATTTTGCCCACCATGAAGGGCGGCATCGTCGGCATCTGCGACAGCGGCGCAAACGTTGATATCTCCGTCCGCATGCTCTGCCAGTTCGCGATAATGGGCAGCCTTTACTTAAAATGCGCCTGCGGCATGGAGTCGCCGAGGGCGGCGCTCCTCAATATCGGCGTCGAGGAAACGAAGGGCGACGAGCTTCGAAAGAGCGCGTACCCCGTCATGAAGGGCATGGATAACATCAATTTCGCCGGCAATATGGAGGCGCGCGAGCTTCTTTCCGGCGATTACGACCTCGTCGTCTGCGACGGCTTTTCGGGGAACGTCCTGGTCAAGTCCACCGAGGGCGCCTGCCTCGAAATGCTCAAAAAGCTCAAGCGCGACATCTATTCCCGCACGATAAACAAGATAGGCGCGCTCCTCATGAAGAAGATGTTCGACGAGGAAAAGCGCTTTATGGACTATCGTAACTACGGCGGCAGCGTGCTCCTCGGCTTAAAGAAGATCGTCGTCAAGGGCCACGGCTCGTCGAACGACGTCGCGGTCGAAAAATGCATCGAGCAGGCCTACCGCATGCAGACCGCCGACCTCACCGAAAGGACGAGCCGGGAGATCGGCGCGTTCAATGAGCTTCACGAGGAGCTTCCCAACTGATGAATACGCATACTGTCACAAACGAGCATCTTATAAAGATGCTCGATCTTATTAAAAGGCTCGCCGCCGTCCCCGCTCCCTCGGGGCAGGAGGAAATGCGCGTCAGCTTCATTCTTAACTATCTTCACGAACGCGGCATTGGCGCGTACGCTGACGGGGCGAAGAACGTGATCGTCCCCGTCGGCACGGAAAACGAAGGCGGTATCACCGTGTTTTCGGCGCATACCGACGTCGTGTTCCCCGATCTTACTCCGCTCCCCGTGTTAGAAAAGGACGGAAAGCTCCTTGCTCCCGGCGTGGGCGACGACACGGCGAACGTCGCGGCGATACTGACCGTTCTCGATATCCTCAACGAAAGGGATATGCTTAGGTTTCCGAAAAGCCCCGTCATGTTCGTACTGAACAGCTGCGAGGAGGGCCTCGGGAACCTTAAGGGCACGAAGCGGCTCTTTTCGGATCACGGCGGGAGGATAAAGGAGCTCATCTCCTTCGACTGCGACATAAAAGGCGGCGTCGTCACAAGGGCGGTCGGCTCCGAAAGATGGCGCGTCACCGCAAGGACGGAGGGAGGACATTCCTACTCTGCGTTCGGAAAGCCGAACGCCATACATATCCTTTCGAAGCTCGTTTCAAGGCTCTACGAACAGGAGCTTCCCGATATTAAAAACGCGCGCGCGACCTACAACGTGGGCGTGATAAAAGGCGGCACCTCGGTGAACACCATCGCTCAGAACGCTGAAATGCTCTATGAGTACCGCTCCGACAGCCACGAGGCGCTTTCCTTTATGCGAGAGAGCTTCAATAAGCTTATCGCTGGGGCCAGATCGGACGGATCCATGATCGAAACTGAGCTCATCGGCGAGCGTCCCTGCGGATGCGGCGTCGACGGGGAAAGGCACGAGGCGCTCATAAAAAGGTGCGAAAGCGTGATAAAGGCCGTGACCGGAAGGACTTTCGGCCGCTCTTCCGCCTCGACCGACGCGAATATCCCGCTCTCTCTGGGCGTGCCCGCGGTCACCCTCGGGCTCTTCTCGGGCGGCGGAGCGCATACTCGCGAGGAGTGGCTTGACTTGGATTCGCTCGAAGCGGGGCTCGGGATCGCGCTCGGGCTTATCACCGAAAGCTGTTTTTGAATACCCGTTGCATACCGAAATGAAATAGTATATAATAGTTCCGTGAAAGGAGTGTGACGTTATGAAAAAAGTATTTTGCATGCTGCTGATCGTTATCTTCATGGCGGTGCCGCTGTCCGGTACGGCGGGCTCCGGCGAGGATCTTACGGTCACGACGACTTCGCTCCCCGAAGCCTTCGTCGGAGAGAGCTACTCCGCGAAGCTCAAGACCAACAAGCCCGACGGCACGGTCATATTCAGCGAGTGGTTCAATCCCGGCCAGACCGTGTATTTAAGCGGCGTCGGCCTTAAGCTCAAGGACAACGGCGAAGTCACCGGCGTTCCCACCAAGGCGGGGAAGTTCACCTTCTACGTCTACGCCGAGACGTCCGACGGCAGCGAGGAGACGTACGGCACGTTCACGATAAAGATATCGGAAAGGCAGAGGCTCCCGAGGCCCGACTGCGTGTTCATCGCGGATTACACTTCGTATTACGTTCCGGGCGAGCCCTTTGACATACTGCTTTTAAAGGATCTCGGCATCGGAACGACCGCAGGCAACCTGTCGCCCCTTCCCTCGGGAGTCTCGTTCGTGAACGATACGGTCAGAAACGAGGTCCGGCTCCGCGGAGTCATCACCCGTGAGGATATCGAGAACAACGAGTTCGTCGATCCGCTCGGCTGGCTCGGGATCGCCGTAGAGCTCGAGACCGACGGGACGAAGGTCTTTATCAACTATTACTTCATACCGAAGCCCGGCGGCGGAGCGGATACTTATCCCGCCGGCACTCCGATAGTCAAGTAAAGGAGGTACGGACATGAAAAAGCATTTTAAGTTAACTGCGATCCTCCTTGCGCTCCTGTTCGTTATCCCCTTCTCGGGCTGCAAACTGATAAGCAGCATCCTGAACCCGAGCGAATCCACTGCGCCGGACACTCCCACGGAAGATCCCGCCACCCAACCCCCGAACCCCGAGGTCAACGCGGAGCTCCTCGGCGACTGGTACGGCGTGTTCTTCATTTCGGACGCGGACGGAAAGTATAAGCCGAACGCGGGCGTCAGGAACGACTGCGTCATGCGCGTTTCTGCGGACGAAACGGGCTCCGGCACGGCATACGCCGTCGTGAACGGCGTGGGCGAGCTCTTTGACAGCGTTTCCGCGAAGGTGGGGAAGGACTCCGTAGTCCTGACCGGCGCGGTATTCGGCAGGAACATCGAGTGGAAGCTCGATCTTATGGGCAAAAAGCTCGTCATGAGCGAGCTTTTCGGCGAGGGCTCCGACTATATGCGCGTCGAGATGAAGCTCATGCACTGCGGCGAAGAGTGGACGGACGACGACGCTCCCGCGGGGTACGCATTCACACAGGCGCACGGCTTCGGCGATCTCGTCACGATAATGGGCGGCGATAAGGCAAAGCTCCCCGCGATAAGCGCGGAGGGCGTAAATCAGAAGCTCTCGACCGACGCCGATCCGGGTCCCGCCGAGACTCCGGCTCCCGGCTTCCATGACGCGGGGCGCGTCACAAGCGAGGGCGGCAATTTCTCGGTCGTACTGCCCGAGGGCTTCACCGTCGCCGTCAACAACGAGTTCCAGTTCATTCTGACGAACACCGACTCGGACGTCGTATCGGTCAGCTTCACTGTGACCGAATCGAACGAGGATCCGCTTGAAAAGCTCATCAACGATCCGACGCAGTGGTCGGTCTCGAAGGGCTATTTCGTGCACTTCACCATCGACGGCTTCGACTGCTACGCCGCGGCGGTCCATGCGGAGGACTCTTCCGCCAACAGCCGCATACTTCTTTACGGCACCGACGGAACGTACTTCCTGACCGTCGAATACGTCGTCGCGACCGACGTCATGCGCGCGTGGGCGATCATCGACGACACCCCCGAAGGCGTTCCCGAAAGCCGGTTCAGGACACTCGTCCTCGGCGCACTCATCAACGGGCGCGGCGAATGATGAAAGATACGTAAAAAAAGAGCCGGAAACGGCTCTTTTTTATTACCTTCGTTATGTGATCCCCATCGCTTTTCTCAAAACGATCAGCGCGTCGATCGCGTCGACCTTGCCGTCGCCGTTAACGTCGCACGCCTCAACGTTGACACCGTTGTCCAGAAGGCTCATGTAATACCGCAATATGAGCAGCGCGTCGGCCGCTTCGACCGTGCCGTTCCCGTCCGCGTCGCCGTCGGGCTCGGGGAAGACGATCTTTATCCCGAAGTACTTGAGCGAGGCGGAAGCGTCGGACGGCGGAACGTATACGCCGCCCACGGGCTTGACCGTGATGAACCCGCCGTAGCTGGATATGGTCTTGGCGCTGCGGCCGGTGTAAACGACGGGACAGAGACGGGAGAAGGGATCCTCGACTCCGTTGTTTTCGGCGGGATCGTAGTAGTCGGGCACGGCGAATCCGTACCCCGCGGAGGGAGAGTTCACGGTCACGCACTTGATGAATTCCGTCCACATCTCATAAGCGGAAAGCCCCAGCTTGGACGCGACGAACTTGGCGCCGGAGCTGTCGCCGGAGGTGTTGTAGTTTTCGATCAGCGTCTTGTAGATATCGACCGAGCCCGATCGGGTATAGAGGAACTGTGCAAACAGCATCCCAAGGGCGTAGCACTGGTTCTCGGTCTGCCAGTAAACGATGCTCTTTCCGTTGTGCTGACTTGAATACTGATTATACTCTGCCTCGGGCATGTTCCCGCCCTCGTAATAATATCCGGTCCATTCATAGATCCTGGAAGCGATGCGTTTGGAGGAGCAGATCGCCTCGGCGGCGTTCGCAAGCGACTCGTCGAGCCAGGGGATCATACCGCCCGTGTTGGAATAACTGATAAGATGCTGAAACTCGTGCTCCGTTACCGTGTAAACAAAACCCATTCCCGGAGCTCCCGAAGCCAAAAAGTTCTTCCATGTGTCGATATGGACGGCGGGGAGCTTGTTTTTTGTAAGATCCGACCCGGAGAAATAACCTGCAATGCTGTTGTCCTTGATCTTATGGAAAAGGAGATTGACCTTTCCGTCTCCGTTCAGATCGGAAAAGTTCCCGAACCGCGACGTCATCAGATCGTATTTTAAGTCGAACGAGGCGGCGATAAGCTCCGCATACGAACCGTCGATCTCGTCGAGGGGATAATAGTTGTCGTTCGGGCCGCCGTCCACTGGCGTCCAAATGCGGCAGTGTTCGCCTATGTAAAGCACCTTGAACTCGATATCCGCGCCGTTGCCGTCGGGGTTGTGGTTCCCCATGATCCAGGTCTTCGTACTGCCGACCGGATAGTCGGTCCTCGCGGGCTCGGCGTTGAGGAGCCCCTTTTCGAAGAACTCGCGGTCCTCCTCGGTCACGAACGAATCCGTCGCGCAGCATTCCGTGATACCGGGCAGCTCGGGCTCACAGCAATTGGCGGGTGTATACGTATTGACGCTGTGAATGATCTTGTCCGCCAGAGTACCGGTCGAAAGGAATGCGCTGTCGCCGGGATTATAGATCACGACGTAATCCCCCTCGTAGCCGCCTTCCGGATCGTCGTCGATAACGACCTCGTCGCGGACGAGGCGGGTCGGGACGGCACTCTCGTTCGCGTTAGCGGGAACGGACAAAACCGAAAGCAGGAACGCGAGCGCGATCGCAAGATACTTTCTTGCCGTTTTCATTTCTTCTTCCTCCTGTCAGAGAATGGGATCAGATGATCCCCATGGCTTTTCTTAAAGCGAGCAGCGCGTCGACCGCGTCGACCTTGCCGCTGCCGTCATAGTCGCAGTTGTCAAGATTCAGCCCCTCGCCGTCGATGATGCCCATAGAGTAGCGGAGTATGAGGAGCGCGTCCGAAGGCTCGACAGCGCCGTTCCCGTCCGCGTCGCCGGGAATGAGAGGATCGATTATCACGACGTCGAACGAGGCGGTAAAGCCCTCGAACGTGACGGTCAGGGTGAGGGCGCCGGAAGCCGAGCTGTCGAAGCCCGATACCATATCCGCCGTAAGGGGAAGAACAAGCTCGATCCCGCCGCCGAGAGATACGAGCACCTCGCCGCCGGTCGGGTCGAATTCGTCGCCGATTTTATACTCAAGCACGTCGGGGAGCGTCTGCATCGAGATGCCCGAAACGGTATTGTAATGCCACTCGGCGTCAAGGAGACGGTCGTTGTCCGAACCGATCGCGATCAGGGAACGCATATTCTCCGTGCCGTGATAGTACACGCTTTCAAGGCTGAAGCAGTAACTGAAAGCGAGATCGTCGATGCTTTCGAGCCCCGCGGGGAGAGTCACGCTCTTAAGCTTACGGCACCATGCGAACGCTCCCCAGCCTACGGTCTTCAGGCTCTCGGGGAGAACGATCTCGGTAAGCGACTCGCATCCGTTGAAAGCGTAATAGCGGATCTCCTCCAAGCTCTCGGGGAAAACGACCTCCGTGAGCGACATACAGCCGGAAAACGCGTTGCCCGGTATGCGGGAAACGCCATACGGGATCGTAACGCTCCGGATCCCGCAGTTTAAGAAGCAGCTTGAACCGATGGACGTCACGCTGTTAAGGTCGACGTTTTCGAGACCGTAACAGTAAGCGAAGCAGTTGTCTCCGACCGAGGTCACGGAGTCGGGAACGGTGAACGAACCCGCGATCCCGGCGGGGAAAAGAAGTATCGTTGACATATCGAACGAATAAAGCACGCCGCCTTCGCTGCGGTACGAACGGTTCCCCTCCGCGACGCGGATCGCGGAAAGCCCGGAGCAGCTGTAAAACGCATCTGACGCGATGCTCGTGACGCTTGCGGGTATATCGATCTCGGCAATAAAGTCGCAGTTCGAAAACGCGTAGCTTCCGATCGTTTCGACGCCCTCGGAAAGAACGACGCCCGAGAGCACCGAACAGCTTGCGAATGCCGATCTGCCGATCGATACGACGCTTCCCGCGATGACGGCCTCCGTTAAGGCGGGGGAGCCTTGGAACGAATATTCTCCGATCCTTCCCACTCCGTCTCCGATCACGACGCGCTTTATCCTGCCTTTATGATCCTCCCACGGGGCAGGCTGATCGTATGCAAGGTCGGGCATATCGCCCGCGCCGTTTACGGTCAGAGTGCCGTCAAAGCCGAGCTCCCACCGTATGCCGTCCGATAAGGCGCCGGAGGCAAGGCCGGCTTCGCCGTAATGGAATTCGGCCGCGTCGAGGGGAGCGTTGTCATCGCCTATTGAAATATCCGCCCAATCCTCGGCGGTGCCGCCGTAACAGACGTCGGAAAGCTTTGCGCAGTCGGAGAAGGCCCCGCTTCCGATCGAAGTTACGGAAGCGGATATGCGGAGCGAGGTGCATTCCGTACATCCGGAAAACGCGCCGCTGCCGACACGGGTGACGCCGTCTGCGATGACGATCTCATTTACGCCGGAGGCGAAGCCTTCCCACGGAGCTCCCGCCCGGGTCACGTCGGGTATTTCGCCGCTTCCGTCAATGATAAGCCTTCCGCCGTCAAAGCCCCAGAACACGGAGGTATCCTCTATCGCGTAATGGAACACGGCGCCGAAAAGATTTTCGTTATTGCCGTCGACGGACACCTCGTTCCACTGTTCCTCCGTGCCTTTAAAGTATACGTCCGCAAGCTGTACGTTCGCGAAGATATAATCCCCGACCGTCGTAAGTCCTGCGGGGAGCGTGACGGAGGTAAGACTTGAACAGTCGAAGAACGCGCTGTGCTCTATCGTTTCGACGCTGTCGGGGATGTAAACGTACGAAAGCTTTTCGCTTCCGTAAAACATCGACTTTGCGATACTCTTCGTACCCTCCGGGAGTATCACGCGCTTAAGGTGTTTCGAATGTGTAAAGGCATACCATGAGTAGCTTATTACGTCGTCGTCCGGAGTGAAGGAATCGCCCTCTTTTTCTGAGGGATAGCAGATGAGGGCGGTGCCGCCGTCCGTGTCGCTCCAATCGGCGTAGAGGATCCCGTCCTCGCTGAAATAATTCGGATTATCGGGATCGACGGTGATGCTCCTTAGGCTATGCATACCCGGAAAACCCATGACGATCGTCCTCAGGCTCGCGGGAAGATGAAGCTCCTCGATCGCGGTGTTCTGCAGGGCGTACTGACCGATGCGGCAGCAGCCCTCGGGGATATTGATCTTCTTAAGGCGCGTGCAGCCGTTGAACGCCCAGTAATTGACGGTGTGGACGGTATCGGGAAGGATCGCCTCTTCGATATAGTCGTTGTTCTCGAACGCTTGCTCGTTGATATAGACCGTGCCGTCCTCGATGCAGTATACGCGGTCGGTCCTTCCGGCGGGGTACTTTATAAGCTGAGTGCCGTCTCTGCTGTACAGGACGCCGTCGACCGACATTATTTCGGGATTGTCATCGGACACCGTGATGCGAAGAAGCGCGTGGCAGCTCTTTACGAAGCTGTCGCCCGCCATGCCCCACATGATGTTCTCATAATCGAACGGAATACCCTCGGCGGTGGACGGCAGCACTATCTCGGCAAGATCGGGGCATGACAGGAGGCACCTGGCGTCGAACCGCTTTATGCCCTCGCCGAACACGATCTTCTTTGCGGTGCAGTCGTATCCGAAGGCGTTTTCCGCGACTCTCCTCACCGGATATCCGCCGAGCGTCGACGGGACGGAAACGACCTCGTCGCCGCCCGTATATCCCGTTACGACCGCGGAAGAGCCCGAGACGGTATATGTGAAATCACCCTCCGTGTACTCCCTTGTAATGGCGGCGGAGATCAGCGCGTCCGCACCCGCGGGGAGGGCGGAGAGGGCAAGCAGTGCGGCGAGCAGGATCGCCAGAAGTTTTTCGGCCTTTCTCATTTTTTCCTCCGGATAAAGAAGGGGGGATCAGATGATCCCCATGGATTTTCTCAATACGAGAAGCGCGTCGGTCGCGTCGATCCTGCCGCTTCCGTCATAGTCGCAGTTTTCAAGATGTATCCCCTCGTCGCCTATGATCCCCATCGAATAGCGGAGTATGAGGAGCGCGTCGGCCGCCTCGACCGCGCCGTTGCCGTCAGCGTCGCCGAGAAGTCCTGCGGGAGGGGGAGGCGGGGGATTCTCGGGATCGAGATCCACGCCGATGTACTTAAGGTTCGGATCCGCATTCTCGGGCGGTACGAACACTCCGTCCAGGGTCTTGACCGTTATGAAGCCGCCGCCGTAGATAATGACGGGACCGGAGCCCGTATAGACGACGGGGCAGAGCAGGGAATAAGGATCCTCAAGATCGTAATGTCCCTCGGGCGTATAGCCCTCGTTCAGGTTGAAGCCGAGGTTGTACTCGCGGCAGTTAGCGATCATGCTCGTGAAGAAATCGCGCCAAAGCGTATCCATGCTGAGGCCGGTCGCTGCCTTCAGCGCCTCGAAGGAGTACTGGTCCGAGGTGTTGTAGCCGTTCTGGATTATCTTTTTGAATATCTCCGTCGATCCGAACCGCGTGTAAAGGTACTGCGAGAACAGAAGCACCTCGCCGTACTGCGCGAGCGAGCCGGACCAGTCGGTAAGCGAAGCGCCCGTGTGCAGATCGACCGAAGGAGAGTACTCGTACTCCGTGCGGGAGCGGGAGATGTAGTAGTAATTATGCCAGCTCACGATGCGGAGCACCAGCGCGTCGCCCGGGAAGCAGAGCTCCTCGGCAGAGCCGGAGAGCGACTCGTTCAGCCAGGTCGCCATCCAGCCGTAGGTGTTCGAGAAGTTGATAAGATGCTGGAACTCGTGAACGGTGGTCGAATAGCAGTCGGTGATGCTGCTCGTCTCCCCGTTGAAGACGCCGGGATAGGTGTCGATGTGGATCATGGGCAGCTTGTTCGCGTTGTAAAAATCGTTCGCGCTGAAATAGCCGCCGACGTATCCTCCGCCCGTCGAGGGGGACCAGCCGTCCTCGACGTTGTAGAACATGAGGTTGATCTTGCCGTCGTCGTTCATGTCGAAGAAACCGCCGTACGATTCGATCATGAGATCGAACTTCGAATCAAAGGCGTCCGCGGCGCTCTTCGCGTAGGATTCGTCGATGCCGTCAAGGGGGTAATAATTGCCGTTCGAGCCGGTTCCCACGGGCGTCCAGATGCGGCAGTTGGCGCCGACATACAGCACCTTGAACGTGATGTCGCCCGCGCTGCCGTCGGGATTCCGGTAGCCGATGTAGAAATCCTTCGTCGAGCCCACGGGGTAATCCGCCTTAACGGGATTATGAACGAGCTCTTTTTTACCGTAGATCCTTCTCGTTTCCTCCATAAGCTCGCCGTCGACGTCGATGAGCACCTTCCGCGTTTCATCGAGCACGGGGATAACGGAGCTCGAGCCCTCGACCTGGGTGTTGATCCTTCCGGCGAGCGAGCCGGTGGAAAGGCCGTCATAGACGTTCTCCGAAGGATTGCAGATCACAACGTAATCGCCGGTATAGCCGCCTTCGGGATCGTCGTCGATCGCGACCGCGGAGTGGAGCCCGCGCCCGCTTTCGGCGGCTGTTTTCGCATTGCCGGGAACGGCGGCGAAAAGAAGCGCGCATACGGTAAGCAGGGAAAGGAGCGTCTTTAAGGCCTTCATGTTCTGTCCCTCCGTGATTTGATATATTACCTGTCTATTATACCATACCCCGCCCCCGTATTCAAGTTTATCATCCTAATACCTAATACCTTGAAAATATATTTGAAATCCCAACCAAATCATAGTAAAATATCTTTGGAAAACTATAATCTAACCGGAGGTCACTTTTATGCAGTTTTCGGAAAGAATCAAAGGCGTTAAAGGCAGCGCCATCCGCGAGCTCTTCAAGGTGCTCGGAAACCCCGCTATAATCAGCTTCGGCGGCGGCAATCCCGCGAAGGAATGCTTCCCGAAGGAGTGGGCGGCGAACACCGCGCGCGATCTCATCGCCGAAAAGGGCGACGTGCTTCTCCAGTACGGTCCCACCGAGGGCTATATGCCCCTGAGGAAGGCTTACCTTGAGAAGGTGCTTCCGCCTCTCGGCATCACGGACGCAACGATCGACAACGTCATCACCATGACCGGCTCCATGCAGGGTCTCGACCTTCTCGCGAAGGTCATGCTGAACCCGGGCTCCACCATCCTGGTCGAGGAGCCGACGTTCCTCGGCGCGATCCAGATATTCAAACTCGCGCAGGCGAACATCGTTTCCGTTCCCATGCATGAGGACGGCGTACACGCCGACGAGCTCGAGGCGATCGTGAAGGAGACCCGCCCCGTGATGTTCTACACGATCCCGACCTTCCAGAACCCGACCTCCAAGGTCATGAATATCGAGGCCAGGAAGACGACCGCGCGTCTTGCCGCCGAGTACGATATGCTCGTCGTCGAGGACGATCCGTACGCCGCGCTCCGCTTCTCCGGCGAGGTCATGCCCCTCATCAAGACGTTCGACACCTCCGACAACGTGATCCTGCTCACCAGCTATTCCAAGACGATCTCTCCGGGTCTGCGCGTCGCCTGCTGCTGCGGCAACGAGGAGCTCGTTAGGAAGATGGTCATCGCGAAGCAGGGCTCCGACACCCACTCCCCGAACCTCAACCAGGCGCTCGTCGCCGAGTTCATCGATCAGGGCAGGATGCCCGGGCATCTCGAGTTCATCAACTCCGTCTACTCGAAGTCCGCGAAGATCATGGTCGACGCCATGAGGAAGTACTTCCCCGACTGGGCGAAGTTCGAGATGCCCGAGGGCGGCCTGTTCGTATGGGTAACGCTTCCCGAGGGAATGGACGCTTCCGAGATCTATCAGCGCTCCGTTAAGGAAAAGCTCGTCGCCTACGTTCCCGGCGCTCCGTTCTTCACAAAGCCCGGTATCGGCGACAATACCTTCAGGCTCAACTTCTCCGCCGAGCCCGAAGAGAGGATCGTCGACGGTATCCACCGTCTGGGCGACCTTCTGAAGGAAATGAAATAAGAAGTGCTTAAAGCCTATAAAACCGTACTCCGCGATTCCGTGACCGAGTTCACGGAGAAAAAGTCCCGCTTCATCGGCCGCTGCTTCCGCGTGAACAGCGCGGAGGAGGCCATGGCGAGGCTCGCGGAGGTGCGGAAAATGCACTCCGACGCGACGCACAACTGCTGGGCGTACTCCCTCTCATCGGGCGAAAAACGCTTCTCCGACGACGGGGAGCCCGGCGGCACCGCGGGCATGCCCATAATGGACACGCTGATCAAGCGTGACATAACGGACGCGCTCATCGTGGTGACGAGGTACTTCGGCGGCATACTCTTAGGCTCCGGCGGACTCGTGAGGGCGTACTCAAGATCCGCGTCCGACGCGCTCTCGTTAAGCGGCGAGGGGCTCATGGCTCCCTGCACGGTGATCGCCTTCAGCGCGGACTATCCCCGCTTCGGCCAGATCGAGGGCTTCGTGAAGTCGGAGAGCATCGTCGACAGCATCGAGTTTCAGGAAAACGTCCGCTTCCGCGTGACCGTTCCAAACGAAAAGCTCGACGGGTTTATCAGGACGCTTTCGGATAAGACCGACGGAAAAACGGTCCCCGCAGTTGTCGGCGAAACATTCGTACCTGTTCCTTTAAAGGAATAAAAATATCACATTAAATAATTTCTTGGAGGTCTTAAATCATGGTCAACATTCCCGTAACGTTAAGCACCGATCTTAAAAAGAAGCCCACCATCGAAGAAGAGGGCAGCCTCGGCTTCGGCAAGCGCTTCAGCGACCATATGTTCATTATGGAGTGGTACGACGGCGAGTGGCATAACCCCCGCATCGAGCCGTATCACCGCCTCTCCATCGATCCGTCGAGCTCCGTACTCCACTACGCGCAGGAGATCTTCGAGGGCCTTAAGGCCTACCGCACCGGCGACGGCAGGATCGTCATGTTCCGTCCCGACGCGAACTCGGAGCGCCTCAACAACTCCGCGAAGCGTATGTGCATGCCCACCATCGACGTCGATTTCAACGTCGAGGCCATGCGCAAGCTCGTTGAGATCGAGAAGGATTGGGTACCCCATTCCGACGGCACCAGCCTCTACTTAAGGCCGACCATGTTCGCGAACGACGAGGCTCTCGGCGTACACGCCGCGAAGAACTACGTCTACTTCGTCATCTGCTCCCCGTCCGGCGCCTATTACAAGGAGGGCCTGAAGCCCATCCGCATCCGCGTCGAGGATAAGTACGTCCGCGCCGTCCGCGGCGGCACCGGCTTCGCAAAGACCGGCGGCAACTATGCCTGCTCCATCCTCGCGGGCGACATCGCCGCGAAGGAAGGCTTCGCGCAGGTACTCTGGCTTGACGGCGAG
Organism: Clostridiales bacterium; assembly: GCA_024691085.1. Classification (GTDB taxonomy): domain Bacteria; phylum Bacillota; class Clostridia; order Christensenellales; family CAG-138; genus UBA3857. Next base: position 88,098 of record JAILNX010000019.1, on the reverse strand, counting down.
CACCTCAAGTACGTCCAGGAGGTCGGCGCAATGAACATGATGTTCATCGTCAACGGCAAGCTCCTCACCGCCGATCTTAAGGACACCGTCCTGCCCGGCGTCACCCGCCGTTCCATTCTCGCCCTCGCCCGTGAGAAGGGCCTCGAGGTCGAGGAGCGCGACATCTCCATCGACGAGCTCATCGCTTATGCGGAGTCCGGCGAGCTCCAGGAGGCCTTCGGCACCGGCACCGCCGCAGTCGTATCCCCCGTCGGCGAGCTCTGCTACCGTGACAAGCACATGGTCATCGGCGGCGGCGAGATCGGCAAGCTCACCATGGACTTCTACAACACCCTGACCGGCATCCAGTGGGGCCGCATTCCCGACACCCACGGCTGGGTAAAGGAAGTCTGCAAAGCGTAAAACGTTAAAAAAACGCCCCGGTGGGGCGTTTTTAGTTTTACGCCTGTTCAGCTGTGCTGAACAGGGAACCTATTGAACGCCTGTTCGGCTCGGCTGAACAGGGAACCTTATAAAAACAAAAGCTCCCAAAGATTTTCTTTGGGGGCTTTTTTCAGTGAGGAGTGAGCAATTAGCAATTAGCAATTGTTGTGTTCTCTGCTTCCTGATCCCTAAAACAATTGACACTACCGAACAAATGTGCTATAATATTAATAGGGGCGGAGAGACCGCCCGAAAGAAAGGAAAGAATAAAATGCAAAAAAGCAATCAATTTATAAAGATCCAATCATGGATGAGGGAGCTCGGGCTCACGGCGGCGGAGATGATCGTTTTTGCCATCGTTTCCTCATACACCGGCTTTCGGGGCGCATTCAGCGGCGAGATCGCGTGGCTTTCGACGTGGCTGGGAACGGACGGGGAAAAGGCGCGCAGCGTGCTCGATTCGCTTGTCGGGAAGGGGCTCGTAGTCCATTCGGTCAACTCATACGGTCACCCGGTTTATAAGTCCGCGTGTTTAGGGGGAACGAACGAAGCATACGGTTATAAATATGATAGTATAAACCCTTCTATAGATCCATCTATAGAAGAAAAAATAGAAAAGAATACTATTGATTCATCTATTGATTCATCTATAGAAAGAAAAATAGAAGAAACAATAGATGAAAAATCTATAGACTGTATAAATATAGGCGGGCAGGAGGAAACCTCTCCCGAAGACCCGTCCGGAGAAAAGACGAACGGTTCCGCCGGCGTCACGGAAAAAGAAAAAAGGGAGCGCATAATCGCCCTCATGGATGAGTACGGGGACATAACGAAGGTACCCTTAAGTAAGCTCGAGGAGGCGTGCGGGAAAGTTAGCAATTAGCAATTAGCAATTGCTGCGCTCTCTGCTCCCTAACACCTGATCCATAATCCCTTCGGTGAAAAAAACGCCCTCCGGGCAGGAGGGCGTGTGAGGAGGGGGAGACTGAACCGTCAGTTCAGTCCGAAGAGGAACTCGGTGCCGTCCGACAGCACGGTGGTGGGCAGCTGGCCGTTCCACTGGAGGATGTAGTAGTACTTGATGAGCTCGGGGGTTAGGCTTTCGGATACGGCCTTGTTCTTCGCGGCCTCCTTGAGACCCGCGTACTCGGCGGCGTCCGCCTGGATCTTGGTGACCTCAAGCTCTGCCTGGGCGGCGATCTTCGCCTGCTCCGCGTCGGCGTTGGCCTTGATTATGAGGCGCGCGGCCTCCTGCTCGGCCTGCATCGTGAGCTGAGACTGCTCGGTCTCGGCGGTCAGCTTGTTCTGCTGGGCGACCTGCTTCGCCTCGACCGCGTTGGTGAAGGCGTCGGTGAAGTCGATGTCCTGCACGCTGATGGAGCTTACGGTGATACCGTACTCATTGACGTCCTCGACGACGAGGGCGGTGATCTCGCTCGAGAGCTGCTCACGGCAGGCGATCAGCATCTCGGCGGTGTACTTCGAGAAGACCGACTTGGTGTTCTCGAGCAGGCGGGGATAGAGGATCTTGGAATAATACTCCTGGCCGACGGTCTTGTAGAGCCTCTCGGCGGTCGCCTGGTCGATGGAGTAGTTCACGGCGATGGAGATGTCGACCTGCTGGATATCCGAAGAGAAGGCCTGAAGCGTCTCGACCGCTTTCTGGGTGCGGTTATCCATCTTTATGACCTTCTGGAAGGGGCTCTTGATGTGGAAGCCCGCCTCGTAGGTGTAGGGCTCCACGCGGCCGAAGGTGGTGACGATACCGGTGTAGCCGGTGGGCACCGTGGTGAGGCAGCAGAGCGCAAGCACGACGACGAGAATGACGCCGCCGACGATCAGTAAGATTTTTCCGACTTTCATTTTCTTCTCCTTTTGTCCTTGTGTGATAGTTCCGACCGCTCTTTCGAGCGTGGTATGATTATATTATGAACGCCTGCCCCGGTCAATCAAGAGCGGGTAAGGATCGTGTAAAGGATATGTAAAACTGAAAACTGAAGACTGAAAAATGAATAATGAATAATGAATGAAAGAACTCCGCCGGAGCGGAGTTCTAACCGTCATTCTTAAGTTTTAAGTCTTAAGTCTTAAGTCTTCATCTATCCGACCGACGGGAGGAGTTATCGTTCGGCGCAAGCCGAATATCGTGCCGTGAGGCATATCGTCCCGAAGGGATATCGTGCCCGCAAGGGCATCTCGTCGTCTGTGCAATAAACGCAGAAATAACGATATTCTGCTGACGCAGAACGATATGTTTGCCTGTGCAAACACGAGATGCGGGAGAGCACCCGCACGGGAGGAGTGAGGACTTCATCCAACCAAAAGCCTTCCCTTGGGGGAAGGTGTCGGCGTGAGCCGACGGATGAGGGATAAGGCAAAAGAAACTGCGGCTTCCGGATCGGTCAGGTGAAGCCGCCGTTTGCGTTCGCGCCACTTTGTTTGTGAAGAGGCAGCAGCCCGGACGCGTCCCTCATCAGTCACCTTCGGTGACAGCTTCCCCCAAGGGAAGCCTTTGATTTCACCCTTCCGCAGGGAAGGATCTCACCCGACCAACGGGAGGATTTCACTTAAAACCCCAAAGTGAGATCGCTTGCGCGGTGAAAACAAGAGGATCAGTGGAGATACTCCGCGTACCTGTTCTTAAGATAACCGACGAACTCGCGGTAAAGCTCCTCGTAGGGCTTGCCGCAGACGTCGGCTATGGGCCGGTCGTACCCGTTCATGACGGTCTCGGCGCCGTAGGTATCGATAAGATAATCGAAGAAAGCCAGCGCCTCTTCGTATGAAAGCCCGTTGCCGTCCTTGGACTTGTGCCCTGCGGACACGCCGCGGACTTCTGCAACGGATACATAAGCCGAAAGGAACGGCGCGTCGGGAAGAAGCAGCGAGGCGATCGCATTCGTCTTTCTCCATGTGCGCTCGCTTATCTTGCCCTCGGGAGTAACGCGGTCGGCGGGACGCAGATCCCGATACACGGCCTCGAAAAGATCAAGGAAAGTCAGGACCTCCGGGAACGATGAGCCGTATGTCGCGAGCATCCACTGCCTATGCTCCTCTAATGTGCTCTCCTCATCGTAGGGCGAGACGGCGTCATTGGCCGACATCGAGAAGTGCTGGGCTATGGCTTCGTCGACCCACGCTGAGTTTTGCTTGAAGGTCACGTGTTTGTACAGTATGTGCGTCATCTCGTGCCAGACGGAGCTCGTCACGCAGAGCACTATGTGGTTCGTGCTTGAGGCCGTGCTCTTGCCCGCGGTAACGGCGATGAGCTTGATATCGATCTTCTCCTCGGTGAATTTGGTATTGGCCCTGTCGTAATGCGCGGGATCGTCGATGAGGATGGTCTCCAGCACCTTTTCCATGCCGAGGTAAAACTGACAGACGAACTCGTATATCTCGGCGGGGGAGGAGATGTAGGCGTTCTCGGCCACGGTGACCTTTATGTTGCCCAAAGTGACGATGAAGAGCGCGTTAAGATCCGCCTCGATACCCATCTTTGCAGCTTCGATGTCCTTCTCGGGAAGCTCGATGACGGAGGAGATACCGAGATGCTCCTGCCATTCGGGCAGCACTTCCTTGGTGCTTTCGATCGCGCGGAGCTTTGCAAGGCCGCCTCTTTCCATTACGAAAGCCGTGATCGAGGCCGCGGTATTCCTTGCCATTTCAAGCGTTCTGCCTTTGGAAGACAGAGGGGACAGGAACACCGGAGCCAAGGAAGCGGTGAGCATGTTGGTTTTCCAGCCGTAGTAGGACTTGAGCCCGGACTCGTCGAGAGAGCCGAACGCCATAACGGACAGGCCGTACTGCTTCCACGGGTGAGTCACACCGAGGCAAGCGCCGATAAGCGCCGCGCGGTAATCGCCGCTCTCAACGTCCGCCATGGTGCAGAACACGCGGTCCTCAACGGAAATCGGCCCGCCCGAACGCAGGGTCTTTACAACGTAGACCGTTACGTGTCCGACGGGCTCTTGAAAGGTCTCGACGATCCTGTCAATATCCGTGCCGATCGCGGAGGCGATACGGAATATGTCCTCGGCCTTGAATATGCCGTCCTCCATGGCGGCAGTAAACCGATCGGAAACAAGCTCGCGGGTCTTGAAAAACGCGTAGTATCCGGACTCGCGCTTGTGCTCGCCCGAGGTGATCTCCGGCGCCTCGGTGGGTTCCGGCGTGGGAGCGGGCGTCTCCGTCGGCGCGGGAGTGGCCGCCGCGGTCTCGGTGGGCGCCGCGGTCGGCTTTATGAGCGCGGGTATTATCCCGCAGCCGTTCCCCGAAAAGAGGAAAACTATTAAGAGTACGAGCGCCGTTAAGCGCAGTCTTTTCATGGTCGTTTCTCCTTTTGTCCTTGTGGGTGGATGGCTCGTTCGCTCTCCTGAGCGCGGCAAGATTATACTATGAACTCCCGCCCCGGTCAATCAAGAGCGGGTAAGGATCGTGTAAAGGTTTTGTAAAGTGAAAAAAGCCCTCAGCGGAGGGCCTTTAGGGATTAGGTATTAGGGATTAGGCAGAAGCGTTACCTTAGATAGGAGCCGTACATATTTTTAAGATGCCTCATGAAGTCCGCGAACAGCTTATCGTAGGTCTTCCCGCAGGTCTCCTCAATGGGCTTGGCGTACATATATCCGCGGAGCACCGTCTCGGCGCCGTAGGTATCCATCAGGTACTCGAAGAAGGCCATCGATTCGTTGTACGTCAGAGCGTTGCCGTCGGTCTCTATGGGGCCGGACTCGGAGCCGCGCGTAGACGCGACCGATCTGCGGTCGAAAATGTCGCTGTCGGGCAGAAGCAGGGCGCAGATGCCCAGGGCGCGCTCTGTCAGCCTGTGATCGAGATACCCCTCGGGAGCCGAACCGTGCTCCGCTCGGAGCGAATAGTAGACCGCCGTGAAGAGCGATATGCACTTTTCGGCCTCTTCGGAGCTTATGGCGGATCCCAACGCGTACGATCTGATCAAAGCCGCGAAGCCCGAAATGTATTCCTCCTCGCTTACGCGCCAGACCGCGTCCCAGGACGGAAGCGAGAAATGCTCGGCGATCGCCTCGCACTGCCACCAGAATACGGGGTCGTACTCGCTCTCGTTCATCAGAACGTGCGTCAGCTCGTGCCATATGGACTCCTCGAAGCCGAGTACGATGTTGTTGCCGTAGGTGTAGCTTTCGTCGGCGGTGGTGACGGTGATGGTGATCGTCGCCCCGGCGCGCGTTTCGGCATAGGGTACGAACGCGGGAGCCTCGTCCTCTATCGTCTTCCAGACGGCCTTCATGCCGCGGACGTACATTACGAGGAAGGTGTAAAGCTCCGCGGGGGTCTTCATGAACGAGCTTTCGGTTATGCGGAACACGAGGTTGTCAAGGCGCACGGCAAAAAGGCAGCCCGCATCTTTCAGCACCGTCATGCCGGCGACCTCCTCATCCTCTTCGGGCAGTATGAACGATGAGAACACGTCCTCGGTCTTCATCCAGTCGGAGATGACCTCCTTCGTGCTCCTGATCTCCCGGAGCCTTTCGAGGCCGCCGTTATTAAGGACGTAAGCGGTGATCGACGCCGCGGTCTTCCGCCCCATCTCGAGCGTCTTTGCGTCTGCCGAGAGCGGAGAAATATAAACCGCCGCGCAGGACGCGGTATACATGTTGCGCTTGTCCAGATAATAGCGCTGCAGTCCCGAATAGTCGTGATCGCCGAATACGAACTCATAAAGGCCGTACTGCTTCCACGGGATCGTAAGCCCGAAACAGGCGTCCATGAGCGCCGTGCGGTATTCGCCGCTTTCCACCTCTTCAGGCGTGCAGAACATGTGATCGCCGGACACGGGCGACGCGCCGGACTCGAGCTTGTCCACGATGTAGACCGTTACGCGCCGGTCGGGTTCGCCCGCCCGTTCCGCAATTGCCGCCATGTCCCGGTCGACGGTATCCGCAAGGCTTATCAGCGCCTCGGCCGAGAAGATCTTGTAATCCATCTGGACGGAGCAGCGCTCCTTCTCGATCACGCGGGTCACGAAATAGGTAAAGTAATCGCGCTCGCCCTTGTGCACGCCCGAGGTGATCTCCGGCGCCTCGGTGGGTTCGGGCGTCGGGGCGGGCTTAGCCGTGGGAGCCGGCGTCGGCGCCGCGGTCTCTGTCGGAGCCGCGGTCGGCTTTATGAGCGCGGGTATTATCCCGCAGCCGTTCCCCGAAAAGAGGAGAGCTATTAAGAGTACGAGTGCAAGAACGCGAAATCTTTTCATTTGTTCCTCCTTTATAGAGTTAGGAGTCAGGAGTGAGAAGTTAACCAAAGGCGAAGCCTTTGATCTCACCCGTCCGCAGGACGGATTTCACCCGACCAACGGGAGGATTTCACCCATCCCGAAGGGGCGGATTTCACCCATCCGCAGGATGGATTTCACTAATACCCGAAAGTGAAATCGCTTCGCGGTGAAATCTGCCCGCAGGTGAGATCGCCTTCGGCGGTGAGATCGCCTCGCGGGAGGCGCATTACTTAAGAAACTCTCCGTAGGTATCGTTCAGATACTTCATGAAATCCGCGTAAAGCTCCTCGTAATCCTTGCCGAACGTCTCGGTCAGGGGACGGGCGTTCATATAGCCTTGCATGACCTTATCCGCGCCGTAGGCGTCCATAAGGTAGTCAAACATCGCAAGCGCCTCTTCATAGGTAAGGCCGTTGCCGTCGACGTGCTTCGGACGAAATACGACGGAATTGACCTCTCCGACGCTTGTCCTGTCGAAGAACGGGTCGTCGGGCAGGAGCAGGGACGAGATACCGTATGCGCGGTCGAACAGGTGAAAGTTGACGATCCCTTCGGGAGTTTCCTCATCCGACGCGCGGAGCAGATCGTAAATGCCTCTGAAAAACTTAATGTGCTGTTCAGCCGCTTGACCTGAGATCCCGTTTTCCCGCGCGTACCATCTTGCCCAAGATGCGTAATCGGAGAAGCAAGATCTTTCGTACTCCCCGCTGACGATGCTTTCCGCATAAAGCGAAAAATGCTGAGCTATGGCTTCGCAAAGCCAGCTGAACGATCTTGTTTCCCGATCGGGCTCAAGAAGAACGTGCACGAGCTCGTGCCAGATATCGAACTCATCGGTAAGGCGGATCGTATTGCCCGACATAAAGCTCGAGTTGTTCGACTGGATATTGATCGTGATCCTGTCGTTGAAGCGGGTCTCCGCCAGCTCCGAAAACTCGGGGGCGTCCCGACGGATCACCGTGAAAACGAGCTTCACGCCGCGGAGGTAATAAAGGATAAATGTGTAAAGCTCATCGGGCAAACTTATGAAGCCGTCCTTCTTGACGCAGATCAGCGTGCTTCCGATGCGTACGGCGTACAGCCCGTTGGGATCGCGCTCGACCGTCATGCAGGCGGCCTCCGCGTCGTCGTCCGGAAGGGTGAGAGGCATCTTCACGCCGATGGTCTCCTGCCACTCGGGCAGCACCTCCTGCGTGCTCTTTATTGCGCGCAGAGCGTCCAGCCCGCCTCTTTCCATTACGAAAGCGGTGATCGAAGCCGCGGTCTTTCTTCCCATCTCGACCGTCTTTGCGTCTGCCGAGAGCGGCGACAGGAACAGGGCCGCGCACGAGCTCGTCAGCGTGTTGCCGCTGTTCATATAATAGAATTGAAGCCCTATGTCGTCCGGTTCGCCGAAAACGTATGAGAAGAGGCCGTACTGCTTCCACGGGATCGGGATACCGTAATATGCCCCCATAAGCGCAGCGCGGTATTCGCCGCTTTCGACATCCGGCGCGGTGCAGAACACGTGATTCTCAACAGCAAGGGGTTGTCCCGTTATGACCTTGTCCACGATATAGATGGTTGGATGCGCGGATCCCGCGCCGAGGCGTTCCGCGGCCGCCGCGACGTCACGGGAGATCGCTCCGGCAAGACTGAACAAAGCCTCCTCCGAGTAAATATCGAGATCGACGGCGACGGTGACGAGTTCTGAATCATAAACGCAGGTCTTGAAGTACACGGAATACCCGGGCTCGCGGCTGTGCTCGCCGAATGTGACCCCGTCCGGCAGCGCGATCGCTTCCGTCGGCGCCGGAGTCGTGACGGGCTGCTTGTAGGAAGTTTTGCAGCCGTTCCCCGAAAAGAGGAGAGCTATTAAGAGTACGAGTGCCGTTAAGCGCAGTCTGTTCATGATCGTTCCTCCGTTTTGAGAGTTAGGAGTCAGTTTCACCATCCCCAATTGCCAATTGCCAATTGCTAATTGCTGATTGCTGATTGCTGATCCCTAATACCTGCTCCCTGGTTCAATCTTCCTCTTTCTTCCTGTACAGTACGAACCTGCGGCCGATGACCTGGATCACGTCGGATCCGGTCGCGCGGGAGAGTTCGTCCGCGGCCTCCCTTGCGGTCATGCCGCTCGTTTCCAGCACGCTGAGCTTTATGAGCTCGCGCTTTTTTAGCGCCGAGTCGACGCCGTCCTTAAGAGCGTCCGTGACGCCCTCCTTGCCTATCTGGAATATTGCGTCGAGACCGTTCGCCTGCGCGCGGAGCGCGGCGCGTTCCTTTCCTGTCATGGCGGTTCCTCCTGTAAAAAATCGATTATTTCCGTTTGATATAATTATACATTATTTTACCCGATCGGTCAATCGCCGCGGGCGTTCAAAAAAGCAGAGGTATTTCCTCTGCTTTGATATGCATAATTCCGTTCGGGGAACCCCGGACGCGGTCACTCCTCCAGCGCGTTTATCCCGCGGAGGGTATTCAGTATCTCATTGACGTCCTTCGCGATGACCTCGCGCGGAGCGTCGTACTCGGCGCACATGGCGTCCACGATCCGCTCCTCGGTGGTCTCCTCCTTAAGGCAGTTCACAATGAACCCGGCGGTCTCATTGCTGCGGACAATGCCGTGGAACGATTCCCCGCCGAGGGGTACCAGAAAACCGGTGCCGTCGACGTCCTGAATAACGAAATCGGATCTCAGCTTCATTTTATAATCTCCTTAACACATATAGTCGTTCGCGTCCGGCGCTTCGTCTTCTTTTCCGACCCTTCGCACCATGCGCTTCAAGGTGTTCAGCGCGAGCATCTCGTGCGCCTCGCGGCAGTGGGCGTCGACCCAGGGGCAGGAGGCAAGGCTCGTGCAGTCGGGGAGCATCGGACAGTTTCTGCACATCTCCCTCGTGCGGTCGGTACGGCAGAACTCTCTCCTTGCGGCTTCGTCGGTCACGCCGTTAAATACGTCTCCGAAGCGGCTTCCCTCGGGGCAGTGCTCGCAGGGATAAAGGCCGCCGTCGGGCGTGATGACCACGGCGCCGCTGTCCGCCATGCAGCGGGTGACTCTGAACCGCATTCCCGCTTCCGTGTAGGCGAGCGGCCTGAATCCGGCTTCGTCGATGAGGTGCGCGGCTGAAATGACCTTCTTCCAGAAATCGAGGTCATTCTCGCCCGCGCGCACGGCCATAAGCGGGCTGAAATAGACGAGCACGTTCTCCTTATGAGCGACCAGACGCGTTAGATCGTCGAGGTATTCGGGGACCCGCGGCCAGTTCTCCTCGTCCACGTTGATCCTTAAGGAGACGGTAATGCCCGCCTCGGACAGGAGGCTTATGTTCCTTATCACGGTATGGTACTGATCGGCGTCGGTATAATAACGCTTCCGCGCGATATAGTCCGCCTCGGCGCCGTCCATGGAGATCTGTATCCTTGCCGTTCTCCAGAGCCCCAGCATCTTTTCGATGACCGCGGGGGTGATGAGGCTGCCGTTCGAGACGATCACGGACGAATACTCGACGCCTTTGTCCTTAAGCCCCGTGCTTATGAAGTCGATGATATCCTGCCTCAGAAGCGGCTCGCCTCCGAACCAGTTGAGACCGACTTTCTTATTGCCGCGGTTGTCAAGAATGAATCTGAGCACAGCTTCCGCGGTCTCGCGCGACATATTGTCCTGGGGACGGCCCTCCTCGTAGCAGTAAACGCACCGGGCGTTGCAGCGTAAGGTGGGCAGTATGACGTACCCGAGGGGCTCCTTCCTTTTCGTGTAAAGCCGCATCATCGCGGAGATCGATTCGTAGAAGGCGCACTCGTCCTTTCCTTCGGGAACGAGGAAATAGTTCCCGATGAGATCGTCGAAGCCCTCGCCCGCCGAAGCTTTCTCGGGCAGCACCGTTTTAAAACACTGCTTCGTCAGCGTGTTGAAAACGTACTTCTCGCCGTCGCACTCGAAGGCGTAGGCGTAAAGGGAAGGAACGCAGACGACCCCGGGGAGGGGTTTCGCCTTCGGAAGCAGTTTCGATAACAGCGGATCGGCAGGATGTATCTCTTTCATGATCGGGGAAAACAAAATGCGGCCGCGGATCGGCGCAGCCGCATGGGAAAGCTGATTGGGTGGGTACGGCTGAAGGGTAAAGCCCGCCCCGGTTTTTACTCGGTGACTATCGGGTTCGGGTCGTATCCCCAGACGCAGACGGGGGGAGTCTGCGTGTCGCAGGGCGGGGCAGTCACGTAGGGAGAGGGAGTATTACAGGCGGGAGTCGACGAATCGGCAAGGACGTCGCCCTCTAAATGAATGATCTCCATTAAAGGCTTTTCATAAGCTTTCATTACAGTACCTCCGTGTTCTCAATTCATTTGTCGCACGGACGGGCCGTGGGTTCGTTCATTATCCCCTCGTAAGCGACGAGGGCCGCCTCGGGAGACATGCTGCACTGTAACCCGAAAAAAGCGGCTTCGTTCAGAAGCTTCATTTCAAGTTCCAGTATTTTCCCTGCGGTCATGGGATCGACGGAGCTCAGGCACTGCTTCACAAGGGCAGGGAACGCGTCCGCCCTGCTCACGGGCGTGATCGCGTTCTTCTCCCCGCGGGAGAGGAAAACGACGGCCTTAAGGGGAGCGCAGGCGTTCATGCCCAGATGGTGCTTCCCGTTCCACGGACTGCCGTAAACGAGAGCCCGCCCGTCCTCGATCCGGATGAGGGGCTTGTCGTCGTTGATCATCCGCACGCGGTCGGGAAACGCTTCCCGCCACAGGCGTGCGTGAGTGCTCTTGCCTGTGCCGCTTTTAGCGGTGAAGACGATCGCCTCGCCGTCGATCGCAAGGGCTGAGCCGTGCATCAGAAGCACGTTGTACGAGATAAGCTTCCGGGCAAGAAGCGCGTGCACGGCATGGAACTCCAGCGAAGAGGGAGTACGGCGAACGGGCTTCTCTCCGCCTCTGACCGCCGCCGCGTCGATGTCGGCCTGGACCTTAACAAGGTCCGCTTCGGTCGGCTCGACGGTAAAAAGAGGCGGCTTGTCGGTCTCGTACCCGCGGAAGAACAGTTCCGTATGCGGGTACCTGAGCACCGCTTCAAAGGGTACGGAGGCGATCTCGATCAGCATGGTTTCCTCCCTGTCCGATGAGAAGCCAAACGGCGGCTGCCGTTTAAGTCAATTCACCGAATTAGTCTTCTTCCTCGGGAGTCTCGATCGTGTCGCCCCAACCGGCGCAGCACTTGGTGTTGCTCTCGGTGAGAATGTCGTTATTGATCTCGATAACGTCAAGCTCGGGTTTAGAATACTTTTTCATATGTCCTCCTAAAAGATTAAACATAGTTTTACCAGATAATTATAAATGCAATACAAACAATTGTCAACAGTATTTTAAAAATATAAAATTGAAATATTTATTATCGCGGCAGGCGGGGATCAAGCCTGTTGCCCGAAGGCGGCGGCGATGGTATAATGAGTGCGTATGGATACGGGACGCACGGTAATAGGTCTGCTCGCACACGTCGACGCCGGAAAGACCACTCTTTCCGAGGCGCTTTTATTCGGCGCGGGCGCGATTAGAAAGCAGGGAAGGGTCGATCACAGGGACGCCTTTCTCGATACGCACGCCCTCGAAAAGGAGCGCGGGATCACGATATTTTTAAAGCAGGCGGAGCTCGACATTTCCGGAAGGCATTTCACGCTCATCGACACCCCGGGGCACGCGGACTTCGCGTCCGAGGCGGAGCGCACGGTCGGGATACTGGATCACGCCGTGCTCGTGATAAGCGCGCCCGAGGGCGTCAAGGCGCATACCCTTACCCTGTGGGAGCTTCTGAAGGCTTCGCGCGTGCCCGCGTTCGTGTTCGTTAACAAGACGGATCTTCCATCGCCCTCAAAGGCGGCGATGATAGCGGAGCTTTCCTCCCGTCTCGGCGACGGGTTCGTGGACTTTACCGCGGAAGCTCCCGTGCGCGGCGAGAACGCCGCGGGCTTCTCCGAGGAGCTGATGGAGGAATATCTTTCATCCGGCCGCCTTTCGGACGAAAGCATCGCTTCCGCCGTGAAAAAGCGGCAGATATTCCCCGTGTATTTCGGCTCGGCGCTTAAGATGACGGGCGTCGGCGCCCTTTCGGACGGGCTCGTGCGGTTCACGCGGACGCCCGACTATCCCGACGAGTTCGCGGCGAGGGTGTTCAAGATCACGCACGCGGACGGCCAGCGGCTCACGCTCATGAAGATCACGGGCGGCAGGCTCGTTTCGAAGCAGACGCTCACCAACCGCGCCGCCTCCGTTCCCGAGGACGAGGTCTGGGAGGAGAAGGCGGACAGGATACTCGTCTATTCCGGCGCGAAGTACTCAGCGGTCAGGGAGGCTCCCGCCGGCACGGTCGCCGCCGTGACGGGACTTACGAGGACGAAGGCGGGGGAGGGCCTCGGCCGAGACGCGGGCGGAAGGGGATTGAAGCTCGCGCCAATGCTCTCGTACTCGCTCGTTTTCCCCGACGGGACGAATCTTTTCGACGCGTACAGAAAGCTATTGTCGCTCGCGGAGGAGGATCCCGAGCTCGACCTAAATTACGATGAGAACCGCGGCGAGATCACCGCGCTCCTCATGGGCGAAGTGCAGTGCGAGGTGCTCTCCCGGCTCGTCCGCGACCGCTTCGGGCTTACGATGGGCTTCGGCCCCGCCAAGGTAATGTATAAGGAGACCGTCGCGGGAGCAGCGAAGGGCATAGGCCACTTCGAGCCGCTAAGGCATTTCGCGCACGTCGAGGTCTTGATAGAGCCCGCGGAGAGGGGCTCGGGGATCAGCTTCGCTTCCGAGGCGGACCCGAGGGAGCTTTCGCCCAGCTGGCAGAGGGTGATACTTTCCTGCCTCGCCGCCAAACGCCACAGGGGCGTGCTGACCGGGTCGCCGCTCACCGACGTTAGGATAACCCTGCTTTACGGCATGGCGCACCTTAAGCACACCGAGGGCGGAGACTTTTATAACGCGGCGTCGCGCGCGGTAAGAAACGCGCTGATGCGCGCGGACAGCGTGCTTCTCGAGCCGTATTACGAATTCCGCCTCGAGGCGCCGAACGACTGCGTCGGACGCGCCATGACGGATCTTAAGGCGATGAGCGCCGAATTCACATTGGAGGGCTCGGACGGGGACGTTTCCGCGGTAACCGGCGAGGCTCCCGTCGCCTGCATGCGCGACTACGCGAAGACGCTCGCCGCATATACCAAGGGCAGGGGGACCTTATCGTTAAAGCCCGCGGGCATGCGCCCCTGCCACAACGCCGCGGAGGTCGAGGCCGGATCGGGCTACGATCCCGAGGCGGATCTTAAGAACACGCCCGATTCCGTTTTCTGCGCGGGCGGCGCGGGGTTCACCGTAAAGTGGCACTCCGTCGAAGCCTATATGAAGAAGTACTCCTCCGCGCCGAACGGCAAAATGCCCTCGAAGAAGCCGGTCTTCAAAAACGAGGACGAGGAGCTCCGCGAAATTTTCGAGCGCACCTACGGGAGGAGCGATCCCTCCGCGCGGCTTTTTGATAAGAAGGAAAAGCGGGAGGAACCCAAAGAGGAGACGGCGGAGCGGACGGACGAATACCTCCTCATCGACGGCTACAACGTGATATTCGCGTGGGACGAGCTCGCCGCGATCGCGCGGGATTCACTGGATCTTGCCAGGGAGACGCTCATCCGCATGATGATCAACTTCTCCGCGGGAAGAAAGGGAACGACCATACTCGTCTTCGACGCGTACAAGGTCACGGGCGGCGTCGGCCGCGTGGACAGGGAGGGCGGCGTATACGTCGTCTACACGCGCGAATCCGAGCTCGCGGACGTGTTCATCGAGCGCGCCGTAAGAGGGCTTTCGAACGGAAAGCGAAGCGTGCGCGTGGTCACCTCCGACGGCATGGAGCAGCTCATCGTAATGGGCAGGGGCGCGGTAAGGGTGCCGTCGTCCGCATTTTACAAGGAGGTCGCGCTCGCCCTCGACAGCATGGACGAGGCGATACGGCGCATAAACCGAGAAGCGAAAACGTACGCAAGGATAAGCATTCCCGCGGAAAGCGGGGAGTGAAGGAAAGAGTATGGACGACAGGGAACAGTTAAGGAAGCGGTTCAGCGAGCTCGCGTCGCGCGCGGAGCGGACGGGGATACCGCAGGAGACGAAGTTTCTGAATATGGCGGAGCAGTCGGAGCTTTTATCGCTCGGCCTTGACGCCGCGCTCTTCGGAGGGTATGACGGCGCGGAGAGGCGCATAGCCGTCTTCGGCGCGGACGAGGGGTTTAAGCCCGGGATCGCCGTTCTGAGGATCGCGCCCGCGTCCAGGAAATTCGCCGACGATCTTACGCACAGGGATTTTTTAGGCTCGCTGATGGCGCTCGGCATAAACCGCGAGGTGCTCGGCGACATAGTGATCAAGGACGGCGAGGGGTATCTTATCTGCCTTGAATCGATCGCCCCGTTCGTGATCGAGAACCTTAAAGAAGTAAAGCGGACGAGCGTCAATTGCGCCTATTCGTCCGTTCCCGACGAGATCGTGTCGGGCGGCGAGGAAAAGAGCCTCGTCGTCGCCTCGGAGCGCCTCGACGCGCTTATCGCGGCGGTCTATGATCTCCCGCGCGAGGAGGCGAAGGCGCTTTCCGAAAAGGGGCTCGTGTTCGTGAACGCAAGGCTCGCGCAAAAAGGCGGAGCCGTGATACCGGAAGGCTCCGTCGTATCCGTCCGCGGAAAGGGCAGATTCGTTTATCTGGGTCTTGAAAGGGAAACGAAAAAGGGAAAGATGCGGGTGAGGGTGAAGGTGTATTGAAGGATGGATTTCGCCTTCGGCGAGTGAATTGTCAGCCGAGGGCTGACATGAAGGAAGTTTTTCGCCTTCGCGAAAAAATGTCGTAAATGCGCTTAAAGCCGCAATTCATTCATTTCTCCCCAGCATCAGGTCGGCCTCTTCACGCCGGCCGTTTTTTATTAACTCTCGGATGAGCGTCGAGGAGATCTTTTCGCCATTAAGCGTGACGGGCGGGATTATCGTTACGCCCACGCCCTCCTCGCGGCAGACGGAGATGAGAAGGTCCGCGCCGCCCTCGCCGCCCCTGCCGAAGCGGTGATCGAAGCCGCAGACGATCCGCCTTGCGCCCATGCGCCCGATAACGACGTCCCTTATGAACCTTTCGGCGGGGATGTCCGCTATATCGCGGGTGAACTTAAGCATCACGAGTATGTCGACGCCGAGGGACTCGATGAGGCGCGCCTTTTCGTCGGGCGCGATCAGCGGCTCTATCCGCTTTTCGGGGGGAAGGAAGGCGTTCTTCGGAAGCGAGGCGAAAGTGAACACCGCGCTCGCGAGGCCCTCTGAACGCGCCGCGGCGACCGCCGCCCTTATCACCGCCCGGTGTCCCGCGTGCACGCCGTCGAACGTGCCGAGGGCGACCGCGCACGGCACGGGGGTTACCGTATTAACGTCATTGATCGAAAGCATCGTATTTCTCCTGCGGTCTCGGCTCCTTCGGCTTTGCGGTGCGCTTCAGCGTGAACGTGAATCGCGTCTCGCCGTTCTTCGATTCCGCCGTTATCTCCTGTTCGTGCTGATCCATAATTAGCTTCGCTATCGAAAGCCCCAGCCCCGTGCCGGAAGTGCCGGAGGGGGTGTGCGCCTTCTCGCCCTTGTAGAAGCGGTCGAAAACGTGGGCGAGATCCGCCTCGGATATCCCGGGCCCGCCGTTGATTATCGATACGGAAACCCTGTGCCGGAGGACGGTCTCTTCTATTTTAAGGCTGTCGCCGTCGGGCGAATACTTGACGGCGTTGTCGACGAGGTTGTGTATGACCTGCGTGATCCTCGTTTCGTCCGCCTCGACGTATACGGGCGCGTCGGGAAGCTCGGCCTGAACGGAGAGCCCCTTCGCCTCGATCCTCGCCATGAATGTTATGACCGTGCGGCGTATCAGCTCGTTCACGTCGAACACGCTCATCGACAGCTTGTACTGGCCGGACTCGATCCTCGCGAGGTCCAACAGGTCGTTGACCATCACCGTCATGCGGCGGTTCTCGTCAAGGACTATGTCGATGTACGCGTCGCGGTCCTCGAGCGGTATCGTGCCGTCGCTCATCGCCTCGAGGAAGCCGCGCATGGAGGTGAGCGGGGAGCGGAGCTCGTGCGAGACGTTCGCGACGAAGCTGCGCCTCGCGTCCTCGAGGGTCGCGAGCTCGTCCGCCATGGAGTTGAAGGTGCGGGCGAGGTTCGCAAGCTCATCCTTGCCGCGTTCGTTCGCGCGGCGGGAGAAGTTGCCCTTGGAATAATCCTTGACGACCTCGGTCATGTCGTAGATGGGGTGCGTGACGCTTCTGACGAACAGCATCACGAGCGGTATCGCGAGGGCGATCGCGATGGCGGAGAACAGGGCGACGCTCTTCGTCGTGTCGTTTATCGAGCGGTTGACGCCCGTCATGTCGTAGTGGAAGAATATTACGCCCAACGTCTCGCCGTCTGCCGTGGTTATCGGGCGCATCGCGGTCATCGTCTTGAAGCTCACGTAGTTTTCGAGGAGGTCGTATGCCGCCCTGTCGCAGACGCCCGACTTGACCTTTTCGGCATAGGCGGAAAGGTCCGACTCCTCCGCGACGGCCCAGCGGCTGCCGGAATCGCCGTTATAGACGTTGTACCTGCCGAGCTCCTCGGAATCGAAAATGAGCTGAAGGTAGGCGTCGTAGAGCCTGACGATGACCCTTAACTCGTCGCGCGCCTTCTCGCGCTTGTCCACGTCGACGTACTTTTCGACGACTATCTCGTTGATGCCGTCAAGCTCTCTCGTGAGCCTGTTCTCGAGGTCTTCGAGGTAGAACTCGCGGAACGAAAGCGACACCACCACTCCGAACACGACCAAAAGTCCCAGCACTATCGCAAGGACTATTGTAAGAATTCGGGAGTAGACGGTCTTGAACATAAGCAAAACTTAAAACTTAAAAATGAATACTTAAAACTTAAAAATGAAGGAAGTTTTTCCTGCGGAAAAACACTTTTTAAGTCTTCAGTCTTCATTTCTTTATATTGAACCTGTACCCGACGCCCCAGATGGTCTCGATCTCCCAGTCGGCGCTCTCGCCCAGGCGGTCGCGCAGGCGCTTTATGTGCACGTCGACGGTGCGGCTGTCGCCGAAATAGCCGACGCCCCATACGAAATCGAGTATCTGGTCGCGGGTGTAGACGCGGTTCGGATGCGTGGTGAAGAAGTGTATAAGCTCGATCTCCTTGGGCGGCATCTCGAGCTTTTTTCCGTCAAGCAGGACGGTATAGTTCTCGATCGATACCGAAAGCGAGCCTATCGTAACGCTTCTGACCTCCGGCTGTTCGGCGGGCGAGGAGCGGCGAAGCACCGCCTTGACCCTCGCGAGGAGCTCCTTCGGCTCGAAGGGCTTTACTATGTAGTCGTCCGCGCCGAACTCCAGCCCCTGTATGCGGTCGGTGATGTCGCCCTTCGCGGTAAGCATTATGACCGGCACGCCGCTCGTCCTTCTCAGGTTCGAGAGCACCTCCCAGCCGTCCATGCCGGGGAGCATGACGTCGAGTATCACGATATTCGGCGAGCACTTGAGCGCCATGTCGAGCGCGGTATCGCCCCGCTCGCAGGTCAGGACGTCGTAGCCCTCCTTGAGAAGGTAGAGCTTCAGTATCTGCAGTATGCGGTTGTCGTCGTCGACGACGAGTACCTTTAATTTCTGTTCGGCGTTATCCATCGGAGACCTCCACGATTATTCCGTTTCTTTTGAAAAGCGCTGCCGCAACTCCGTCCCCCGGTACTATCGATCCCGTAAAGCTGCCGTCGTACACCGCCCCGCAGCCGCAGGACGGGCTTTTTGATTTCAGTATAGCTCTTTCGGCGCCGGTTTTCTTCGCGATCCGAAGCGCCTCGTACGCCCCCTTTACGAACGCCTCCGTCACGTCGCGTCCGTCGCGCGTGACCGCCCGCGCCTTTCCGTCCAATACGTCCCCGCCCGTACCCGTAAGCTCCGCGCTCACGCGGGGCGTGGGGAGACCGCCGAGCTGCTCGGGACACACGGCTATGGCTTCGCCGCGAAGAACGAGCGCCGCGATCGCGGGGTCGGGCTTCGACTTTCCGTCATATCGGCACGGGCATCCCGTGAGGCATTTCGAGACGACGATCATTTTTTGAACTCAAGATCCGTCTTTTCCCACGGAAGATCGAGGTCCTCGCGCCCGAAATGACCGTAGGCGGCGGTCCTCCGGTAGATGGGACGCCTTAAGCCGAACCTCTCGATTATCGCCGCGGGACGGAAATCGAAGGAGCTCATAACCATCGCCTCGAGCTCCGCGTCGGGAAGAGTCCCCGTTCCGAAGGTGTCGATCCTTAAGGATACCGGCCTCGCCACGCCGATCGCGTACGCGACCTGTATCTCGCAGCGGCGGCAGAAGCCGTGCTTAACAAGGTTCTTCGCGACGTAGCGGCAGGCGTAGGCGGCGGAGCGGTCGACCTTGGTCGGATCCTTGCCCGAGAAGCTGCCTCCGCCGTGACGGCCGTAGCCGCCGTAGGTGTCGACGATTATCTTGCGGCCGGTGAGACCGGAGTCCCCGTGCGGGCCGCCGATCACGAAGCGGCCGGTCGGGTTGACGTAGATCTTCGTGTCCTTATCCATGAGATAAGCGGGTATGACCGCGTTTATCACGTTCTCTTTTATATCCCGCGCGAGCTTTTCCATGTCGGCGTCGGGATCGTGCTGGGTGGAAATGACCACCGTATCGACGCGCACGGGCGTGGTTCCGTCGTACTCGACCGTCACCTGGCTCTTTCCGTCGGGACGGAGATAGTTAAGAAGCCCGGTCTTTCTGACCTCGGTGAGCCGGCGCGTCAGCTTGTGCGCGAGGGAGATAGGCATGGGCATCAGCTCCTTCGTCTCGTCGCAGGCATAGCCGAACATCATGCCCTGGTCGCCCGCGCCGATGTCGAGGGGATCGGCCTCGCCGTGCTTCGCCTCAAAGCTCTTGTCCACGCCGAGCGCGATGTCGGCGGACTGGCTGTTGATGGCGCAGATGACTGCGAGCGAGCGTCCGTCAAAGCCGTATTCGGGCTTGTCGTAGCCTATATCCAGAACGACGTCGCGGACGAGCTTCGGAATGTCGACGTAGCAGTCGGTCGTGACCTCGCCCATTACGACGACCATGCCGGTCGTCGCGGCGACCTCGCACGCAACGCGCGAGGAGGGGTCGTTAGTGAGCATCGCGTCGAGCACCGCGTCGGCGATGTTGTCGCAAACCTTGTCGGGATGTCCCTCGGTAACGGATTCCGAGGTGAAGAGGCGCTTCGTCCTGTCCATACAGATTACCTCCATGGAGAATTATTCATAAATTAAAGGGGAGAGGCGGCTTATCTCAAGAGCGCTTCTCCCCGAATTAACGCTCATCTTCGCGGATGTTCTCCGCCGGAATTGGCACCTTGACGGGCTTCCGCCAGGTTGCCGTGGCATCGCAGGGCCGTTCCCTCAGCCACTCTTGATAAGTCGTGTTCAACTTGATTCAATATAACATAAAAACCCCCCGATTGCAATAGATCCGGGGCAATTTCTTTTTTGACCGGGGTTCGCACTTGACATCGAAAGAAAAAGGGTGTATAAAATCAGTATGGATATGAGGAAATCGTTTTTAAGGATCGTTACCGCCGTTCTCGCGGCGCTCCTGCTCCTTCCCATGACCGGCTGCATCAAGGCGAGGCATATCGCCACCGGCACCAAATGGGACGGCAGCTTCTGCTATACCCTTTATGACGACAATACCGCCGCCATAATCGCGTACACCGGCACGGACGAGATATTAAGGCTCCCCGACGAGTACGAGGGCAGAAGGATCGTCGGCTTCGGCAGCAAGACTTTTGAGAACTGCGTTGGCCTCAAAATGGTCTATCTTCCCGAAACGGTCACATATCTTCCCGCGCGCCTCTTCGTCGGCTGCGCGGATCTCACCGCGATCTACGTTCCCGTATCGGTAAAGTCTATGGGCAAGAACGTCATCTCCGACTGCCCGAAGTTCAAGACCGTGCTCTACGCCGGAACCACCTCCGCGTGGGACGCGATCAACATCGGCGCCGTTCCCTGGACGGATAACTACACCATCGTGAACGCCGAGGTCGAGTACTGCGTGGACCCGTATACCAAATAATTGATTCCTCTTAAATCAAAACAGCGCCCAATGCACGGCGCTGTTTTTTATTTCAAAAAAGTTAGGAGTCAGGAGCGAGGAGTTAGGAGTGAGGGCGGCCGATTCAGCATTGTAAATGGGGGCGCGGGGGTGAAACCCCTGCCGACTATGATCGCTCGCAGCGACATGCGCGGTGCGAGCGAAACAAAGCCGAAGGATTTGGTTCCTTTATTTTTGAACGGCCGCGCATGTAATGCGCAGTTCAAAAATGTATTCCTCAAAAAACGCAGGTCATGCGTTTTTTGAAAGCGGAGCGTTTTTTATCTGCGCGGCATGAGGAAATTTCTTAACGCCGAGTCGAACAGGAGCGAGAACACCTTGAACAGTATCATGAATACCGCGAAGACCGCCTCGAGTATCGCGATCAGCCAGAATACCGAGATCTCGGGAAGCAGCGCCTGGACGCTCATGCCGAAGGCGTATTCCGCGAGCGCGAGCCCGATCGCGGCGAGCGCGTTCAAAATGAGGAGCCTTAAAAGTATCGTCAGCAGCCTGTCCGTCATGTGCGTCCGCAGGAAAAAGCGGACGATCGCGTAATGCCCGAACAAAAGAACGTAAAGATACGTCGCCGTCCCGCGGGCGATGAGGAGCCCTATCGCCGAGGCCAGCACGAACTCGACGAGCGCGAAAAGATAGCCCCGCTCCTCGCGAAGAGGTATCCAGGTCATGAGCGAAGCCGCGAACAGGCAGAGCGCCTGCACGAACGCCGACTTGACCACGCTCGCCAAAAAGAGCATGAGCAAAGTAATGGCGAGGCTCATGCCCGTGCCCGCCGCCAAAAGACCCGTCGAGATCTTCCGCATTTCTTTGCTCCTTTCTTATAATGAAACCTTTTCAGTAGCAGCAGCAGCGCGACATGCAGCTTATAAGGAGGCTCGCCGCGGCAAGGCCCATGCAGCCCGCCGCCGTCCTGCCGTTCGCCGTCCACGACGTGCGCGTTTCGGAGCCGCCGCGCATATTGTTGAGCGCCTGCGCGTACTCCGCGTTATTGGGATCCATGCTGCACGCGCGGGAAACGTATTCGTACGCGCGCGTGTACTGCCCGGCGCGGTAGAAGCACATCCCGTAAAGGAAGTTCCACTCGGCATTTCTTACGGGTATGGAGTTTAAAAGGCGCATCGCGCCCGCGACGTCGCCGCCGTTTATCATGCGGCGCACGGCCTGGAACTCCTGCGCGTGATCGCCGCGGTACTGCGCGCCGCCGTAGCTCTGACCGCCGTAGCTCTGACCGTAACCGCCGTAGCTCTGTCCGCCGTAGGAGCCCTGAGAGTAGGACGCGCCGGGATCCTTCTTCTGCTTCGTCAGCATATCGTAGGCGGCGTTTATCTTCTTCATCTTCTCCTCGGCCTGCTCCTTGAGGTCGGAATCCTGATAGCGGTCGGGATGATATTTCTTCACGAGCTTTAAATACGCCTCGCGGATCTCTTCATTCGAGGCGGAGGGGGACACGCCCAGCACTTCATACGGGTTCATTCGGCTTCCTCCCCGCTTTTCGCGTTCTCTTTTCCGATCCTGTCGATTATCTCTGCCGCCTTTGCCCCGAGCCCTATGTACATTATGTTGTCGAGGAGGGGCTTGTTGACCTTTATGTCGATAAGATCGTACGCGAGCACCGCCGCGTTGATGTACATATCTAGTATCGCCTCGCCCGCGCCGGCGGGATCCTCCATGCCGGATCTTACGAATATGTTGTAGTTCCCGCGCTTTAGATCCTCCCTCATGTCGTCGAGGGCGTCGAGAACGTATATGAACCCGCCGAGCTTCCTTCCGACCTCGTTAAGGAGGAGCTTATCCTCGTTCGGAACGGCGGGGCAGGAGGCGAGGAGCTTCCCCAGAGTATCGCCGAATGAGTTCGGAGCGGCGTCGGGATCGAGCTCCGGAGCCGCCTCGATCGCGCCGAGGGCGTCGAGACCTTCCGCGAGTATCCTTACGGTTTCGGGGTATTTCGCCTCGGCCTTCTTCACGCCGCGGCGGAACGCGGGCAGGAGCCCCTTCCTTAAGGGCCTTCCGTCCCTCGCGTCGTCGATCAGCTTGTACCGGGCGAGAAGCACGGAGAGCGCCGCGGCAAAGTCCGTCGCCTCATCGTTTACGACGACGGCGGTCTTTCCCCTTGCAGGATGAACGGCGCAGGAGCGCAGCTCGAGGTTCGGCTCCATCCCCGCGATGCCCGCGATGAGTACCGCCGCGAACGACGCGTCGTAGCTCAGAGTCAGCCTCGAGCCCGCCCCGTAATTCTTGAGCGAGCGGCAGACTCCGCAGTAATACGCGTTGTAAAGATCGCGGTCCTTGACCTTCAGTTCCGGTATGAACGGTGAGATATAGCCGAACAAATGCGTTTTCCCCTTTCAAAGTTAAACTTTATTATAATAAAAACCCGGCACGTTTTCAACCGTAAGCGTGAAAAAAGTGCCCGGCGGGGAGAAAACGCGGTTTTTTTTGCCGCGCGGGAGGTATATTTTTCAAAAAAAGCTTTATTTATGCACGGACATCTGTTATAATGTGTACACTACCTAAGTATGTGCATTTTGCGCATGCGCATTTTTTCAGGAGGAAAGTATGAAAAAGTTTTTAGCACTCGCGCTCGTACTGGTTCTTTGCGCCGCCGTCTTTGCCGGCTGCAAAAAGCCCGTCGATCCCGACAACCCCTCGGACGGTTCCGTTGAGATCGCCTTCGTCACCGACGTAGGTCAGCTCATGGACAAGTCCTTCAACCAGGGCACCTGGGAAGGCTGCCAGCAGTACGCTCAGGCCAACAACAAGACCGTCAAGTACTTCCAGCCTGCCAACGGCGCTGACGCCACCGACGCGGACCGTGTTGCCGCTATGGAGGCTGCCGTTACCGCCGGCGCGAAGATCGTCGTAGCCGCGGGCTTCATGCAGGCCGGCGCTCTTGCCACGGTCGCTGCGAAGAACCCCGACGTGAAGTTCGTCTTCATCGACGGTTGGGCGCTCACCGATGAGAACAAGAACGTTCTCGAGAACGTTGCCGGTATCGCCTATCAGGAGGAGCAGGCGGGTTATCTCGCCGGTTACGCCGTTGTTATGGACGGCTACACCAAGCTCGGCTTCTGCGGCGGCGGCGGCGGCACCAATCCTGCCTGCTGCCGTTACGGCTACGGTTACGTTCAGGGCGCCGAGGCGGCTGCTGCCGTCAAGGGCGTTGACGTAGAGATCAACTACTCCTGGCAGTACGGCGAGAACTTCTCCGCTTCTCCCGAGCTCCAGACCATGGCTGCCGGCTGGTACAATGAGGGCACCGAGATCATCTTCGCCTGCGGCGGCTCCATGTTCGCCTCCATCACCGCGGCTGCTTCCGCGAACGATGCGAAGGTCGTCGGCGTCGACGTTGACCAGAGCTCCCAGTCCACCACCGTTGTCACCTCCGCTATGAAGGGCCTCTCCGCTTCCGTTGTATGGGCTATCTCCAAGTTCTATGACGGCAACTGGGCCGACATCGGCGGCAAGAACACCAGCCTCGGCGCTAACGACAACGCCGTCGGTCTCCCCACCGAGACCTGGTCCCTCACCGGCTGGACCGTTGACGAGTACAAGGCTCTCTTCGAGAAGATCAAGTCCGGCGAAGTCGTCGTAAGCCCCGACTATCCCACCGACATGGCCACCTACGAGGGCGCCCATGTAAAGGTCACCGTTAAGTAATTAACGGCGAAAGCTAATGATTCGGCGCAGTCAGTTGACTGCGCCGAATATTTTTATTGGATCAGGACGGGAGAAGGCGGTGTTATTCCCAGAACAACTCGTCAAGGGACTTGCCGAGCACCTTGCAGATCGCTATGCATAGGCGGATCGTCGGATTGTAATCGCCCTTTTCGATCGCGTTTATAGTCTGACGCGATACGCCGATCGCATCAGCAAGCGCCTGTTGCGACATATCAAGCGCTGCGCGCGCCGCTTTCAGCTTAAGGTTCTTCATGTCATTCCATCTCCCTGCGGCTGCGGATCGACTTGACGATATTAGCGATTATTGCCAACAGAAACAGAACTGCAATGAACAGATTAAGGATCCTCGGCGAATGCAAAAGCTGCGACAGCGTCATCTTTTTGGTGATCAACTCGGAAAGACCGAAGGAGAGATTCAGCGCGCCGATAAGGGCTTCTTCCAGTATGGCTTTTCCGGGCTTTTGATTCGTTGTGGAATAAGCGTCGTTGATTATCGCATACAGCGTATAAATGCCTATCCCGACGGTAAGGAGCAAGCCCATAAAGAACGCCTGATATGAGAAAACACGCTCATACTTTTCAGTGAGCAGACCGCTTTCATGCCACGCCGCAGCAATCATATAGACAACCGCAATAGAGGCCATTACCAGCAGTGCAAGCCGCGATCCCTTTAGTCGGGAAAGAAGCTGCCTTTCATCATACTCTTTAGGCTCCCTTTTGCGTTTTATCAAAGAGAAGATGATCACCATGGCGGTGCACTCGACAAGGATCAGCCAGAACCAGATATCCCCGAACCAACCGTAACCTTTCATATTTGAACACCTCACTTTCGTTTGATGACGCCATTATACATCATCATATCATTGCTGTCAAGTATATTTTACAAAAAATCTATAATATTTTTTATTTTGTATCAAAAACCTTCCTTGCGATCAAATTACGGGCATAAAAAAAGGAAAGCATCAGCTTTCCTGAAACGGTAGCAATGTATATCAGTTTCCGTTCCTCATCTCGTCCGCTTTCCTTTCGTACTCGGCGAACTGGGAGTCGGTAAGGCCGTAGTAGCTTTTGAGTATGCGGAGGGCGGACTTGGGGCGGTTTCCGAGGCAGTTCCTAAGCGCCGCGATCTCGTGCTCCCAGGAGCTCATGCTCTTCGGCGTGTTCCACCTTGCGATATGCCTCGGCATCTCGGGGCGGTATTGGGCGGCGAGCGCGTCGAATACGCTCTGGGCGTGCTCGGCGTTGAAGACGTATTTCACGTAATAGATGTATCTTGTTATGAACTCGTCGCGCCACGCCTTGTTCTGATTGACGGCGCAGAATATGTCCATATTGGTTATGGAGCCGTGCGCGGCGGCGACGCCCGCGGGATTGAAGTAGGAGGACAGCACGCTGCCGCCCGGGTTGTTGCCGTAAAGGGCGTAGTCCGAGTCGTAAAGCACCGCGCGCCATTTCATAGTGCCCTCGGTCGTGCGCCAGTACTTCTGATTGAACATATCCGAATCGTAGAAGTAAGTCCTTGCGATCAGGTAATCCATGATGGAGACCACGTCTACCATCGAGGCGAGCTTTTCGTAATTGGAATCCTTCGAGAAATCGTAGCTCCTGCAGAAGGCGCGGAGGGAGTACCAGTCGGTATTCGTGCCTGCGAGCGCCTTGCCGTTCCTTTTTATTATGTTCACGCTGCTCCGCGGGACGGAATAGTGCGCGGCGACGAAGTCCTCGTTGAGGTTCTCCTTCATGTCGTAAATGCCGCGGTAGTTGCCGTTCACGAAGACGATGACCGGGCGCGAGTATGCGACGTCTAAGTCCATGCCCATGCAGATCTCGCTTATGAACGCGTCCCTTATGCGCCCCGCGTGCGCGTCCTGGCCGGAGTTTCGAAGGACGATCGAACGGAAGCTCGTCACTTCACACCCGTCGAACAGCGGAAAGTCGAGGCTGGATCTGCCGTAGCCCGCGCGGAAATAGAGGCATAGGGACTTCTGGGGATATACGGAGGTCGAAGCGCCGCTTACGCGGACGCCCGCTCCCGACGAGACGGCGAGCCTGCCGTCAACGTAATACTCCATGAAGCAGCCCACCTGCGGGCCGTGTTTAACGCCTCCGCGCTCGTTTATCTCGGCGGTGTACATCACGTCGTAGTCGGATCGCGGGAGCGATATGCTTACGACGGGCAGGGAATAGCTCTCGCCCACGATATAGGTGTGCGTGGCGACGGGGCTGTTGACGAGCCCATCCATGAACGCGCGCGCCTTTATGACGGTATTTCCGCTAAGGGCGATGGGGCCTGTATAGAGGTGCGAGCTCCTGGTCGGGGTAGAGCCGTCGAGCGTATAGCGGATCTCGGCGCCCGCGGTCGCCGTCGTGATCGAGACCGTCTCGCCGCCCGACGAATAAAGGCCGCTCTTTGAGAAAACGGGCTCCCTTACGATGCCCGAAAGAGGCGTCCCGTTAGCCCTGCCCTTCGTGGCAGTCGTAAAAAAACAGCGCTCTCCCGTCTGCGTGCGGTCGGCGCGCCCGCTCGTAACGCCGAGCGTCGTCATGCCCGTCTGAAACAGATCCATTATGCGGCCGTTGGGGTCTAAAAGGAAGAGCGTTTCGCCGCCGTTAGATATGGAAAAATGCGCGAAGGATGAACTCTTCGAATCCTTGTCGCAGTTGATGACGAGATAGCCGCCCGCCGAGATCGAAAGCCCGTCGAGCGCGAACTTCTTCGGCTCTGAAAAATCGTCGGTCAGGCTCCAACCCGTAAGGTCTATGCGGTTCTGCGAGCAGTTGACGAGCTCGATCCAGTCGTTCCCGCCCGTTCTCGGCGCGGAGACCGCGAGCACCTCGCTGATATAGACTGAGTTGGGATCGAAGGGCGCCATCGCGGAGACGTCGCCGAACGAGAACGTGCTGTTCGGCGCCCCCGGAGTCGGCGCGGAGTAGTACTTTACGTTCCACGATCCGTCGCGGCCGACGCTTGCGTTGGGCAGAAGCCCCTCGGGGATCGGCAGGAAATCATACAGCATGCCGTCGAGCGTCGCAAGGAATATGCCGCCGTCCTCACTTGAGAGCTTGAACGGGGCGTGGATCTCCGCGTCCGTGCCCTCGCGGCCGGAAAGGAATATCACGACGTAGGCGTGGGGCATGAGCGAGACCTTCGGCAGACGGTATTTCGTAAGATCGTTGGGATCGTCCGAGATATAGTAATTGCTTAAGTCAATGGGAATATCCGTTACGTTCAGAAGCTCCACCCAATCGCTGCGGTCGCCGTAAACGTCCGCGGTGCCGTACTTGTTGTCGGGGCAGACCTCGTTTAAAACGAGCTTCGCGTCGGGACCGGGGACCTCCATTTGGGTCCACTTTATCTCGGGGAAGGTGTCTTCAGAGTTCTCCGCGCCCTTCGTAATATGCGAGGTGTACGCGACCACGCCTTCCGACTTGACCGCCGAAACGCCGTCGGGCATATTGGGATCGACCTTCATCGAGTCGGCAAGCTCCTTATGGACGTTGAAAAGATAGATCGCGCTCTCGGCATGGCTCACCTTGAAGCTCGCGGCGAGCGGCGCATCGGGATCGAGCGCGTTCAGCTCTACGGCGATATAGCCGCCGGCGGGGAGGATCACCTCGGGGAACACCCACTTCGCGGGATCGTCCTCGCGGTCGGAGAGGGAGTAGCACGAAAGGTCCACGTCGCCTTGCGTAATATTATGTATCTCTACCCAGCCCGCGCTTCCGGTCACGAGCTCGGTAATCAGAAGCTCGTCCGCGGGGATCTCAACGAACGACGCGCTCTCGAGGTCGTCCTTCACGTTAGTGTTCTCCGCGCCGAAGGTCGGAGTTCCCGAATAGCCGTAAGTGCCGTCGGGGCGGCGCGCGTAAGATACGTCGGTCGTGAGATAGGGAACGTCGACTAAAGAGGTCTTATTGTCCTTCGACGCGAGATAGAGCTTTTCGCCCGCCCTCGAAATGCCGAAGGGCGCGACGAGCTTGCCCTCCGCGGCGGGAGCGGTGGGGGAGAGATCGGGTATGCAGTAGACGGCGAGGAACCCGCCGGGGGCGAGCTTCGTCCCCTCGGGGAACGTTATCGCGCGGGAGAAGGAGGGACTGTCGCCCAGCTTCCAGCCCGAGACGTCCGCCTCGGACTTGCCCGTGTTCTTGAGCTCGACCCAGTCGACGCTCCCGAGGACGGGATCGACGCGGCAGAGCTTGTTCGCGGAGACGACCTCGTTGATAACTACCGCCTGGGCAGTATTCGCCGGGCCGACCTCTCCGCTGAAGATCTCGCAGCCCGCCGCGGAAAAAACAAAGAGCGCGGCAAGCAGGAAGGATATCGTATTGATAATAGGCTTCTTCATAATATAAAAGACCTCGTTGAGTATTCTGTGGGTATTCAGCCGAACGGCTTTTTTCGACAAATAATTATACACCCGAAACGATCGCGTGAAAAGAGGAAATCAGCGGGAATAAACGTCGTCCGAGTATTCTTTCCACACGGGATCGGTCAGCTTGTGAAGCTCCTCGACGATGAGGAGTATCTTTACCGAAAGCTTCTTTTCCTCCTTCGGCACGAACCTATAGTATTCCTCGCCCCAGAAGAACTCGTTCGCCCTTCCCGAAACGAACGGGGCGGAGGGCATTTCGGATATCGGAACGGATATCGAAACGGTCTCGCCGTTCTTCGTTCCGTCGTAGCGGAAGCTCCCGCGGTCTATCGTGACCGTGCCCTCGCCGAGCTTCACGCACCGGTCGTTCCCCAAAACTTCGTAGTCGAGCGTTAAGTACTCCGCGGGATAGCTGAACGAAAAGCCGTCCTTCGATACCTCGCAGCGGATAAGCTCCCTTTCGTAACGGAACCATTCGTCGATCCTTTTGAACGGGAAACCGGGTTCGGACGGATGAAGCGCGTAATCCCCGCCGACGCGCACCCTGCTCCCGCAGGCGCAGACGACGGAGTCGTCCCCGACCGAAAGCGAAAACTCCTTTCCGCACTTCGGGCAGACGAACAGTATCCTGTCGAGCCCGTAAGCGTTCTTGTGCCTGCCCTTATAGACGCATCCGCGCCGCGAGTTTTCAAGAAAATCGTTGTATCTAAAGCGAGCAAGATAGCTTTCGTAAAGCTCGTCCGCGGTCATTTTCTCAAGGTCTTCCTTTGTAAAAAGGATATCGAAACGATACTCCATCGGCCCGTGACGGTAGGAGGAATCGAATCGCGGACGGTTGAGATACGCGCCGAAGCTCGTGACCAGAACCACGTCGAGCCCGAGCTTCTTCACCAGCTGCATCGTCGCGGGGTTCGTCGGCATGGTCGAGCCGTCCATCGACTGTATGCCCTCGGGGAACAGCAGGAACGACGCGCCCTGCTTTTTGAGCCTCAAAATCGAGCGGACGGTCGAAACATCGGGAATGAACAGCTTTTTCGGTATCACGCCGACCTTTAATAGAAGGCGGAAAATGCCCTTCTGAAGTATGTTCTGATACCCCATGACCACGTTGGGCTCGACGAACGGATACCCGAGCACCGCCCAGATGTAGCTGTCGGTCGAGGCGTGGTCGGCAAGTATCAGGACCTGCCGCCCCTTCATGGCCTTCTTATCGAAATTATAGACGAACTTCGCCCTTTTTCCGAATGCGTCGCACCGAAGGATCAGGCGGAACAGCTTCGCGCAGAATGGATCGGGGAGCTCCGGAACGTATGACGCGAGAATCTCGCCGGGCGTTTTTTTCATATTAAGTCGGACTCCTTTTGCGTGTCTTGTCATTATAACATATTTCGGGAGTTTTTGCATCACACGCGAGGCGGTTATTGACAACCGCGGAACGAAAGTGTATTATAATAAAAGGAAAATCATGCGCCCGGACGGGGCGCTCAGGCGAAATCGACACATCTTTCTACGGGAGATACTATGGATTCGTTCTTCAAAAGATTCATCGCAGGCATCGTCATCGGCATAGGCGCGATAATCCCCGGCTTTTCGGGCGGCATACTCGCGGTCTCGATGGGGCTTTACAAGCCGACCATCGACGCGTTCGCGGGCTTCTTCAAGGCGCCCAAGAAGAACTTTAAGTTCCTTCTGCCGCTCGCGCTCGGCGGCGCGCTCGGGTTCGTCATATTCCTGTTCCTCATCGACAGGCTCTTCGCAAGCTGCCGAACCTACGTCATAGCTGTGTTCGTCGGGCTCGTCCTCGGCTCCATGCCGTCGCTCTTACGCGAGTGCAACGAGAAGGGCTTCAAAAAGAGCTATCCCGTCTGGTCGGTCGTCGGCTTCATAATTGCCGGCGGGCTCATAACCCTCGGCCTTATCACGAACGCCGGCGCACCGAGGGAGATCACGCCCCTCCTCGCGGTGATATCGGGCGCGATAATCATGAGCGGCGTGCTGCTTCCCGGCATCTCCATCTCGTTCATACTGTTGAATCTCGGCGTGTACGAGAACTTCATGCACGTCTTCACGAACCCGGTCAAGCTCTTCATCGCGTCTTTAAAGGCGGGGGAGACCTTCGGCACGGCCTTCTCGAATATAACGAACGGTCTGCCGCTGATGCTCTGGGGCGCTCTGGGCTTCATAATCATTGCCGTCCCCGTGCTGCTCCTCGTCAAAAAGGTCATCGACAGGTTCCACGGCCCGGCGTATTACCTCATATTCGGCATAGTCATCGCGACGACCATCGGCTGCGTGGTGCAGGAGATCTTCGCACTTTCCGCCGACCCGACGTTCGTATTCAAATGGTGGAAGCCCGTGCTCTGCGTCGTACTCATCGCGGTCGGCGCGGGTTTGAGCCTTTCCACCGAAAAGTTCATGCGCTATAAGGAAACGGAAGAGGAAGAAACATGTCAAAGCTGACCTTCACGCCCGTTCCCGTCACGGGCGAGCTTCACCTGATCGGCGGCGAGGGCACCGTCATTCACGCCGATTTCAGAGACGTTTGGGACGAGCTTGTCTCCCGCTTTGCGGGCTCCGCGCGCGTCGTCTATCTCGATCCGCCCTTCAACACCGGCGGCGCTTTCGAGTTCAGAAGGGGCAAGACGCAGCTCGCCTACCGCGACTCCGTCCCGTGGGAGGAGCATCTTTCCCTCATCCGTTCCGCCGCGGAGCTTTCGAAGAAGCTCCTCGCGCCCGACGGCACGCTGTTTCTGCATATAGACTGCGCGGTCGCGGCCTACTGCCGTGTGATGCTCGACGAGGTCTTCGGCAGGGACGCCTTCACTAACGAGATCGTGTGGGCGTATAAGTCCGGCGGCAGGTCCAAACGCAATTTCTCGAACAAGCACGACGTGATACTCATGTACCGCATGAGCCCGGACTCCTATTTCAACATCGGCGCGGTCGGCGCCGCAAGGGGACCTAAGCGCCGGAACCACATGAAAAGGTGCGTCGACGAAACCGGACGCGTCTATTACTCCATAAGGACGGGCGGCAGGGAGTACCGCTATTACGAGGACGATCCCGTCTATCCCTCCGACGTGTGGGACGACGTGGAGCATCTTAACCAGCGCGATCCCGAGCGCACCGGCTTCATCACCCAGAAGCCCGAAGCCCTTCTCAAGAGGATCATACTCTCCTGCTCGGAGGAGGGCGACACCGTCGTCGACCTCTTCGGGGGAAGCGGCACCACCGCAGCTGCCGCCGCGAAGCTCGGAAGGAGCTTCGTCTCAGTCGATTCCGGCGCGGTCGCGTCCGCTGTCACGAAGAAGCGCCTTCTTGAAAGGTGCCTTAAGATGCGCCTCTACGACGCGAACCGCCCCCTCGTCACCGAGCGCGGAAAGGTCGAAGCCGGGGAGCTTCCCGACCTTAACAAATACTTCGATATCACCGAGAAAAACGGGCGTGTCACGTTTGCGCTCAAGCGTCTCCCCGCGGGGGCGAGGCCGTTCATGCTCTCGGCGGGAACCGTCGAAGACGGCATATTCACGGCGACCGCCTACTGCCTCGATCCCGTGTTCGGCGACGGCATAAAGACGGAGGCCGGAAAGTGCGTCCACCTCGTCGACGAGAGCTTTAATGAGTATTATTTCGTGCCCGAGATCGCGGAATGAGTTGGGAGTTATGGAAAAAACTCAGCTTTCAGCTGAGTTTTTCTTTATTCTTTATTCTTAAGTTTTCAGTTTTCGGTTTTTTCTATCTCTTCTCTTTTAAGCTTGATTATCACATTGAGAACGTTCTTCGCGCTCCTCTGGATCTCGGCCTTCGTTATGCCGCCCTTCTTTCCGATCGTCCTTAAAAGCGTGCCGTCCGACGAATAGCGCTTTGCGAGGTGCCCTCTCGCGCCGGGCATCAGAAGGTCGACCTGCGAGCGGACGCGGTAGGCGCTGCCGAAGAGCTTCGGGTACTCGGGACTCCTTCTGTACTGCATCCACCAGTCGGTCATAACCGCGCCGTCGAAGCCCCATTCGTCCCGGAGCACGGTCGTGACGAGGTCGAAATTATAGTGGGAATAGACGCCGTTTATCTTGTTGTACGAGGTCATTATGAGGTCGGGCATGCCCTCCTTCACGCAGATCTCGAAGTTCCTCAAATACAGCTCGCGGAGCGCCCTTTCGGACACGACGGAATCGTTTAGATTTCTGAACGCCTCCTGGTTGTTGCAGGCGAAATGCTTGGGGCAGGCGGCTCTTCCGCCCGCCTTTACGCCTCGCACGCAGGCGGCTGCCATGCGTCCCGAGAGCACCGGATCCTCCGAGAAATACTCGAAGTTCCTGCCGCAAAGGGGGTTTCTGTGCAGGTTCATGCCGGGGGCAAGACGCACGTCCGCGCCGTGAAACTCCATCTCGTGCGCAAGAAGCGTGTGGAGCGCCTCTACGAGCTCGGTGTCGAAAGTCGCGGCGAGCGCCGTCCCGCAGGGGATAAGCGCACAGTACGCCGCCATTCTGAGCCCCGCGGGGCCGTCGCAGCAGGATACCGCGGGAACTCCGCGATCCTGAAGCGGCTTTATCACGCCGCCGAAAACGCCGGCGTTTCCCTTGGGGCCGAGCGGCGAATTCATCATGCCGTGCCCGCGCGTGAGCGCCTCGAGCTCGGGCTTTGAGAGATCCGCGACGAACTCGTCGAGCGTTATCCTGTTTTCGAGCACGGACGCGAGGCTGAAATCCACGCTCTCCGGCGCGAGGGGCTCATCGGGTATCGCCGCCTCGATGCGGGCCTTAAGCTCCTCCCTTGTCGGGGTGAGGCTGTGCACGGACTCGACCGTGATCCGCTCCGTCAGTGTGAATCCGCCGAGATGCACGCCCTCCGCCTCGAAGGCGTATTCGCCCGCGTCCATCACGAACGCGTGTTCCTCCACGGAGAATGATGCGAGCGCCCTGTTGTCCGCGACGACGGTCAGCACCTGCTCCTCGCCCGGCGCGAGAGAACGCGTCTTTTTGAACCCTACAAGAACGCGCGCGGGCTTGTCGAGGCCATCCTTCGGCGGGGCAACGAATATGAGCGCAGCGGTCTTTCCGGGGACCTTGCCCGTGTTTTTGACCTTTACCGATATGAAAACGCCGGTTTTCGTGCGGACGAAGCCGTGAGGCTCGAACGAGAAGTCCGTGTACGAAAGCCCGAAGCCGAAGGGGAAGAGTATCCTGTCCTTCGCGAACTTTTCGAAATGGCGGTAGCCGACGTATATGCCCTCGCGGTAGACGGTGCGGTTCTTTGCGCCGAAGCCCTCGGTCGAGGGATAGTCCGAAAGCGCCTTCGCGACGGTGTCGGGGAGCCTTCCCGAAGGATTCACCGCGCCGTACAGGACGTCCGCGGCGGCGTTCCCGCTCTCCTGGCCGCCGAGCCAGGCGATGAGCGCGGCAGAGATCTTATCGCCGTAATCCCCGAGCCACGTCAGATCCATTATGCTGCCTATATTCAGTATCACGACGACGCGGCCGAAGTGCTCCGTGACGATATCGAGGAGCTCCCGTTCGTCGTCGGTAAGGTAATAGCTTCCCTTTTTGGGCAGGCTGTCGCGGTCCTCGCCCGAAGCGCGCCCGATAACGACGACGGCGCAGGCGTCACTGCAGTTTGAAACGGTCTCGTTCCAGACGTCGCTCGGGATATGCACCTCGGGATGGGAGAGGGGCCAGTGCCCCCAGAAGCCCTTCCTCGCGGCGAACTCCTTAGACCGGCACAGACGCCTGTATTCCTCCGCGAGCGGCTCGTATATCTTCGCACCCGCGTTCCTCAGGCCGTCGATCAGATTCACGAGGTAAGGCGCGTGAACGTCCCCGCCCGAGCCGTAGCCGACGTGGAACCAGTCGTACTGACAGCGCCCGAAAACCGCGACGGTATCGGTCGTTTTTAAGGGCAGCGCGCCGTTGTTTTTAAGGAGCACGAAGGAATCCGCCGCGGCAGCCCTAATAAGCCCCGTAAGCTCCTCCGAGCGGCAGACCGCGCCGTCCTTGATCTCGCCGTCCTCAAGTGTGAGGAGCTCCTGGTCGAGACCGCTTCCGGTTATAAGCTCCATCGCGCGCCCCAATACGCGGTCGGCGCCTTTTTTTATGCCTTGAAAAATGCCCATTTACCCTTGAAAAAAGCGTTTTATTCCAGCGCCCACACGAAGACGGCGCTCTTTTCGAGCGAGACGTCCTCGGGAGAGACCTCCATGCTGACGGAATCCATGCGCTTCATCAAGCGCGGACTGTTTGAAAAGTTCGTCGGGGACACGAACGAGAGCCCGTTCGAGTCGTAATCGATCGATTGAAGCGCGCCGAGCTTAACCGAGGACGCCTCCGCGAGCGTCTCCGCGCGCTTCCTCGCGTCTTTGGCGGCGAGCTTCATAAGCTCCTCCTCGGCGGCCTTCGTGTCCGAGACGGAGAAGGAAACGAAAAGGTCGGGATCCGTGACCGAGCGCGCGGCGGCGGTGAGAACGTTTGAGAGCCGCTCGTTGCCGAAGGGGAAGGCGATCCTCAGCCTGTGCGAAACGGCGTAGCAGGAGAAGACGTTTTTGAACACGCCGTTCTCGCGGACGTTGTCGTATTCGGCGGAAACGCCGAAGTGAACGGTCTTGATATCGTCCTTCTTGAAGCCCGCAGGCTCGAGCGCATTTGAGAGCGCCTCAACGGACTGCTCCGCGATCTTCATCGCCTTATAATAATCCCTGTCGCGCGAGTTCAAGGAAAGCTCGACCGTGACGCGATCCGGGCGGAGCGAGAGCCTGCCCGTACCTTTAACCGTGATGATCCTGTCCATACTGTCCTCCGGGTGATTTTTTACGTTTACAGTTTAACAACAGAGCGTGTTTTTTTCAAGTGGTATTTAAAAAATTAAGTATATTTTCCATATTCTGTTGACAATGAAGTTAAGGACATTATAATAAGAATGATGGGTTAAACCACATTAATCCAACTATATTTTTATGGAGGATATCTATACAATGAACGCTTACATTGAAGAAGTCATCGCTAAGGTCAAAGCCCGCGACTCTCATGAGCCTCTGTTCATTCAGACGGTTGAGGAAGTTCTCCGCTCCCTCGAGCCCATGGTCGAGAAGCACCCCGAGTATCAGGCGAACAGCCTGCTCGAGCGTATGGTTGAGCCGGAGCGCGTTATCGAGTTCCGCGTACCCTGGGTCGACGACAACGGCAAGGTCCAGGTAAACCGCGGCTTCCGCGTACAGTTCAACTCCGCTATCGGTCCGTACAAGGGAGGCATCCGCTTCAACAAGAACGTTTCCCTTGACACCATGAAGTTCCTTGGCTTCGAGCAGACCTTCAAGAACAGCCTCACCTCCCTCCCCATGGGCGGCGGCAAGGGCGGTTCCGACTTCGATCCCACCGGCAAGTCCGAGGCTGAGATCATGCGTTTCTGCCAGAGCTTCATGACCGAGCTCCAGCGTCATATCGGTCCGAACGTCGACGTTCCCGCCGGTGACATGGGTGTTGGCGGCCGTGAGATCGGCTTCATGTTCGGTCAGTATAAGCGTATCAGGAACGCTTACGAGAACGGCGTTCTCACCGGTAAGGGCCTCTCCTTCGGCGGTTCTCTGATCCGTCCCGAGGCGACCGGTTTCGGCGCTGTTTACTATCTCTGCGAGGTCCTCAAGCACGAGAACGACACCATCGTCGGCAAGACCGTCGCCGTTTCCGGCTTCGGCAACGTCGCCTGGGGCGTAACCAAGAAGGTCGCCGAGCTCGGCGGTAAGGTCGTCACCCTCTCCGGTCCCGACGGTTACATCTACGATCCCGACGGAGTTACCACCGAGGAGAAGATCAACTACATGCTCGAGATGAACGCTTCCCGCAGGAACCGCGTCCAGGATTACTCCGACAAGTTCGGCGTTGAGTTCTTCCCGAAGGAGAAGCCCTTCGGCCGCAAGGTCGACATCGTCATGCCCTGCGCGATGCAGAACGACGTCCTTATGGAGTCCGCCGAGAAGATCGTTGCGAACGGCGTCAAGTACTACATCGAGGTAGCCAACATGCCCACCACCAACGACGCTCTCTTCTACATGATGCAGCAGAAGAACATGATCGTTGCTCCCTCCAAGGCTGTTAACGCGGGCGGCGTTGCGGTTTCCGGTCTCGAGATGAGCCAGAACTCCGAGCGTCTTGCCTGGAGCGCCGAGGAAGTCGACACCAAGCTCCACAACATCATGATCAACATCCACAAGGCCTCCATGGAGGCTGCCGCTGAGGCGGGCCTCGGTTACGACCTCGTCAGGGGCGCCAACCTCGCCGGCTTCAAGAAGGTCGCCGACGCCATGATGGCTCAGGGTATTGTGTAATTCAAAACCGACAAACGAAAAAGGGATGGCTTCACGCCATCCCTTTTCATTTTATAAGATAATACTTCACGGCTTCGAGACAGTAGCGGAGTTTCGCCGCGATATGCGGACTTTTTATTATCGGGCTGTCGGGGCCGAGGAGCATCAGCGCCTCGAAGATCTCCGCGCGGTCCTCATACGGCGAAGCCTTCGCGGAGCGGTTTATGAACCAGACGTCCCCGGGCCGCGCCTCCTCCGCGGTATAGGCGGGAGAGCCTTCGCCATATGCGAATCCCGGCGGGCAGAGGGCGAGCCAGTCCTCGCCGTTCCAATGCGAGGGATCGGATGCCGCGAGACAGTCGAGCCTTAAATCGATCACGTGGCAGAGCTCGTGCGCGAGCGTCGCGCGGATCACGGCGGGTTCGGCGTTCACCGAAAGCACGATCACGCGGAAGTCCCCGTCCGTGCCCGTAAGCCCCAGAGGCGGGGGAGCGCCAGCGACGCCGCCCGAAAGCTCGATCCTGAGCCCCCTTATCCCGCCGCCCGTGAGCCTTAAAAAGAAGCCGTCCGGGAACATGGCGAGCACGCGGCCGACCTCCGCGAGCGCGGCGGATATCCGTTCGCCGTCGATTGCCGGCTCTATTCTGTACGCGCCCAGCGACCGCATAACGCTTTCTCCGAAAACGACCTTAACGCCGAACCGCTTAAGGAGCCTGTCTGCCTCAAGCATAAGAGGATCGGGAGGCGTTTTTTCTTCCGCGGGATCGGCGGACGCCTCCGCGAAGGAAGGGGAGGAAGGAGGAAAACTGTCGAAGGCGGAAATAAAAACGCTCCTGCCGGATGATCCGGCAAGAGCGAATATCAGTATTATCGAGATCACGAGGCACAGAGCGGGGAACGCCCGGCCTGCGCCGCCCGAGGGCGGCTTTTCAAAACGCTTCATTCGTCTTTTCCCTTAAGCACTATGAAGGGGTTCACGTTATCGTCGACGCCCTTTCCCATAGTGCGCATTATGAGCAGGTACTGACCGGCCTTCACCGTTATCGCTTCGCCTTCGCTGAGCTTTAACGGCATGCCGATCTCGCGCTCGTAGACGTCTGCGCCGTCATACTTCTTTTCAAATACGAAGAAGTTCCAGCCGAGACCGAACAGGGGGGAGAACCCTCTGCCGGACTTATCCGTCGCGTCGGGAGAGGAGCCCTTGCCCGGGATGGGCACGGAGGTCTCCGCAGGATCCTGCGAGGCGGGATCGGAAGCATAGAATCCGGGGACGATCTCCGTGTTCTCCCTGCATATGAACAGGAAGTAACCGTCGCCATTAAGGCTCGCGAGATCGAGGGTTATGGGAAGACCGCGGAGTGAAAGCTCCCGTGCGCTGCGGATATCGACGGAGGTCTTCATGCCGGCCGGCTTTACCTTCTTCGAGGCGGGATCGTCGGTCTTAAGCTCGCTGAAGCCCGTCCCCTCGGTGGGATCGGGGATCTCCATCTTTTTATTGTCCCTGCACCCGGCGGCGGAAATAAGCGCGATGCACGCCGCTGCGAGGGCTATGGCTTTGATAAAACGGTGTTTCATTTTTTGTACCGTAAAGTCCTTTTCGGGTATTTTCGCTCTTATTATATCATTAAAAGAAGATTTGGCAAGACCTCCGGCCGCCCGTCCGCCTTAATGCGGCAAAAACCGACCGAATGCGCGGATTGAATATGCGGTTAAAATATGCTATAATACAGGATAAGGTTCGGTATGAAAGGAGATTCGGCTTGTTTAAGCGCGTTTTCATATTAATTCTCGCGGCGCTTTTCGCGGCAGTCCCGGGCTGCGTGAAGGATCCCGCCAAACGGAGCTGGTCCGATCCCGTCAGCTTCGAGGGCGAGGCGCATTCCGTTCAGGTGATGTTCGTGAACGCCGGCAAGGCGGACGCGGCGATCGTCGCGGTCGACGGAAACATATGGCTTATCGACACGGGGACGAAGGAGAGCTTCCCGCAGCTCTTCGGCGCGCTTAAGACGATGGCCGCGGACGTGATCGACGGCGTGATACTCACGCACGGACATTCCGATCACATGGGCGGTCTTAAGCCGATCTCCGAGGCGTTCACCGTAAAAAGGGTGCTGTTCCCGTCGCTTCTTAACGACCGCGTCAAGGTCGAAAACGAGGTGCTTTCGCTCGGGCTCGCGGGCGAATACGCAAGGGCGGGCGACAGGATAGAGATCGCGGACGGCGTCTTTTTCGACGTTTTAGGGCCCACGGCGCAGGATGCGGACGACGACAACGACAACTCGCTCGTTATAAAGCTCGCGGTCAACGGCAGGAGCTTCCTCTTCACGGGAGATATGCAGTTCAATGAGGACGGGCGTATCCTCGCATCCGGCGCGGACGTTTCCTGCGACGTATTGAAGGTCCCCAATCACGGCAATCCCGACGCGCTCTCCGAGGCGTTCGCTAAGGCCGCGAACCCGCTCATCGCCGTCATCTCGACGGATACCGCCGTCGATACGGACTCCGCGAACGAGCTTGTTTTAAGGAAGCTCGCATCGGCGGAAAAGCTCCTTACGCAGGATCATCCCCTCGGCATACTCGTTTCGGTCGGGAAGAACGGCGTCATCTATCTCTCCTACCCGACGCTCCCGAAGCCCGCGCAGGGCGCGGAGATCACCGCGGCGTCGAAGCGGGATCAGTTCTTCACCGTATCCAACACGGCGGGCGTCGACATCGACGTCTCCGGCTGGGTCGTTTACTCGACGCGCGGGTACGAGGTCTTCACGTTCCCGGATGGCGCGGTGCTGAAGGCCGGCGGCACGCTGACCGTCGCCTGCAAAAAGAGCTCCGTCGCCGCGGACTATATCTGGGACGAGAAGAAGGCCTTCGCGGAGAACAAGGAGGACTTCGCGGTGCTCCTCGACAAAAACGGCTGTGAGGTCGCGCGCAGGATAAGCGAATAATATAATCGCGGTATCAGGCCAAAATACGCCTTCGCCGTTTGACTTAAGATGATATAAAGCGTATAATTACCCTGTAAAAAAGTGCTTTACAGGGTTTTTTGATTATGGAAAAAAACAGAACTTTGGCAGATCTTGAAATAGGCGGCACGGCGTACGTACGCAGGCTGACCGCCGACGAGCCCGCGCTCCGCCGCAGGCTTTTCGACATGGGCATCACGCCCGGCACGGCGATAACGGTAAAAAAGCGCGCGCCGATGGGCGATCCCCTCGAGCTTTCGCTCCGCGGGTATTCACTGTCTCTGCGCCTTGAGGACGCGGCGAGGATCGAGCTGATGACCGAGGAAGAGGCGGCCTCGTCCCTTAAAAGGAAGGCCGAGGCGGTCGATAAGTTCATGAAGGAGGGCAGGAGCTTACTCGAGGCGGAGGAGGATACCGACCTCGAGGACTCCGGCGCTCACGCGAGGGCGGCGAAGCTGACAGAGCTCATGCTGAAAGCCGACAGCGGCTGCGCCGTGTGCGGCAAAAAGGGTAAGGACTGCGAATGCAAAAAGGAGGGCTTCACGGACAAGCCCGTCAAGCTCGCGCTCGCGGGGAACCCCAACTGCGGCAAGACGACGCTCTTCAACGCCATGACCGGCGCGCGCGAATACGTGGGCAATTTCCCCGGCGTCACCGTCGAAAAGAAGGAGGGCAGGGTAAAGACCTCGTCCAATAAGGACGGGCTCTGCACGATGGGCCACGAGATGACGCTCGTCGACCTTCCCGGCATCTATTCGCTTTCGCCCTACACGATGGAGGAGATCGTCGCGAGACGGTTCATCGTGGACGAGAAGCCCGACGCCATAATCAACATAATCGACGCGACGAACTTAGAGCGCAATCTCTACCTCACCGTTCAGCTTCTGGAGCTCGAGCGCCCCATGATAATCGCGCTCAACATGATGGACGAGGTGGAGAAAAAGGGCGACACCATCGACGTGAAACGCCTCTCGTTCGAGCTCGGCATACCCGTTATCCCCATCTCCGCAAGGACGGGGCAGGGCGTAAAGGAGCTGGTCTCGCAGGCGCAGAGGCTCATCACCGCGGTGCATACGCAGTTCCACGAGGGCTTCCTGCTCGAGCCCGACCATCTCTACGACGACTTCACGCACTCCATCCACCACAAGCTCGATTCGCTTATCGAGGAGCACGCAGATCAAGCCGGCCTTCCCACGCACTGGGCGGCGATGAAGCTTTTGGAGGGCGACGTGCCGGTAAAGGAACGCTTAAAGCTCCCCGCGGACGTCACCGCCGAGGTCGACAAGGTCGTCACGGAATACGCGACCGCTTCGGGAAGTCCCTTTACGGACAACATCGCGCTCCTCGCGGACAGCCGCTACCGCTATATCGACGGCCTCGCCGCTTCGTGCTATTTCAAAAAGGACAAGTCGGACAGGCCCGGTCTTTCCGATAAGATCGACCGCGTCCTCACGAACAAGTTCTTCGCCATACCGATCTTCCTCGGGATAATGGCGATCATATTCCTGCTCACTTTCGGAACGGTCGGCAAGTGGCTCCAGACGTTCATGGAGTGGCTCATCTTCGATACCGCGGCTCCCGCGGTATCCGGCGCGCTGACCTACGCCGGCGCGCCCGACTGGTTCGTTTCTCTCGTCTGCGACGGCATAATGAGCGGCGTGGGAGGCGTCCTGTCGTTCCTTCCGCAGATCGCCGTGCTGTTTTTGTGCCTCTCGCTCCTCGAGGATTCCGGCTATATGAGCCGCATCGCGTTCATGATGGATAAGCCCATGCGCCGCTTCGGGCTTTCGGGCAAGAGCTTCATACCGCTCCTCATGGGCTTCGGCTGCTCCGTTCCCGCGATAATGGGCACCCGCACCATGGAGAACATGAAGGATAAAAGGAACACGATCCTCCTCATCCCGTTCATGAGCTGCTCCGCCAAGCTCCCCGTCTACGGCCTCATCGCGGGCGCGTTCTTCGGCGGGTACGCCGCGCTCGTGATAATCGGGCTTTACGTGTTCGGCATACTCCTCGCGATAGTCTCGGGACTTCTTTTCAACAAGACGCTGTTCAAGGGAAACGACGCCGCGTTCATGATCGAGCTTCCGCCGTACAGGCTCCCGAAGCTCAAGGATACCCTGCTCCACGTGTGGGAGAGGGTGAAGCATTTCCTGACGAAGGCCGGCACGCTGATATTCGCGATGAGCGTAGTCGTGTGGTTCCTGATGCGGTTTAACTTCAGGTTCCAGCTCCTTACCGAGGAGCAGGTCGGTGAGTCCATCATCGGCACGATAGGCGGCTTCATCGCGCCCGTTTTCAAGCCGCTCGGCTTCGGCACCTGGATGGCGGCGGTCGCGCTTCTTACCGGCCTCGTCGCCAAGGAGAGCGTCGTTTCCACGCTCTCGATACTCTACGGCTTTGCTATGGGCTCGGGCAGCGCGGCGTTCGCGGCTATGACGGAGGGCGGCTTCACGGTAAGGTCCGCGCTCGCGTTCCTCGTGTTCGTGCTGCTCTACGTGCCGTGCGTCGGCGCGACTGCGACGCTTTCGAAGGAGCTCGGTTCGAAAAAATGGACCGCGTTCTCCATCGCGTATCAGCTCGTCATCGCCTATGCCGCGGCCTTTATCGTCTACCTCGTCACGGGGCTATTCGTTTAAAACTCCTAACTCCTCACTCCTAACTCATACCTCCTCCCCCGAGGATTATTTCAGAGAAGAACCTCATATCCTTACAAAAAAAGGATGTGAGGATTTTTTTAATATGGAAACTCTTCGGTTCGGATCAACGGGAAACAACGTCACGCTCCTGCAGCTCGCGCTCGCGAGGGCGGGGTATTATAAGTTTAAGATCGACGGCATTTTCGGCACGAGGACGTTGAACGCCGTCCGGCGCTTCCAGTCGTCGAACGGTCTCGCTCCGGACGGGATAGCGGGGCCTAACACCTGGGACAAGGCGGAGAAGTACCTCTACGGCTTCTTCACGTTAAGGCTCCGCCCGGGCGACACGTTTTTTAGGCTCGCGAAAAGATACGGAACGACCGCCGACGCCATCGCCGCGGCGAACCCCGGCATGGATCCTTCGAACCTGCCCGTCGGCGGCGAGATAATCGTCCCCTACGGCTTCCCCGTGACGCCGACGGACGTACCGTGGTCGAGCGATCTCCTTGAGTATGTCGTCCGCGGGCTCACCGTCCGTTATCCGTTCATACAGCTCGAGACCATCGGGCAGACGCCCCTTCTTAAACCCATCCGCGTCCTGAGGATGGGGAACGGCAGACGCGAGGTGTTCATAAACGCCGCACACCACGCGAACGAGTGGATAACCTCGCCCCTCGTCACGGATTATCTCGAGTCCTTCGCCTCGGCTTACGT
Source organism: Clostridiales bacterium (assembly GCA_024691085.1). Lineage (GTDB taxonomy): Bacteria > Bacillota > Clostridia > Christensenellales > CAG-138 > UBA3857. The sequence goes on along the minus strand of JAILNX010000019.1, from coordinate 44,622 downwards.
CAATAACAGACCCTTCGAGGGGCAGAGCGCCGCCTCGCTCTTCGCGTCCGTAACGCTCTACGTCGCCCCGATGGTAAATCCCGACGGCGTCGACCTTGTGAACGGCGCGGTCTCGCGGGAGGCAGAGAACGCCGCCCGCCGCATCGCGGACGACTATCCCGAGATATCCTTCCCGTCGGGCTGGAAGGCGAACATCCGGGGCGTCGATCCGAACCTAAGCTACCCCGCCGGCTGGGACGAGGCGAAGGCGATCAAGTTCGAACAGGGCTTCACCACCCCGGCGCCGAGGGACTTCGTGGGCGACGCGCCCCTTGCGGCTCCTGAATCCCGTGCGGTCTGCGATTTCACAAGGACGCGGGACTTCGCCGTCACGGTTTCGTACCATACGCAGGGCGAGGAGATCTATTATAAGTACCTCGACAAAGTGCCCGAGGGGGCGGAGGAGCTGGCAAAAAAGATGGCGGAGGTCTCGGGGTATGCCGCCGCGGACGTACCGTTCCGGTCGGGTTTTGCCGGATATAAGGACTGGTTCATTCAGGATTACGACCGTCCGGGCTTCACCGTCGAGGCGGGCAGGGGCGTGAATCCTTTGCCGCTTTCACAGTACCCGCGCATCCGCGAGGAGAACTTCCCGCTTATGACAGTCGCGCTTTCCGACGTGTGACGTAAGGCCGCGGCTGTATATTATTTACGCTCCCGGAAGCGTTATTTTCCTAAAATATATTTAGGTTTTTTGGACTTTGACGCCCTTGCGGGTATTGACTTGGGACGGGGATTGTATTAATATTTGAACAAGTCTGATTTTCAAGACATCTATTTTTTTCTGGGAGGAAATATCAAATGACTAAGAAGATCCTCGGTCTCGTACTCGCCGCCATTATGATCATGGCGCTCGTTCCGATGACCGTATTCGCTGCTGAGGCTACTTACAACGCTGCGGGCGCTTTCGTCATCGGCGGCGAGTATCTCATCGGCCAGGAATACAGCGGCAGCGTTTATCTCCTTAATAACACCGTAAAAAGCACCAATTATCTCGGCTGCACCACCGCTTCGTCCTACGTTGCCGGTACCAGCGTGACCGCTGACATCGATGACAACCTCGTCTGGATCTATGAAGAGGGCGGTTACCTTAAGAACAAGGGCAACGGCAATTATCTGTACCATGCGTCCGGTTACAACCTCTACACCCATGCTTCCAACAAGAGCGTATGGACGTATGACAATGCGACCCATAACCTTAAGGTCGCCAGCGACGGAAGGTATCTGAAGAGGTACAGCTCCTATTTCAACATGGAGACCAGCGCTCCCAACGCCATTTACATCTACGCTGTTTCCGTACCCGCGGTCGAGAGCCATAACCTCACCGTCCACTACTACATCAACGGCACCACGACCGAAATCCTTCCCGCCGTTGACGAAGAAGTCGATTACGGCGCGTTCCTTACCGATTACGCCGCTTCCGTTGTCGAGTATCAAGGCGTAAAGTACTATTGCCTGAACGCAGACGAGCTTCCCGCTTCCATGCCCGACGAGGATCTGGACGTTGTCCTTTATTTTGACACGTATGCCAATATGCTGGGCATTGAGGATGAGGACGCCGAGGCCACTGCCGACGCTTCCTATCCCTGGACCGTTGTAAACGGCGAATGGGTAAGCGGCAACTACCACGTTGCAAGCTCCGTTTCCTCTCTTACCATCGTCATCAATAACGCTCCCGCCGGCGCGGTCGTGACCTTCGATTACTACGTAGAGAGCGAGTACGGCACGAACTATTCCACCGGTGAGATCTATGACGGCGGCAAGTTCTACGTCAACGGCGAGAAGAAGTGGCAGAAGCACGGCGCAAACACCACCGGCTACGTCACCGAGACCGTCGTTCTCGAGGCCGGCACCACCACCCTTAAGTTCGAGTACGTGAAGGACAGCTCCGGCGATACCGGCGCTGACTGCTTCAAGATCAAGAACTTCAAGATCGACCGTCTTGTACCCCCCACCTTCATTCAGGATCAGTGCAAGTACAGGGCTCGCGTAGAGGGCGATGAGAAGACCAACGTCAGCTTCGTCTTCCAGGTAAACTTCAACGCTTCCTTCTTCACGGTCAAGGACACCGAGTACGGCTTCACCGCCTCCGAAAAGAGGTATGAGATCACCGGCGCTACCGTCACCGTATACGACAACGGCGAGGAGAGGGGCACCGGCACCATCAGGAAGATCTTCTCGGTAAACGGCGCCGTATCCTTCGAGTACCGCATCACCGTCAAGAACGTTCCCAACGATAAGGTTGCCACGATGAGCGCTGTTTCCACGCTTAACTATTCGTATGACGGAACCGATTACGAGGCCGTTTCCGAAACGATCACCGTTCCCGAAGACTGATCAACGAAAGGAGAAACAACATGAAGAAGTATTTTGATCCCGAGATCGAGGTTTTAAAGCTCGACGTTGAAGATGTTGTCAACTTTTCCAGCGTTAACGATCCTTCCGACGAGACCGAGAACGAGATGGAATGGTAAGCTCCATTAACTGATTTTTCAACCGAAGCTCCCGGCGCAGCGCGCCGGGAGTTTTTCTTGATCTTCTCCCGGATGGAACCAAAGTGATATTATATAAAAATCTATTGACAAACAAATGTATTCTGATATACTATTTTATTAGGACTGTATGTCAGATTCTTTTTTACAGGGAGGAATAATAATATGACCAAAAAGATCCTCTGTCTCGTGCTTTCCGCCGTTATGGTACTGGCGCTCGTTCCGATGACCGCGTTTGCAGCGCAGGAGGTTCGTTACGAAGAGGTCAGCTCCTTCTCCGCGAACGGAGAATACGTCATCGTTTATGACGACGGTACTGCAAAGCATATGCTTGGTATCAGCGGCTCCGCAGTTACCACCGTCGACGTTACCGTCACGAGCGACTCGTTCGGCACCATCCTTTCTTCCGACGCCGGCATTACCTTATGGACTGCTGTCACCGAGCTGCAGACCCCGTCCGGTTATTCGACCTCCGGCAAGTATAATCTGAAGAACGGATCGAAATATCTTCTTATTGAGGATATGTACGATAGCTACTCCATGTCCGTAAGCTCCGGCTCCAAGCACAAGAAGTACTGGTTTGCGATCGATTCCAACGGCGTCGTGTATGCCGGCAATGGTTCCGAGATCGGTTACGACGGCGGATTCAAGGGCGTCGCTTCCGGCTCCGGCGTCGCCGTGACCGTCTACAAGAAGATCATGGTCGAGACTTCCGCCACCTACGATCTCACCGTCAACTACATCGACATGGAAACCGAAACGGCTATCCAGGCTGCCACCGTCACCCCTTACACAGAGGGCGCTGACGTAACGGTCGAGTTCCCCGTGTTCGGCGAGTACAATCTCGACCATTATGACGAGATCCCCGCCGCCATGCCCGCCGCTGCCACCACGGTCAACCTCTATTACAAGAAGTACGCCAGCTATATCGGCGTGACAGACGTCACCATCACCAGCGACGATTCAAACGGCAATCATCCGTGGCAGGCTTCCGATGGCGCTCTGTTCATTCCCGAGAACACGAACACCTCCGGCTACAACTGGTTTGAGTCCACCATCGAGTTCGATTTCACCACATATGCCGCTAACAGCGCGGTCATCATCACCTATTCCGCAGAGAGCAGCGATCCCAACATCTCGTCCGCTGATTTCCAGGCGCGCTATTCTCTCGACTCCACCAGCTTAAGCAATTATCTTGATAACGGCACCGATATGACCGTCGTTATCGACGTTGCTTCCGCAGGCAATCATTACATCCGCATTAACGGCCGCTACTGGGGCACCGCCGACGTCGGTTCCCTGTCCGTGACCGGCATCCGTATCCTCACCGCTCCCGAGTTTGTTGAGGATCAGTGCTTTATCAGACAGCGTGAGAACGACGACGAGAAGGTGAACGTTCACTTTACGTTCTCGGTCAGGTTCAACGATTCCTTCTTCAAGATCACGAACGGCACCGAGTACGGCTCCGAGAATGACTTAAGGTATGAGATCACCGGCGCGACCGTAACGATCTATGACGGCGAAGAAGCCCACGGCACCGGCAGGATCTACAAGATCTTTGCGGTTTGGGGCGACGGCACATTCGAGTACCGCATAAATGTCAAGGGCGTACCCAACGACAAGCTCGAAACGATGGCCGCGGACTCCACGCTCACCTACTCGCTGAACGGTGAGGCTCAGGAGCCCATCATATCCGGTCTGATCTTATATACCGACTGATCGGCGAAAGGAGAAACATTATGAAAAAGTATTTTGACCCCGAGATCGAGGTATTAAAGCTCGACGTAGAGGACGTTGTGAATTTCTCCAGCGTCAACGAAGGCTCCGACGAGACCGAGAACGAGATCGACTGGTAAGCGAATAAACGAACACCGGCTCCCGGCATTTGCCCGGGGGCCTTTTTTGCCCGGAAACAATTACCGAACGTATTTTTTCAAAAAAGTCTTGACAAAACGGGAAGGACGTGTATTATATACGATGGTCTTGTACGTGAGACAAAAATGCATAAAGAAGGATTTTAAAATGGCAAAGAAAATACTTGGTCTCGTACTTGCCGCCGTTATGATAATGGCGCTTGCGCCGACGACCGTTTTCGCGGAAAGCGATAACGACTGGGTGCAGTACGATAAGTTTGACAGCGCTATAACGGAGTACGTTATCGGCGCAAAGGTCGGAAGCAGCGTTTACGTTCTGACGAGCGATGAATTCACCGCCGGCGATCAGGAGTATCTCGCCTCCAAGAAAGTGACCGTAAGCGGCACGGATATCACCGCGGGCGTTACTGCGATCGCCGTCTGGACCCGCGACGATTCCGATTGGCTCGAATCGGGCGGCAAGTATATATATTCGGACGCGTACGGCATGCACATGAACGCTTTCTCGGGCCGCGACGTGAACTTCATTGAAGACTCGAATTCTCTTCAGATCTTCGGCTATCTTGTCGAGATCGAAGCGGTCGATTCCTATGAATACGGCTGCGACTACGGCTTCACCGTGGACAGCGACGGATATTTTGATTATCCCGAGATCCACATCTACGTAAGGAGGAGCGATCTTCCGAAGCCCCTTACGCCTCCCGAGTTCATTCAGTCCGAGTGCAAGGTCAGGACGCGCGACGAGGGCGACACGAAGACGGACGTTCATCTGGTGTTCTGGGTTAAGTTCAACGACTCCTTCTTCACGGTCACAAACGGCACGGCGTACGGCTCCGGCGCCGACGAGAAGTATGAGATCACCGGCGCGACCGTTTCGATCTATGACGAAGACACTCTTCAGGGCACCGGCAGGATCAGGAAGATCTTCTCTGTCACAGGCACTGACCGCTTCGAGTACCGAATCACCGTAAAGGGCGTGCCCAACAACAAGGTCGACACCATGAGCGCGGACTCCACGCTTACCTACTCCCTTAACGGAGCCGCGCAGGATCCCATCGTTTCCGCGCGCATCAGGATCGCAGACTGACGAAAGGAGAACCGGCATGAAAAAGTATTTTGATCCCGAGATCGAGGTAATAAAGCTCGACGTAGAGGATGTCGTGAATTTCTCCAGCGTCAACGAAGGCTCCGACGAGACCGAGAACGAGATCGACTGGTAAGCTCCGACAGCAGATAACAAAGAAATGTCTCCCGGCGAAAAACGCCGGGAGTTATTTTTTGTCGATCTCCATCTTGATAAACCATCCGTTATATAGTATAATATTTCAGTATGGATCCCTGTATTACGATCCTAAAAAACGAACAGAAGGAGAGCACCATGATCGATCTTTACGAAAACGGCGTATATCTTGTTGAAGGCAAGCCTGTCAAGACTGCGGTAGCCGGCGTCACCCCGGACGAGGGACGCGAGAACACCATCGCGTACCGTATCCTTCGCGCGCACGACGTGTCGGAGGACAGGAAGAAGATGAAGATCCGCTTCGACTGTCTGATGAGCCACGACATCACTTACGTCGGCATTATTCAGACGGCGAGGGCGTCGGGCCTTAAGGAGTTCCCGATCCCGTACGCAATGACGAACTGCCACAACAGCCTCTGCGCTGTCGGCGGCACCATCAATGAGGACGACCATGTGTTCGGTCTCTCCGCCGCCAAGAAATACGGCGGCATCTACGTTCCCGTCAATCAGTCGGTTATCCACAGCTATGCCCGCGAAGCGATGGCTAACTGCGGCAATATGATACTTGGCTCCGACTCGCACACCCGTTACGGCGCGCTCGGCACCATGGGCGTCGGCGAGGGCGGCCCCGAGCTTGTAAAGCAGCTCCTTAAGAACACCTGGGACATCAACGCTCCCGAGGTCGTGCTGGTCTACGTCACCGGCAAGCCCAAGAAGGGCGTCGGTCCCCACGACGTCGCGCTTGCGCTCGTCAAGGCGACCTTTGCGAACGGCTTCGTCAAGAACAAGGTCATGGAGTTCGTCGGTCCGGGCATCGAGAGCCTGCCCTACGATTTCAGGAACGGCATCGACGTCATGACGACCGAGACCACCTGCCTCTCCTCCATCTGGGCGACCGACGCCGAGATCGAGAAGTACTATAAGATCCACGGCCGTCCCGAGGGATACAGGAAGCTCGAGCCCAACGGCGTCGCCTATTACGACAGCATGATCGAGCTCGACCTTTCGAAGATCGAGTGCATGATCGCGCTCCCGTTCCACCCCTCGAACGCCTACACGATACACGAATTCCTCGAGAACCCCGTCGAGATACTGAAGTCTGTCGAGGCCGAGGCCGAGAAGAAGTTCGGCGCTAAGGTACATCTGAAGCTCACCGACAAGGTGCATGACGGCAAGGTCTGGGCGGATCAGGGCGTCATCGCCGGCTGCTCCGGCGGCACGTTCGACAACTGTGTCGCCGCGGCCGAGATCATGGACGGTCACGACGTGGGCGACGGCTATTTCGGCTTCAGCGTCTATCCGACCTCCGTCCCGACGAGTCTTGAGCTCACCAGGATCGGCATGACCGAAAAGCTGCTCGAGAGCGGCACGATCATCAAGCAGAGCTTCTGCGGCCCGTGCTTCGGCGCAGGAGACGTTCCCGCGAACAACGGCCTGTCCCTCCGTCACACCACCAGGAACTTCCCGAACCGCGAGGGCTCCAAGCCCGGCGAGGGTCAGATCTCGACCGTCGCGCTTATGGACTCCCGCTCCATCGCCGCGACCGCCAGGAACCACGGCGCCATCACCGCGGCCTCCGACGTCGACTGGGACGACGTGCACTATGAGTATCATTTCGACAAGTCCGTCTATGACAGGCGCGTCTACAACGGCTTCGGCAAGGCGGATCCCTCCGTCGAGCTCAAGCTCGGACCCAACATCACCGACTGGCCAGCAATGTATGAGCTCACCGACAACGTGCTTCTCGAGCTTGACGCCGTCATCCGCGATCCCGTCACCACCACCGACGAGCTGATCCCCTCCGGCGAGACCTCGTCCTACCGCTCGAACCCCATTCGCCTTGCGGAGTTCGCGCTCTCCCGCCGCGTGCCCGAGTACGTCGGAAGGTCGAAACAGGTCATGCAGATGGACTTCGAGCGCCGCGACGGCGGAAAGCCCGAGCGTATCATGAAGGCTCTCGAAAAGGTCGGCGATGCGGACGAGCTCATAAAGACCACCGGCTTCGGCTCCTGCGTCTTTGCGAACAAGCCCGGCGACGGATCCGCCCGTGAGCAGGCGGCCTCCTGCCAGCGCGTCCTCGGCGGCTTCGCGAACATCTGCTACGAGTACGCCACCAAGCGCTATCGTTCGAACTGCATCAACTGGGGCATCCTGCCGTTCACCCTCCCCGAGGGAGCGGAGTTCCCCTTCGAGTGCGGCGACTTCGTCTTCGTTCCCGGCGTGCGTGAGGCGGTAAAGAACGGCGTCGAGACCATCCCCGCGAAGGTCATCACCGCTGACGGCGTAAAGGATATCACCCTCAATATCAAAGGCCTCACCAAGGACGAGAAGGAGATCCTCCTCGAGGGCAACCTCATGAACTACTACAAGGCCAACATGAACAAGTAATCAGTTCCCGAAAAAGGGCGCGGAATACCGCGTCCTTTTCTTTTAAATAATTAGTTGACATTTGTTATCCAACGTGTTATAATGAGATCAAGAAGGATAACAAGTGTCAACTTTAGTTTTTGCGAGGTGGCTTATGGATAAGATTTCTCTCTCGGACGGAGAATGGAAGCTTTTAAATCTCCTGTGGAAAGATAATCCCCTTACGATCGGTCAGATGGTGGAGTCGCTTGCGTCATCCACCGGCTGGACGAAGGCGACGGTCAACGTGATGCTGAACCGGCTTGCGGATAAGGGCGCGGTCAGGATCGTAACGGGCGGAAGGAGAAAGCTCATCTATCCCGTGATCGCGCGCGAGGAGGCCGTTTGGCAGGAGGCGCGGAACACCCTCGAAAGGATAAGGACCGACAGCCTCGGGCTTCTCTTAAGCGCAATGACGCGTGACACGAAGCTTTCGGAACAGGAGGTCGAGGAGCTCATCGGGATATTGAAGGAGGCGGGGAAGAATGACTGATTTAGTCTGGATCGCATCGTCGAGTGCCCTTATACTCATTGTGATTGCCGTCCGCGCGATATTCGGAAAAAAGATGAGCGCTGGGCTTCGGTATGCTCTGTGGGCGCTCGTGCTCGTAAGGCTTCTGATCCCGGGCACGGTGTTTCAAAGCCCCGTCAGCGTTAAGAGCGCCGTATCGGCGAGCGGGGTCGTGAGGGATCTTGAGACCGTCGAGGGCATAAGGAACGTTTCGCGCTCCGATACGGGGCTCGTCACGGGCGTCAGGCGTTCGCAGCTCCCGTCGAGGCCGGCCTCGACGGAATCCCCCGCAAACGATACCGCCGTCATATCTTCAGTCGTCGTCGAGCAAAACGCGTCGCCCGAGCGCTTCGAGCGGATCAAAAAGACGATCGAAATAAGGGATGCTTTGAATATCGTCTGGTACGCCGGCATGGGCGTGACAGCCGCGTACATTATCTTCGTCAACGCCCGCTTCTATATAAAACTCAGGAAAAGGCGCGAACCGATAGGATCCGACGCCCCCTGCCGCGTGTACGCCGTTAAGGGGCTCGATTCGTCCTGCCTTTTCATGAACGCGATCTACGTTTCAAACGAGACCGCCGAGGATGAAAGCACGCTCCGCTTCGTGCTCGCGCACGAGCTTGCCCACCGCCGCCACTTTGACGCGGTTTTCGCGCTTCTTCGTTCGGCGGCGCTGATACTCCATTGGTATAACCCGCTCGTGTGGGCCGCCGCGGTGCTTTCAAGGCGCGACGGCGAGCTTTTTGCGGACGCGGGAGCGGTAAGCTCGCTCGGTGAAAGCGAGCGTGAGAACTACGGAAGGACGCTCATTTCGCTTGCCGCGGGAAAGAGCGCGAGGGCGAACATCGCCTGCGCCGCGACAGCCATGACGAACGGCAAACGCGAGCTCAAGGCAAGGATCACGCACGTCGCAAAGCGCCGCCGCACGGGGGTACTGATCGCGGCCGCGGTCGTTCTGACTGCGCTCCTTGCTGCCTCATGCAGCTTTTTGGGCGGCAAAAAGCCCGCTTCGACGCCGGCTCCGACGGCGGCTCCGACCGTCGCTCCGCCCGACCATCACATGACGCCCGATCCGACAGATCCTATTGTCACTCCGACTCCCATGCCGAACGAAAGGATACCGCTCGGCGGGTATTCGGAGCTTGTGCCGGTCGAAAACAGGCTGATAGTCGACGACGATGTCGGCGTGTTCATGCTGACCCCGGACGGCCTGCTCTTTGCCATCGAGGCGGAGAACAAGGACGGCCTGGTCACGGGCGCAAACACCGTAACCGAAACCGTGAACGGACGTGAGATCGAGTTCTTCCGCGCCGAGACCGACTCCGGCAACGGCAGAGAGCCCTACCTCCTCGACCGCGACGTCGTCGACGCCGTGACGCTGTTCATTGCCGTAGATGAAAGCGAGTACTACGGCCAATACCTGCACGCCCTGAGCTGCTCCGGGAACGGGAATAAGTACGACGGTGAATATTACCACAGCCTCATATATATGAAGTCCGATGGCTCGGTATGGCTCCGGGGCTCCGATCCCTTCGGCATGTTCGGAGCGCATCCCTGCGGGAACGATTTCGGAGGTCAACCCGTAAAGATATTCGATCACGCCCTCGGCATAAGCGCTTTCAAGGGAAGCTTCGGCCTGGTCAACGGCGCTATTGAGCTCTGTGAGTTCAGAAACGGAAGCCCCGAATTTGTAGCCGGGAACGTCGATCCCGAGCACTTCATGGGAACTGAGGCCTATCTCACCCTCGACGGTGACCTGTACGTCAAGGATCCGTCCACAGCGGGCGCCTATACAAGGATCGCTCAGAACGTTAATGATTTTGACGGCTTCGCGGGCGGGACCGCCGAATGGTACGTGCATACGAAGTACGGATACGTCGATCGATACAGCCTGAATGCCGATCTTGCTTATGAAAAACAGCAGGTCATGCGGGACGCGGCATCGATAGCCTTGGATCCCGAAGGAAACGGGCTCGCCGCGCTCGACGCCTCAGGCAGCCTCGTCTTCACACAGGCTTGGGGCACGATGCCAGAAAACGTGAAGAGCTGCGGCATAAGGAATGGCATGGTCTGGGCCGTGACCGGGGACGGCAAGCTTTTCGCCGGGGTTATCGGCGAAGGCGTGGAGCTTATTAATAATCATGCCGCTTACGCCGCATTCATGCGGGACGCTGACGGGCATTACAGGCTTTATTTCATCACCGTCTACGATTTTGGCGGAAACGGCCTCGGGCTTTGGATGGGCATGAATCCCGATATGGATTCCCCCGGCGGGCCGTATTTCTATGATTACGTCCTCTTCCGTGATCCTTTGATGAATCTTCCGCCGCCCATTATCGGCGAGGAGCCGACGGCGGACAGCCGGTACCTCGTTCCCGACGGAAACGGACTGATCGATTGCGATCTCGATTTCGACGGCCTTCCCGATACCGTTTTGGTCACGGGCGGGGGCGAGAGCTTTACGGTCACGGTGACACTCGGAGCCGATCCTTCGGAGAGCTTTTACTTCGAGCAGCCGAATAATGTGTATCAGTACGGCGTCCACGTCGTCGACTGCGATATTACGGATGAGCGCCTAGAGATAGTCGTCGACTTTTTGACCGAGGACGACGGGGAATACCTTGCCGTGCTCCGCGTGCGCCGGGGCGGCTCGGGGATCGACTGCTTCATGCCCGAGGTGCAGACGGTCCTGAACACGCGCGACGACGGTTATTTCGATCCGAGCTGGGGAATCCCGGTCAAGATGCGCACGGAGATATTCGGCACGAGCTACCTCGTGAGCTGCCTCACCGTGACGGACGACGGGCTTTACCTTACTCAGCCCCTCTTCAACCCGACTATCGCCATGGATTATCTCCCCAATCACACCATATATACGCTCAAAAGGGAGCTTGCGGGATTCAGAGTGAACGATGACGGCAGCATCGGTGAAGCATACACCGTTCCCGCCGGAGCAAGGGTCGAGCTCGACATTACCGACGGCCGAAGCTGGATCTGGGCGATCGTTTATGAGGGGGGCATAGGCGCCATCTATGTGGATATCGAAGTCCGATACGGCTATATCGTTCTTATAAACGGCGTCCCGCAGGATGAGTACTTCGACGTTCAGTACGCCGACTGAAATGGGACTTTAAAAGGACAACCGAATAGTGTATAATAATGCCATGAAAACAAATTTCGAAAAAAACAAGAAGCATGCCGTTCATGGGATCATTGCAGCCATGATCGGCGTGCTTATGCTGTTCTCGGCGGGCTGCGGTGTCTTCGTGGGCAATAATCCCGCGCAGTCGTCTTCTCCTTCGGCGGAGCCCACGGCCGCGCCGACCGAAATCCACATGACGCCCGATCCGACGGAGCCCGCGCCGACGCCCGAGGTCGTGGTATTCGAAAGCTCTGCACTCGAGGCCTGCGTAAGGGAACAGCTCAATCTGACATGCGAAGAACCGATCACGCCTCAAATGATAAGGGCCCAGGAATATCTTGATATCCACGGGGAGGGGATCGTCGATCTTTCACAGCTCAAGCTTTTTACGGGGCTCAGATTGCTTACTGTCTATAAAGCGCCCAACGCCGATCTTACGTCGCTCAAGGAGCTGAAATGGCTCAGGGAGCTGATCGTATCGGACTGCGGTCTTAAGGACGTCTCATTTTTAATCGATCTCCCTCAGCTTCGGACGCTTGGCCTTCCGGGGAATTACATAGAGGATATCTCGCCCGTTTCCGCGCTGACCGGGCTTAAGGTGCTCGACATAAGCAACAACCGCGTCAAAGACCTTTCACCCCTTTTGTCAATGAACGGGCTCGGCTCGGTTTCGCTTTCGTGGAACCCGATCACGAACGACCAGGCGAAAGAGCTTCGCGCGCACGTAGAACAGACCGGCGACGAAGATTACGGAGCCTCGGTCTCATTCTATACGGCAGAGGAGGAAACAGCCCGCTGGCCGGTGGATCTTGACGGAGACGGAAGAAACGAATACTTCTGCGCACAGCTTTCGCTTTTGATGAACGATTTTATCTCCTTCGCATGGGTGGAGGACGCCGACGGAAGACTTATCGGCCGCGAGTTCTATCTGGGCACAGGCCACGTGGCGTTCAATACGTTCGCGGTCGTAAACAGCGCGGAATTCGGCGTCTGCCTTATGAGAATACCTCCGGAATTCGAAGGCCAGTATTACGGCTATGAGCTATTTCGGGTAGAAAACGGCGAGCTAAAGAAAGTTTACGGCGAAGTGCTCTTTAATTTCGACGAGGATGAGCCGGACTATCCCGATCAGGCAACCGTTGAGGGCTACAACGCGCGGGTGAACGCTCTGCTGGGATCGGGCTATGTGCTCATCACCACCGACCGCTGGGGCGTTATGGAGAAAGAGCTATATAACATAGAGAGCGGGAAAAGGCTCGACGCCGGATCGAACGAATGCATTGCCGTGATCTGCACAGTCGGGATAAGCGGAAGCGGAATAAACGAACTGCGCAACGCCCTCACCAAAGCGGGAGTGATGTTCATCGACGGGCGCCTTAACTACCGAATGAATGCGGAGCCCTTCGGCGAATAGCCCGGGATCTGAAAAGCTCGCTTGCTCCCTTATGCGTATCTCGGGAAATGGGGCTTTAAAAGAACAACCGAATAGTGTATAATAATGCCGTGAAAACAAGTGACGAAAAAATCAAAAGGCTTGCCGTTCACGGCATTTTTACCGCAATAATCGGCGTACTCACGCTGTTCGCGTCCATCCCGCTCCCCGTGGGTTCGGGAGGGGCTTATCTGAACGCGGGCGACGCGGCGATCTTCGTTTCGGCTTTCGTTCTCGGTCCCTTCGGCGGAGCGGTGACGGCGGCGGTCGGCTCGGCGCTCGCCGACGTTCTGCACGGCGCGGTCGTCTACGCCCCGGCGACGCTGGTCATCAAGGGGCTCATGGGATTCCTCGCAGGGCTCCTGTTCAAAAAGAGCAAATATCTTGCGCCGCCCGTATCGGGGCTCGTAATGCCCGCGGGCTATTTCGTGTACGAGCTCATACTTTACGGAATGGGAACGGCGCTCTACGGACTGTGGACGAACGCAATTCAGTACGCCTTCGGCGCGGTAGCGGGCATACTCACGGTGCTCGCGCTCTCGCGCACGGGCATCACGCTGATCGACAAAAAGAAAAGGCAGGATAAGGAATAATGGAGCTTTGGCAGTTCATAGTGCTGCTCGCCTCGGTCGTCATTCTGGGCGCGGGCGCGATAATCGCGATCGTCCTAACGCGTAAAAAGGACGACGGCGTGGGCGACCTCCTCATCACGTTCAAAAACGATACCGAGAAGAACCTCGACCGCACGAGGAAGGACATCTCCGAGGACATGGAGCAGCAGATGCGTTACCTCGGCGACAGCTTAAGGCACGCGCAGAAGGGCTCCGAGGAGCAGCTTGCGGCGAAACAGGAGGCGTTCTTCGGGCTGATGACCGAGAAGCAGAACGCCATCAACACCGCGGTCGAACAGAACGCGAAGCACACCGAGGAGCGGTTCAAGACCTTCGAAAGCCGCACCTCTCAGGAACTTACCGATATGCGCGAGACGGTCGAGCGCAGGCTTTCCGTGATACAGGCGGAGAACGACAAACACCTGGACGACGTGCGCGACACGATGAAAAAGAGCCTCGACGAGGTCAGAGGCGTGGTCGACGAAAAGCTGGAGGACACGCTGAACAAGCGCATCACCGAGAGCTTCAAGATGGTCAACGACCGCCTCACCGAGGTCTATCAGGGGCTCGGCGAGATGAAGAACCTCGCCGTCGGCGTGGGCGATCTCAAGAAGGTGCTGACGAACGTCAAGACGCGCGGCACGCTCGGCGAGGTGCAGCTCGGCGCGATACTCGAGGAGATACTGGCTCCCGAGCAATACGTCAAAAACTTCGACGCAAAGGGCAAAACTCAGGAGCGCGTGGAGTACGCGGTAAAGCTTCCCGGCGACGGTGACAGGCCGGTGTATCTTCCCATAGACTCGAAGTTCCCGTCCGACGCCTATATCCAGCTCACCGACGCTTACGAGTCCGGCGACCCGGCGCTCGTCGCCGCCGCGCAGAGACGTCTCACGGACGTAATAATGAAGTTCGCGCGCGACATAAGGGACAAGTACGTCGATCCGCCCAAGACGACGGAGTTCGCGATAATGTTCCTGCCCACCGAGGGCATATACGCCGAGGTCGTCAGGCTCGGCATGGTCGAAAAGCTGCAGAAGGAGGCGCGCGTGAACATCGCCGGCCCGTCCACCATGGCGGCGCTTCTGAACAGCCTGCGCATGGGCTTCTCGATAGTCGCCATGCAGAAGCGTTCGGGCGAGGCGTGGCAGGTGCTCGGCGCGGTCAAGAAGGAGTTCGAGAACTTCGAGGACGTGCTCAAGGCCGTGCAGAAGCGCATTACCGGCGCGGGCGACGATCTTGAGAAGCTGATCGGCACGAGGACGCGCGCGATATTGAGGAAGCTCCGCGACGTCGAAGTCCTCCCCGCGGGCGACGAACCCGCACCCCTTGAGGGGAATGAGGAGAATTAGAAATGAGTAATGAGCAATGAGCAATTGCGGAAAAAACAGCTTTGTTTCCCGAAAAAAGGGAAACAAAGCTGTTTTAATATAATTGCTGATTCCTAATTGCTAATTGCTCATTATTTTATGACGTCGCAGTGCATATACGGCCTTAAGACCTCGGGCACGGTGACGGAGCCGTCGGCGTTCTGGAAGTTTTCGAGTATGGCGGCGACGGTACGGCCGATCGCAACTCCGGAGCCGTTCAGCGTGTGGACGAGCTCGGGCTTGGAGTTCCTGTCGCGGCGGAAGCGGATCTGCGCCCTCCTCGCCTGGAAGTCCTCGAAATTGGAGCAGGACGAGATCTCGACGTACCTGCCGTAGCTGGGCATCCAGACCTCGATGTCGTAGGTCTTCGCACTGGAGAATCCGAGGTCGCCTGTCGAGAGGCAGACCACGCGGTAGGGAAGACCGAGCCCCTGAAGCACCTTTTCGGCGTCGTTCGTGAGCTTTTCAAGCTCGTCGTAGCTGGTCTCGGGCTTGACGAACTTCACCAGCTCGACCTTGTTGAACTGATGCTGACGGATGAGACCCCTCGTGTCGCGTCCCGCGGAGCCGGCCTCGGAACGGAAGCAGGCGGAGTACGCGCAGTACTTGATGGGCAGATCCTCGCCGTTTAAGATGTCGCCGCGATGGAGATTCGTCACGGGCACCTCGGCGGTGGGGATGAGGAAGTAATCGGTATCCGTCACCTTGAAGGCGTCCTCCTCGAACTTGGGAAGCTGGCCTGTGCCGGTCATGGACGCGCGGTTGACCATGTAGGGCGGCAGTATCTCAAAATAGCCGTTTTCCGTGTGGGTATCGAGGAAATAGCTGATTATCGCGCGCTCGAGCCTTGCGCCGAGACCGCGGTAAACGGTGAACCTTGCGCCGGTGATCTTGCCCGCCGCGGCAAAGTCGAGTATCTTAAGATCCTCTCCGATGTCCCAATGGGCTTTCGGCTCAAAATCGAACTTCTTAGGCTCACTCCAGCGCCTCACCTCGACGTTCTCCTTGTCGTCCGCGCCCTCGGGAACGGACTCGTGGGGGATGTTCGGCACGGCGAGGAGCATGCTCTCGAGCCTTGAGTCGATATCCGAGACCTCGGCGTCGAGCTCCTTGATGCGGTCGGCGACCTTTTTCATCTCGGCGAGCTTGTCCGTTACGTCGACGCCCGCCTTCTTCAGCTTCGGGATCTCGGCGGAAACGGTGTTCCTCTCGGCCTTCAGCGCCTCGACCTCTGCAAGCATGAGCCTGCGCTTTTCGTCGAGCTCGAGAAGCCCGGTCACGTCCGCGCCCTTGTTGCGGCGCTTGCGCATGGCCTCCTTAAGCTCTTCGGGATTCTTTCTTACGCGTTTGATGTCTAACATATTCTACTCCTTGAAAAGGTTAATTTCCTTTGGCTCCACAGCACCCGCAAGACTCACTTCGCTCGCCTTGCTTAGCGGGTTTCCCCTGCGGGAAAACCCGTAAGGCACGGTGTTGCCGTCAATTATCTTTCATACCACAACACTTTTTGTATTTCTTGCCGCTGCCGCAGGGGCAGGGATCGTTCGGACCGACCTTGGCGCCTATGCGCTTCGGCTGCGGCCTCGAGTCGCCCGCGGGCTGAATGGGCTTCGCGACCTGCTCGCGCTTTATAGGCTGCGCGTTCGAGCGGAGCACGGTGTGATAGATGCGCTTCGCGGTGTCGTCCCTTATCTGGGCGACCATCTCGTCGAACATATCGAAGCCCTCGTTGCGGTACTCCACGACGGGATCCTTCGAGCCCATCGCGCGAAGGCCGATGCCCTGACGCAGCTGATCCATCGCGTCGATATGATCCATCCAATGCTCGTCGACGGAGCGGAGCAGCATAACGCGCTCCACCTCGCGCATATCTACGTCGTGCTCCTTGAAGTCGGCCTCCTTGAGAGCGTATACCTTTTCGGCGACGTTCCCGATGCTCTCCTTAAGCTCGGAGGCGTCCTTCGACGCGAACACGGCTGCGGGTATCTCGATGCCGAGAAGATCCCTTACGGAGTGCACGAGTCCGCCTACGTCCCAGGTGTCGGGCTTGACGTGAGCGGGGCAGTAGAGGTCGACGCGGGAGTCGATCGCCTCGGTTATCATGTGGCCGACGGATTCGTGAACATCCTCGCCCATCAGCACCTGGCGGCGCTGACCGTAGATGATCTCACGCATGCGGTTCATTACGTCGTCGTACTGCAAAACGTTCTTTCGTATGTCGAAGTTGTAGGACTCGACGCGCTTCTGGGCGGACTCGATCCTCTTCGAGAACATCTTGAAATTGAAGCTGACGTCCTCGCCGCCCGAGAGCCTATCCATCATGCCGTTCATGCGGTCTGCGCCGAAGCGCTTCATGAGGTCGTCCTCGAACGATACGAAGAAGCAGGTCATGCCGGGGTCGCCCTGGCGGCCTGCGCGTCCGCGGAGCTGGTTGTCGATACGCCTCGACTCGTGGCGCTCGGTGCCGATTATGTAAAGACCGCCCGCCGCGACTACCTTTTCGTGCTCCTCGTCGGTGCCCTTCTTGTATTTTTCGTAAAGCTCCTTATATGTCTTCCTTGCGGCGAGGATCGTCTCGTCGTCGGTGTCGACATGGCTGGTGGCGTTCTCGATCATCTCGTCGTCAAAGCCGTCGTTCCTCATGGCGCGGCGGGCAAGGAAGTCCGGGTTGCCGCCGAGGAGTATATCCGTGCCTCGGCCGGCCATGTTGGTGGCGATGGTCACGTTGCCGAACTTACCGGCCTGGGCGACTATCTCCGCCTCGCGCGCGTGCTGCTTGGCGTTCAGCACCTCGTGCTTGATGCCGCGCTTTTTAAGCAGATTCGAAAGCATTTCGCTCTTCTCGACGGAGATCGTGCCGACGAGCAGAGGCTGACCGGTCGAGTTGACCTCGATTATCCTGTCGACGACAGCACGGAACTTCGCCGCCTCGTTCATGAATATCTCGTCGTTAAGATCGACGCGGCGGAGGGGCTTGTTCGTGGGGATCTCCACGACGTCGAGACCGTAGATGCCGGTGAACTCCTCCTCCTCGGTCTTCGCGGTACCCGTCATGCCCGAGAGCTTTTTGAACATGCGGAAGTAGTTCTGATAGGTGATGGTCGCGACGGTGCGGTTCTCGTTCTGCACCTTCACGCCCTCCTTGGCCTCGAGCGCCTGATGCAGACCGTCGGAATAACGTCTTCCGTGCATTATGCGGCCGGTGAACTCGTCGACGATCAGGACCTCGCCGTCCTGCACGATATAGTCCTTGTCGAGCGAGAACAGGGCGTTCGCCTTAAGAGCCTGAATGATATAGTGGTTAAGCTCGGAGTTTTCGGTCGCGGAGATGTCCTCGATATTGAAATATTCCTCGGCCTTCCTCATGCCGCGGTCGGTAAGGGCGACGGTGCGCGCCTTGATGTCGCACATATAATCGCCGCTCTCCTCCTGCGTTTCGCCGCGGAGTATCTCGGCCTTGGATTTCTTCTCGACGTCGGCGCCGCGCTCGAGCTTCCTTACGAACCTGTCCGCCCTTAAGTACATGTCGGTGGACTTGTCGCCGCGGCCGGAAATGATGAGCGGCGTCCTCGCCTCGTCGATGAGTATCGAGTCGACCTCGTCCACGATGGCGTAATTCAGCTTCCTCTGCACCATGCTGTCCTTATATACGGCCATGTTGTCGCGCAGATAATCGAAGCCGAACTCGGTGTTCGTGCCGTAGGTGATGTCGCAGTTATAAGCGTCCCTGCGCTCGTCGGAATCGAGATCGTGGATGATGCAGCCGACGTTGAGCCCGAGGAACGTGTGGATCTTGCCCATCCAGCTCGCGTCGCGGGCGGCAAGGTAATCGTTTACGGTAACGATATGCACGCCCTCGCCGGTCAAGGCGTTAAGGTACGCGGGAAGCGTGGCGACGAGCGTCTTGCCCTCGCCGGTCTTCATCTCGGCGATGCGCCCCTGGTGAAGCACGATGCCGCCTATTAGCTGCACGTCGAAATGCCGCATGCCGACTGTGCGGACGGCGGCCTCGCGCACGACGGCGAACGCCTCGGGCAGAAGGTCGTCGAGCGTTTCGCCGTTTTTAAGGCGCTCTTTGAACTCATCGGTCTTCATGCGGAGCTCGCGGTCGGAAAGCGCCTGCATCTTGGGCTCGAGAGCGTTGATCTTATTTACGGTCGGCAGGAGCTTTTTTACCTGTTGCTCGGAGGTGCGTCCGAGCAGTTTGTCGATAAATCCCATTTATACGGTACCTTTCAGTGATTCGTTATCTTATAAGTATGAGCGACGCTATCCCGAAATAAACGAGCAGGGAAACGGCGTCGACTATGGTCGTGATCATCGGGCTCGCCATGAGCGCCGGGTCGAGCTTCAGCTTGTCGGCAAGGAGGGGGAGGGTACAGCCTACGAACTTCGCGCAGATCACCGCGAGCACCAGCGTCATCGACACGACGCCCGCGATGATATAGATGTTCTGCCCGGGATCGACGGAGTACAGCCCGATATAGTAGCAGATGATTATCCTTAAGTAGTTGACCGCGGCGACGGCAAGGCCGACGAGTATCGATACGCGGAACTCCTTCCAGATGACCTTGAGTATGTTCGAGAACTTGACCTCGCCGAGCACCAGCGCGCGGATGACCGAGACCGAAGCCTGGCTGCCCGCGTTGCCGCAGGTGTCCATCAGCATGGGGATGAAGCTCGTGAGGATCGCGACCGCGGTGAGCATGTTCTCGAACTTCGTTATGATGAGTCCGGTGAACGTCGCGGAGATCATGAGGATCAGAAGCCAGACTATGCGCTTCTTCGCGAGGGAAAATACGCTCGTCTGCATATAGCTGTCCTCGATAGGCGCCATAGCAGCCATCTTATAGATGTCCTCGGTGGTCTCCTCTTCAATGACGTCGACCACGTCGTCGATCGTGATAAGGCCGACGAGACGCATCTCGCCGTCGACGACCGGCATACTCACGATATCGTATTTTTTGAACCGCTCGGCAACGTCCGCCTGATCCTCGGTGGTCTGGGCGTAGATCACCTCGGTGTCCATTATGTCGGCGATAAGCTCGTCGTCCTTCGCGGCAAGCACGTCCTTCATGGACGCCACGCCCTTCAAGTGGCGGCTCTCGTCGGTCACGAACGCGTAGGTAATGGACGCGAGCTCCGAGCAGCTCCTTCTGACGTAATTGATCGCAGCCTCGACGCTCCACTCGCTCTTGAGCCTTAAAAGCTCTGTCGTCATCAGGCTTCCGGCGGAGCTGTCGGGGTATTTCAAAAGCTGGTTTATCGCCTTGCGCGTCTCGGGATCGGAGACCCGAAGGACACGGTCGACGATGTTCGCGGGCATCTCCTCGGTAAAGTCGACGGCGTCGTCGACGAACATCTCGTTCACGATGGAGGCGAGCTCCTTATCGCTTATGGAGCCGACGATGCGCTGCTGATCGTCAGGCTCAAGATACGAGAACACTTCCGCGGCCTGCTCCTTGGGCAGGAGCCTGAACACGATCACAAGGGACTTTACGTCCTCGATCTCGGCCATCTGCTCCGCGATATCCGCGGGATTCATGTCCTCGAGCACCTTCCTCAGTTCACCGAAGGAACGGCTCTCGACCAGGTTCAGAATTTCATGCAACTCCCCATTGTTTTTTCCTCCTTAAAGGCGGCGCACACAGGCACCTATTTTAACATCTTATTATATCCGCGTTAGAAGCATTTGTCAACCTCCCGCCGCGCGAGGTGACGCTTTTAAAAAACACAGTTGCAAACGGGGAAAATTAATGATACAATAGCTTAAAAGGGGGGTATGAAAATGATCAGAAAACTTATCGCACTGCTGCTCGTTTCGGCGTTCGCGCTCGCGTTCTCCGCGTGCGTTTACGACGGACCGCCGAAGGACGACGGAACGCCCGCGCCGGAGGCGCATTCGGGCGAGTTCGTATCGGAGCACGGCAGCATCACATTCAAGGGCGACGGCAGGAGCGCAGTCATCGATTTTGACGAGGAGCTTGCCGCGATCACGGGACTTCCCGCGGGGCTCCACTCGGCGGAGTACTCGTTCATGGCAAACACACCGCCCCACAGGTACGATACTCGCTGGGACAGGGCGAACGAGCTTAAGATAACCGTAGGGGACGTTTCGTACGTTTTCGGCAATTACATGGGCAGGACCTCTTCCGAAACCGTCGCGATATACGCCTATCCCGAGGACGGAGGCGTGCTCGACCTCATATTCGAAAAGAAGGGGAACTGATATGGCAAGGTACTGCAAAAACTGCGGGGACGAGATCACCGAGGGCGAGCTTTTCTGCGATAACTGCGGCGCCCCGATCGAGCCCGAAAGGCGGCAAAGTCCGGACGGAGGCGGCGAAGAGATCGTCGGCGAAAGGGTGACGGAGAACGTATTCCGCTGCGCCGACGGCAAATACCGCTGGTATTACGAATTCCCGATGATGAAGAACCCGACGATACTCTTCACCGTGTGGAAGGTGCTCGGGATCTCGTTCGGCATAGTGTTCCTCTTCGTCACGCTCGTCGACGCCTGCGATTCGGTAAACTTTCTGGAAAGCCTCTGGGGCACGGCGAAGGTGTTTCTCATAATCCTCGGCATTTTCTTCGTGATAAGCCTCATTGCTTACTTTATCGTCGCGGCGACCTACGGCTTCAAGTACATGGTGCTGTTCGAGATGGACGAAAACGAGATCGTGCATATCCAGTGCAAAAAGCAGTTCAAAAAGGCGCAGGCGCTGGGCTGGATCACGATGATCGCGGGAGCCCTCTCGGGGAATCCCTCGATGACCGCGCTCGGCCTTCAGGGAGCCGTCAAAAGCTCGTCCGCTTCGGATTACGCGACCATAAAAAAGCTTAAGTTCAAAAAGCGCCGCGGCGTTATCCACATAAGCCACGGGCTCAACAGGAACCAGGTCTACGCATATCCCGCCGACTTCGACTTCGTCGCCGACTACCTGAAAGCCCACTGCCCCAACGCAAAGGTGAAATAAATTCTCCCTTAAAGGCCGCTTTGTCGGCCTTTTTTATTCTGTGCGGCTTTCCGATATCTTGACGGAAAGGGGTGATTTATGGTATCATTTATAAGTCTTAATTCGGGCTTTTTTACAGACAGAGGTTTGTTTTATGGATATTTTTAACGTGATCTCCCTTCTCGGCGGACTTGCCATGTTCCTTTACGGCATGCGCCTCATGGGCGATTCCTTGAAGGAGAACTCCTCCGGAACGCTGAAAAGGGCGATGGGGAAGGTGACCGACAACCCGCTCAAGGCGTTCATTCTGGGCCTTCTCGTCACCGCGCTCATACAGTCGTCCACCGCTACGATCGTCATCACGGCGGGTCTCGTCGGCGCGGGTATCCTCACGCTGAGGCAGTCGCTCGGCATAATCGTCGGCGCGAACGTCGGCACCACCGTAACCGGCCAGATAATCCGTCTCCTCGATATAGATTCCTCCGGCTCGTCGATACTCCGCTTTTTCCAGCCCGCAACTCTCGCTCCGATCGCGCTCATAATCGGCATACTGCTGATAATGACCAGCTTCTTCAAAAACTCCAAGTCGATAGGCAGGATCGCCATAGGCTTCGGCATACTCTTCTCGGGACTTCTAAACATGACCGGCGCCGTAAAAACGCTGTCCGAGTCGGGCATTATCGAAAGCCTGTTCTCGGGTCTCGGCAAGAGCCCGTTCCTCGGCTACGTCACCGGCGCGGGCGTCGCGTTCATGCTCCAGAGCTCGTCGGCCACGATCGGCATACTGCAGGCGTTCTCATCGACGGGGCTTTTGTCGTTCAGCGCGATCTATTCCGTTATCGTCGGCGTATACCTCGGCGACTGCGTGACCACCGCGATAGTCTGCTCCATCGGCGCGAAGGCAGAAGCAAGGCGCGTGGGAATAGTCAACATACTCTTCAACTTAAGCAAGACGCTGCTCGTGCTTGTCGGCGTGACGGTCGTGCACAGGCTCGGGCTCCTTGACAGCCTGTGGGATTCTCCCGTCAATTCCGGCGTCATAGCGAACACCAATACGGTTTTCAACCTCGGCTGCGCTATACTGCTCCTTCCGCTGCTCGGGCTTTATGAAAAGCTCAGCCGCGTCATCGTCAGGGAAAAGCCGGCAAAGGAATCGAAGTACAAGGCCGTGACCGACTCCCTGAATCCGGTGTTCTTCAACACCCCGGCGCTCGCGCTGCAGAGCCTTTACAACACGCTCCTTACCGTGTTCGCCTCCTCGCGCACGAACCTCGAAAGATCCTTCGATCTGTTAAAGAAATACGATCCCGCCGTCCACAAGAGGATACTCGAGGAGGAGGACGAGATCGACCGCATGACCGACGTCATAAACAAATACATGGTGGAGTTCCTGCCTCATCTGCAGATCGAATACCAGGTGGCGATACTGAACCAGTATTACAAGATCACGACCGAATTCGAGCGCCTGGGCGACCACGCGGTAAATATCGCCGCGCACGCCGAAACGCTCAACAGGAACAACACCTCGTTCTCGTCCGCCGCCATGTCGGAGATCGCGGTGCTCGAGAGTGCGATAATGAACATATTAGACGAAACGCAGCAGACCTTCGCCAAGAGGGACGTCGACGCCGCGGCGCGCATAGAGCCCCTCGTGCAGGTCGTGAGCGACCTTATCGCCGTGATGCGAAGGAACCATCTCAGACGTATGAGCACGGGCGAATGCAACCAGTACGCCAACGCGACCTTCACCGATCTCATGGCGGAGTTCCGGCGCATAGGCGACGTGTGCTCCAACGTCGGCGTCGCCACAATGGTTCGCGTCCAGCCGGAGCTTGCCGACCACGAGCATCTCTACTTCGAGCGCCTGCACGCCGGAGCTGACGAGGCGTTCAACGCCGCGTACGAACGCGCGCACCGACGGTATTTCTCGCTTCTTTCCGGTGATCCCCGTGAGGAGGCGGAGGACGCCGCCGATGAAGAGGCTCCCGCAGCGGAGGAAGCCGCTGCCGAAAACGCCGGCGCATAAGCAAAAAACAAGACCCCCTGTCCTGAAGGACGGGGGGTTTTTGTTATAGGGAGTTATTTCTTTTCCTTAAGCGATACCTTTTTCCTGTTTTCGAGCATTTTAAGCTTAAGGCCGGTGTTGTAGAAATCCTTAACTGAGCAGCCCGCTCTGCCGCCGCCGGCGCAGGCGCAGGCACAGGCGCAGGCGCAGTGGCTCGCGCAGGCGCAGGAGCTGTGCGCGCATGAGCCGGAGCGCGTGGTGGTCGAAGTTTTCGAGATGACTATCGGGATATGCGCCACGTTGATGCGTATGAAGGTGTTGGGATCCGAGCCGTAATGATAGGTGCCGTTCTCCTTTTTGTCCTTCATTTCCTCGGGCACCTTCTCTTCGGATATCGTCTCCTTGCTCTTGATAAAGCTGCTCCCGCAGTAATCGCAGACGTCCTTGCCCTCGGGTCTCGGAGCGCCGCAGCTGGGGCACGAGGAATGGTAGACGATCTTCTCCCTCGTGATGACCTCGCGGGACTTGCCTCCCGAGAAGTTCGCCGTCACGTTATACCTTATCTTCTGGATTATGGCGGGAATGACGACCAGGGGCACTATTATGAACGGGAGGAACGAGAGCATCGCGGCCGCGGCGCCCACGCACGAGGCCGCGGAGTCACAGCCGCCGAAGTCGATATCCGAGCCTCCGGAGGACTTGATGCTCTTGGTCTCGTCGAAAGCGTAGGCCTCGTTCGGGTAGGTCACTGATACGGTGAACGTCGCGCGGGGAGAAAGCGAGGTCTCCCAGGTCATATAGCCGTCGTCCGCAACGAGGAAAGCGGGGCTCGCGGACTTCGTGCCGTCGTATCTCCACTTGATTATGAGGGAATCCACGTCGGCGTCGAACCAACCGGGGGTGAATTCGTAATACGTTTCTCCCTCCGTGAAGCGGTTCATCTCGTACATATAGTCCTGCACCAGCTCGAAATCGAACGAGACGACCTCGTCCGCGTAATACTCCCTGTCAAGATCGACGCGCACGAACGAGCCGCCCTCGGACATATAACCGATATCCGTGATATTGTCACTCAGCGCCGTTACGGAGATCATGTTGGAATTGGGAATGCCGACCTTGATCCACGAAAGAGGGCCTTCGCTTGTGCTGTCGAGGACCTTCCAGTCGAAATGATAGCGCATGGTCAGCGTGCCGTCTTCGTTCACGTCGACGGTTATCGAGTATAAAAGTATCTCGTCAAGAGCGTCCGCTTTCGCCTTCGGAATAAATCCCAAAAGGACGGTAACTATCAGAAACAGGCCTATAAACCAGGCAAAAACGCGTCTTTCAGTCATGCTTCGCTCCTTCCCTTATCTTCCTTAAAGGACAGACGCCGCTCATCTTCGCCGAGAACTCGCGGCGCGCGGCGCAGTCTTCGCCGTTCCAGATATCATCCCAGTGGTCTTCGAGCATATTGCCGAGCGGCATTCCCGAAAGCCAGCTCTGGCACGGGACGACGTTCCCCCCCGGGGTGACCGCCATATTGCTCAGGCACGCGCCGCAGGTCGGCGTACTTATACCGAGCTCCGCGAAGAACTCGTCCTCTATCCAGCCGGGAGAGGTGAAGCTTATCTCCATGCCGTTCGCGAAGCAGTATTCCGCGGCGTCCTTCAGAATGCCCTTAAGCTCGTCCGTTTCGAGCTGCAGCCTCTCGGAGGCTTCTGTACGGGCGTTGCCCGTGGTGATGAGGCCGGAGCAGGTGACGTATATCACGCCGAGACCGTGCAGGAACTCAAGCGTCTTCACGTAGTCGCGGTTGAGCGTGCAGAGGGGAGTGTTGACCGAAACGCTCAAGCCCGCGGCAAGCGCGTTCCTTATCCCGGCAACCGTGTCGGAATACCTTCCGGCGCCGACGAGCGAGTTGTGCACGGCCTCGTCCGCGGAATAGAAGGTGATCTGGATGCTGTCGAGCGAGGCGTCCATAAGCGCCTTGGCGTATTCTTCGGTTAAAAGGATGCCGTTGGTGTTGAGCCTCGTAATGAACCATCCCGCGTAAGCGATCAGCTCGGTAAGATCATCCCGTAAGGTCGGCTCCCCACCCGTAAACGTGAGCTGCGCGATCCCCGCCGCGCGGCAGCGGTCGATGATCGTTTTCCAGTCTTCCGTATTAAGCTCGGCCTCCTCGGCCTGCGGCTGACCGGCGGCGTAGCAATGGACGCATTTCTGGTTGCAGTGCCAAGCTCCGCCCTTCGTCATCGCGCTGACCATAAGATCCATGCGGTGCGGCGCGCGCATGAACGGCGCGTAGTCACCGAGTGAGCAGTATTCGATCTTCTCGCCGACGGGTTCCCCGCGGGCGATCTGCTTAAAGGTGTTCATTATGCGGTAGACATCGCTCTTCAGGCGCTTTTTTCCGACAAACGGATACACGCCGCGCACCGACTTCGCGGTTTCGTCAAGAATGCTCTCGGCGTCCGCGTCGGTTACCGGCCTGCCGGCGAAACGGTTGACCTGCTTTATGAACTCCGTCAGAAGAATGCTCCAGGAGCGGTTGACGGGGATAACGTCCTGACCGTTTATTATCGCGCAGCTCGCGCCGACTTCGCCGTCCTTTATCACGGGCGGGATCAGGTGTATCCGCACCACGCCCGGGCCGTCGGGATTCAGCGTGGTATGGTGCACCTCGTTAAAGTTTGAAAGAGCGTATGAAAGCTCCCGTTTTGATGTTTTCATGCCCGTTCCTCCTGTTTTATAACAAGGATCCGCGGAAGTCGTCCGTGACCGAAGCATCCCGCGGCTTACTTAAATCAGTATAGCAAAACGCGCGGCCGCTTTCAAGGGCTTTTCTTATGCGTATCCTGAAAAAAGCTTGCTATTAACCGCGCGATATGGTATCATTTCAAGTAAGAATATATTCTGTCCGGGGGTTTTCCCTTTGGATCGGACAGTCGGGGGGGACTTATATGAAAAAGCTTCTGTCAATTGCGCTCGCCTTGATTATGGTGTTCTGCATGCTGCCTGCCGCGGTTTTTGCGGAGGACGTTGTTGAAATCGCAAACTACGAGCAGCTGAAGGCCTTTGCCGCGCGCGTGAACGGCGGTGAACACGGTCTTTCGGCAAAGCTCACGGAGGATATCACCTGCAAGGACAAAACGTGGACGCCGATCGGTCTTTCCGGTCATACCTATCAAGGCAGGTTTAACGGGCAGGGACATTCCATCACCGGCCTTTCCAATGCCGACGTGAGCTATTCCGGGTATGTGGTCGCGATCGGACTGTTCGGAGACGTCGGCGGCAGCGCCGTGATACAGAACGTGGCAGTCAAGAACTGCGATCTTACGTTCGATCCCGACTCAAGTGATGCGATGGTCTATGCGGGCGCGATCGCCGCAGCGAACGGCGGCACGGTAGAGAACTGTTACTGTACCGGCACGGTGCACGTTGCGTCGGAGAAAGCCTACGTCGGCGGCATCGTCGGCGGGAACAGCGGCACCGTTCAAAACTGTTACAATACCGGCACAGTGGGAGCAGCGTGTACGGATAGTCACGGGACCGTGTACGTCGGCGGCGTGATCGGGGACAATTCCGGAACGGTGAAGAACTGCTATAACACCGGCACGGTGAGCGCAGAGAGCGAGGTGAATCTCGCCCGAGTTTACGTCGGCGGCGTCGTCGGGTCTCATAACGGCGAGACGGTTCAGGATTGCCACAACACCGGCGCGGTCTCCGGCAGCGGAGCGCATTCGCACGTCGGCGGCGTGGTCGGATACAGCTATAAAAAGATACAGGATTGTTATAACACCGGTGCGGTAAGCGGCAGCGGATGTGAAACCGTCGGCGGCGTCGTTGGATATACAGGTAGTACGGTACAAGCCTGTCTGAACACCGGCAAGGTCTCCAACGGATCTGGAGCATATGTCGGTGGGATTGCAGGAAGCAATACCTACGGTTCCGTTGAAAACTGCCTGAACACCGGCGAGATTTCCGGCACCGAAACGGACGCCGGCGGCGTGGTCGGGGAGAATTTCGGAGGTTCCGTAAAGTACTGTCTCTCCGTCGGCACGGTTTCCGGAACTGCGAGAGGCGGCGTGGTCGGCTGGTGTGTGAACAACGACTCCATAGCCACAAGCATCGAAAACTGCTATTATCTCAATACGGCGGCGTCCGCGGCGATCGGATCTGTCGGCACCGCCACCGTAACGAACGTTTCCGCGCTGACCGCGGAGCAGCTGAAATCGATTGCAAATTGCGTCGGCTTCTCGGCGGACAACTGGACGGAAGGGATGTTCTATCCGGTGCTCAAGGACTTCTCCGCGGAGGTGCATCTGTACGCGAACAGCAACGAGGATCTTGTGCTGCAGCGCTTCATCTGCGCATACGTGCCCACGGCATTTTCAAATCCGTTCACCTATGCGGATCACGTCTTCACCGGCTGGAACACTGATCCGGACGGCGACGGCACGCCCTACGGCGCGGACGATGAGATCACGGCCGTCTTGGGCGAGATCCTTTCGCTCTACGCGCAGTGGAGAGAGGTTGTCAATTACCCGCTCTGGGTCGGCGGCGTGCAGGTGACGAGTGGGAACATGAACGACGTGCTCGGCGACGGCTCGGTCAAATTCGAGATCACTGAGGACGGCGAGAACGTGCTGACGCTGACAGACGCGAACATTTCCGGAACGTATTCCGGCTCGGGCAGATCATCATATATCCGTTCGGACAGGATCGATCTTACCATCATGCTGGAGGGCGAGAATACGCTTGAAGGCAGTATGGTGACGGATGCGATATTCGCTTACTTCGGCAATCTCACCTTCGCGGGCGAGGGCAGCCTGACGATATCCTCGGACTCTCTTGGCATCCTCGGTCTCAGCAAAATCACTTTCGCAGGCGGCAACGTGACCGTATCAACGACCTCGGATAATGATCCGGTCGTCCGTTCCATGGACACGATCACCTTCAGCGGCGGCAAGCTGACGGCCTCGACCGCCAGTACAACATACAGCGCCGTCGACGCCATGAACGGTATTGAGCTCGGAGAGGGGATGGGGATCACGGTGCCCGTCGGCGGTGCGCCGGTACTGGACACTGATTATTATTACAGTTGGGTCATCAAGAAGGACGGAGTGCTCGCGCAGACCGTCGTGATCGAAAAGGCCTATACCGTGACCTACACGATCAACGGCGAGTACTATGCGGAGCAGCTCTTCGGCGTCGGCTCAGCGGTAACTGCGCCCGAGTACACGGTCCCCGAGGGACATACATTCAGCGGATGGCAGGTACCCGAGACCATGCCGGCCGAGGATATCACTCTTGACGCCACGCTTACGGTCAACAGCTACACGGTCACCTACACGGTGAACGGCGAATACTTCGCCGAGCAGACCTACGATTACGGCGCGGAGGTCACCGCTCCCACGTACGAGGTGCCCGAGGGACACACCTTCTCCGGCTGGACGGTACCCGAGACCATGCCGGCCGAGGATATCACCCTCGACGCAGCGCTCACGGTCAACAGCTACACGGTCACCTACACGGTGAACGGCGAATATTTCGCCGAGCAGACCTACGAGTACGGAGCTGATGTCACCGCTCCCGCGTACGAGGTCCCCGAGGGACATACATTCAGCGGATGGCAGGTACCCGAGACCATGCCCGCGGAGGATATAACCCTCGACGCTTCGCTCGAGATAATGGTCTTCACCGTGACCTTCGTCGACGGTGTGACGGGCGAGGTCATAGCCGAGGTCGAGGTCGAATACGGCGGCGCGGCGGAAGCTCCCGACGCTCCGGAGCATATCTGCTATCTCTTCAGGGAATGGGATGCGGAGTTCGATAACGTAACGGAAGACCTGACGGTCACCGCCGTTTACACTCATCTCGGAGACGTCGACGGCGACGGAGAAGTCACCCCCGCCGACGCGGTGCTCATCATGAGGTACGCGCTGGAGCTTATAAGCGATATAGATGAGGATATGGCCGACGTGAACGGCGACGGAAAGGTCGACCTGACGGACGCTTTGATCGTGCTCAGGCACGCCATGGGACTCAACTGACGAACCGATAAAAAAAGGCCTTGCCGCCAACAGCGGCAAGGCCTTTTGCCTTATAGGATCCGGTTATTCCCATTCTATCGTCCCGGTGGGCTTGGGCGTTAAGTCGTAGAGCACGCGGTTCACGCCCCTGACCTCGTGGGTGATGCGGTCGGTGATGCGGGAAAGGAGGGCGAAGGGGATGTCCTCGACGGTCGCGGTCATGGCGTCGCGGGTGTTGACGGCGCGGATGATGACGGGCCAATCATCGCAGCGGCGGCCGTCCTTTATGCCGACGGATCTGAAATCGGGAACTATGGTGAAGTACTGCCACACCTTGCCCGCAAGTCCGTTGTTCGCGAACTCCTCGCGGAGTATCGCGTCGGATTCGCGCACGGCCTCGAGCCTGTCGCGCGTTATCGCGCCGAGGCACCTTACGCCCAGGCCGGGGCCGGGGAAGGGCTGACGGTAGACCATGCCGTCGGGAAGACCGAGCGCCTTGCCGACCACACGCACCTCGTCCTTGAAGAGTATACGGACGGGCTCGACCAGCTTGAACTTCAGGTCCTCGGGCAGACCGCCGGCGTTGTGATGCGCCTTGATGCCGTGCTCGGACTCGAGTATGTCGGGCCAGATGGTGCCCTGCGCGAGGAACGCGATGCCCTCGAGCTTCCTCGCCTCCTCAGCGAAGACCTCGATGAACTCGTTTCCGATGATCTTGCGCTTCGTCTCGGGATCGGAAACGCCCGCGAGCTTTGAAAGGAACCTGTCGACCGCGTCGACGTAGATGAGGTTCGCGTCCATCTCGTCCTTGAACACGCGGATGACCTGCTCGGGTTCGCCCTTCCTTAAGAGGCCGTGATTGACGTGCACGCAGACGAGCTGCCTGCCGATGGCCCTTATGAGGAGCGCCGCGACGACGGACGAATCGACGCCGCCCGACAGCGCGAGCAGCACCTTTTTATCGCCGACCTCTTTGCGGACGTCGTTTATCTGTTCCTCGATGAACCTCTCCGCAAGCGCGGGAGTCGTGATGCGTTCCATGTTTTCGGGTCTGACAAGTGTTGGCATAGAAAACCTCCTGATGAGAATTATTATCGCTCGGGATATCCCGCGGAAGCTTTTTCCGCGTCGATCCAGTATCTTTTGAGATACACATCTTTTTCGGCAAGATACACGGTGGATTCGTACACCCCGCCGTTTTTCAGTATCGTCCTGCGGCTGGCCTCGTTGTCGGAAAGGCAGGAGATCAGCACGTTCTTTATCCCCAATGAGGCGCAGACAGGCAGCACTTCTCTCAACATGGCGGAGGCGTAACCCTTCCGCCTTTCGCTCGGCCGTACAGAGTATCCGATGTGGCCCGCGTATTTTTCGAGGTATTCGTTGAAACGGCGCCTTATCTGGATCATCCCGACCAGCCTGTTGTCCGATTCGCGGACGTAAATGAACTGCGTTGACGGAACAAGACCGGGAGGCGTCGTTTCCTCGCGCTTGGTCGCTTCGACGAACGCAAACCACTCCTTGGGATCCTCCATCCTGCGAAGAGGGCCGCAGCCGTCCATGGAGCCCCCGAATTCCAGAAACTCCCTGCGGTAGTCCATGATCTGGCCGGCGTATTCCAAGGTCGGTTCAATGAGCTTCATTCCCACTCGATTATGCCGGCTTCGACGAGGTACTGCTCCATGAAGTCCATGTAGTCGTCGACGAGGCGCATGAGATAGGTCTTGTACTGGGGCAGGGTCTCGTTCGCGGCGGCGAAGAGACGGTCGTAGATGACGTCCTCGTCGTAGGGCTCGTCGCCGAGGTCCTGCATATAGGCGCTGTCGATCGCGATGAGCTTCGTGAGCGCCGCGGAAAGCTCCTCGGGCTTCATGAAATCGAAGTCGCCCTGGTTTTCAAACTTTGTGCGGATGTTCGCAAGAGCCTCGTTTTTGTCAAAAATCTCTTCCATTTTCATATTCCTTTCGTGTTATCTTACGTCGAATTCTATTTCGGGAAGGAGCTCCTGAAGGTTCCTTCCGAATTTGCCGTTGTGTTCGCCTTTTTCGCCCGGCGAGCCCAGGACGATAACGCCGACGTCATGCTCGTGCGCGAAGTCCGCAAGCGACTGCTCCACGTTGTCGCAGCGCAGTATCGTAAGCTCCGCGCAGGCGTACTGGGCGCAGGTGAACAGGTAGTCGATGGCGTCCGCCTCGTCCTTCGAGTTCATGAACCGCTGCCCGTTCTGCACGGAGTGGACGATGTAAAGGGGACGCTTTTCGCCGCCCTCCTCCTCCGAGCGCTTGAGCCCGTGCAGTATCAGCCTCTCGCAGGAGCGCTGACCGGTGACGCAGACCATAATGCCTTTCTTTTCGCTCATTTTATCCTTCCATTCCCGGGAGCTTGTCTTTTATCTCCATACCCTTGTAGTTAACGCAGAAGCCGACCGCCTCGTAGGGATCCTTCGCCACGAAGTAGAGCGCGCCGTGCGCCTTGCTCGTGAACCCCTCAAAAACGCAGCGCTCAAGCTGGCGAATTAGGGGGTCGAAATACCCGTCGGTGTTCAGAAGCACTATCGGCTTGTCGAAGTATTTAAGCTGCTTTAAGGTAAGGACCTCCATGAACTCCTCGATGGTGCCGTAGCCTCCGGCGAGGGCGATGAAGCCACAGGAGAGATCCTCCATAAGGGACTTTCGCTCGTGCATGGTCTTCGTTTCGATCCTCTCGGTGCAGCCCTCAAAATAGATGCCCTTCCTGTTGAGCTTCTCGGGTATGACTCCGGTGATCCTTCCGCCCGCTTCACGCGCGCCCCTTGCCGCGGCGCCCATCACGCCCGAGTCGCCCGCGCCGAATACGAGCCCGTATTCCGCCAAGGCCAAGAGCCTTCCGGTAAGAAAGGCGGCGTCGAGATAGACCTTGTCGATCCTGTCGGACGAGGCGCCGAAGATGCAGATATTCTTTAGGAAAGTGTTGTTCATCGGGTGCTCCTCTAAACTGATTGTACCACTTTTCGGGGAGTATTTGAACCGGAAAACCGGGAGCATTATGTCAAATCCGTGTAAAATGTCCGTAAAATCAGCGGAACAGGCCGTATTTCTGCTTAAGCTCCTTCAAGGTGCCGTCCTCGTTCAGCCGGTAGATGAGCATATCCGCGATGCTCGCGAAGGCGGGATCGTCCTTCGAGGCGACGATGCAGTACTCAAGCGAGCCGATGACCGTGTCGCAGAGGTAGTATTCGCCGACGCCCGAGAGCTCGGGGGAGACGTCGAAGTACTTCGTGACGTACGCGCCGGCCATGACCGCCGCGTCGATCTCGCCGCTCTTCAAAGCGCTTATCAGCTCGTCATACGAGCCGAGCTTCACCGCGTCGATCGTGACCGCGGTCGCGGGATCGGGGGTGGGGGTGGGGCGGCCGAGTATCTTATCGACCAGCGTGCGCTCCGCCGCGGACGTCACGCGCAGGACGTACGCGCTGAAAACGCTGCCCGCTGCCGTCTCGGGGATGTAGCCGATGCGCATCTCGGGCGGAGTCTTCGCCTTGTTCAAGGCATTGAGCGTGACGAGATAGACCTTGTCGGTGAAGTATGGGTATGAGCAGGCGTAGGAGCTGCTCTTCGTCTGCAAAGCTATCGCGACGTCGATGGTGCCGTCCTTGAGCTTCGTCGAGACGGTCTTCGAGGTACATTCGACGAGCTTTAACGGATCGTCCGAATCGGGCAGGAGCTTCCTCGCAAGGAGCATCGCAAGCTCGACCTCGAGCCCTTCGCCGTCCTCGGAGAAGCCGGGCATATCATACCTCACGCCGACGGTGAGCATGCCGCGGTTCTCGACCCTTTTGACCTCGACGGACGACATGAGCGAGGTCTCGGGCTTTAAGAAATGGTAGACGATGAGCGCGAGCAGTATCACGCCGACCGCAATCAGCCCGCGCCTCCACCACTTGCCCTCCGGCCCCTTCAGGGTGGGGAGCTTGTTGAAGCGCTGTTTGATCCTCGGGCTTATCCCGAAGCGGCTCGATTTGCCTATTTTGTAAGGATTGATTCTCATTTTTTAAAGCTGAGTATTATTCCGAGGGCGATGGAAAGCGCCGCCGCGGCGATCACGCGGTACTCCGGCGGGAGCAGGAACGTGAGCGTGTGCGCCGGTATCCAGAAAAGGGGTATGGTCTTGAACAGCGTGAACGACACGAACGCGTGCCAGTCGACGCCGTTCACGACGCCCCTTAGCCCGGGCTTTTTCACGCCGTTGTGGCGGAGCTCAAGATATTTGTCCGTCAGCTTGTGCGCAGACATGAAGGTCGGCCCGAAGGTCAGGTTCATTACCGCGGCGGTATAGAACGCCGCAAGCAGCTTCGACCGGAAGGTCTCGCCCGCGCCGGGCAGGAGTCCAGCCGCCATAAGCCCCGCGACGCCGTAGGAATACGCGCTCATCATGAACGTGATCGCGACGCCGATGAGGCCCCATATCAGCATGCGCCAGCCGATGTAATAGGGTAGGCTCCAGGTCCTGTTCCTTAAGATCAGCGCGATCACCTCGCCGACCGTCGCGAGCAGGGCGAACTTTATAAATCCCATTATGTAGGGATGCGCCGACGAGAGCGACTTGAACGTCTCGCGCGAGGCGGGAAAGATAAGCACCGCCGCGAAAAGCGCTATCACGGCTATCGACGCTATTCCTGCGATCAGCCCGCCGGCATTCGTTTTCTTCTCCATTGCCGCACCGTCCTTACAGCCTTTTTTCCATTGTTCTGTGGGGAAGTCCCGCGTCGAGGAACACGTCCGAGACCGCCTCGCAGCCGCATCTTTCGTAGAAGCCTATCGCGGAGACCTGCGCGCCGAACGTGAGCTTCTTCGCTCCCCGTTCGCGGAAGTACGAGGCGGCGAAATCGAAGGCCTCTTTCCCGAGGCCGCGGCCGCGCTCCTCCTTTAAAATGCAGAACCTCTGCAGGTGCACGGTATCCTCCGTCTCGAAGTACCCGCGGAAGGTGCCGACGGGCCTTAAGCCGTCAAGCAGCAGAAAATGCGTGCAGCCGGAACCGGGGGAGTCCATTTCGTCGACCTCGAGCCCTATGGGCACGCCCTGCTCTTTGACGAATACCGTCTCCCTTATCGCAATGCAGTCGCCTATCCTGTCATCCGCCACGGTCACTCTCACGAAAAAGATTCTCCTTCGATCATATTTATCCACT
Source organism: Clostridiales bacterium (assembly GCA_024691085.1). Classification (GTDB taxonomy): domain Bacteria; phylum Bacillota; class Clostridia; order Christensenellales; family CAG-138; genus UBA3857. The sequence continues at coordinate 9,366 of JAILNX010000019.1, read as the reverse complement.
TTCTATTATATCAAATGAGGAAGGCAAAAGCAAACGTAATTCTTTCGGCGCCCGTCTTGCTTGCATTTATAAAAAGAATATAGTATAATCATTAGAATAGTAACATGTTGAAGCTGTATCAACGTAAAAAGGAGGGCGGCTCATGGACGGCGAAGCTTCTATTCGTGACGCCGCGCGCGATCTTAAGGACAGGATCGGGGACTATATCCTCGAAAACGGACTTCTTGAGGACGGCGACTCCGTTCTCGTCGGCCTGTCCGGAGGCGCGGATTCGACCGCGCTCCTTCACGTTCTCGTAAGGCTTTCGAAGACGCGCGGCTATTCGGTCTCGGCGGCGCATTTCAACCACATGATACGCGGCGGGGAGGCGGACGAGGACGAGAGCTTCTGCCGCGATCTTTGCGACGCGTGGGGCGTGCCCTTCTTCTCGGATTCCGCGGACGTGCCCGCCTGCGCAAGGGAGCAAGGACTGTCGCTCGAAACGGCGGGAAGGCTCCTTCGGTACGGCTTCCTCGAAAGGGTAAGGGAAAGGACCGGGGCGAAGTACTTAGCGACCGCCCATCACATGAACGACAACGCGGAGTCCATACTCCTTCATATGTTAAGGGGCTCGGGACTTGCGGGGCTCCTCGGCATAAAGCCGAAGCGCGGCGATATAATAAGGCCGCTCCTCGCGGTCAGGCGTGAGGAGATCGAGGCGTATCTCGAGCTCGAGGGCGTTCCGTTCCGCACGGACAAGACGAACCTCGTTCCCGACGGCTCGAGGAACAGGGTGCGGCTGGAGCTGCTTCCTTATATAGAAGAGCATCTCAATCCAGGCATCGTCACGACGCTCTGCTCCATGTCGGAGCTGCTATTAAAGGACGAGGAATTCCTCCTCGGCGAGGCGGAGAAGGCGCGGGATAAGCTCAAAAAGGACGGAGGGCTCCTAAGGCGGGAGCTCGACGCGCTGCCCTATCCCGTAAAGACGCGCGTCATTCGCCTCGAGCTTTCGGAAAGAAACGCCATTGTCGACGTCGAGAGGAAGCACCTCGACGCGATACTCGAAATGCTCCCCGGGAGGACGGGCGCAAGGCTCGCGCTGCCCGGCATCGAGGTCAGAACGAGCTACGACCTCGTTAAGTTCGGCAGGCCCGCCGCGGATACTCCCGACTTTCTGATACCGCTTAAAGAGGGGCTTATTGAAACGCCGCTCGGCTCGTTCAGAATAGATTCGGTCGAGGGGACGGAGGGCTTCAGAAAGGATCCGAACGTCCTCTTCATGGACGCGGATAAGCTCGGCGCTCTCACAGATCCCGCCGTCATAAGGCCGCGGGGCGAGGGCATGAGGATAACTCCCGTAGGCGCGCCCGGCGGGAAAAAGCTCAAGGATTACTTCATCGACCGCAAGGTCGACAGGGAGGAGAGGGACTCGATCCCCCTCATCGTGTCGGGGAACGAAGTCCTGTTCATACCGGGCTTCGCGTCGAGCGAGCTCGTCAAGGTCGACAGGACGACCGCGCGTATGATACGGGCGGAATTCGTAAGAAAAGAATAAACCACGCGCTTTTAAAAACGCTTTACAAACGGAGGTAAAGGAAAATGATCAACAAGATGGGACTTGAAAACGACATAAAGTACGTGCTTCTGAGCGAGAAGCAGATCGCCGCCCGCGTCAAGGAGATAGGCGAGCAGCTTTCGCGCGAGTACGCGGGGAAGAATCCGCTCTTCGTCTGCATCTTAAGGGGCGCCGTGCACTTCTTCTCGGATCTCACGAGGTGCTTCACCGACTACATGGAGATGGACTTCATGGCGACCTCGAGCTACGGCAGCGGCACTGTCTCCCACGGAATCGTCAGGATCAAGAAGGATCTTGACACCCCGATCGAGGGCCGTCACGTCATCATCGTAGAGGACATCATGGATTCGGGCAACACCCTCAACTACTTAACGAGGCTGCTCGGGACCAGGAATCCCGCCTCGATCAGGATCGTCTGCCTGCTCGACAAGCCCAGCCGCCGCGAGTGCGAGATCACGCCCGACTACTGCGGCTTCGCCGTTCCCGACGAGTTCGTCGTGGGCTACGGTCTCGATTACGCCGACGCGTACAGGAATCTCCCGTATATCGGCGTCCTCAAAGAGGAAGTATATAAGGGAAAAGAAGACTGACGCTCCGTCCGTCCGGACGGGCATGAAGGTAAATTATGCCGACCGTTGAGATAACTACCGAATTCGGCAGGGCGACGAGGAAGAAAGCGCTCCTCATCGTCAATCCGAGATCCGGCAATACAAGGGCGCTCGATCTTATCGCGCCCGTAATAGAGGCGCTCTCCAACAAGGGCTTCGAGACCTGGGCGTTCACTACCACCTGCCGCGGCGACGCAACGAGGCTTGCCAGCGAGTACGGCGGGGACGTTAAGCATCTCGTCGTCATCGGCGGCGACGGCACGATCAACGAGGTCATAAGGGGCATAATGACTCTCGAAAAGGAGTCGAGGCCGGTCATCGGCTATATCCCCATGGGCTCCACCAACGATTTCTCGGCCGCGCTGGGACTTCCGAAGACGCCCGACGGCCTTATCGAGACAGCGATAGACGGCGTGCCGACCGCGATCGACGTGGGCGCCTTCAACGGCAGGCACTACGCCTACCTCGCATCCTTCGGCGCGTTTACCGACATCAGCTACTCCACCCCGCAGAACGCGAAGAACGCATTGGGCTTCCTTGCGTATCTCGGAAGCGGCATGAACTCCATCGCGAATATAAGGCCGATAAAGACCACCGTCATGATCGGCGACGAGATGATAACCGACGAATACGCGTTCGCCTCCGTTTCGAACACCCCCAGCGTCGTCGGCGTCATCAATTATTCAAGATCCCGCGTCGATCTTTCGGACGGCATATTCGAGGTCATGCTGATAAACTATCCGAGGAACGCCGTGGAGCTCGGCAAGGTCGCGCACGCGCTCTCGTCGGGCGACTACAACTGCGAGCTGATGCACATCTATTCGTGCAGGGAGGTGCGCTTCATTCTGGACGACCCGGTCAACTGGATGCTCGACGGCGAGCTCGTCGAGTCCGGCCACGAGGTCAGGATAAGGAACGTCCCCTCCGCGATAGACATAATGCTCCCGAAGAGAAGGATAAGGCCGCTGTTCGAATAAAGCCTTTCGCTCATGAAAAAGCGCGGAAGCGCTTTTTTATATACTTCGGCGAACCGTTTGACATTTTCCGCGCGCGCTGATATAATAGCGCCCTGTGAAAGCGGGTGAGTTCGAAACCATCCTCACCCGGGGGACAGCCTCCCCAAACAAAAAAACTAAGGAGAAAAACAGAATATGGAAAAGAAAGTCAAACACTACGGCGCGAAGTTCATCGCCCAGGGCGCCGTCATCGCCGCGCTGTACGTCGCGCTTACCTACTTGAGCGCACTGCTTGGGCTCTCGGGACAGAACCTCGTTCAGTTCCGCCTCTCGGAAGTCCTTACCGTGCTGCCGTTCTTCACGCCGGCGGCCATTCCGGGCCTCGCGATAGGCTGCCTCCTGTCCAACATACTTACCTCCTGCGCTCCGTGGGATATCGTATTCGGCAGTCTCGCAACGCTCATCGGCGCGTTCGGAACGTATCTGTTAAGGAAGCACAGGTTCTTAGCGTCCGTCCCGCCGATACTCTCGAACACGCTCATAGTCCCGTTCGTCGTCTATTACTGCTACGGCCTCGATCAGACGCTCTCGGCGTATCCCGTGTGGACCGCCCTCGTCATAACAGCGGGCTGCGTCTTCCTCGGCGAGTTCGTGTGCTGCGGCATACTCGGCACGCTCCTCCAGACGCTTCTCATAAAGAACCCCCGCATACTCGGGAATAAAAAAGCCTAACGGCTTACAAACCAAGAACGCAATATTTCCGGAGCGGACTCATTCCGCTCCTTTTCTTCAGGCAAAAACGTTCGAAACGCACGGAGGCGTGTGCACGGCTCAAATATATTTTGTTTTTTTAAAAAAACCTATTGCAATCGGAAAAAAGATATGTATAATAGTATCGTTGCGCTATGTGCGGCTTTTTGATGCCACCCCGATTTCGCATCCTGTGTAGCGGAAAAGGGTAAAAAGTCTATCGGATGCAGCAACGGTAGTCCCGAGGGAGATTGCCGGTCGCCAGCCGGGTAACTTTTGAGGGATGGCCCCACTTGGGGGCGTGGCGGGAAACCGCCCGATAAGTTTTGTATATGAAAACACTCGGGTGCGTGTACTGCCGGGAGCGGCGAAAGCCGAACTGTGCCTGCCTATTATTAAATGAATAGCGACCGCGATCCTGCTTCGGGGCATATCGGCCGATCGGGCGGAAAAGCGAACGGGATAATGAGAGAGATCCATTCCCGCCGTCCCGGTAAAGGGATCGATAGGAAAGCTTCATTTAATAATAAAGGATTCAGAAGGGCGATACGCTCCGCATTATTACGGCACGGCGATTCCGTGAAAATTTGGAAGGAGTAAAAAATGGCAAACAACAGGATCCGCATTAAGCTGAAGGCCTACGAGTGCGAGCTCATCGACCGCAGCGCAGAGAAGATCGTTGACACGGCAAGGCGCACGGGCGCCAGGGTTTCCGGTCCGATCCCCCTCCCCACCGAGAAAGAGGTCGTCACCATCCTCCGTGCAACGCACAAGTACAAAGACTCCAGAGAACAGTTCGAGATGCGCACGCATAAGCGCCTGATCGACATCATCCAGCCCTCCGCCAAGACGGTCGATGCGCTGATGAAGCTCGATCTTCCCGCCGGCGTTGACATCGAGATCAAGCTCTGAAATGAGGTGTCACGATGAAACAAGCTATATTGGGTAAGAAAATCGGCATGACTCAGGTTTTCCGTGAGGACGGCACCATGGTCCCCGTGACCGTCGTTCTTGCAGGTCCCTGCCCCGTGACTCAGATCAAGACCGTTGATCACGACGGTTACGACGCGGTCCAGATGGCGTTCATGCCCGTTCGCGAGAAGCTCATCACCAAGCCCGAAATGGGTCATCTCAGGAAGGCCGGCGTTGAAGCTCACCGCTATGTCAAGGAATTCCGCCTTGACGACTGCAGCCAGTACCAGGTCGGCAGCGTTGTAAAAGCCGACGTCTTCGAAAAGGGCGAGCACGTTGACGTGACCGGCACTTCGAAGGGCAAGGGCTTCGAGGGCAACATCAAGCGTTGGAATCAGGGCCGCGGCCGCAAGACCCACGGTTCTCACTCCTACCGCGTTGCCGGTTCCCTCGGCGCGTGCACCTATCCCGGCGAGGTCTTCAAGACCAAGCGTCTCCCCGGTCACATGGGCCGCGAGACCATCACCGTTCAGAACCTTGAGATCGTCCGTTCCGATGCCGAGAGGAACCTCCTCCTCATCAAGGGCGCCATCCCCGGTGCCAACGGCGGTCTGGTACTCGTAAAGAGCACCATTAAGTAATGGAGGTAAAAGAACATGCCTAACGTAAAGTTATATAACATGAAGGGCGAGAACATCGGCTCGATCGATCTTGCTGAGACCGTATTCGGCGCCGAGATCAATGCCTCCGCAATGCACTCCTACGTAGTCGCTTACCTCGCGAACCAGCGTCAGGGCACCCAGAGTGCCAAGACGAGGGCTGAGGTCTCCGGCGGCGGTAAGAAGCCCTGGCGTCAGAAGGGCACCGGCCGCGCCCGTCAGGGTTCGACAAGGTCTCCCCAGTGGACCCACGGCGGCGTGGTCTTCGCTCCGAAGCCCCGCGACTACCGTCTCTCCCTCAACAAGAAGCTCAAGAGGGTCGCTCTTGTATCCGCTCTCTCCTCGAAGGTCGCCGATGAGAAGATCGTCGTTGTCGATGATATCGAGATGAACGAGATCAAGACCCGTGAGATGGCGAAGAGCCTCACCGCTCTCAATGCCGTTAAGCCCCTTATCGTCCTCGAGGCGAACGACGAGAACGTCGTGAAGTCCGCCAGGAACATTGAGGGCGTTGAGATCAGCTTCGTAGGCGCTCTCAACACTTACGAGATCTTAAAGCATGACACCCTCGTTATTTCGAAGGGCGCCGTCGAGAAGATCGAGGAGGTATACGCATGAATTACCACGATATAATCATCCGTCCGGTCCTTACCGAAAAGACCTACGACATGATCGGCTCGAAGATCTACACCTTCGTCGTTGACAAGAAGGCCAACAGGACCGAGGTCAAGCAGGCTGTCGAGGCCGTCTTCCCCGGCGTCGAGGTCGAGAAGGTCAACATCGTCAACAAGACCGGTAAGATCAAGAGGCAGGGCCGCTATGAGGGCCGCACCGCCTCCACCAAGAAGGCTTATGTCACGCTCAAGGAGAACTCCAAGGGTATCGAGTTCTTCGACAGCATGCAGTAAGGAGGAGTTAAGATGGCTATCAGGAAAATAAAGCCCACTACCCCCGGCCAGCGTTTCATGACGGTCTCCATGTATGAGGAGATCACCTGTTCGAAGCCCGAGCGTTCCCTGCTCGAAGCCAAGAAGCGCACCGGCGGCCGCAACAACCGCGGACGCATCACCACCCGCCACATCGGCGGCGGCAACAGGGTCTACTACCGTATCGTCGACTTCAAGCGCAATAAGGACAACGTCCCCGCTAAGGTCGCCACCATCGAGTACGATCCCAACCGCTCTGCGAATATCGCTCTCCTCCACTATGCGGACGGCGAAAAGCGCTACATCATCGCTCCCTTCGGCCTTAACGTCGGCGATACCGTCGTTTCCGGCGAAGGCGCCGACATCAAGATCGGCAACGCCATCCCCCTGAAGAACATCCCCGTTGGCACCATGATCCACTGCATCGAGCTGCTCCCCGGCAAGGGCGCTCAGCTCGTCAGGAGCGCGGGCAATGCCGCTCAGCTCATGGCTAAGGAAGGCAAGTACGCTCAGGTACGTCTTCCCTCCGGCGAAGTTCGCCTGATCCCCCTCGGCTGCAAGGCCACCGTCGGTCAGGTCGGCAACATCGACTTTGCCAACATCATGCTCGGCAAAGCCGGCCGCAAGCGCCACATGGGTATCCGTCCCACGGTCCGCGGTTCCGTCATGAACCCGAATGACCACCCCCACGGCGGTGGTGAGGGTAAGAGCCCGATCGGTCGTCCCGGTCCCGTTACTCCCTGGGGCAAGCCCGCTCTCGGTCATAAGACCCGCAAGACCAAGAATGTCAACGATAAGTTCATCATTCGCCGCAGGAACGGCAAATAATCAAGAGGGAGGATATTGAATAATGAGTAGGTCAGTCAAAAAAGGACCGTTCGTGTCCGAAAGGCTCCTCAAGAAAATTCAGGAAATGAACGAGTCCGGTAAGAAGACCGTCCTGAAGACTTGGTCCAGAGCCTCGACCATCTTCCCCGATATGGTCGGTCACACCATCGCCGTTCACGACGGAAAGAAGCACGTTCCCGTCTATGTCACCGAGGATATGGTCGGTCACAAGCTGGGTGAGTTCGCCCCCACCCGCACCTTCCGCGGCCACCGTGGCTCCGAGAAGACGACGAAGGGCAAATAATACAGGAGGAAATTGATTTATGGCTACAAGGTCTAAAGAAAAAGCGGCTCAGCGCCGTGAGAACGCCGAAAAGCGTCCGCATGCTACCGCCAGGTACATAAGGATCTCCTCCCGTAAGGTCAAGGTCGTCATCGACCTCATCCGCGGCAAGTCCGTCGAGGATGCCGAGGCGATCCTCCTTTACACCCCCAAGGCTGCTTGTGAGCCCGTTCTGAAGCTCCTGCGCAGCGCGATCGCCAACGCCGAGAATAACATGGAGCTTTCCAAGGATAATCTCTACGTCGCCGAGATCTACGCCAACCAGGGCCCGACGCTCAAGCGTTACCGCCCCAGGGCAAGGGGTTCCGCCTTCCACATCAGGAAGCGCACCAGCCACATCACCGTTATCTTGGGAGAGAAGGAGTAAGTTATGGGTCAGAAAGTTAATCCTAATGGCTTCCGCGTAGGCGTTATCAGGGGTTGGAACACCCGTTGGTATGCAAACAAGAAGAATTTCTCGGACCTCCTCATCGAGGACAACAAGATCCGTAAGTTCTTAAAGAAGAAGTATTATGAAGCAAGCGTCTCGAAGATCGAGATCGAGCGCGCAGCCGATAAGGCGACCGTCAGCATCTATACCGCCCGTCCCGGTATGCTGATCGGCAAGGGCGGCGTAGGCGTCGAGGCCATCAAGGCCGAGCTTACCAACCTCGTCGGCCGTCCCGTCAACGTCAACATCATGGAGATCCGCAACCCCGATTCCTGCGCTCAGCTCGTTGCTGAGAACATCGCAGGCGCACTCGAGAAGCGCACCAGCTACCGCCGCGCCATGAAGCAGGCCATGGGCCGTGCCATGAAGGCGGGCGCCAAGGGCATCAAGATCACCTGCGCCGGCCGTCTCGGCGGCGCCGAGATCGCAAGGAGCGAGGACGTCCACGACGGTTCCATTCCCCGTCAGACCATCCGCGCGGACATCGAGTACGGCTTTGCCGAAGCTGCCACCACCTACGGCCGCATCGGCGTAAAGGTTTGGATCTATAAGGGCGAGGTCCTCGGCAAGAGGAACCTCAAGAAAGCGTAAGGAGGCGAATAACCATGTTGATGCCTAAGAGAGTTAAGCGCAGGAGAGTCCATCGCGGCCGCATGAAAGGCAAGGCTCTGCGCGGCAATACCATCACCTACGGTGAATTCGGCCTTGTTGCACTGGAGCCCGCATGGGTCACCAGCAATCAGATCGAGGCAGCGCGTGTCGCCATGACACGTTTCATCAAGCGTAACGGTCAGGTCTGGGTAAAGATCTTCCCCGATAAGCCCGTTACCGAAAAGCCCGCCGAGACCCGAATGGGTTCCGGTAAAGGCTCGCCCGAATATTGGGTAGCAGTCGTTAAGCCCGGCCGCGTTATGTTCGAGATCGCCGGCACCGATGAGGCGACCAGCCGTGAGGCGCTCCGCCTTGCTATCCACAAGCTGCCCCTCAAGTGTAAGATCGTGAAAAGAGTAGTGGAGGAAAAGGCTAATGAAGACTAAGGAATTCCAGAAGCTTAAGGAGCTCTCCGTCGAGGAGCTTCAGGCCAAAGAAAAGGAGCTCAAGGAAGAGCTCTTCAATCTCCGCTTCCAGCAGGCCATCGGCCAGCTCTCAAATCCGATGCGTCTTAAAGAGTGCAAGCGCGATATCGCCAGGGTCAAGACGGTCCTGAACGCCCGCGCTAACTAATGAGGGAGGTAATTACAATGGAAAACACTAACACGATCGTTAGGGGTTACCGTAAGACCCGCACCGGTATCGTTGTAAGCGATAAGATGGATAAGACCGTCGTCGTCGCCGTCCGTACCAAGGTCCGTCACCCCCTCTACGGCAAAATGGTCAACAAGACCACAAAGTTCAA
>JAILNX010000009.1 GCA_024691085.1 Clostridiales bacterium | reverse complement strand
AGGAGTCTGGACCGTGTCTCAGTTCCAGTGTGGCCGATCAGCCTCTCAGCTCGGCTACCCATCGCGGACTTGGTGGGCCGTTACCTCACCAACTATCTAATGGGACGCGAGCCCCTCTCAAAGCGAATTTCTTTGACCCCTGGAAGATGCCTCCCTGTGGTCTTATGCGGTATTAGCAGCCGTTTCCAGCTGTTGTCCCCCTCTTTGAGTCAGGTTGCTCACGCGTTACTCACCCGTTCGCCACTAAGTCGGGGCCGAAGCCCCTTCTCCGTTCGACTTGCATGTATTAGGCACGCCGCCAGCGTTCGTCCTGAGCCAGGATCAAACTCTTGAGTTAAAATCCTGAACGTCAACTTTAAGTTGACTGCTCTTTACTTTGTACTTTGTAGTCAATCGTTATCCGACTGACCGCTGGTCGTCTCAAAATTACATTTGCGTTTCTTGCGCTCACTTTCGTTTGCGCTTTGTTCTTTCTCACTATACGGTTTTCAAGGAACTCGCGTCACTCTCTCGCTCGCTTGCGCTCCCTCGTTCGTGACAGCTTCGAAATATCCTTCGCTTCGCTTCAGGCTATCTCCGCGAGTTTGTTTCGCAAACTCGTCGCGCCACTCTCTCGGTCGCTTGCGCTCCCTCGTTCGTGACAGCTTCGAGATATCCTTCGCTTCGCTTCAGGTTATCTCCGCGAGTTTGTTTCGCAAACTCGTCGCGTCACTCTCTCGGTCGCTTGCGCTCGCTCGTTCGTGACAGCTTGTGTATAATAGCACTTTCCCTTACCTTTGTCAACACCTTTTTTTAAGTTTTTTTACTTTCTTTTTCTGCTTCTCCCGCACTCCCGTTTTCCCTTTTGTTCATTGACTTTTTTGGACTTTTTTCTCACTATTTTAGAACGTTCGTTCGTAGTATATTTTAAAGTATATCGCGGCTTTTTGGGGAATGCTTGGGGAAAATGGTAATACCTTACTTGGTATCGAGCCAGCTGTGTCCCGAATTGACGTCGGCAACGAGCGGGACCGAGAGTTTTACCATCCTTCCGATCTCGGTCGTTTCGGGAAGTTCGCCAGGAACGGGGATGCCGAGCATGCAGTCGCTGAGCAGTTTTTTGACCTTTTCGGTCTCGTCAAGAGGACAGTCGATCAAAAGCTCGTCGTGTATCTGCAGGATGAGCTTTGCCTTGAATCCGCCTCTTAAGAGCGCGTCGTGCACTCTGACCATTGCGAGCTTTATGATGTCCGCGGCGGAGCCCTGGATCGGCATATTCATCGCGACGCGTTCGCCGAAGGATCTTGTGTTGTAATTGCCGCTTTTAAGCTCGGGCAGGTCGCGCCTGCGCCCGGTGAGCGTTACGGCATAGCCCTTATTCCTTCCGTCCTCGACCGCCTTCTTCATATAATCGCGCACGCCCGTGCAGCGGTCAAGATACCTTTCGATATAGTCTCCCGCGCGGTACTGCGGGATGCCGAGCTGATTGGCGAGCCCGAAACGGCTTATGCCGTATACTATGCCGAAGTTGACCGCTTTGGCAGCGGAACGCATCTCCTTCGTGACCTCTTCCCTCTTCACGCCGAAGACCTCGGCGGCCGTGCGGGCGTGGATATCGTCGCCGGAGATGAACGCCGCTTTCAGCGTTTCGTCATCGGCAACGGAGCTCAATACGCGGAGCTCGATCTGGGAATAGTCCGCGCCGACAAGGATACATCCCGGGCTTGCAACGAAAGCCTTTCTGATCTTAGATCCCTGTTCCGTGCGGACGGGTATGTTCTGGAGGTTCGGCTCGGCGGACGAGATGCGGCCGGTCGCCGTAACGTTCTGGTTGAGCGTCGTATGTATGCGTCCGTCGCTGGTGATCTTTTCGAGCATCGCGTCGATGAAGGTCGATTTTAGCTTTGTGAGGAAGCGGTACTCGAGCACGTCTCCGACGATGGGATTCATGGACTTTAAGGATTCGAGCACGTCGGAGTCGGTCGAATAGCCCGTCTTGGTCTTCTTCTGATGCGGGAGCCCGAGCTGCTCGAAGAGCACCGTGCCGAGCTGCTTGGGCGAAAGTATGTTGAAGCTGTGCCCGGCGAGGGTGTGGATCTCCTGCTCAAGCTCCTTGATCCTGCCCGTCATGCCGTCGCCCAGCGACTTGAGCTCGTCCGCGTCGATGGCGAAACCCGTCTTTTCCATATCGAACAGCACGCTGACGAGGGGAAGCTCGACGCCTCGGTAGAGCGTCTCGACGCCCTTGTTCTTAAGCTCAGTTTTGAGTATGCCCGCGAGTATCATCACCGCCGCCGCGCCGCGCTCCTTTACGCCGACCGTCTCGGCGAGCGAGTCGAGGTTCTTCGCGGGGTTCAGCGCGTTGACAAGATAATCCGCGACGGTGAGATCGAAGTCGAGGCCTTTAAGAGAAATGCCGTATCCCAAAAGCAGGTTCATCAGCTTTTTGCCGTCGAATACGGTCTTTTTGACGCTCTCGGATTCGAACACGGGCTTGAAGGCCAGAATGATCTCGTCGGGATCGAGCCCGGGTTCAAGAAGCGTCCCGCCGGAGACGACGCGGATCAGCTCGCCCCTGTCGGTGAATACCGTGAGATCGCCGTCAACGTGGATCGCGGCGGCAGTCCTTTCCATTATAATATTGACCGCTTTCGCGAGCGCGTCGGTGTCGCGGACTTCGAGAGTGCTTTCGACCGTTACCGTCGGGGCTTCGGCCTGTTCGCTTACAATAGAGCCAGCGTCGCCGGAGCCGCCGTCGGCAAGCGCCTTGATCCTCGCGCCGTTTGCCTTCATGCCGAGCTTCAAAAGCATAGGTATGCCGTTCTCGAGCCTTTTGGGAACGAAGCCGCAGTCGGAAAGCTCGACGTCGATGGGGGCGGTGCGGCAGATGGTGCCGATCCTATAGCTCATGCGTGCGGAGTCCGCGCCCTCAATGAGCTTCTTCTGCAGGGCGCCCTTTTCGTTCATGGCGTTTGAAAGCACACCCTCGAGGTCGCCGTATTTTTCAAGGAGTCCCTTCGCGGTCTTTTCGCCGACGCCCTTGATGCCGGGGATATTGTCGGAGTTGTCGCCCATGAGCGCCTTAAGATCGATCATGTGCGCGGGGGTGAGGCCGTAGTCGTTCAGAAGCCCCGCCTCGTCGTACTCGACGGTCTCCGAGATGCCCTTTTTGGTAAGCAACACGTGCGTGTTTTCGGAAACGAGCTGCAGAGCGTCGCGGTCGCCCGTGACGAGGAGCGTGAACACGCCCTCCTCCTCCGCCTTTTTGGAGATGGTGCCGAGAATATCGTCCGCCTCATAGCGGAAGCATTCGCAGACCTTGATGCCGAGCGCGCCGAGAAGCTCCTTCAGCGCGGGGAACTGGGGCTTAAGATCCTCGGGCGTTTCCTTCCTCCCCGCTTTATATTCGGGATAGGTATCGTGGCGGAACGTGCCTCCGTGCATATCGAACGCCGCGAGCATATAATCGGGCTTCATCTCGATGAGCTTTATGAGCATAGATGTAAAGCCGTGAATGGCGTTCGTGGGGAGGCCGTCACGGCTCGACATAGAGGTCTGTATGGCGTAATACGCGCGGAAAAGCAGGGAGTTTGCGTCTATTGCTATCAGTTTTTTCATATCATCACTGTTCTTTCTCTTCCTCGATCTCGGGCATGGGCGGAAGCTCGGACAGATCGTGCAGTCCGAATCTGCGAAGGAACGCGTCCGTCGTGCCGAAGAGCATCGGCCTTCCGACGACGTCCTTGCGTCCGAGTTCCCTTATGAAGCCCTGCTTCAGAAGCTGGGACACCGCGTACTCGCATCTTACGCCGCGCACAGCCTCGATATCCGCCCTTGTGACGGGCTGGCGGTATGCGATGACGGAGAGCGTTTCCATGATGGACTCGCTCAGGTTCTTCTCCTGCGGCGGCGCGAGAAGCTTTACAAGCCACTCGTTGTTCGCTGGATCCGTGACGAGCTGGATCGTGTCGCCCGTGGAATAGAGCCTTATTCCGCGGTCCCTTTCGACGTAGTCCTTCTCCATGCGGTCGAGAAGCGCGTCAAGCTCCGGGTCGCTCATCTCGAATATCCTCGCGATCTCCGCCTTCGGTATGGGTTCGCCCGTAACGAAGAGCACGCTCTCAAGCGCGCCGATGAGCTTTTCTAAAGACGGCCTCGCGTCCGTATTCTCCGCTTCCGCGGTATTCGCCGTGACTTCCTTATTCTCTTCCATATCAGTCAAGTTCATCCTCGTAATTGATCTCCTCGTCGTCGGTTATGAGCTTTGCTTCGATAATGGCGATGTCGCCGAACTCCTTTTCCTGCCGGAGCCTTATCTCGCCCCTTCTTATCATCTCGAGCAGCGCCATGAATGTGACGATAATCTCGAGCTTGCCCTTTCCCTCGGTATAGGTCATAAACGTCATCCTGCCGCCCAGCGCCTTGAGGCTCTTTCTTATGCTGCCCGTGCAGGCGCGTATCGTGAAAACGTCTGCGTCGACCGATCTTTCGGGCCTGTCGTTCTCCGTCCTCTCCGCTCTGCCGAGAGCGGCAAGGAGCGCGTTATACAGACCGTCGAGCGTCGTATCCTTCAATATTATCTCACGCGGGGGGAGCGGATACTCCATCGGCAGGCGCGAGCGCATCAGCGCCGCCTCGTCGTAAAGCGAACGCATATTCTCAGAGGCTTCCTTGAATGCCTTGTATTCGCGGAGCTGCCTTATAAGGGCGTCGCCGGGGTCCTCCTCTTCCTCCTCGTCGTCGCGCCTCGGCTTCGGCATGAGCGAGCGCGACTTCATATAGACGAGCGTCGCCGCGACGGAGATGAAATCCGAAGCGGTATCCATATCGAGCTCGTCAAGCTCGTCGAGGTAGCTCAAAAACTCCGACGTGATCTCGGAAACGAACACCTCGCGTATATCGACCTCCGCCTTCTCGATCAGGTACAGCAAAAGATCGAGAGGACCGTCGAACTGCTTTATGTGGACGTGATAGCCCTTGTTTTCCGGCTGTTCCATTTCAGTGGATGAAGAGCTTTGCGATAAGCCAGAAGAGCCGGATGGAGCCGTCGAAGATGAATTCGGAGACCGTGCCGACGATCGAGATGCCGAAGAATCTCGAAAGAACGAACGAAAGACCGAATATGACGTACAGCACGATCCTGCCGTGATTGTGCATCCAGAGCACCGCCTTCGGGAACTTCCTGCCGAAGATCAGCTCGAATAGATGGAATCCGTCGAGCGGATAAACGGGAATGAAGTTGAACACGGCAAGGCCGGCGTTCAGATAGCCCATTATGGAGAGGAAGGTATAGACCATTTCGGGGATCTCCACCTTCGTCACAGACTCGATCGTAAAGGCGGCGATGTAGAGGAACGCGGAGATCATCGAGATGATGATGTTCGTGAAAATACCCGCCATCGAGACCTGGAACTCCGCCTTGCGGTAGCTTTTGTAATTCCTCGGGTTCACGGGCACCGGTTTCGCCCAGCCGAAGCCGACGATGATTATCATGAGGAAGCCGATGGGATCGATGTGCGCGATGGGATTAAGCGTCATTCGGCCGAGGTTCCTCGCGGTGGGATCGCCGTTCCTGAAAGCCGCATGTGCGTGCGCCCATTCGTGGAAGCTGAACGAAAGGACGATCGCGATGAGATACATTCCCAAGTAAACAAGCTTGTACGACAGGTCTCCATCGCCTAAAAGAATACTTATCAGCATATCTATCTCCCGTAAATGCATATTTCTTTATTATATTATACTCTCCGGAACCCCGTTTAGCAAGATTTTAATTGCAAATCGCTTGAGTTCGGTGTATTATATAGGTGCATCATTTTATTATTATCCGGAGGGAATAATGAAAAAGTTCTGGAAAATTTTAAGGACGATCCTCATCGTCGTGCTCTGCGTAGTGGTTCTTGCCGCGCTCGCGTTCGTCGCGCTGACTCTGTTTGAGTACAAGCCCGCCGATACCGAGGCCGTGACCCCGCCCGACGGCACGAGAGTCGTAAAGGTCGGCGACACGCTCAAGATCATGACCTACAACATCGGCTATGCCGGACTCGGCGAGGAAGAGGATTTCTTCATGGACGGCGGCAAAAAGACCCGCCCCGATTCCGCCGAGATCGTCGAGAAGAACCTGAACGGCATCATCGAAGAGCTGAAGGCCGCAGGCGCGGATATCTTCCTCCTTCAGGAGGTCGATACAGGTTCCAAGCGTTCCTATAAGATCGACGAGACCAAGAGGATAAGCGAAGCGCTGGGGCTTCCCTTCGACTTCGCCTACAACTTCCATTCCGTCTACACCCCCATCCCCTTCCCCGACACGATGGGCAGGGTAATGAGCGGTCTCGCGACCTACACCTCTCTTTCCGTTTCGAGCGCCGAGCGCATACAGCTCCCCTGCCCGTTCTCCTGGCCGGTGCGAGCGTTCAATCTTAAAAGGTGCCTCCTCATCAACCGCATGCCCATCGAGGGCAGCGACAAGGAGCTCGTCATAATCAACCTGCACCTTGAGGCGTACGACGACGGCGAGGGCAAGATCGCCCAGACCAAGATGCTCTACGAGGTGCTCAAGGCCGAGGCCGCGAAGGGCAATTACGTCGTCGTAGGCGGCGACTTCAACCAGACCTTCCCCGGCGCTTCCAGGTTCGAGCCGATCGAGGAGGGCTTATGGGCTCCCGGCACGCTCTCGAACGATCTGCCCGAGGGATTCAGCTTCTTCTTCGACGCCGAAACTCCCACCTGCCGTTCGCTCGACACCGCGCTTGCCGGCAATCCCGATCCGCAGTATTACATCATAGACGGCTTCATCGTATCGGCTAACATCACGGTCGAGAGCCTCGAGGTCATCAAGACCGGCTTCGACAACTCCGACCATCAGCCGCTGGTGATAGTCATCACGCTCAACTGACAGGAAGTGCAGCATGGCCAAGATCAAAGCTAATAAGCCCGTATATCTCTGGAAGGACAGGAAGCGCATACTCGGCATCCCGATGACGTTCATCAGGTACCGCCTGAGCGAGGACAGACTGTTCTTCGAGACCGGGCTCTTCAATCTCCGCGGCGAGGAGATACTCCTTTACCGCATCCGCGATATCGGCGTCACCATCTCGTTCTGGCAGCGTCTTACGGGCGTCGGCACCGTTACCGTTACCTCGACCGACAGCTCCGCTCCCATGCTTGCCATGAAGGATATCAAGCACCCGCGCGAGGTCAAGGAACTCATCCACACCCAGGTCGAGAAGGCGAAGCTCGCCTACCGCGTGCGCTATACCGAACTCATGGAGGGCGGTATGGGTCCAGGAGGCAATATCGATATGGACGGCGACGGCATACCGGATATGCTGCAGGACAACTGATAAAAACAAAAAAGCTCCGATGCGTTCGGAGCTTTTTTTATTTCAGAACACGTTTACGTCCGTCGGGATATCCGCCGTCTCCGGCGCGTAGTTCACGCCGTTTACCTGAATGGCGAGCCGTTCGAAATCGAAGCGCTCCGCCAGCGTCAGCCAAAGCGTTTTCACCGCGAGGCTGAAGAGGCCCTCCGTCCTCTCGACCGCCTTGAAATCGTCGGAGAGGTTGACCGTGACCGTGCCGCCCTCTATCGCAGCTCCTAAGAGCAGCGTGTTTTCCGGGAAGCAGCTCCTCAGACCGTCCGAGCCCGTACCCTCAATCAGTGCGGACACGAGCGAGTAGACCGACGGATCCCTGTTTAAATACCTCGTTACGGGAACGGTCAGAGTGCCCTGCATATTCGGGAAATAAAGCGTCGCGGGCACCGCACCCGCAATGGTCTCGAGCGCGCCTTTTTCGGGATTCAGGGGATACGCCGACATTCTTACCGGAAGCTCCGTCCCGTTCTCGAGCGTCCCGCCGGCGCCATCCCGCGTTACCGTAACCGTCGTCACGGTGGAGAAGCCTACGAGGGTGTTCACTATCGCCTCGATCATATTTATCTCGCTCGCGGCGTCGGGAAGAGGCGGCATCGAGCTTAAGTCGACCAGCGCGTTCCCCTCCTTAATCGTGATGGTAAGCTCCGCTCCCGCAGGTATTACCGTTTTTAGCCCGAGCGCGCCTGCGGCCTTTGAATTGACTTCGGTGCCCGTCATATAGGAAAGGCAGGCCTTCGCGATGCCCTCCTCCCACGGGACGAGCTTCGTTACCGGCACGAGATACCCCTCGTCCGACGCGTAGTAGAGCGTTGAGCGGCGGAACGTGGTCTCGATATCGGGATCCTCCGTGTAAGGAAGCTCCGTCGGAACGGCGTACCCCGCGCTCTCCGTGGGCGCCGCGCCGTTGTTCCCGCTCTTTTTGCCGGTGCACCCGGTCAGCATGACCATTAGCGCCGCGGCGGCCGCTGTCAAACGGATCAGTTTCATTTAATCATCCTCCCCGCGTATTGTCTTTACAGGACTATATTCCATTAAAAACGGAAAAATGATTCACTTATTGCCGAAAACATGATAAAATATAGCTTAACAAACGCTGCGGGGGACTTTATGGCAAACGACTATAAAAACGGCCCGGCGATACCTCATCTCGGGCACAGGCAAAGGATCAAGGAGCGTTACCTTCTGAACGGCTTTGATTCGCTGGACGACAAGGATCTGCTCGAGCTGCTTCTGACTTTCGCCATACCGAGGCGCGACGTCTACGACCTGTCGCGGAACCTCGTTCACGAATTCGGCTCGTTCGAGAAAGTGCTTTCGGCCGACTCCGACGAGCTCCGCTTCAGGACGGATCTTACCGAGCACACGATCACGCTCCTTAAGCTCGTGAACGATATAAGGACCAAGCCCTTCCGCATTATCGAATACCGGAAGGAAAAGCTCGGCTCAGTCAAGGCGGCGGCCGAATACTGTCACCGTGTGCTCAACAAGTTCGACGACGAGATCGTGATCGAGATGTTCCTTGACAGCGAGCATTACGTTACGGAGCTGACAAGGGTGTCGACCGGCTCGAGCGATTCCGCGGTCATCCCCATCGACAATATCGTCGAGAACGCGGTAAAGAGCAGGGCGACCCGTGTGACGATCGCTCACAATCATCCCTCCGGAAGCTCCGCGCCGTCGTCAGCGGATATCTACGCCACCGAGAGCCTGAAGAGCGCGCTCCGCTCGCGCAGGATAGAGCTTACCGAGCACATCATAGTCGCTAAAGGCGAGTGCACCGCCATAATGCATCATCAGACCGTTCCCATAGAGGACGGTATCGATCTCACGACGTGGAGGCTCCCGTAAAATCATACAATAATGATCCCCCGGGGAATCCGGGGGTATTTCAGTTTCGGGCAAAGCCCTCATATTACCGGCTGCCCACACGTGGGCATGGGTCGCCTGTCAGCATGCAAAGGTTTACTTGCAGCCCGTTAACAGGTTCCCTTTCTATGTTGCTTTATTCAATCTGTTATCTGCACATAATTACTTGTCTCCCTTGAGGATCAGTCCTACGGGGCAGTGATCGCTGCCCGTGATATCCTTGTAGATGAGGGCGTCCCCGACGTTCGGGAAGAACCTTTTGCTGGTGAGGAAATAGTCGATGCGCCAGCCGACGTCCTTCTCGCGCGCCTTGAACATATAGCTCCACCAGGTGTACGCCGCGCGGTCGGGGTACTTCATGCGGAAGGTGTCCGCGAAGCCCGCCGAGAGAAGCGCGGTGAACTTCTCCCTCTCCTCGTCGGTAAAGCCCGCGTTGCCGCGGTTGGACTTGGCGTTCTTAAGGTCGATCTCGTTATGCGCGACGTTCATATCGCCGCAGATGACGACGGGTTTTTCCGAGTCGAGCGAAACGACGTACTCGCGGAAGGCGTCCTCCCACTCGCAGCGGTAGGCGAGCCTGGTAAGCTCCCTCTGCGCGTTGGGGGTGTAGACCGTGACGAAGAAGAAATCGCCGAGGTCGAGGGTTATCACCCTGCCCTCCCCTTCGAACCTTTCGCCCATGTCCATGCCGTTGAACACGCGGAGCGGCTCCTTTTTGGTGAACACCGCCGTGCCTGAATAGCCCTTCTTTTCGGCATAGTTCCAGAAAGCGTGATAGCCCTCGGGCGCGAAGTCTATCTGCCCCTCCTGGAGCTTCGATTCCTGTATGGCAAAGACGTCCGCGTCCTCTTTTTTGAAGAACTCTTCAAAGCCCTTGCCCATGCAGGCGCGGAGCCCGTTCACGTTCCATGAAATCAGCTTCATATCCTTTAGTCCTTATAGAATGTATTTCCGCCGATGAACTCCCTGAGGACGCTCGTCGGGGGTATCTCGTCCTCGACGTTCGCTTCGAGGAAGTAGTTTAAGTACTTGACTATGCTCCTTGCCATGCAGTAATACTCGCTCTCGGGCGGCACGGTGAGAAGCAGGGGATAAACGTGGCGCTTCATTATCGCGGGCTCGTAGTGCAGTATGGTGTTCAGTATCATGTCCGCCTGCTCCTGAAAGGGGAATATCCAGCGCTTTTCGCCGCGCCTTACGCTCGGCCACATGGAGAGCGTCCTCTCCATCGAAGCGCCCCTCGTTTCGTAATCGCGCACCAGGCGGCGGAGTATGCGAAGGTCGGTCGTCCTGACGCGGTTGTGATCGTCAAGGTTGATGGTCGTGAGCGCGGAAACGTAGACGCGGAACACGCGCTCGACATCTATATCCTCGCCGAGCATCATGGGATTAAGGCCGTGTATGCCCTCGATGATGAGGAGCTGATCCTTTTCGCATTTTATAACGCGGCCGCTCTCCTTCGGCCTCCCCTCTACGAAGTCGAACACGGGCGGCTCGACCTCTTCGCCTGCCATAAGCAGCTTCAGATCGTGATTGAAACGTTTGATGTCAAGGGCGTTTATGTGCTCGAAGTCGAGCTCGCCTTTTTCGTCGCGCGGGCAGAACTGCCTGTCGCAGTAATAGTCGTCGAGCGAGATCATTATGGGATCGATCCCCTCGGCGCGGAGCTGCGTCGCGATGCGGTTCGCGGAGGTGGTCTTGCCCGACGACGACGGCCCTGCGATCATGACTGCGCGCGCCCTGCGCTCGATGATGGCGTCGGCGGTCTTGGCGTACATCTTCTCGTGCAGCGCCTCGTTGACCCTTATGAGCTCGCGCACGGTGCCGTTCATAACGCGGGTGTTCAGCTCGTTCGCGGTCGAGCAGGTCATCAGCCTGCCCCAGTCGTCCGTCCGTTTGAAGACGGCGCTCATCTTCGGGAAATCCTCATAGGGCGCGGCGTGATCCGGCTCCTCGCGCGAGGGGCGCATGAGGACGAGCCCGCCCTTTTTGTAATGAAGATCGAAGGCGGAAACGAAGCCCGTCGACGGGGTCGTCTCGCCGTAATAGTAGTCGATATAGTCCGAATAGTCCGGGCAGCGGTATACGTCGAAATAGTTGAACCTGCGCCACTTTAAAAGCGCCGCCTTGTCGGTCTGCCCGTCCTTCTCATAGAAAGCGAGCGCTTCCTGGATGCTTATGCGCTTCCTCTGCAGGGGAAGATCGAGCCCGATGACCCTCTTCATCTCCTCCTTAAGAAGGAGCATATCCTCCTCGGTAAACTCCGGCTCCTTGTCGATGGTGATATAGAGCCCCTTGCCGAGCGAATAGCGCACGAACACGCGCGTTTTGCCGAACAGCTTGCGCGTGCACATGATAAGCACGAACTGCAGAGTGCGCTCGTAGACCCTCACGCCCTCCTCGTCGTCGAACCGTATGAGCTCGATCTCCGTCTCGTACATGGGCGTATAGGACAGATTGAATATCTCGCCGCCTATCCTCGCGGCAAGCGGACGGTCCTTAAGCGAGCTCCCCATGAGTCCGAGAGCCTGTGCGGCGTCCATTATGGTCTGTCCCTGCTTCATATCGCAGGCTTTGCCGTCGATAACTATGTTCATTCCATTTCCTCCGGCAGGGTATTATTATGCGTTATTATAATATAATCCGCCGTCCTTCGCAATAACGAAAATCCGGAGCGGGAGCCATTTTGTGCTTGCAATTAACAAAAGCCGTGGTATAATTTCAATTGTAAAACGAAATATGCTCCGCTGGGCGCGTTTTGCGGGTCTCCCGCAAAGCTGAGAATTGAGCCTTTGAACCTGTTGGGGTAATGCCTGCGTAGGGAAGCGGTACGGAAAATAAATGCCTTATGACGCCTTCCGCACCGAACGCGGAGGGTGTTTGTTTTAAGGAGGTTTTTATGGTCCTTGTCGTATTGGGAATACTTTTGATCCTTGCCGCCGGAGTCGGTATCGGCTTCGGCTGCCTGTATGATTTTACGAAGCTTCCCGAAACGAGCTTCTTCGCAAAGATGGGCGATTACACGTCCATGTCCATACTGATCGTTGCGGGCCTGCTTGCCGCGATCGGTATCGTGATGCTGATCATCGGCTTGAAGAAAAGGCCGAAGATAAAGACGCTTCAGCTGGTCGAGAGCGCGCTGATGATCGCCGTTGCCGTCGTTCTGAACGAGCTTCTTAAGATCCCCATGCCCTTCGGCGGCGGTCTTACGATCCTGAGCATGCTTCCCATAGTCATAATCTGCCACCGCTACGGCACCGGCTGGGGTCTGTTCACGGCGTTTGTTTTCAGCCTTGTTCAGCTTATCTTCGGCATCAAGAACATCGGCTACGCCTCCGACGTGGTTTCTGCGGTCGGAATCATGTTCCTCGATTATATCCTCGCCTACACCGTGATCGGCCTTTCCGGCATATTCGGAAAGAAGCGCGCGGGCGTAGTCATCGGCATCGTATTCTCGTTCACTCTGCGCTTTGTCTGCCACCTCGTGACCGGCGCGTGGATCTGGGGCGGCTGGATGCCCGAGACCTATTGGGGACTCCCCATGACGAATCCGTGGATCTATTCCGCGCTCTACAACGGCTGGTATATGCTCGCCGAGATCGTCCTTACGGTCATCGTTATGATGCTGCTCTATAAGCCGTTAAGGAAGTATCTGGGCTTCCCCGCAGAGGAAGCCGAGGCCGTTCCCGAGACCGCGGGACCTGAAGTCAAGGAAGAACCGAAGGCAGAATAAAAACACAACGCAGAAAGAGGCAGAGCAAATCTTGCTCCGCCTCTTTTATTTTTCTCTCCGTTGTGATATTATTGATATGATTGGAGGTATGTGCATGATCGGTCTTACAGGCGGTATCGCATCGGGAAAAAGCATGGTCACTAAGCGTCTTCGCGAGCTCGGAGCCGTCGTTTTCGACGCGGACGAGGTCGCGCGCGAGGTCATGGCCGATCCTTCCGCGCTTAAAAAGGTCAGGCGGGCTTTCGGCAAGGGCGTATTCCGTGACGACGGAACCCTCGACCGCAAGAAGCTCGCCGCCGTCGTGTTCGCCTCCGAGGAGAAGATAAAGAAGCTCGAGAGGATAACGCACCCCGCCATAGCCAAGGCGTTAAAGCAAAGAGCGTCTGAGGCCGAGGCGGCGGGAAGCATCGCGTTCGTCGACGCTGCGCTTCTTATTGAATCCGGCTTCAATCGCGTTTGCGGCGAGGTCTGGCTCGTCACCGCGCCTCTTAAGACGCGCATTCTCCGCGCGATGGCGCGAGACGGCATGACTCGCGACGAGGCAATGGCAAGGATATCGAAGCAGATGTCCGACGAAAAGAAGGCCGGGTACGCCTCGGTCGTTATCGATAACTCCGGGAGCCTCGAAGAGCTTTATCTGAAGGTCGACGCGGAATACGAAAAGGTAAAGAACAAAGCTATCAAAGCGGAAACGGCAGGCGCGTATGGCGAAGAATAAGAAGCGCTCCCCCGTCGTCTTCATACTTTTGGGGCTCGTTCTCCTCGCGGTCGGGCTTATGCTCATATTCGGCCGCGGCATTATAACGAAGCTCCGCGACGCGTCCCTTCCCCTATCGTATAAAGAGGAGATCCGAAACGCCGCGCACCGCTACGGGCTCGAGCCAGCTTTTGTCGCGGCGGTCGTAAAGACCGAGAGCGGCTTCGATCCGAGGGCCGTTTCCGGCGACGGCGCGGTCGGACTCATGCAGGTGCTCCCCTCTACGGGCGAGTGGATCGCTTGGAGGCGCGGACTTGAGTTCGACAGCGAGCGTCTTTACGATCCCGAGTACAACCTCGATTACGGCTGCTGGCTTCTGAGCTTCCTGCTCGAGAGATACGACGGCAACGAAAAGTACGCGCTCATCGCGTATAACGCGGGCTACGGGCGGCTTGACGAGTGGCTGAAAACGCGCGTCGACGAGAACGGCGAGCTGACCGATATCCCCTACGCCGAGACGCGGAATTACGTCGACAGGATCGGGAAGCTCAAGGAAAGATACGGTGAGGTTTATGGCACGGAACTTGACGGTTAGGAATACTTTAATATTCATACTCGTTCTGCTGCTTGCGGCAGGCTGTCTTTCGGGCTGCTCGATATTCAGAAGAAAGACCGATCCCGACCAGACGGCGTCGCCCTCTTATTCCCCCGCGCCTACGAAGGAGCCGGTATCCGGCGGTACCATGCGTCTGCCCATGCCCGTTAACGCGCCTTTCGAGGATCCCTTCGACGTATCGACCGAGGAGATGCTGAACCTGTTCTCGCTCATGTACGACAAGCTCCTTACGCTCAACGCGCAGGGAGAGATCGAGCCCTGCCTCTGCGAGAGCTGGACAAGCGAGGGAGAAGGCGCTTGGATACTGCGCCTGCGCGAGGGCGTCAAGTGGCATAACGGCAGCGCGTTCGACGCCGACGACGTCGTGTACACATACGAGTCGCTAAAGGAAATGGAGGCAAGCTATTATAAGCCCTGCCTCGACCGCATAGAGGAGCTTGAAAAGCTCGATGATTACACCGTCCGCGTAAGGTTCAACGTTACCGGCATCGCGGCTCTCTATTCCCTGCTCTTCCCCGTCAAGTGCGAATCCAAGCACGTCGGCACGGGGCCGTACCGCCTCTACCGCGTCGACGATGACGCGATCGTCCTCACGGCTAACGCCGACTGGTGGGACAGACCGCCCTATATTGAGTTCATCAAGTTCGTCGAGAGGGACTCGACGTCCACGGCGCTCGCCTCGTTCGAGGCGGGACAGCTCAATATGATCCCGACCGACATACTCACCGCGGGCAAATACGCGGAGCTCGGCGTCACGAACGTGATCGACGTCATGACGCAGGATATGGAGGCGCTGTTATTCAATCACAGGGATTCGGTCTTCTCGCACAGGGAGCTTCGCCTTGCCGTCGCGCACGCCGTGAACCGCTCGCGGATAATCACAAACGTCTATATGAACCGCGCACGCGTCGCCGATTCGCCCATACCGCCCGACAACTGGCTCAACTCGACGAGAAGCGGCACGCTGGGCTACGATCCCGAAAGGGCTCTGGAGCTAATTGAGCAGGCGGGCTTCACCGTGCTCTCGCACGAGGAGGCGGATCTGAGGTACTCAAGAACCGGCGAGAGCCTCGTGATTAAGCTCCTTACCAGCGCGACGACCGAGAACACCGTGCGCTCCGACGCGGCGCAATTAATCAAGGCCGAACTTGAGGAGCTCGGTTTCTCCGTCGAGATCGTCACCAAAAAACACACCCTCGGCGCCGGCGAGAGCGATTTCGTTAAGGCGCTGAAGGCGGGCGACTGGGATATGGCGCTCGTCGGGTTCAATCTCGCTCTCGGATGCGACCTTACGAGCTACGTCTGTCAGGACGGAGCGAATAACTTCGGGCACATCGACGACGACGAGCTTGAAGCGCTGGCGCTCTCGCTCCTCTCCGCCGATTCGGAGGAGACTCTGCGCGAAAGGGCGTATGAGTTCCAGAACTATTTCGCCGAGAACGTGCCTTTCATGACGCTCTATTTCAGGCTGAACAGTCTGATCGTCTCGGCGAAGATAGCGGGGATCGTGAGCGCGCGGGAGCCCATGATATTCGAGGAAGTAAAGAACTGGCATTTTAGCCAATACTGATATCGCATACAAACGGAACGGAGCCTGAATAGGCTCCGTTCCGCTGATTATGCAAATATGATCGGGAGGTTTTTACATGAAAGCAGACTATCTTTCTTTCACGGTTAAATCATACCATTCCCGGAAAATCCAGTCAATGCGGTAAACCGCCTTTTTTATTAACAAACTGTGAATATTTTTTCAAAAACGCCCTTCCGGGCGTTTTGATTTCGTGTTCATCTGTTGGAGATCTCGTAGCCGTCGGGAACCTCGACGAAGCGGACGACGATTCGTCTGCCGCCTCCGTAGGTGCAGGTGAATACGGTCATATCCCATTCGCCGCTTTTGAGCGCGGCGGCGTCGGTGAGCCCGATGACCTCCGTGCCGGTAACGATATAGCGCCGCGTCTCGCCGTCCATATCGGTGAAATACGCGACGTCGCCGGGCGTAAGCTCGCCGAGTCTGCCGAATATGCTCTCGATATTATGTCCGCAGATAATAAGGTCGCCGCTCTTGGTCGAGCCGAGCATGCGGCAGGGAGCGATCCTGAGCTTCGGATAGCTGTACTCCGAAATGACCGGCAGCTCCACCTCGATCGACGGGATCGAGATATAACCGATATAGCCGTTGCCGTCGATATCGACGACGCGCATCTCGTAGGAACGGAGCACCTGCTCCTCGTTATAGGGATTGACGTGCTCGGTCGGAGTAGGCACAGTGATCGGCTGATCGATCACCGTCTTGATCTTATCCTTGATCTCCTGCGTTACGACGTCGCAGACCTCGGCGACGTCTTTGCTCTCGTCTTTATTTTGCAAAAACAGGAATAACGCCCCTGCCATGAGGAGCGTCCCTAAGACTATCAGCGCTATTCCTGTTTTACGCATTACTGGTTATTCTCTTTTCTCTTTTTTTCGGCGGTCGCGAAGACGATGCCGAGCACAAGCAGAACGGATCCGGCAACGGCGAGCACGGGGATCGGCCACTTAAGCTGACCGGTTCTCGGAAGCCTCGCGGTGTTGGTGATGACGATCTCGTCCTGACCGTAGGAGTAGCTTGCTACATACTCAAACGGTACGTTCTCCTCAACAGTATAGGAGTGACCGTCGGGAAGCTCCGTCCAGGTGTACTTCCATTCGTTCTCGGCGTTCAGTACGACCGTATCGTAGACCTCGCCGTCCATGAGCAGCTTGACTGTAATGGAGGTCGGCCTCGTTTCGCTCTCCTCGTCCTGCCATACCTTGCGGACGGTGCGCACGACGTATGCGGGCGGCTCGCTGGGCTCGGCCTTCGGGGAAGCCTCGATATCATAGATCCAGCCTTCGCCGGAAACGTCGGCCATGGGTACGCATACGAGGAACGGCGAGATCGGCTCATAGCCTTCAACGGAACCTATCTCTTCAACAAGATAGATACCGAGGGTAAGATCGGAGAAGAGCTCTCCGCCGGATTCAACGGGTGTGCCGAGGATAGTTTCAACTTGCTTCTCGGCTGCATATTCTGAAAGCGTTTTCGCAAGGCCGTCCGCATTGATGTCGGAAAGCGAAACGCCGCTGTCTGCAAATTCATCGGTGAGGACGTAATCGAGGTTATAGTTGCTCACAACAGCGCGGGCAACGAAGAACAGTCTGAACTCACCGGGAAGAGCCGCGTGCTCCTCCGTGTTATCGTAAAGGATTACGGTGATCGATCCCTTCCTGTCAAGGTCGAACGCCTCTCCGTCCGCCTTAACAACAGTAGACGAAAGGACGATCAAAAGCAGCGCAAGGAGCGCGACCATTGAAGATAATGTTTTTTTGATCTCTTTTCGCACAGGATCCACCTTTCTTTCGGTCATTTATCGGTCTTCTTCTTTCTGTACTTTATCATCAGGAAGATGAACAGTACGAACAGCATCGGCGCTGCAACGGCGGGAGTGACGATGATCGGATCGATCAGGTATCCGTCGCTGACAACGAACAGACGCGGTTTGGGTGTCGCCGTCTCGATTCGCTTCCCTCTGACGAGAAGCCTGTGAGTGTTGATTCCGTACGGCGTACAGGTGACGAGCGTGCAGTAGTCTTCGCCTTCAACGATGTAAAGCGGTTCGACGTCCTGCGGCTCGACTATCAGGATCTGGTCGACCTCGTAGGTGAGGACGCGGTTCAGAACGGTAAGGGTGAAGGTGTCGCCGACAACGATTTTATCGAGGTTGGTGAACAGCTTCGCACTGGGCAGGCCGCGATGAGCGGATATGACGCAGTGGGTGCTTTCGCCGCCTATCGGAAGAGTCGAGCCCTTGAGATGTCCGGCGGCCCTTGCGAGGACCGAATCGTCAGTACCGTGATAGATCGGAAGCTCGGCGCGGATCTTTTCGATATCGACGAAGCCCATTATACCGTCGCCGTTGACGTTGAGCGCCTCATTATAGCCGCTTACGCGGTTATAATTCATGAACGGGAACGTTATCCCGGAGATCTTCTTGTTATAAGTCTCCGCCGCCTCGAGGTACGCGGAGTAATCCGCGGGAGTGAGGTTTTTGATGGCCGCCTCGTAATCGGCAATGGCGCGGGACTGCACCCTGCTGTTGACGTAGTCGGCGATAGTCGGGTACAGGAGGACCGACAGGCCGATGAAGAACATCAGTACCAGCAGTATGCTTGTAACGTAACGCTTCATGGTTTGCCGCCGCAGCTGTCCTTTCGCAAGTAGTTTTTCCCGCCGGACGCCGGATGACGTCCGGCGGGATGGATTCAGTAAGTTTTACCTTTCGTCGGCTTTATCAGTCGCGATCGGCAGAGACCTTTTTGCGGGTCACGAGGAGAACTACGGCAGCAGCCATGAGGAGACCGCCGACAACGTAGAAGATCCTGGTGCCGATACCGCCGGTCTCGGGGAGCTGGGAACCGGTCTTGTTCTCGATCTTGAGCTCACTGGGATCGAAGGCGATGGGGTCGTCATTATCGTCCAGCTTGTTGGTACCGTCGGCGTTGGCCATATAGTACTCGAAGTGGGCGGGGACAACATTATCAGGATCGGTGGCGTCCTCGTCGACCCAAACGATGTTCACATAGATGGGAGCGGTGAGGGGGTTGTAGCCGTCCGGAGCAGTGATCTCGGTGATGGTGTAGAAGCCCGCGCCGAGGCCGGTGAAGGAGAGCTTACCGTCGGAGCCGACCCACTCGGTCGCATTGATCTGGGTGGTGGTGTACTCGGTGCCGCTGACGGAAACCTTAACGTACTTAGTGTCGTCCTCGAGTTCGGGCTTGGTGGTGGCCGCATCGTAGTCGGTGACCTTAACGTACTCGTTGCTGTCCTTTACCTTATAGTATTTCTCGACTTCGTTATCGGCGATCTCTTCAGCGGTGGCCGCACGGAAGATGTTGCCGTTGACAACCGTAACACCATAGGAGGTTCCGGTGATCTGGAACTGGGCGCCGGCAAGAGCGGTATCGTTCTCATCGACCTTCAGGAGGTTGATGCCGGTGGAGTAGGTCTGGGTCTTGGACTCGGGCACTTCGCCATCGGCAAAGCTGTTGTTATGATCGGTGGTGTAGTTGAAGGTGGCAACGTTCTCGGCGGCAGTGGTGCTATCGCCATAGGACATGGTGATCTGCTCGTTTACAACGCCGGAGTACTTGACCTCGATCAGGTGATCGAGCTTATCGTTATAAATAGGGTTCCAGAGGGACGCGCCGGTGGCAAGAGTCGCCCAGTCGATATCAACCGTGAAACCGGTCTTGGGAGTGCCCTCAGCAGGAGTGAGGGTCAGCGTATAACCGGTGGTGGGAAGCTCGGTACCGTCAACGTAGACCTTGATCGTATCGGTGAGAAGGGTGATGCCGGTGGGCATGGTATCGGTCACGGTGTACTTGGTAACGACTTCGCCGTCAACATAGTTGTAAGCGTCGATGGGCACTACGAAGTCGAGCTGCTGGCCGACGTTCGCGGTGTTGATCTTAACCTTCTCGCCGTTGATGAGCATATACTTGCCCTGATCATCGAAGTGAGGCTCCGGGAGATTCTTGTCAACAACTTCGGCATCGGGGGTGACGTTGGTGATCGTCACGGCAGAGCCGAGGGTGCTGGTCACGAAATAGTAACCGAAGGGGAGATCCTCGAATACGACCGTGGTGGTCTCAGCTTCAGGATCAGAGGCAGGAGCGGCAGCGGTAACGGCAGTGCCTACCTGCTGAGGAGCAAAGGTAGCAACGGGGATCGTCTTGAGGAAGTCGATGATGTAGGCATCGTCAACGGTCACAGCGTCAGAGCCTTCACCGATGGTCTCCTTAAGGGTGACGACGTAGACGTCCGAGGTGCCCTGCTGGGTGAGTACGAAGGGGCTGTCGTCAGCGGTCAGCTTGGTATAGAGGGCAGCGTTGTCAGTGGTCTTCGTAAACGTGTAGGACACGTTGTCGCCAACATAGGTGGCGTCGAAGATCTTGTAGACTGCGTAGTCCTTGCCAACGGTGGCGTTTTCAACAGTGATCGTACCGGTGGTGGGATCCTCTTCTACGGGAGGCTCGGTTGCGAACACGGCAGAGCTGAGGGCGAGAACCATCAGGGCTGCAAGGAGGATTGCGAAGAACTTTTTCATGGTTTTATCCTTTCTTAAAAACTAATCGTTTTTTTATATATATACAACCGTGTGAACGGTGTTTTTTTTGACCCCGTGAGGGGACTGCCCGGTTGGTGAGGTTTACTCAAGATCCCGGGGCGGTCTGTCCTTCGGTTTCCTGGGCTTTCCTCCTTTACCCTTCCACCTTTCTTTCAGTCTGCAGAGCCAGACCGAAACGGGCATCAGGATCATCGCGAAGCCGCCTGCCATGTAGAGCGTCGTTCCTATGCCGCCCGTGTGCGGGAGTTCATAGGTCGAATAGTTCGCGATTACGGGGGTGTCGTTTGCGCCGGTCGTGTAGTCGATCGCAGTTCCGTCGGCTTTGGTCAGGACTGCGCCGTTTTCATCAACGGTAACGTGCCACGGCCCGGCGGGCATGTATCCTGCGGGAGGTGCAGTCTCCTTCAGGACGTAATGGCCGTATGGCAGAGCCGTAAAGTCAATTCTTCCTCCCGGCCCGGTCGTTTGTGTCTGATAGGCTGCGGCGCCTTCGGCGATCACGAAGCTGTCGTCGGTGCGGTACAGCTCGAACTGAACGCCTGTAAGTGCCGTGCCCTGAGTGAGGAGATCCTCGCCGTAGTGAGCGCCGATCTTTACGATAGCGAACGGCTCCGTAAGGATGGTGTTGTAAACGGAAGTATCCCAGTGGTGACTTACGAACGTCGGCGTGGGCGCATCGCCTCCGCCGGAACCGCCGGAACCGCCCGAACCTGAGCCGGAGCCGGTGTCGATCCTGACGTAGAGCTTGAGGGTGGAAGCTTTATCAGCAGTAACGTCTTCTCCTGCGCCAAACACGAGTATGCCGGGATAGGCGTTGACCGAATACGCTTTCATTCTCCTCGTCGACGTGGTGGAGTTATACGTAAAGGTATGCGTTAACTTATTGTTCGACCACTTCCAGCCGCTGCCGAGATCGTATCCGCGCATCGGGTACACGTCGTCGTATCCGCTTACGGCGGTAACGTTGAGGTAATAATCATCGTTCGTTTGAGACGCTATGCGGTAATAGCCGCTGCCCGCGCTTTCGAACTGCCAGCTCGCATTAATGAAATGCAGGCCGCTAATCACTGAATCGTCGAGGCCTATAATGTGCCCGTCACTGTCCGTGATCGCCTTTACGGCATAGGCATTATAATTGTTGCTGGAGTCAACAAAGAAGTAATTGCTGACTTGGCTTCCTCCGGAAGGCGGATTCGGCACATAGTTCAGGAGTACGTAGATGTCACCGTTGCTCGCCGTATAGGTGATGAGGTAATCCACGCCGGTCTGAATGCTGCCGGTGTATTCTGCCCATGTCTCCTCCGCGGACGGAGCTGCGGGAGTTTCGTCACGCATCGGCGAGCCGGAAGACGAGCCGCCGCGCACAGGCGAACCGGAAGACCCTTTCCTTCGCGTATCGTCTTCGACACCGCTCCTCATATCGGGTCTGCCAGGATATACGGACGGGCTGACCTGAGCGCCTCTTACATATATCTCGAATTCAGTACCGTAATTGTAGCTGGTGTAGTAACGATAGAACTCGTAAGCGGTGTTCCATCCGATATACCAATAATCACCGTCATTATAGTTCGTAACTATGAAAGTAGTGCTGGTCATCGGACCTAAGATGAATAGGTCATGATCGGAGGAGGCGGTGCTTTCGGTACCTGCCAGATAATAATAGGTGGTACTGCCCGGTCTGTATGAGTCATAAGTCAAATACATACCGGTCTTGACGTTCTGCAGCACGTTGAAGGTATAGTCGTCGGAGGTTACTTCGATGACTCTCCACCACTGCGCGGGGTCGTTCTCATCGTCGATCTCGCGGATAACATCCGTTCCGTACGGGTTGGATACAGCCGTGCCGGAGGCCGGATCGACAAGTCGGATCACAGTGCCGCCATTCAGTGTAAAGAAGTTGCTCGTATCGTCTACCGTTAACTGCGTCCATTCATACGTCACAGGAGCAGTGGTCGGCGCGGTCGTCGGCGCAGTGGTCGGCGCGGTCGTCGGTGCTCCGGACGGAACGGCGGTCGGCGCAGTCGTCGGAGCGGCGGTCGGCACGGGCGTAGCTGCGGGCGTAGGCGTGGCCTCTGCCATCTCAGTCGTGTGCACGATGGGACCGTAGGTCGTCGAATAACCGTAGATCGGAGTTTCTTCCGTATAGTACGAATAGTGGTTGCCTTCCGAATCGAACGCGGGCAGGTTCTCCCATGTATACGTCCAACCTTCGTCGGCCGTAAGCATATGGGTAAGACCGGTGTCCTCGACTATCGTCTCGCCGTCGACTTCGTACGTCCTGTAAAGGTGTATCTCGATGCTTTCGGGACGAATGCCTTCGTAGCCATCATCGTTCCACGTCTTCGTGACGGTGACGGACGTGCTCTGGTCGGAGACTGTCTTGACCTGCACGACGGGATGATCGTAGGAAAGCGTAAGATGGTCGCCGTAATCCATCTCGAGCAGCGCGGTCGAGTTGGAATGGAAGCCGGGCTTGTTCGAGCTCGTATTGTTGCCCTCGAAATCCGTATCCGCGTCGCCGACGGTCCCGCCGTAGGGATCCATATCGTTCGACACGTACGCGAGCTTATCGTTCTCCGCCGTCTTCGTGGTGTGGACGTTGAAGGAGAGAATGTATGTATATGCTGCGTTCGGCTCGAATTCGGGCTTGAAGTTCAGAACGATGCTGCCGGTGGACATATACGGCGTCTCGCCCGTATCGCCCGGAGTATAGACGACGCTGTCGATAATATCGGCTCCGCCATTCATGAACTCGCCGTTCTTATAAAGCACGGTGATCTTTCCGTCGAACGTACGCACGCGCGAAACGGTGATATCGGCGTCCGAAGGATCGAGCCTTACGTATTTTGAGAGAACGTCGGTGATCCTGATGTTCTCGGGCTTAATGATCCTGGTAAGGATCTTCTCGAGCTCATCGATATTTCCGGCATGAACGCTGTTGTGGCTCGATGCGATGGCGTCGAGCGCCTTAACGTCGACTGTCGGGTCGGATTCGAACAGTATCGAATAGCACTTGACGTCGGGGAATAGTGCGTGGAACCATTCGGCAGCACTGATCGTCTCGTCTCTTGCGGAATCGACGTTAGCCGTATTGGTGGTAGATCCGTTACCGCCGCGTGAGCCGTTGTCCTTGACCCAGTAGGTCGGAACGCCGTCCGAGATGAAGACCATGATCTTGTTCGGGCTCTGCGAGAGCGACCATATCTCGGCTGCCTTCTGAAGGCCGGCTTCGTAGTTGGTACCGGTGTTGTCGACAACGCCGAGGTCGACGGGATTCGTGCTGCGGCCCCAGTCGCGGACGTACGCGGTATCTACGTCGTAGCTGTAAGCATCGGCCAAGAGAGAGGCGTTGATCGCGTAATTCGAAGACGCGCTCATGTAATACCCGTCTGACGAATTATAGCAAAGGTAACGGTCTACATAGCTTGAGCCATTATAATACTTAATAAGAAGTCTACCG
The DNA here is from genome assembly GCA_024691085.1 of Clostridiales bacterium. GTDB lineage: Bacteria > Bacillota > Clostridia > Christensenellales > CAG-138 > UBA3857. Next base: position 41,179 of record JAILNX010000009.1, on the reverse strand, counting down.
TTCGAATCGCGCTTAACAAGAAGCGCATAGTTACGGTTCAGGCTGCTGCGTCCGCATATGCTGCCGTTGTAATAGCTCAAATAATATGTTGTGCCGCTGACGGTAGTCTTTAACAGGTAATAGCCTTCTACGTTGTAACTCTCGTTCGAGTAGGTCGTAGCCGTCCACTTTCTGCCTTCTCCGTCGGGCGAAGAATATCCGTGGAAAGCACCGTCGGAACCAACGCCGAGGTAGTAATTGCTCCCGCCGTCATGCTCCTGAAGCAGATACTCCCCGAATTTCTGGAACTCATCGGTCTCGCCATAGCCGTTCGACACCATTCGCTCCTGCGGAGTGCCGCCGAAGGTGATGACGGAGACGCGGTTATAGGGATGCGCGTCGAGGAAGGTCCTAATCATGCCCTTGTTGGAGCCGTCGCCGTTGAGCGCGCGCTCAACAAGCTCCTCACGGCTGGGAAGGCCGCTCGAGGAGGTCTCGTTGCCGTATATATCCCAGAGCATACTCGCGGACTTGTCAATGACGAGCATGAGGTCGTAAGGCTCTGCGTTGAAATCAGCCCAGAAATCGAGGTTCAGACGATACATATCCGCCGCGCTGTACTCGGTATACGGGTTGTCGGCGCCGTCGCCAAGCCAGTCGATGGTCTTGGAATAGGCGTATTCGTCTTCGTAGGTGTGGGTATCGGTTTCGTGTACGACCTGGATGACGGGATGGCGGTAGGGCTCGCGATAATACTTGCCGGACATGCCGTATTCGACGCTCGCGGCGGTATTGGAATAGAAGCCGGGCATGGACGAGCTGGTCTTCTGCGCCGTATCGTGATCGGTTCCGTAATCGCCTGTGGAGTCGCCGTAGTCCTGATTCTCGTTATACTCATCCTTTGCGGTCTGGGAAACCTTAACGTTGAAGGATACCGTAAATATCTCGGAAGGATCGAGCGCATAATCCGGATCGAACTTGAGCGTGATCTTTCCGTCGTTATATGAGCAGAACTGGATTATGCCGGAGGATCCGGAGGGCCAGACCTCGGTAGTAGTGCCGTTTACGGTGCGGGTTACCTTGAGGTCGGGCTGCGCCTCATAATAATCGACATAGGCGCTGAGCTCGTCGGTCACGTACACGCCGGACGGGAATATGGAGTTCCTGATGGCAGCAGTCAGCTGATCCGCGGTGGTCGCTTCCGTATAATTGCCGCCGCCGGCGCTGGCTATCGTGGTAAGGAAGTCCACAAGGAACTCGGGCTCCGCGCCGGTGCCGTGGAACGCGATCGAGTTGAACTGGACGTCCATCGAGGAGACGAGGTCGCGAAGCGTCGTGTAGATCGCAGCGAACGTCGCGTCGCTTACAGCGGTGGTATTGCTGGTACCGTCGCCGACCCTGGAGGTGGCGGTCTTGCTCGTAACGGCGTATGTCGGTGAACCGTCGCTTAAGAATATGACGATCTTGCGGTGGCCGTCATTCGCGACCATCGAGTCGTTGAGCATATCCTCCGCGCGGTAAATGCCCGCGGTATAGTTGGTACCGCCGCCGTCGGAGTTGGGGTTCTTGGTGATGACGATCGGGCTTTCGGGCCTGCCCCAGGTGTACCAGACGGTGGAATCGGCAAGATACGCGTAGGAGCTGCCGTTCTCGACCGAGCCGTAGGAAATGACCGCGATGCGGTTATAGGGGTTCGCGTCGAGTATGGCCTTGATGAAGCCCTGCGGAGCGCCGGACGTGACGTTGCGGCCGTTTATGAAGTTGTTGACCGCCTGGAGTCGGCTGATATAGGAGCCGCTCTCCTCGTCCCAGATATCCGGATGCTGCCAGGCAGACGAACTCGAGGGATTGTCGTTCGACATACTGTTGGAGCGGTCGACGACGAGAAGGACGTCGATGGGTTCCGTCTTGCCGCGGACGTCAAGATACAGGCGGTAATAATCCTCTCCCGTGAGCGTGGTATCGGTGTTGGTGCTGCCGCCGCCGAGCCAGTCGACGGTCTTGTTATGCGTCACCCTGGGCTCGAGGACGCTGACCTCGATCTGCCTGTGCAGTGTGATCGTGCACTCCGCGGTCTTGTTTGTTGTGCTTACGTCCGTAAGCCTGAATGCGGCAAGGGACGTCCTGCTTTCCATCGAAGAGACGCCGATCGTATCGGGATCGCCGTAATTGTTCTCGCCGTAATAGAACCAATAGTAGGTACCGCCCGACGTGACCTTGTCGTCAAGGCCTCCTGCGTAATAATCCGAATCGGGAACGAGGAACGAGATCTGAGCTCTATACTGTGTGGTGGTCGTAATATTCGCGCCGACTTCCGTACCGAAGGAGTATCCGTACGGAGCGGTGCCGTCGTTCCAGAGATACATGTACCTTGTGTACGCGCCGGTCCCGGTGTAGGAGGCGTATTCACTGTAAAGATACGCACCGGTGTAATGATAGCCGCTTGCGGTGGTCGTGGAAGAGCTTGACGCAGTCCACACGCATTCCTGCGGAGCGAACAGAAGTATACCGTTCGCGTCAGCAGCGGCATGATACATATCCAGGAAGTCGGAGTGCCTGTCGACCGAACCGATGGCGTCGTAGGTATAGCCGCCGTCGGACAACGGATTACGCATGACGAACGCGTACGTCTGGCCGTCAACGAATCTGCGGTTGCTGGCATTGGGATCGTTGTAATAGATAGGCGTCCATGTCTGGGTATAAATGCTCGCGAGATCGCTCTCGGAGACGAAGCCGTAAGGCTCGCTGTATTCGATGGTGTACGAACCGGGAGTGAGGCCGGTGAAGACGTACTGCCAGTTGTTGGCCTTGTTGAGCTCTCTGGTCTCAACGGTCACGCCGTTTCTCTTAAGAGCGACGGTAACGACGACTGAATCGTGGCTATCGCCGTCGTCCCACTCGACATGGGCGAATACGCGGTCGGTGTTCGCTTCGCTGGCGATCGCGCCGCGAAGACCGCTCGTCATGTAAGGCGCGCGGAGCCTGAAGGTGTTGAGCGCGGCAATGTAGTTATCCCTCGCAGCGCCGATATTGACGTAGCCGAGGATCACCGCGTCCTCGAGGTCGTATCTGACCTCGCGAACGGCGTTTTCACGGTCGCCTTCTACGACCGAAATGAAGGTCCTCTCCTCCGAACGGGTCTGTTCGTTGGTATCCCTGCTTACGGGCTCGTCGGTCTCGGGATCGTTCGTCTCGGGATCGTTGGTCTCGGGATCATCGTTCTCGGGATCATCGGTCTCGGGATCATCGGTCTCGGGATCGTTGGTCTCGGGATCGTTGGACTCGGGATCGTTCGCGTCCTGTTCGTCGGATCTTGTGTCCGCGGGATCGCTTTCGCCGGCAGACCTTGTGCCGCCCGCGTTCTCATCGTTATTATTGTCGCCCGGAGTCTCGTCGTTGTTGTCGTCGCCCGGAGTCTCGTCGTTGTTGTCTTCCGGAGTCTCGTCGTTGTTGTCTTCCGGAGTCTCGTCGTTGTTGTTGTCGCCCGGGGTCTCGTCGTTGTTGTTGTCGCCCGGGGTCTCGTCGTTGTTGTTGTCGCCCGGAGTCTCGTCGTTGTTGTTGTCGCCCGGAGTCTCGTCGTTGTTGTTGTCGCCCGGAGTCTCGTCGTTGTTGTTGTCGCCCGGGGTCTCGTCGTTGTTGTCTTCCGGAGTCTCGGTCGTTTCGTTTCCGTTGTCGGAAGGCTGTTCGGGCTCCTGGATCTGGACCGTTTCGGTCTTTATATCGGTTACGATGCCGACGCGGTCAGCCACGCCGTCACCGTCAAGATCAAAGAATACTATATCGCCGGGAACGGGCTCCTGATCGTTTCCGACAAAGATCATCGCCTCGGCGCAGGCGGCACGGAAAGCCTCCGCACCGGAATTATAAGGAACAAACTCGCTCGGAACGCCGGCGTAGTTAAGGCAGAACGCCGCAAAGATCGCGTCCCAATCGATATACTCGGCGCCGTACCACGCGCCGTAACGGGTATAACCCTTGTGCTCTTTGCTGTCGTCGAGGATGTAGTTCCTTACGCTCTCCTCATAACCGACCTGGGAACGGGCTATCGCGACGATATCGTGCAGCCATTCGCCGTTCATCTCCGCCGCGGGGATAGTCGCGAGCCAGTCGCTCTCGGTCTCCTTGTCGGCGTCGGGATCGGGATAGCAAAGCACAGAATGCGTATGTTCCTCCATACCGCACCCGTAGACGATCTCGTAGCACTCGTCGGTGTGATGATGCCCGTCGCTCTCCTCCATCCCGCATATCAAAGTGCGGGATACGATGCATTCCTCGGTGTGGTGATGCTCGGGAATGCCGCATCCGGGCTCATCTGTCATGGTGATGCCTATGATCCTCATCACCCAAAAGACGGAGGCTGCCACCATCGCCGCAACAACGACGACGGCAATAAGCGTCCTCAGCCGCTTGTTCCTGTCGTGTGACAATTTGTCAATCAATGTCTGGATCAATTCTTATCTCCATTCACGGTCAACCAGACCGATCCGTTTTAGCGGGTAGACTCTGAACCATACCTTACCGACTATCTGGTCCTTGTGCACGCAGCCGATGTACGTGCTGCGCGAGTCGATGCTGGTGGTTCGCTTGTCACCCATTACAAAGAATGAGTCCTCGGGGACCTGGAAGGGAAACGTTATGTCGCACTCGCCCAGTCCGGGATCTTTGACGTAGGGCTCGTCGAGCTTGACTTCGTTTACGAACACATCCCCGTTTTCCTTTATAACGACCCAGTCGCCCGGGCCGGCAATGATCCTTTTGATAAGCGTCCTGTTGTTCCAGGTAAAGCTCAGGAGGTCGCCCGTCCCCAGGGTGTTGCCCTTGAGGAGCACTATGATCTCGCCGTCGATCAGGGTGGGATTCATGCTCTCGCCCGAGATCTGCATTACCGGGAAGATGAAGGAGGAAACGAGCACGGCCAGTGCGGCGACGATCACGAGCGCGTAGATCGTGCCCCTCAGCGCCTTAAGATAAACCGTGCGGCGGCGCATGCGCTTGAGCTCCTGCTCAACTTCATCCTTTGAAGGGACCTTGACGCGGGAACTTTTAAGTCTCGCGGAGAGATCCGCCGAATTACTGCTCATCGTTTCTCGTTTCAGGCCCCGGCTCAGGATCCGACGGCCGCGCTGCCGGGACATTGACCGGAGCTTCGTTTTCGTTCCCGACCTCTAAGGAGCGGGACCTTAACTCGTTTACGTACATTTCGCAGGCGGCCTGAGCTGCCTCGAACACGTGGTTCAGGGAAAGCGCCGCTTCCGCGACCGATCCCGCCTCCGAGATCCTGATCCTTCGGTCCTCAAGCTGAGCCTTAAGATCTTCGATCTCTTTTTTGAGGTTATCCTCAGACTGCTGAAGCTGATAGATGATCTCGACGAGATCCTTCCTCGTCATATGACTAAGCTTCTTGTCTCTCATTGCGTCTCCCTGCGCCTTCGGTATCCAAGCAAACTGAGCAATAAAGTAAATCTGTGATTATTACATCTTGCTCATTTTATTGAATACTTCTACAGTTGTTTATTATACTATATTTTCTATCTTTGTCAATAGTATTTTAGATTGAATTTTTTGTCGTTTTTTTCTGCATCTCCATCTGAAAAAAATGATCAATCATTGAAAAAAACCGATTACAAATGAATAATCGGGTATATCAACGGGCATACGTGCGATAGATCAGACGCTTGTACTGCGGCGCAAAGCAGAGGAAATAAAAATATATTATTTTAGCGTCCGTTCCCCGCTTCGATCCTCGTCCGAAAACATACAGGAAAGTATGCCTCATCATATCCTCCCTGTCGATCTCAAATATATTTCGATCCTTACTGCTTTTACAGTTGACACGGACTGTATAGTCTCATATAATATGCACAGTCTTAAATGATACACTTTCGAGGTGAAAAATGACGTATCAGGAGAAGCTGAAGGCAATCAGGAGCTGTTCGCTCTTCAAAGGGCTTTCCGAAAGCGGTCTTGACGCCGCCGTACGCTCGGCAGAGGAGACCGAGCTTATGACAGGCGAGCTTCTGTTTTCGGACAGTGTCCGCAGAATCGGCGTAGTGGTCCGGGGCTCTGCGAAGGCCGTAAAGCCCAAGAAGGAGGGCTTCGTGACTATGAGCATCCTGGGATACGGCGACGTTTTCGGGGCAGTATCCGTAATGGGCGGAAAGCTTCCGAGCACCGAAGCAAGGGCGGTCAAGCCCATGACCCTGCTTACGTTCACCCCCGAGGCTTTCGAATGGCTTTTGAAGAACGACTTCGAGCTTACGAAGAACTACTGCTCGTATCTTATCAGCCGTATCCGTTTCCTTACGGAGCGCGTGGAGTGCATGGCCGGAGCGTCCGCGTCCGAGAAGCTTCTTAAATATCTCGAGACCAACGCGGAATCCGGCGTGTGTCACATACCCTTCGGCATGGACGCGCTTGCGCGCGCGATATCTGTGTCGAGAGCAACGCTCTATCGCGCCCTTGATGAACTCGAAAAGAACGGGAGCATCGCCCGGAGCGGGCATGACGTCCGTCTTTTATAAAACGATACTATTATAATAAGGAGAAATACCATGAAAAAGATCGTTTCCCTTGTCCTCGCGGCTCTTATGCTTGCCGCAGTATTCGCCCTTTCCGGCTGCAAGACCCCGGTAAAACCCGATGAGACCGTTATCCGTATGGCCGCTCTTAAGGGCCCGACCGGTATGGGCGTCGCGCCGCTCATGAACACCGAGACCTACAAGCAGTATGACATCACGATCGGTTCCGATCCGAGCGCGGTCACCTCTCAGTTCATCGCCGGCGAGTTCGACGTCGCGGCTCTCCCCGTGAACGTTGCTTCCGTCCTTTACAACAAGCTTGAGGGCGACGTCGTCATTCTCGGCATCACCACCCTCGGCGTGCTCTACGTCCTCGAGAACGGCAATGAGATAAACTCCATGGCCGACCTCTCCGGCAAGACGCTTTACGCGACCGGTCAGGGCTCCACTCCCGAGTACATCCTCAACTACCTCCTCGAGAAGAACGGCCTCACCGACGTTACCGTCGAGTTCAAGGCGGAGCATTCGGAGCTTGCGACCCTTATGGCCGAAGGTTCCGTCGCCCTCGGCATGATGCCCGAGCCCAACGTGACTGCTTCGATGATGCAGAATCAGGCTCTGCGTGTTGCGCTCAATCTCACCGAGGAGTGGAACAAGGTATCGGATTCCCAGCTCGTTCAGGGCGTTCTTATCGCAAGGCGTTCCTTTGTGAAGGATCACGAGGCGCTCGTAAGGAAGCTCATGGAGGATTATAAGGCGGCTGCGGAGCTCGTGAACACCGCGACGGACGAAGTCGCTCAGATGATCGTTGACGCGGGCATTCTGCCCAAGGCTCCCATCGCGAAGTCGGCTATCCCCCGCTGCAACATTGTTTTCATCACCGGCGACGAGATGGCCAAGTCCCTCACCGAGATGTACACCGTGCTGTTCGGAGCGGATCCCAAGTCCATCGGCGGCAAGCTGCCCGAGAGCGATATCTATTTTAAATGAGGCGCTTCTTCAGAAACAGAATAGTCAGAAAGTTGATCATTGCCGCCGTGTGGCTCGTCATATGGCAGGCGGCGGCATGGGCGGTCGGGAGCAAGCTTTTGCTCCCGTCGCCTTTTGAAACGGGAAAGGCTCTCGTACTTCTTGCAGGAACGAGGGTTTTCTGGAAGAGCTGCCTGATGACGCTCCTTCGCGTGTTTGCGGGCTTTTTCCTGGGAGTGATCGCCGGAGCAGTCCTCGGCGTCGTGACCGCGGCCTCGGGATTCCTCGACGAATTTCTCTCTCCTCTCCGCTCGATCGTGAAGGCGACTCCCGTAACGAGCTTCATTATCCTCGTCCTCCTGTATCTGACGTCTTCGCTCACGCCGCTTTTCATAGCGTTCCTTATGGTGCTCCCGATAGTATGGTCGAACGTTTTGAGCGGCATAAAGGCAACTGACGCACAACTCCTTGAGATGGCGGACGCGTTCGGATACACGAAGGGGAAGAAGCTTACGCGAGTGTACGCGCCGTCCGTGCTTCCGCACTTCCTTTCCGCCTGCACGACCGGACTCGGTTTTGCCTGGAAATCGGGCGTGACGGCCGAGGTCATCGCGCATCCCGCGTTCGGTATGGGAAGGTACATATACGAATCGAAGCTCTATCTTGAAACACCCGAGCTGTTCGCGTGGACCGCGGCGGTGATAATACTCAGCTTCGCGCTCGAAAAGGTCGTGCTGCTTATTCTGGGGAGGGCAGTCAAATGGAAGTAAAGAACGTGAAGTTTTCATACGGGGATAAAACCGTGATAGATGATCTCTCCATGTCCCTGTCCGGCGGCAGGCGCATCGCCGTGATGGGCGAATCCGGCCGCGGCAAAACGACGCTCTTAAAGCTCCTTTTGGGGATCCTCACGCCTTCAGCCGGCGTAATCGAAAGAGCGTCCGGTGAAAAACCCGCCGTGGTATTCCAGGAGGACAGACTCCTTCCGTGGTTCAGCGCGAAGAAGAACGTCTCGTACTCTGCGGCGCCGGGCGTCTCCGTCGAAGATATCCTCCGTGATATGGAGCTTTATGACAGCATGGATAAGCTCCCGAAGGAGCTTTCCGGCGGAATGCAGCGCCGCGCGGCGATCGCGAGGGCGCTGGCGTTCTCGGGTGATCCCCTTCTGCTTGACGAGCCGTTCAAGGGTCTCGATCCCGATATGCGCGAACGCGTCGCCAAGAAGATACTCCTTCACGCGAAAAACGCCTCGATACTTCTCATTACGCATGACGAGCACGAGGCGGAGCTGCTGAACTGTGATGAAATTATAAGGCTTTAAGCCCTGTTTTCGCAACCGCGGTAGCCGGTTTTCGAATCAACTACGTTCAGAAGGGGTTCTCCCGAGGAGAACCTCTTTAAGTTTTCCTCGGCGATGGCGATTATCCTCTCGAGCGTCTGCCTTAAGTGGAAGAAGCCCGAGATGTGCGGCGTGATAAACACGTTCGGCGCCTTCCAGAGCGGATGCTCCGCGGGGAGCGGCTCGGGGTCGACGACGTCGAGCGCGGCATAGATGTGACCGTCGTTCAGCACCCTGACGAGATCGTCAGTGACTATCGCGTTTCCGCGGCCGACGTTAATGAGCACGGCGCCCTTTTTCATCATGCGGAGCCTTCTTTCGTCCATGAGCCCGCGCGTCGCAGCGCCCGACGGAAGCGAAAGCGCGACGACGTCCGCCAGCGGAAGCAGCAAATCGAGCTCGTCGAGAGTATGCATCTCGTCGGCGTAATCGGGCTTTTCGCGCACGTTTCGCCTTATGCCGACGGTGTACGCTCCGAGCGCCTTGCACTTTCTCGTGAATTCGCCGCCGATATCCCCCATGCCGACGGAGAGAACGTAAGCGTCCTCTATGCTCGTGACGCCGCCCTCGTCCCGCCACAGGGAATCATGCTGATTATCATAATAAAGATACAGCTTCTTTTTTATCGCAAGGAGCATTCCGAGCATATGCTCGGAGATGGCGAGCCCGTAAGCGCCCGAGGAGTTGACGAGTACCGCGCCTTCGGGCATGAGCTCGGGATATCCGTCCGTGCCGGCCATATTGAGCTCGAGGAGCCTGAGCTTTCCGCATTCGGGCACGAGCTCCTTCGGGATATTGCCTATTATGATCTCCTTGTCTTTAACGGCCTTCGCGTCGAGTTTTTCCTTGGGTATCAAGGTGAAAACGCCGTCCGGGCAGGCGGCCTTGAGGCGGGAGAGCTCTTCCTCGGTTACGGGTATCGTGACAAGTATATTTCTCATGATCAGTTTGCTCCTTGTATTTTTCTTCATTCGGCTATATAATAACACTTGATACGGAGGTGATTCAAGTGGAAATATCTCTTGAATTGATAAAAGAACAGGCGAAAGCCGCAATGACGGAGCTCGTGAACTACGGCGAGGTCGGCCTTCTCTATGCCGGAACGAGCTCTCACAACATACCGAAGCTCCGCCCGGGCGACATCGTCGTGATCGGCTGCTCAACGAGCCGCGTTATGGGCGAGCAGATGGGCACGCATTCGACCTACGACGTCGCGTGCGCCATAATGGACGAGGTGCTACCGATCGCGAAGGCGCACGGGCTGTATCTTGCCTGCCAGTGCTGCGAGCATCTGAACCGCGCGGTGGTCGTCGAGCGCGAATGCATGGAGAAATACGGCTTCTATGAGGTTTGCGTGAAGCCCCGCCTGCACGCGGGCGGCGCGTGGAGCGTACGCGCCATGGAGGTGTTCGACGAGCCCGTCGTCGTTGAGGACATCAAAGGTCAGGCAAAGGCCGGCATGGACGTCGGCGGAGTGCTGATCGGCATGCACATGCGTCCGGTCGCCGTCCCCGTTCACGCCCAGAACGATAAGATCGGCGCTGCTAACGTCGTCATGGCAAGGGTGCGCCCGAAGCTCATCGGCGGCGCGAGAGCGGAATATAATTGATGATGATACAAAAAAGCCAAGCGTTCGCTTGGCTTTTTTATTTACGGTCAGATGATTATTCCCATCGACATGCGGAGCACGATCAGAGCGTCCGCGGGTTCGAGCTTGCCGCTCCCGTCCATATCGCCGTGCGCGAGTGCGTAGGGAGTCACGTCGATTATCTCCATCGCCATCCTGAGTATTATCAGCGCGTCGGTCGCGTCGGTTTTTCCGTCGTTGTTGACGTCGCCGTCCGGCGCCGCGGTCCCGCCCGCGCAGAGAGCGAGGCGTTCTTCGATCTTTGCGGCGCTCGAGAACGTGGCCTGCCACGACTCGACGATCACGCCGTCCGAGCTCACGATATGGCTCTGCGGGATGAACACGGACTGTTCGACCACGCTCTTCCACACGCTGTCCACGAGGAACACCGTGAAGGTGTAACCCTTTTCATCAAAGTACTGTTTCGCAAGCTCCGCGGTGCTCGTGGAATCGACGAGGAGCATTCCGAACACGCCGTATTCGGAATGTGCTTCGTGCACTTGCTGAAGAAGCTCGAGCTGCGAAAGGCACCGCGAGCTCCACATGGCGAAGTAGCAGACGATCGAGACGTCGTAGGAGGCGAACACGTTTCCTTTTATCGTCTTGCCGTCAAGGTCGGTCGATGAGAAGCCGCTGACGTCCGTCCCGACCTGGGCCCTCGTCAGAGCGCCCGCGCCGAGAGGCGTTAAAAGCATCAACAGTACGAGTATTATTGCCATTGTTTTTTTCATAGGCAGACATTCCTTTTCTTATTCTTTGCGCGACCGTTTGCTCCTTACAAGAACGATAATGAGCGCCGCAATAACGGCTGCGCCGGCGCCGGCAGCGATGTACCAGACGTAGTTCTTGATCTTGGGGCCTTTCGCGCCCTCCCCGCCCTCTTTGCCGGGATCGGGAGTTTCATCGGGCTCGGCGATCGGAGTCGGATCCCCGGTCGCATCGGGATCCTGTGTCGCGTTGGGGTCGTCGGTCGTGTTGGGATCGTCGGTCGTGTTGGGATCGTCGGTCGTATTGGGATCATCGGTAACGTTGGGATCGTCGGTCGTATTGGGATCGTCGGTCACGTTGGGTTCCTCGGTATAGTTCGGATCGTCCGCAGAATACAGCGTCATGGAAAGGTCGGACTTGGTGAAATCAATGGACGTCGCCTGCGTCTCGCCTTCGGGAAGATACTCAAACTCGCTGACGTCGAGGGTGATCTTCTGATCGGGCACGTCGGCAGACTTGACCTCGAGCCTGATCGTGACCAGGGTGCCGGTGGCCGACGCAAATTCATCGGGGTACGGAGAGACCATGCCGTAGCCCACGGCGTCGCGCGCTTGGGTAGGTTCGCACATTATCACGGCGTCGATCTCGCGGAAGGCTTCCGCGGTATCCCCGAGCGTGCGGGAAACGAAGTCGAAAGCGGCGGGATCAAAGCCGACCTTGACATGGATGACGCTCGCCTCGTACGTTCCCTCGAGCTTAAGGCTGACCTCGATGGTATCCCCCACCTTCGCGCGGGACGGGCCCTCGAGATAGAACCTCGGCGCGGAGGACGCGAAAACGGGCGACGCGGCGGTCACGAGGAGAAGCATTGCGGCAACAAATATGTATAAAATCCTTTTCATTTTCTGTTCCTTTCGACATTGGATTCGAATGACGCCATTCGACCAGATACATTTTATCACAGAAAAAGCCTTTTTGCAACGGCGAAAAATGAAGGAACTGTTAACGGGATCGGGCAAAACCGTTAACAACTTGCAAAATGCGCCGTTTTGAATTATAATCTACGGAGCGTTCGGAGGTATCGAAATGTCGGTTAAGTTCGGAAAAAAGGTAAGAGATAAGGAATGGGGCTTTACGGAGGCCTCGCTCTCCCGCTTCTTCAAGGGAAGCGGTACGGGCGTTCTCGTCTGTCACGGTTACGGGTGCACGCCGTCCACCATGCGCTGTCTTTACGACCGCGCGGTCGGCATGGGGCTTTCCGCGGCGCTGCCGCTCCTTACGGGGCACGGCAAGACCTTCGGCGAGCTTGACAGGGCGACCTATGAGGACTGGCGGAGGGACGCCGAGGAGGCGTATATAAAGCTCGTTGGCGCCGGCTGCGACAAGATAATTCTCTGCGGGCTCAGCCTCGGCGCGCTTCTGATGGCGGATCTCGCCGCGAAGCGCGAGGGCGACGGGAAGCTCGCGGGAGTGTTCCTGATCTGCCCGCCCGTCCGCATGAAGGGGTACCTGAATCTCTGCGCCGACGCCTCCCCGCTGATCCCCTTTGTCCAGACCGCGGAGGGCTTCAAGAACCCGGAACACGAGATGTATTCCGGCATGGCGACGCGCAAGCTCCGCGACATCCGCAGTATGGCGAAGATCGCGCTCGACGGAATGGACAGGATCAAGGCGCCGGTCATGCTGGTCGAGGCGGAGAACGACAGCCGAGTCGATCCCAAAAGCTATGACCTTATTAAAAAAAAGCTGCCCGCCGCGAGGCATATCGTGATCAAGGACGCGCCGCACGGGATACCTTACAGCGATCAGGCGCCGAAGCTCTGCGACGTGTTCGAGGGCTTTGTCACGACGATAAACGACAGGCGAAAATGAGCACGCAAAAACGCCGTTCCGGCCGGAACGGCGTTTTTAATATCAGTATTATTTGCCGGTGAAGGTGTGCCAGAGGTCGATGCCGCCGATAAGGGGCAGGGGCTTCTTTACGCCTCTGAAGCAGTTGATGATGCCGAATACGGCGAGCACGACGGGAGCGAGGGAGATCAGCGAGTTGAGCAGGCTGAGGATCCACGTTCCGCCGACCGCGCGGTTGATGATGCCGAGGATGATGTCGACGATCCATGTCGCAACGTAGAGTACGAAGAGCGTGAAGCCCTGTCTTGCGTGGTACTGAGCGAAGTCCGAATCCTTCCTTACGAACATGGGGATGAACACGAGCGGTCCGAGATACGAGAGAATGGATATGCCCTTGTTGGCGGTTACGTCGTCGGTCGCCTGGGGAGCGGGCTGCGCCTGGGGAGCCTGAGCCTGGGCCGCATGACCGCAGTTGGGGCAGAACCTTTCGTCATCGCCCATCTGGGCGCCGCAGTTTTTACAGAATGCCATAATAAAAACCTCCGAATATAAATTGCTTAAATATCGTTTGAGAGCTCTTCTCTCACACAAGATATTGTACCACAGCCGCGGCTTGATTTCAAGCCTTTAATATATATTTACATCAAATAATTGTTATGCTCGTTGTTGAGCGTGCCGAAGGTAAAACCCTTCGCGATGAGGTCCTCGATTATCCTCGGCAGAAGCTCCACGCTGACCGGCTCGGTGTCGTGGATGATGAGTATCAGGGGCCTCGTGTTCTTGAAGGTCTGATAGGTATCCTGATACGACCACCAGAAATAGTCGATCTTGGAAAGGCCCTGCGTGTTGCCCGCAAGCCAGCGGTCGTTGATACCCATGTTCCAGTCGAACACGTAATAGCCGGCGCCGTTAGCGGCCGCAACGTACGGATCGCGTCCGCTCCTGCCGCCGATCGTGGTGTTGGTCGTGCCGCCCGGGAACCTGAAAACATACGCGCCCGCGTCATAGCCGACGGCGTTTATTACCGTCTGCCGCCACCTGGCAAGCTCGTTCACCAGCGCGTCGGTGCTCTTGTAGCAGCTGTTCATGTTGTGCGTCTGCGAATGGCACGCGAGGCAGTGTCCCTCCTCGGCGATGCGCTTCGCAAGCTCCGGGTATTTCTGGATCTGATCGCCGATCGTGAAGAAGGTCGCCTTGATGTGATACGAGGCGAGTATGTCGAGCACCTCTCCGGTGTACTTATAGGGGCCGTCGTCAAAGGTCAGATAGATGACGGGTCCGCCGGGGTTCGGCAGTACGTCCGTCGGCGCCGGCGTATCCGTCGGCGCGGGAGTTGGCGTGGCATCCGGAGTCGGTACGGCGGTCGCTGGAGCCTGAGTGTTTCCCCCTATCACGACGACGTCGTCGGGATCGACGGCGGGATCCTTGCATCCCGAAAGAATGAGCGCAAAGAGAAGCGCCATCAAAAACGATATGTATTTTTTAAAAGAACCGTCGGCTCTCATAGATCAAAGACCTTCTTATTTAATTTCTTACAAACAATATAATACTAATTTGCCCTTAATTCAATGCGAATCGACAATATATTTTGTGTTTTCTTTTAGAAACAAAGGAAAAAGCCGTGTTTTCAAAACACGGCTTTGTTGTTAGGCGGTTTATTTTTTCAGCTCGTTCATCCTCTTTAAGAGCTTTTCGTAAAGCTCTTTGTTGGCGGCGAGCTTCGCGCGCTCCTCGTTCACGACCTTTTCGGGAGCCTTCGCCGTAAAGCCGGGATTGGAGAGCTTGCCCTCGGCGCGCTTTATCTCGCCCTCGACCCTCGCGCGCTCCTTCTCGAGCCTCGCGAGCTCCTTCTCGATATCGATGAGCTCGTTCAGCGGGATGAACGCGTCGCCGATCGGCGAAACGACGCTGACCGCGTCGGGCGCGATGCCTTCCTTATCAAGCTGTACCGTCACGTCGGACGCGCCGGCGAGCTTGTTGAAGTAGGGAGCCGCCTCCCTCACCGCGGCGGCGTTCTTCTCCGCCGTCACGATGAACATATGCGCGCGCTTTGCGGGCGGGACGTTCATCTCGGCTCTCACGTTCCTTATCGAGCGGACGAGCTCCATGATGCCGTCCATCGCCTCGGCCTCATCCTTAAAGTCAAAGCGTTCCTCGTATTTCGGCCAGCTCGCGAGCATTATCGTTTCCGATGCGTTCGGCAGCCTCGTGTAGATGTCTTCGGTGATAAAGGGCATGAACGGGTGCAGGAGCTTCATGGAATCGGAGAGCACGCGCACGAGTATCGTGCGAACGTTCCTCTTCGCCTCCTCGTCCTCGCCGTAGAGCCTCGGCTTCGCCATCTCGATGTACCAGTCGCAGAGCTCCGTCCAGATGAAGCTGTAGATCTTCTCCACGGCAAGGTTCAGGTCGAACGCGTCGATGTTCGCGGTCTCCTCGCTTATGACGGCGTTCAGACGGTGGAGTATCCACTTGTCGGCGACGTCGAGCTTTGTTAAATCGATATCCCCGATCGGCTCATCGCCGAGGTTCATCATGACGAAGCGGGACGCGTTGTAGACCTTGTTGCAGAAGTTCCTCGCCGCCTCGACCTTCTTTATCTGGAAGCGCATATCGGTGCCCGCGGCGGTGCCGGAGGTCAACGAGAAACGTAAGGAATCCGCGCCGTAATCCTTGATTATCTCAAGGGGATCGATGCCGTTGCCGAGGGACTTCGACATCTTCCTGCCCAGCTCGTCGCGCACCATGCCGTGTATGAACACGTGGTCGAACGGGACGTCGCCCATCGCGTAGAGCCCGAACATTATCATGCGGGCGATCCAGAAGAATATGAGATCGCAGCCCGTGGAGAGCGTGGAGGTAGGGTAGTAATACTTAAGCTCCTCGGTCTTTTCGGGCCAGCCGAGCGTCGAGAACGGCCACATGCCGGAGGAGAACCAGGTATCGAGCACGTCCTCGTCCTGATGCATAGTTCCGCCGCACTTCGGGCACCTGTCGGGAGCGTGATCGGAAACGACGGTCTCGCCGCAGTCGTCGCAGTAGTAGGCCGGTATGCGGTGTCCCCACCAGAGCTGGCGCGAGATGCACCAGTCCTTTATGTTGTACATCCAGTTATAATAGGTCTGCACGTACCTTTCGGGCACGAACTTCACGCGGCCTTCCTCCACCGCCTTTATGGCGGGCTCGGCAAGATCCTTTATCGCGACAAACCACTGCTTCGAGACCATCGGCTCGATGGTGGTGTGGCAGCGGTAGCAGGTCCCGACGTTATGCGTGTAGGGCTCTATCTTTACAAGATTACCCGCCTTTTCGAGATCCTCGACGAAGACCTTGCGGCACTCCTTCGTGGTAAGTCCCGCGTATTTTCCGCCGAGCTCGTTGATATGTCCGTCCTCGGTGAACACGCACATGCGCGGAAGTCCCGTCCTTATGCCGACCTCGAAATCGTTGGGATCGTGCGAGGGGGTGATCTTCACGGCGCCGGTGCCGAAATCCATCTCGACGTATTCGTCCGCGACGATGGGTATCTCGCGCCCCACGACCGGCACGACCACGGTCTTGCCGACTATGTCAAAATAGCGCTCGTCCTTCGGATTGACCGCGATGCCCGTATCGCCGAGTATCGTCTCGGGACGCGTCGTCGCGACGGTGATGGAATAGCTCTTGTCGGGCGCGTCGTAGCGCACGTGCCACAGATTCGAAGGCTGCTCCTCAAACTCCACCTCGGCGTTCGAGATGGCGGTCCTGCAGTGCGGACACCAGTTGACGATGCGGTCTCCGCGGTAGATCATGCCCTTGTTGTAAAGGTCGATGAAGACCTTCTGAACGGCGCGGGAACAGCCTTCGTCCATCGTGAAGCGCTCGCGGTCCCAGTCGCAGGAGGAGCCGAGCTTCCTTAGCTGGCGGACTATCCTGCCGCCGAACTCGTCTCTCCACGCCCACGCGCGTCTTAAGAACTCGGCGCGGCCGACGTCCTTCTTCGTGAGACCTTCCTTCGCCATGCGCTCGACGATCTTTACCTCGGTCGCGATCGACGCGTGATCCGTGCCGGGAAGCCACAGGGTCTCATAGCCGCACATACGCTTATAGCGGATAAGGATATCCTGCATGGTCTCGTCGAGGGCGTGACCCATGTGGAGCTGCCCCGTTATGTTGGGCGGCGGTATCACGATCGTATAGGGCTTCTTGTCGGGGTTGGGAGCGGAATGGAAATATCCGGACTCCTCCCACTTTTTGTAAAGCCTGTCCTCCACCTGGGAGGGATCGTAGGTCTTCGGCATTTCCTCAATGCCATTGTGATTGTCGTTCATTTTTTCCTCCATTTCTCTGAGGAGAGCGGTTCTGCCGGTTTTGCGGAGCAAAACTGCGGCGCTTCGGTATCGCCGCAGGGGCAAAAGCGCAGAGTTTGAAAACCTGTTTTCAAACTCGGTGTACCTCCAAAAATTTTATAGCCCTCCTCGCCAAAGGACGAGAAGGGCCGCTCGTGGTACCACCTTTGTTGAGCGGAATATCCGCTCCACTTGAAAACGCTTTAACGGGCGAACCCGGCCCCGCTCCCCGGACGACCTTCACGAAGCCTTCTGCCGGCGGCTTTCACCTTACCCGCCTCTCTAACTGGCACCGGTTCCTCGCTACTCCTCCCGGATCAAAACGGAGTAATATTCATTCAGGCGGAAGATCCGCCTCTGAAAATCGATTATATCTCTTAAAGTGAAAACTGTCAAGCATATTTTTCGGTTTCTTTTTATAGCCGTATTCTGTTGTAATGTATGGGAAAATGTGGTAAAATGGATCAGAAATCCACATGGAGGGTAAAGTCATGAAGCTCAATTATTGGCGCACGATATGCGTCGGTTTCGCATTCTTCCTCATCTGCGCCTTCTGGCAGGCGTACGACAGCATCATCCCGAAGATACTTACGGATAAATTCGGCATGGCGCAGGGCTGGTCGGGCGTCATAATGGCTCTCGACAACGTGCTCGCGCTGTTCATGCTGCCGCTCTTCGGCACGTTCTCCGACAAGTGCCGTTCCCGCTTCGGCAAAAGGACGCCGTTCATCATCGTGGGTACGATCGTCGCCGTCATCGCGTTCGTCGGCCTTTCGTTCATCGACAACGCTCAGCTCAATAAGCTCGAGCCCGAGGCGTACGTCGACGGCAAGGGCGTCGGCGCGCTCTATCAGCATGAGGACATCATAACCGCCAAGCTGAAGACTCATGACGGCGAGGAATACGTGCTTTCAGAGAAGTATTCCGAGGAGGAGATGAGATCAATAGGTCAGCGCGTCGCAGAGGGCGATAAGGAAGCCGCAGAGATCTGGGACACCTATTACGTGCCCGCCCGTCAGGCCTACGCCGCCAAGACCACCGCTAACAACAGGCTGATACTCGTGCTGTTCATGTCGGCGCTCCTCGTCACGCTCGTCGCGATGAGCACCTTCCGCTCCCCCGCCGTCGCACTGATGCCCGACGTCACGATAAAGCCGCTCCGCTCCAAGGCGAACGCGGTCATCAACCTCATGGGCTCGTTCGGCGGCATACTCGTGCTCGTGCTCGGCATGGTGTTCGGCACCGGCAAGGCGCAGAACGAGATGATGAGCTATATCACGTTCTTCTCCGTGATCGCCGCGGTAATGGTGATCGCTCTTATCATATTCCTCATCACGGTCAAGGAACCGAAGTTCGTCCGCGAGATGGAGGAGGATTCCAAAAAATTCGGCGTCGACGACAGCGCCGACGACGACGGCTCCGGCTCGAGAAAGCTCACGAAAGGCGAGCTTACTTCGCTCATACTGATCCTCGCTTCGGTCGCTCTCTGGTTCTTCGGCTATAACGCCGTAACAAGCAAGTACTCCGTCTACGCCGGCAAGGTCCTGAACCTCGACTACAACATGACGCTCATAATCGCGCAGGCGGCGGCGATAATCTCCTACCTCCCCGTCGGCATAATCTCCTCGAAGATCGGAAGGAAAAAGGCGATCCTCGCGGGCGTCGTGATGCTGACCGTATCCTTCCTCGTGGCGGCGTTCCTCCGCGCGGGAAGCCCCGCGATACTTATGAACTGCATGTTCGCTCTCGCCGGCATCGGCTGGGCGACCATCAACGTCAACTCCTTCCCGATGGTCGTTGAGCTCGCGAGGGGCGGCAACGTCGGAAGGTACACCGGCTATTACTACACCGCGTCCATGGCGGCGCAGGTGCTCACCCCGATACTCTCCGGCTTCCTTATGGACGCGTTCGGATTGAGCATACTCTTCCCCTACGCGGTCTGCTTCGTGGCGCTCGCGTTCGTGACGATGCTCTTCGTCAAACACGGCGACAACAAGCCCGCGGCGAAGAAAGGTCTGGAGGCGCTGGACGTCGGCGACTGATATGGAAACGCTTCTCGTAACCGCATTCGAGCCCTTCGGCGGGGACAGTATGAACCCCACCGAACGGGTGCTCGGCGAGCTTCCGGATAAGATCTGCGGGTTCGGGATCGAAAAACTCCTCCTTCCCGTCGAGTTCAAAAGGGCGGCGCAGATGGTATGCGGCAGGTTCGACGCCGTCTCCCCCGCCGCCGTCGTCATGCTCGGTCAGGCGGGCGGCAGGAGCGCGATAACGCCCGAAGCGGTCGGACGGAACATAATGAACGCGAGGATCCCCGACAACGCGGGCTTCTCGCCCGTGAACCGTGAGATCGTCCCGGGAGGCGCGGCAGAGCTCTATTCCACCCTCCCCCTTGACGGTATCGTCACAGCGATCCGTAAGGAGGGGATAGCGGCGGAGGTCTCCCGCGACGCGGGAGAGTACGTGTGCAACTCCGTTCTCTACTCCATGCTCGCCCATAACGGGGGATGCGTCCCGACCGGATTCATCCACGTGCCGTTCGTCCGCGAACAGGTCGAGGGCGTTCCCGGGCGCGGGAATCTGCCGTTCATGGATGAGGACGCGATACTCTGCGGCATACTCGCGGCTGTAAGGACGGTCGCGGAATCGCTGTAATAAAAAAACTGAGCGGCCCCGTTTTTACGGGGCTGTTTTTTTCTTGTATCTCAAGGATTCCCCAAGGAAGAAGCGCATAACGCATAAAAACCGCAGCGAAAATCAAAAAAATCGGATCGGGTATTCACATTCGGGCAAAAATGTATTATTATAGTTCCAAATAATACTTGCGGAGACAGCTTATGCTTAAATTAACGGGAATCAAAAAGGATTACGCCTCGTTCGACGAGCCGGTGCACGCCCTTAAGGGCGTCGATATCGAGTTTTCGGAGAACGAGTTCGCGGCGATACTGGGGCCGTCGGGCTGCGGCAAGACGACGCTCCTCAACATTATCGGCGGGCTCGACCGCTATACGGACGGCGACCTTGTGATAAACGGCAAATCGACGAGGACCTACCGCGACCGCGACTGGGACGCCTACCGCAACCACTCCGTCGGCTTCGTTTTCCAGAGCTACAACCTCATCCCCCACCAGACGGTGCTCGCGAACGTCGAGCTCGCGCTGACGCTTTCGGGCGTATCGAAGGCGGAGCGGAAGAGGCGCGCAACGGAGGCGCTTACAAAGGTCGGCCTTGCCGATCAGATAAACAAGAAGCCCAACCAGCTCTCCGGCGGACAGATGCAGCGCGTCGCCATCGCCCGCGCGCTCGTGAACGATCCCGAGATAATCCTCGCGGACGAGCCGACCGGCGCGCTCGATTCCGAAACGAGCGTCCAGATAATGGAGCTGCTTTCCGAGGTCGCGAGGGACCGCCTCGTAATAATGGTCACGCACAATTCTGAGCTCGCCTCAACCTACGCGACGAGGATAATACGGCTCCTCGACGGTCTCGTCGTGAGCGACGACGCGAACGCGCCGAAGAAGTCCCCTAAGGAAAGCGGGATAACGGATCGCGCAAAGCGGGGCGAAAACAGCCGCGTATCCATGAGCTTCCTCACGGCGCTCTCGTTAAGCCTTAACAACCTTATGACGAAGAAGGGCAGGACTATACTTACGGCCTTCGCGGGCAGCATCGGCATAATCGGCATCGCGCTGATACTCTCCATATCGGACGGCTTCCAGCACTATATCGACCGCGTGCAGGAGGATACGCTTTCGAACTATCCCCTCACGATCGAGGAGGACGTGATGGATCTTTCCGCCATGTTCGACCGTGGGGAGAAGGACACCCGTCCCGAGGAAAACCGCGAGGACGGCAAGATCTACTCCAACGGGCATATCTCCGAGGGACTGGAACTTATGAACTCCAAGACGCGCAGGAACGACCTCGCAGCGTTCAGGGAGTACCTCGAGACCGACGGAAGCGGTATCGCGGAAAAGTCGAACGGCGTGCAGTACAGGTACTCCGTCGATATGTTCATCTATAATCAGAGCTCGCCCTACGGCACCGCGCAGGCGAACCCGGGAATAGTCTACGAGCGCATGTTCGGGCAGTCGTTCTCGAGCATGATGAGCTTCTCGAACCGCGAGGTGTTCGGCGAGATGATCGACAACGTGCCGCTCCTCGAGACGCAGTACGATATGCTCTGCGGCCGCTGGCCCGAGAACGCGTTCGAGCTGGTCTTGAAGGTCGACAAGTACAACCAGCTCGGCGATTTCGATCTTTACACGCTGGGGCTCCGCGACCAGGCGAACCTCGACGGGCTTATGGAAAAGGTCATGAACGGCGAGTCCGTGCTCGAGGAGCAGCTCGTTTTCACCTATGAGGAGCTTTTAGCGCTTAAGTTCATGCTCCTCCTCCCCACCGATTTCTACGAGGAGGACGGAAACGGCGTCTGGCGGGATATGAGGCTCGATTCCGACATCGACGATATAATCGCGAAGGCCGGCGTACAGCTTAAGATCGTCGGCATAATCCGTCCGAAGGAGGACGCGGCGGCGACGGCTCTGAACGGCACCGTGTTCTACACCCACGCCCTGACCGAATACGCGATCGGCGCGATCAACGCCTCCCCCGTCGTAAAGGCGCAGAAGGCCGACCCCGACACGGACGTGTTCACGGGGTACCCCTTCGATATGTCCAAATACTCGCCCACGCGCGAGGACGTTCTTAACTACATAAGCACCCTGCCCGAGGAGACGCAGGCGCAGATACTGCCGTATCTCGACTACATGACGGACGAGGAGCTTATCGCGCGGTTCCGCGACGCGATAATGCCTGAGGGCACGAAGAACACGTACGACGGT
Source organism: Clostridiales bacterium (assembly GCA_024691085.1). Classification (GTDB taxonomy): domain Bacteria; phylum Bacillota; class Clostridia; order Christensenellales; family CAG-138; genus UBA3857. The sequence continues at coordinate 19,016 of JAILNX010000009.1, read as the reverse complement.
AACCTTAAGACGCTCGGCGTGAACGACCTTAAAAAGCCTTCCGCGATAGTCATCTATCCCGTAGACTTCGAGTCGAAGGACGATATAAAGGCGCTCATCGACGGCTACAACGATTCTGCGAAGGCGCTCGGCGAGGACTGGCGTGTGATCACCTATACGGACTACGTCGGGCTTCTGATGAGCTCGGTATCGACCATAATCAACGTGATAACCTACGTGCTCATCGCTTTCGTCGCCGTATCGCTCGTGGTCTCGTCGATAATGATAGGCGTCATCACCAACATCTCCGTGCTCGAGCGCACGAAGGAGATAGGCGTGCTCCGCTCGATAGGCGCGTCGAAGCGAGACGTCTCGCGCGTGTTCAACGCGGAAACGCTGATAATCGGATTCATCTCGGGCATTATGGGACTCCTTATTACCGAGCTTCTCACGATCCCGATAAACGCTTTGATCTACGCCCTGGGCGGGATAAGGAACGTCGCCGCGCTTCCGTGGAAGGGCGCCCTGGCGCTCCTTGCGATAAGCATGCTCCTCACCCTCGTCGCGGGACTCATCCCCTCCCGCTCCGCGGCAAAGAAGGATCCCGTCGTCGCCCTGCGCACGGAATAATGAACAAAAAAACGACCCCGGCTGAGCTCAGCCGGGGTCTTTGTATGTCATTGATCAATTGAAGCTCGTGATGATGCCCATTGCGAAGCGCAGGATCAGAAGCGCGTCGGTGGCCTCGACCCTGCCATTGCCGTCAACGTCGATGATCAGGATGTTATCGGGCGTTTCGATAATGCTCATCGCCATGCGCAGAGCCAGGAGGGCGTCGGTCGCCTCGACCTTGCCGTTGCCGTCAACGTCGCCGAGCATGCCGTATTTCGCGGTAACGGTCACGTCCGCCGTGACGTTCTCAAAGCTTCCCTCCCAGCCGATGAAGATGTAGCCGCCGTGTTCGGGAGCCTCGGGCGGAGTGGCGTCCTTGCCGTACTCGACGGTAACGGTCGCTATGGTCCCGCCGGTAATTCCGTCGACGAACGTGACGGTAAACGTCTTCGGTACCGCGCTGAATACAGCGGTGTATTCGGCGTTGCCGGTGACCGTCTGTATCTCGGGCGTCCAGCCGGAGAACTCATATGTGTTCTGGGCGTCTTCGGGCTTCGTCGGAGTCTCTCCCGTATACTCGGGGGTAGCGCCGTACTCGACGGTATCGGTCTTGAGCACCTCGCCGTCCCAGTTCTTCCAGGTGACGGTGTAGGACCTTAAGTGGGGATTGAACACCGCGGTGTACTCGGCGTTTCCGGTGACCGCCTGTATCTCGGGCGTCCAGCCGGAGAACTCATAGGTGTTCTCGGCGTCCTTGGGCTTCGTCGGAGTCTCGCCCGTGTATTCGGGAGTTGCGCCGTACGCGAGCGTATCGGTCTTGAGCACCTCGCCGTCCCAGTTCTTCCAGGTTATCTGATAGAAATTCGTGACGGTCCTGAACTTGGCGGTATAGGTCGCGTTCTCAGTCGCGGGAACGATCGAGGGCGTCCAGCCGTCGAACACGTAGGTGTACTGATCGTCGGCAGGCCTTTCGGGATCATCGCCCGTATAGACGGGGATCTGATCGTGCTCGACCTCTTCGGTCTTGAGCACCTCGCCGTCCCAGTTCTTCCAGGTGATGGTGAAAGTCTCGTGATTGTCGATATTGACCGCGCCGGCCGACGTCTCATGCTCTATGGGATGGGAAACGCTGTCCATGTCGAGGTTCGTAAAGACCTGAACGTCTACGTTAAGGGGAACGCTGTCTCCGGTCTGAAGGCCCTCGGCGGTGTGGAACTTAACGGTGAATACCGTGCCGTTTACGGAAACGGTCTCTTCGGGAACGATGCACGTTACGCCTACATGGCTTTCGATGTTGGCGATCAATTCGGTCCCGTCCGGCCTCGCGTGGACGTTGTTCACGCAGTAGCCGTCGTTATTCTGGAATTCCTGCGCGACCGCGCCGAGAGTAATGGATACAACGGAGAGCTTCGTATTGTCGAAGTCAATGAATACCGTAAGGACGTTCGCGTCGTAGGAGCCTTCAAGCTGTAAGCTGACCTCGACGTCCTGATCCTCCGAAGCGGTAACGGTATCGGCGGTGAATACGGGCGCAGTCCTCACGGGAGCCTCGATGCGGGGCAGCGCCGAAACGGGCAGCACGGCAAGTACAAGCAGCAGCGCCGCAATAAGAGAGATCGTTTTTTTCATAATTCCTCCTAAACGGAAAATTATTAGACAGATATTATATCACAGGCGGCCTTTTGCCGCAAGCTGCGGCCGCGGGTCATTCCGCGGGCTTCGGCCTGATGCCCGTTTCCATATCGAAAACGAGTCTGAAATCGAGGTCGGTGAGCGTCATGTCGGTCGGTATCCTGGCAAAGACGACCGTCCTGCCGGGTTCAAGCGTGAGAAGGAAGCTCCCGTCCCGCGTCTGCAGGCGCGCCCTTGCGATCTCCCTCCCGAAGCTGTCGGTAAAGACGACGTCCACCGCGCAGGTGATGGGCTCGAGATACGTGTTCTCGACCGCGCCGTCTAAGAACGTGTCCCCCTCCTCCTCGTAGACCGTAAGGTTCGTGAAGGTGAGGTAGCGGATGAAATGATCCGCGCCCGTGATGACGAGACCCATCGCGTCGTACTCCTCGGTGATCTCCCTCGGGGGATCGGTCGGGGCGGGCGTGGGCGGCACCTCGGTCGGTTCGGGCGTGACGACGACCGGCACCTCGGTGGGCTCGGGGGTCACCGAAGGATCGAGCGCCGGCTTCAAGTCGACGCACGCCGCAGTCGTGAGCACGCACAGAACGGTTATCAGTATGAGCTTAATCTTCCGCATTTTCTCCGCCGTCTTCTTTAGCTGCGGCGTCCTCCTCCGCTTCGGGTTCGGTCTCGGGTTTTGCTTCTTCCTCGGTCTCGGCTTCGGCTTCCGCTTCCGCTTCTGCCTCGGGTTCTTCGGCCGCGGTCTCGGGTTCGTCCACCCAGCCGTCGTCCTTCTTTTTATCGGTCTCGTCGGGCTTTTTACCGTAATAGACCTCTTCGACGGGCATCAGGATCCTGCCCTTTTTCTTCTCCATGATAGCTCTTACGATTATGAACGCGACCGCGAAAACGAAAAGCGCCGCCGACAGCACCTGCGAAACGCGGAACCTGCCGAGCATGAGGCTGTCCGTCCTTAAGCCCTCGACGATCGTCCTCTCGAAGCCGTACATGACGAGATAGGCGAGAAGGAGGTCGCCGCGGTGCTTCGCCCTTTTCCTTAAGAAGAACCAGAGCACGATGAAGATAATGAAGCACCACACGGATTCATAGAAGAACGTGGCGTAATGGATGTGTCCGGCGTTCGACGGGAGATTCGCGCAGCAGCTCTGCGTGCACTCGTCGATCTTGACGGCGAGCGGGAAATAGGGCGGGAAGCCCTTGTCGATGAGCCTGCCGTAGGCCTCCTGATTGAAGAAATTGCCCCAGCGGCCGATGGCCTGCGCGAGGGCGACGCCCGGCATCACGAGGTCGAAGAGCGACACGACGTGCATCTTCTTGTGCCTCGCGTAGAGCGCAATGCCGAGGAAGCCGCCGATTATCGCGCCGTAGATGGCAAGTCCGCCGTCCCTTATGTTCAGCATGCCGAGCAGGATCTTCGAAAAGCTCATGCCGGGCTTTACGAAGTAATCGAGCGCGAACAGGATATAATAGATCCTCGCGAATATCACGCCGAGAGGAACGACGATGAGGCAGAGATCGACCACGCAGTCCTTATGGAACTTCCTGCGCTTCGCTTCGACGAGGCAGAGCACGTAGGCGAGTATGATGCCGACTACGATCAGTGCGCCGTACCAGTAGATCTTAAGCCAGTCGAGCCCGAATTTCGAGCCGTCGATAAGTATTCTCGATGGGTTTGTCATAAAGAACGCCTTTCATAAAAAATAGCTTTGCCCCATTATACTTCATTTCTTTCAAAAAATAAAGCCAATGGGGCAAAATGCCTGTCAAAATATTCGGTTTTACGCTTATTTCAGTCCGTTCTTTTCAAGGAACAGTCCGAAAACGGCGTCGAGAAGCTCTAAATCGTCAAAGCCCTCGAGCTCTCCGTCGGCGTTCTCGCGAAGGATGATCGCCTCCGGCTCGGCGCTGTCGCCGTCGACGGGAAGCAGGACCCTGAACTCCGAGCCCGCGTACGAGATGCAGTCAAGGAGTTCGCATTCCAAGTCGTTGCCCTCCTCGTCGGTAATGACGATGTATTCGGTGTCGTCCGTCATACGGGGTCTATCAGTCGGCCTTGCCGTCGCAGCCGAGAACGTCGACGATCTTGTGCTTGACAAGCTCCTTGATGGCGGCGCGGGCGGGCTTTAAGTACTGGCGCGGATCGAAGTGATCGGGATGCTCGGCGAAGTACTTCCTGATGTTGGCGGTCATGGCAAGACGCAGGTCGGAGTCGATGTTGATCTTGCAGACGCTCATCCTGGCGGCCTTCCTGAGCTGCTCCTCGGGGATGCCGACGGCGTCGGGCATATGTCCGCCGTTCTCGTTGATCATCTTGACGAACTCCTGCGGTACGCTGGAGGAGCCGTGAAGGACGATCGGGAAGCCGGGCAGACGCTTCTGGACCTCTTCGAGGACGTCGAAGCGGAGGGGCGGCGGTACGAGGATGCCCTTTTCGTTCCTGGTGCACTGGGCGGCGGTGAACTTATACGCGCCGTGGCTGGTGCCGATGGCGATCGCGAGGGAGTCGCAGCCGGTCTTCTGGACGAACTCCTCGACCTCTTCTGGCCTGGTATAGGAGGAATCCTCGGCCTTGACCTTGACCTCGTCCTCAACGCCCGCGAGGGTGCCGAGCTCGGCCTCCACGACTACGCCGTGATCGTGAGCGTATTCGACGACCTTGCGGGTGATCTCGATATTCTCGGTAAAGGGCTTGCCGGAAGCGTCGATCATGACGGAGGTGAATCCGCCGTCGATGCAGCTCTTGCAGAGCTCGAAGCTGTCGCCGTGGTCAAGATGCAGAACGATGGGGAGCCCCGTCTCGATGACGGCCGCCTCGACCAGCTTGATAAGATAGGTGTGATTCGCGTACGCGCGGGCGCCCTTCGAGACCTGAAGGATCAGCGGAGCGCGGAGCTCGGCAGCGGCCTCGGTGATACCCTGTACGATCTCCATGTTATTTACGTTGAATGCGCCGATCGCATAGCCGCCGTCGTATGCCTTTTTGAACATCTCGGTGCTTGTTACAAGAGCCATTTGATCATTCCTCCGTTTTATCTTTATTCTGTTTGCGGGTTTTTCCCGTTACCATTATAAACCCTGTTCGGGATAAGCGCAAGGGGAAAAAGCGGATTTGGCGTTTTTCTTCCCTCCTCGCTCTCTCCGGGAGGAGAGGTCGGTTCCGGAGTGGGCTCCGGCGTGGGCTCGGGAGTCGGTTCCGGAGTCGGTTCCGGAGTCGGTTCCGGCGTGGGCGCCGGAGTCGGAGCTGTTGTCGGCTCCGGAGAGGGTGCCGCGGTCGGCGCCGCGGTCGGAGTTGACGTTGGCGCTGACGAAGGCACGGACGTTGGCGTCTCCGTCGGCGCGGCGGTGGGCGCGTGCGTCGGAGCGGGCGTGGTCTGTGCGGTCATTTTCGCGTAATACGCGCTTCCGGCGCGGAGCCGTCTCGGGTGCATGCGGTAGTCGCTCACGCAGGTGAGCTCCCGCTTTATCTCCTCGCCGTTTTTAAGGTATATGCGGTAGGTGTTGTAGCGGTACCCCGTGATGGGGGGATTGTCCTCCACCACCGCCCAGTCGGGAAGCGAGGGATCGAGTATGTACTCGTCCTCTGACGGCGGAACGGTCGACACGAGCTCCGTTTCGACCGCGACGTCGTAATCGGGCTTTTTGCCGTAGATCTCGGAAACGCAGGTCTTCGACTCCGCGTCCGCCCAGACGAAGATATAGATCTCGAACCCCGTGCGGTTCTTAAGGACGAGATCGATGGAATCCGTATCGATCGTCGCGTCCCTGCCGCCGTCCAGGTATGAGACCATGCGCGAATGCGCCTGCCTCGCGATGACGCCCATATCGGCGAGGAGCGCAGCGTTGAAAAGCGTGCCGGACACCTGGCACACGCCGCCGCCCGGCTGATCCTGCGTATCGGCGCCGCCTTCCGTTATGCCGGGAGCGTTCCTCCAGCCGTTTTCGGCGGTGCGCCTGCCCAGCTTTTCGTTGATCGAGAAGGTCATATACGGCTCGACGACGGTGCCGTTCACGAGCTCCGCCGCCTTTATGATATTGTACACCCTGTTCGGCGCGGCGAGCGAGCCCTGCGCGAACGAGGTGGTGTAGGCGCCGATAAGCACCGGGACGCCTTCCGTACCGTTTTCGGGGGCGACCTCCTTCATGGGCGCGTCGAAGGCCGTCTCGCCCGCCGAGATGAGCCTTACGCATTCGTCGCAGTCGAGCGTCTCGCCCGGAGTGCCGCCGGAATAGCAGAATCTGTCGCCGTCGGGACATCTAGTAAGGTCGAACTCGAGCTCGCCCGTCTTCGGCTCGACCTCAAGCTCCTTCTTAAGCTTTTCGACAAACGCGCGCACGTTTCTTTCGGGGAAGACGAGCTTCAAAGAAAAGCTCCCGCCGTCCGCCGCCTTTTTCAACACGTCCTCCGCGTCCGTCTTAACGCCGAGATCGAGCGCGGAAAAGACCATGCTCTCCCCGCTCTTCGTTCTGACCGTAAGGCTGTATTCGCGAAGCAGCCTCTCGCTTTCGGGAGCGATTAGCTCCCTCGCGGCGGCCTTCGACACGCCGCCTATCTCCACGCCCGAGACCGTCGTCCCCTTGGGGTAGAGCCGTTTTTCGGCAAGCGTGTCGCCGAAAAGCGCCCTCACCGCCGTCCAGCCCGCTCCGAGAGCGAGGAACGCCGCGAGCACGGCGAGCGCGGTCATGACGGCGCCCTTTCTCCCCTCTGCGTTTTTCCATTTGCCTCTCATAAGTTATCCTCCGTACGTCCGATTCAACTGTATTTATATTCCGAGGAAAGGCCGAATATGCATAAAAAGGCTTTGAAAAATGCGCCTCGGGGTGTTATACTTTTAAAAAACCGTCGGGAGCAGGATAATGGTAATAGAAAAGCGGTTCATGGAGGAAGCGATAAAGGAAGCCCGCGAGGCGCTCTCCGCGGGCGAGGTCCCCGTAGGCGCGGTGGTCGTGAAGGACGGGGCGATAATTTCCCGCGCCCGCAACCGCGTTGAGGAGACGGGCGATCCCTCCCGCCACGCGGAGCTCGACGCAATGAAGCTCGCCTCCGCCGCTCTCGGCACGAGGTATTTATCCGACTGCGCGCTCTACGTGACGCTCGAGCCCTGCCCCATGTGCGCCGGCGCGTGCGTGAATTTCCGCATAGGCGCGGCGGTATTCGGCGCTTTTGATAAGAACGCGGGAGCCATGGGCTCGGTGACCGATCTCGGCTCGGGACTTTTCGGAAGAGAGATCCCCGCTTTCGGCGGGATAATGGAAAAGGAGTGCACGGAGCTTCTCTCCGCCTGCTTCAAGGGGTTAAGATGACGGATCCCGGCCAAAATACGGCTCTGCCGATGAATAAGAAGGAGCTTTTAGGCGCGTTCAAAACGGACACGCCCGATTTCGTTATCGTCACGGGCGACGCTTACGTCGATCATCCCTCGTTCGGCACGGCGATAATCGGGCGCGTGCTCGCCTCGCGCGGGTATTCCGTCGGCATAATCTCCCAGCCCGACTGGCATTCGAAGGACGGCTTCACCGTATTCGGAAGGCCGAGGTACGCGTTCCTCGTCAATTCGGGCAATATGGACTCGATGGTGAACCACTACACCTCGTCGAAAAAGCGCCGATCGGCCGACAGCTACACCCCCGGCGGCAGGACCGGCGCGCGTCCCGACAGGGCGGTGACGGTATATGTGAACCGCATACGCGAGGCTTACGGCTCCGTCCCCGTCGTGATAGGCGGCATCGAGGCGAGCCTCCGCCGCTTCGCGCATTACGACTACTGGGACAATAAAGTCAGAAGGAGCGTGCTCGTCGATTCCGGCGCGGATCTTTTATCCTACGGCATGGGCGAGCATCAGACCGCCGAGATCGCGGACGCCCTCGCGTCGGGGCTCGACATTCACGATATAACGTACATTCCCGGCACCTGCTATATGACGGCAAGCCTTGAGAACGTTTACGACTACGACGAGATCGAGAGCTTCGAGGCGGTCGCCTCGGATAAAAAGGCCTACTGCCGCGCGTTCATGAGGCAGTACGAGGAGCAGGACGCTCTTACGGGCAGAAGGCTCGTTCAGCGTCACGGGAACAGGTATCTCGTCGTCAATCCCCCGTCCCCGCCGCTCACGACGCGCGAGCTTGACGACGTTTACGAGCTGCCCTACACGAGGAAGCCGCATCCGTCTTACAAGGAACATATCCCCGCGATAGACGAGGTGGAGTTCTCGCTCGTGTCGACAAGGGGCTGTTTCGGCGCGTGCTCGTTCTGCGCGCTCACGTTCCACCAGGGGCGCGTGATACAGGCGCGGAGCCACGAATCGCTTATCCGCGAGGCGAGGATACTTACGAAGCTCCCGAACTTCAAGGGCTATATCCACGACGTAGGCGGCCCGACGGCGAATTTCCGCCATCCCGCCTGCAAAAAACAGCTCACGAAGGGCGTCTGCAAAAAGCGCCAGTGCCTGGGATACGAACACTGCAGGAACGTCGAGGTCGACCACAGGGACTTCACGGCGCTCCTTAAAAAGCTGCGCGAGCTGCCCGGAGTCAAGAAGGTGTTCGTGAGAAGCGGCATAAGGTACGATTACCTGATGTTCGACAAGGACGATACCTTTATGCGGGAACTGATAAAGCATCACGTCTCCGGTCAGCTGAAGGTCGCGCCGGAGCATATCTCGGACGGCGTGCTCCGCCTTATGGGCAAGCCGGCGGGCGGGCTCTACGACCGCTTCTGTTTAAAATACGCGCGCATCAACAAGCAGCTCGGAATGGAGCAGTACATCGTGCCGTACTTCATGTCGAGCCATCCGGGATCGACGCTCGACTCCGCCGTGGAGCTTGCCGAGTACCTAAAAAAGACCGGTCAGCGCCCCGAACAGGTGCAGGACTTCTACCCCACCCCCGGCACTCTCTCGACCTGCATGTTCTACACGGGGCTCGATCCGCGCGACATGACGCTGGTCTACGTTCCGAAGGATCCCGCCGAGAAGGCGATGCAGAGGGCGCTCATGCAGTACTTCATGCCCTATTACAGGAACACGGCGCGCAAGGCGCTTCAAAAAGCGGGCCGCGAGGACCTTATCGGCTTCGGGAAGGACGCGCTCGTTCCCCCGGAAAGGCCTTCCGAGAAGCCCGCGGGCAAAAGCACAAAAGGTGGGAAAACTGCCCAAAAACCGAAAGATCCCTCCAAAAAGGGAAGAAGAAAATAAAAAAACTCCGCCGAAGCGGAGTTTTTTTCGTAATTATTCATTTTTAAGTTTTAAGTCTTAAGTATTCATTATTCCCCGAGTCTCTGCTTTTCCTTCTCGAACTGGAGCATATAGAGCGCGTAATACTTGCCCCTGTTCTTCAGAAGCTCGTGGTGATTTCCCTGCTCGACGATCTCGCCCTTCGAAAGGACGATTATGTTGTCGGCGTGCTGGATGGTGGACAGGCGGTGCGCAACGATCAGCATCGTGCCGATGTTCATCATCTTCTCGAGGGAATCCTGTATCAGCACCTCGGTCTCGGTGTCGATGTTCGCGGTCGCCTCGTCGAGTATCATGACCTCGGGCTTGTGGACGATCGTCCTCGCGAAGCTCAAGAGCTGGCGCTGACCGGCCGAGAAGTTGTTGCCGCGTTCCCTGACGACCTCGTCGAGACCGTTCTCAAGGCGGTCTATAAAGTGATCCGCGTTGACGTAGCGGCAGGCCTCCATGACCTCCTCGTCCGTTACGCCCTCCTTGTCGAGCAGGATATTGCTCCTTATGGTGCCCGAGAAGAGGAACACGTCCTGGAGCATCTGCCCGAAGTGCCGCCTCAGGGACGATATCTTGATCTTCCTTATGTCGATGCCGTCGATCAGTATCTCGCCCTTCTGGAACTCGTAATTGCGGCAGATGAGCGAAAGTATGGTCGTCTTGCCCGAGCCCGTCGGGCCGACGAAGGCGACGGTATCGCCGGGGTTGACCTTGAAGGAAACGCCCTTCAATACCCACTCGTCGGGGATATAGCTGAACCAGACGTCCCTGAACTCGATCTCGCCCTTCACCTCGTCAAGCTCGATCGCGTCCTCCGCGTCCTTGAGCGCGGGCTCGATATCCATTATCGAGAACACCTTTTCGGCGGAGGCGAACGCCGACTGCAGCCAGTTGAACTGTTCTGCGAGGTTCTGGATGGGATTGAAGAACTTGTTGATGTACATATAGAAGCTGACGATGGTCGCCGCTTCGATGGTCTGACCCAGGAACACGGTGCCCTCGAGCTTGCCGCGCCCGCCGAGGTAGAACAGGCAGAGCACGGAGCTGATGTAGAGCATATAGACGAGGGGACGGAATATGCCGAACACGAGTATCTGCTCCCTCTTCGCCTTGCCGAGCCCTAAGCTCTTGCCCTCGAAATCGCGCTGCTTCGCCGACTCGCGGTTGAAGATCTGGGTGATCTTGATGCCGGAGAGGTTCTCGGAGAGGTAGGTGTTGATGTCGGTCGTCCTGTCCTTGACCCTGCGGTAGGCGCGCCTCGCGAACTTGCGGAAAATGACCGTGAACAGCACGATGAACGGCGCGAAGCACAGGACCATCAGCGTGAGCTCGTAGTTCAGCGTGATCATGGCGACGAACACGCCGACCAGTATGAACACGTTCTTCACGAGGTTGACAAGCAGCGACGTGAACATGAGCGATATCGCGTTGGTGTCGTTCGTCACCCTGGTCACGAGCTTGCCGACAGGTATCGAGTTCATCTGCTCGTGCGAGAGGGATTCGATATGCACGAACAGATCCTCGCGCATATTCGATATGATCTTCTGCCCGACCTTCTGCAGGATTATCGCCTGCGCGTAGGTGCAGACCATGGATACGATCAGGATCCCCGCGTACAGAGCGACGAGGTAATAGAGCCTATTTAGCTCGAAGTCCTTGCTGATGAGCGCGGTCACGCGGCCGACGATCTGCGGGGAGATTATGTCGTAGGCGATGCCGGCAAGCATTATGAAGCCGACCAGCACGAACTGCCACGCGTAGGGCTTGGCGTAACGCAGAAGCCTCTTTACGATCTCGCCGTCCTTCATGTGACGGTCGAAGCCGATCGCCTGCTTCTTGTCCTTGATCGAGGCGTAGGCGATTATTAGAACTACCGATATGGCGCCGATTATGCCGCCGATCAGAAGAAGGGGATAATATTTATGCATCTTTCTTCATCTCCTTCCTTACCTGTCGGCCTCTTCCTCGAGGCGCTGGAGTTCGACCATCTTCGCGTACTCTGGGCAGGTCTCAACAAGCTCGTCGTGACTGCCGACGGCGGTCACGCGCCCGTCCTCCACGAACACGATCTTATCGAGCTCCTTGATGGTCGATATGCGGTGAGCGATGAGTATCGTGGTCTTGCCCTTACGGTTTTCCTTGAGGTTCTTCAAAATGACCTTCTCCGTGTCGGTATCGACGGCGGAGACGGAATCGTCGAGAATCAGTATCGGCGCGTCCTTCATGAGCGCGCGCGCTATCGAGATGCGCTGCTTCTGACCGCCGGATACGGTCACGCCGCGCTCTCCGAGGACGGTCTCGTACCTGTCCTTGAACTCCTCGATATTGTCCGCGACGGCGGAGAGCTCGGCAGAAGTCTTGACCTTTTCGGCGTCGGTCTCGTCAAAAGCGAAGTTTATGTTGTTCGTGATGGTGTCGGAGAACAGGAAGTTGTCCTGCGGAACGTAGGCGCAGCCCTCGCGGAGCGACTTTATCGTGACGCGGTTCACGTCGTGCCCGTCAACAAAGAGCGTCCCGTCCGGCACGTTGTAGGTGCGGAGTATGAGGTCGACTATCGTGGTCTTGCCCGAGCCGGTCTTGCCGACTATGCCGACGCTCTCGCCCGCGTTGATTTTGAACGATACGTCGGATAGTGCGTCGAACTCGCCGTCCGGATAGCGGAAGGTGAGGTTTCTAAACTCGATATTGCCCTCGACCTTTTCGATGGGCTCGGCGTCCTCGGCGTCCTTTACCGTGATCTCCGCCTCAAGGAGCTTGGCTATTCGGCTCATCGAGGCCTTGCCGCGCGCGGTCTTTTCGATCAGCATCGAGATCGCCATTACCGGCCATACGACCGAGGTGAAGTAGCCGATGTACTCCATCAGCCTGCCCGCGCTGAACACGCCCTCGTGCACGAGGTAGCCGCCGTAGCCTAAAATGATGCAGATGACCGTCTCGACCAGCGTCACGATGAGAACGTGCATGAGGTTCGATACCCTGACGTAGTTGACGTTGGTGTTCTCGTTCTCGACGTTGAGCTTTTTGAAGCTCATGAGCTGCTTCAGTTCCTTGACGAAGGCCTTGACGACTGCGTAGCCCGAGAAGCTCTCCTGCGCGAAGTCGGAGAGGTTCGAGAACGCCTGCTGCCTGACCTCCCACTTCTTCATCATGGTCTTGCCCATGACGATGCCGATGAGGAATATGAGCCCCAGGGGTATCAGCGTGAGGAGCGTCATCAGAACGCTCATGCGCCACATGTTGTAGAAGCCGAGTATCCCGAGGAACAGGGCGTCGAAGAACATTAAAAGTCCGTCGCCAAAGCACTCCTGGATGGTGTCGAGGTCGTTCGTAAAGAGGCTCATGAGGTTGCCGACCTTGTTTACCTGATAGTAGTCCCTCGAGAGGTCCTTGCAGTGGTCGAACATCTCGATCCTTAAGTTCGTCTCCACGCGGATCGCAGATCCGAAGAAGCAGATGCGCCACAGGAACCTGCCCACGATCATCACGGCGACAATGCCGACGATGGGCAGGCAGATCTTGTCCAGCAGGAAATCGACGTCGAACGCGACGACCGAGCCGCGGTATTCGACAACGCCGTTATTAAGGCCGTCGATCAGCATGCCGTACAGATTCGGGATTATTAGCTGGAAATAGTCTACCATTATGAGCGCCGCCGCGCCGAGAATGAGCAGGGGCGCATACTTAAGGTAGTAGCGGTTGATGTGTTTTCCGAATATCAAGCTGTTTCTCCTCTCCGAGCTGCCTTTTTCCCCGCCGCTTTTTAAAGCGGCTCGCTAAAAGAACACATTTGTCTACTATTATAAGGCATTCGGGAATAAAGTCAAGCACATTTATCATTTCCCGCCGAGCCCCGAACGGGGTTGACTGTTATGCCCCTTCGGGTTATAATAGCCGTATAAACAAATGGAGGTTCTTTCCATGGGTCATATAAACGTAAAGAGCGAGATAGGACCGTTAAAGCGCGTAATGCTGCACCGTCCGGGCGTTGAGCTTGCAAGCCTCATGCCCGATTACCTCGAACGCATGCTCGCCGAGGACACCCCCGACGTCGAGATGGCAGGCAGGGAGCACGACGTGTTCGCGGGAATACTCAAAAAAGCCGGCGTCGACGTCGTCTATATCGAGAAGGAGTTCGCGAAGGTCGTTGAGGACGACGGCATAAGGCGCGCGTTCATCGACGATTTCGTCGAGATCGGCGTAAATGGCGATTCGCTGAAGCCCGCTATAAAGGAATATCTCCTTTCCGTTCCGTCCGAAAACCTCTTCGACGCGGTCGCGAAGGGCATCACGAGGGACGACATTAAGTCCGTTTCATCAAAGCCCATACAGTCGCTCGTTTTCGACGATTATCCCTTCCTCACCGATCCCCTTCCCAACATCTATTTCACGAGGGACATCAGCTTCTCGATCGGCGAAGGCATCGCGATAAGCGCGATGAGCATGCCCGCCCGCATGCGCGAGACGCTGTTCATCAGGTATCTTCATAAATACAGCGAGAAGTTCGGCAAGGGCACCGTCGACCTTCTTTACGATTACAACTGCGGCTGTCCCATCGAGGGCGGCGACGTGCTCTCCCTCTCCGACAAATGCGTCGCGATCGGCTCCGGCGAGAGGACAAGCGTCGCGGCGGTAGAGAAGCTTGCGAAGACGCTCTTTGCGAGAGGCTATGAGAAGGTGCTCCTTTTCAAGAACCCGGCGAACCGCACCTATATGCACCTCGACGTTCTTATGACGCACGTCGATTACGACAAGTTCCTCGCCCATCCCTGCATCGCCCACAAGTGGTTCGACGTTTACGAGCTGACTCCCGCTGGTCACGGCGGACTGAACGTCGTCCGCACCACCGACGCCGTAGAGCGCGTGCTCGAGAGAGCGCTCCGCCTCGATCACGTTAAGTTCATCGAGATGGGCGGCGGAGACGAGATCGCCTTCAAGCGCGAGCATTGGAACATGGGCTCGAACTCCCTCGCGATCGCGCCTGCGAACATAATCACTTATGACCGCAACCACGTGACGAACGCGCTCCTCGACAAGGCTGGCGTACACGTCAACCCGATCCCCGGCGGCGAGCTCTCAAGGGGACGCGGCGGTCCCCGCTGCATGAGCATGCCGATGCTCCGCGAGAACATCTGGTAATTGATACAGCACAAAAAAAGCTCTGCAAATGCAGAGCTTTTTTTATTTCGTTTCCGGTTTTAAACCGTCTTGAGGAAAGCCGCGATCCCGCGGTAGACCTCGTCCTTATTGACCTCGTTATGCATTTCGTGGCGGCCGTCCATGTAAAGCTGCAGCACGACCTTGGTGTGCCCGGTCTTAAGAAGGTCGTTCGATACCTCGACCACGCCCTTGCCGTAGCCGCCGACGGGATCCTGCCTGCCGGCGAGGAGGTAGATGGGCACGTTTTTGACCTTCTCCGCCCACTGTTTGCCCGCGATCTCGCCGAGGCCGTCGAACAGGTCGCGGAATGCGCCGGACGTGAAGGTGAAGCCGCAGAGGTCGTCCGCCATGTACTTATCGACTACGGCGTCGTCGCAGGATAGCCAGTCGCAGGGAGTCCTTACGGGCTTGATCCTCTTGTTGTAGGAGCCGAACGCCATGGCGTTGAGCTGATCGTCGGGATGCGCGGCGCCGAACTTTTTGATATGCGCCTTGGCGAGCGCCTTGGCAATGCCGAGCACGGGATTCTTCCCAGCGGTGCCGGAGAAAACGAATGCGTCGAACTCATCCGGGAAGCGCGATGCAAGCGTCCTTGCGAGGAAGCTGCCCATTGAATGACCGTAGAGGATCTGCTTCTTGCCGGGATTTTCGTCCTTCGCAAGGCCGTGGAGCGTCATGATGTCGGTCACGACCTTCGTCCAGCCGTCCTCATCGGCAAAGAAGCCCTTCTTGCCCTCGCCGTTGATCGAATCGCCGTGCCCGAGGTGATCCTCGGCATAGACCGCATACCCGAGCGAGGTCAGATAATTCGCGAGGTCGTCGTAGCGCTTCGCGTGCTCCGCCATGCCGTGCACTATCTGCACAACGGCCTTGGGCTCGCCCTCGGGAAGCCATTTATACGCGGCGATACTGCTTGTTCCCGTGCAGGACGGGTAGGTGAATGTTTCCATATTTGCCCCCCAATTGTTTTATTAATAGCCCGTCACAAGGGCGATTATTCCGAATATTAAACTGAACACGAACAGCGCTGCAAGCACTATCGCGACGATCCTGAACCCTTTTTTCATTGATATGATCCTTCCCCGTCAAATGACGCCGTTCGCGCTCACCCAGCGCCAGATCGCGTAAGCGGTCCCCGCGGCGATCAGAAGCGCAAGCAGCGCAAGCAGTATCACGTCCCACGGCGCCTCGCGGCGGCGGACGCGCCG
Organism: Clostridiales bacterium; assembly: GCA_024691085.1. Lineage (GTDB taxonomy): Bacteria > Bacillota > Clostridia > Christensenellales > CAG-138 > UBA3857. The sequence continues at coordinate 3,205 of JAILNX010000009.1, read as the reverse complement.
AAGCGGCTGCGTGTGATCGTTATAGTGGATGCGGTAATGGCGGCGTTTCATTTTTTAATTTCCTCGAATAATAATTATATCACATTCTTCCGGCATTTAAAAGAGCCAAAAAAGAAGAAAGCGCGTTAAGCGCTTTCTTCCGACGGGACTACTCCTCTTCGGGAACATCCTCGTCAGGGACGGTGTTAAGCCGTGTGGGAAGAAGCTCGTCGTACGAGCGGAACTGGGCGGGATCCGACGGCTTTACCGGTATGCCCCCCGTCCACTCCGTAAACGAGGCGGCGTTTACGCAGTCGTCATCCTGATAATCCCATATCTTCCTGTGTCGCTTTTTGGTCATAAAAAACACCTCCGCTTAAAAGCATTCGCGGAGGCGGGAAAAATTATTCAAAGCAGGCTTCTTATAAGCTCGGTAAGCTCCTCGGGACGGGTTTGCGGCACGTCGTGCCCCGCGCCCTTTATTACGACGAAGCTCCCGCGCGGGATCGCGTCGGATACCGCCGCGGCGTGGCGCAGCTTGACGGCCTCGTCCCTCTGCCCGATGACGACGGTCGTTTCGCAAATTATCTTCGCGAGATCCGATAAGCTCAGCTTCGGCTCCTCGAGCATCAGCCTCATGAGCGCCGCCTTGACCCTGTTCTTTTCGCGTATCGCGTCCTCGAGCTCGCGCCGTATCATCCTCGCCGTCCTCGGCTTCAAGCCCGACGGATCGGAGTTGACGCCGATGAGTATGAGCCTCCTAACGCGAATGGACTTAAGCGACATATAAAGCGCGGTCACGGCGCCGTCCGAGAAGCCGATGACGTCGTATTCGGGGATCGCGAGCTCGTCCTCCATCAGCTTAATTGCGTCGTCCGCCATAAGAGGATAGCTGAGCTTTACGTGCTCCGCGGGATCGTCGGGACGGGACTCGCCCTGATAACGGCTGTCCATCAAAACGAAGCCGCGGGTAGAGGCAAGCGGCGGCACGACGTGCGACCATATCTTCATGCTTTCGCCGTTTCCGTGCAGCAAAAGGGCGGGCGTCCTCAGCTTATGCTCCTGTACGCCTGCGAATTCGTAATGGATATGTTGACCGTTTATAAGCGCGGTAGGCATTCCGATCGCCCTCCTGACCGAAACATTTTAACACAGATGATCAAAAAATGCAAATGCGCTTGACCTTTCCGTCCCGGGCGGTATATAATTTCGCTGTCCGGAGGAGTGGAAAAATGAAGAAAAAGGTCTATTTTGCGGGCTCGATACGCGGCGGCAGGAACGACGCGGAGCTCTATATGCGGCTGATAGAGCGCTTAAAGGAAAGCTCGGACGTGCTTACGGAGCACGTGGGCGACCTTTCGCTGTCAAGCCTCGAGGGCGAAGGCGGCCGCGACGCCGCGATCTACTTGCGGGACACCGCGTGGATACGGGAATGCGATCTTCTTATCGCGGAATGCACCTCGCCTTCGCACGGCGTGGGGTACGAGCTCGCCTACGCGGAGAAACTGAATAAGCCCTGCTTCGTGCTCTGGAATCAAGATCGCGCCTCCCTCTCCGCCATGATAAAGGGCGACGGATATTATAAGCTGTTTCCCTACTCGACCGAGAATGAAGCTATGACGATCATTGATGAGATCGTTAATGAATAATTACGTAAAGAACTCCGCGTGCGGCTGCGCTTCGCAGGGAAGTTGCTTTGAGGCAGCCATTTGCTAACTGAAAAGATATAAAACAGTCGTGGCATCGACGGTCGCGACTGTTTTTGTCTCTCTGTTCGGGTTTTCGGGGTGCAAAATCCGATGCTCGTTGTGAATGCTGGCAAGGAAGCTCTTGTGCAAACTTAGAGTCAGAAGGATCCCTGCAAACGGGAATTTATATTGCTTTTGCTTGATATGAAGCGGTAATGCTGTTCTGACCTTCCATCCTATTAAAACCCGCAGCAGTATATAGTTCTATTTCTGCCTTGGCATCAACATCGACTACTACCATCATTTGATGCGGCTTGCTCAATTCTATCGCTTTTCCCAACAATGCCAATTCATAGCCTTGCTGTGAGGCTTCAGGCTTTATAAACAGGTCATAGATCTCATTAATCTCATAGCAGTATTGTACATCCAAATATCCTTGAACCTGTCCGTCTTTTATGGCCAGCAGGACTCTGAAACCATCCTGCGCCGATAGAATTCGCTCGGCTGTCCAATAGGTGTCGACACTATGAAGATCACAGTACTGCTTCGTCCACTTTTCCGAAAGCAGTTCTATCTGACTGGTCGATACATTCGGCGACGGTCCGGTCAGAAGCATTTTCTGCTGTTCCGGATCAAATATCGCCCCTTTCCGTTTCAACGGTCGGGAAATCGCAGCATTTAACGGATTGAATACAAAATCCATTTGGTATCCGCTATAGTTCCTCTCCATATAGGAAAGCATCTCACGAAACGCTTCTTCTTTCCTGGTAAAACCTATGAGCATCTCAATATATCGATCATCCGGAAGGACAATCCAGACAAAAAGCCCCTCGGTAGTTCCATTTTCTGAAACAGCAAAAGCATATTTATCTTTCGCCTTTAGAGAATGATAGAGATTATCCTTGTCATACGTAAAATGAGGATCGGAATATAACGGGTGCGCAGCCAGTTCGCGGATAAAACCCTCATATTCATCAAAAGAGTATATTTCCCGGATCATTTTCTGCATCTCCATATATTACGTTTGCTGAGACGATTATACACGATTCGCCCCGGCTTTACAACGAGAAAAGCTCTCTTGCCCCCTCGCGCGCGTTTTGTCAGGGGCCATCGACTCCCGCGCAGGGGCCGAGGCCACGGGCTCCCCCGGCGGCCCGCTTTGGCGCTGATTTTGGGCTTGACAGCATCTTATATATTTGATAAAATATTTTTGTGCAAAATATACTGGAGGAAACAAGATGGACTACGATTATCGGGAAGCGATGAAGCTGGCGAACCAGCTGTGCTTTCCGCTCTATGCCGCGGCGCGCCACGTGACGGGGCTCTATACGCCTGTGCTCAAGCCGCTGGGGCTTACCTATACGCAGTACATCGTCTTTCTGGTGCTGTGGGAAAAGGACGGCCAGCCCGTCGGCGAGATCGGAGAAAAGCTGCTGCTGGATAACGGGACGCTCTCTCCGCTGCTGAAGAAGATGGAGCAGGCCGGCTATGTCCGCAGGGAGCGGAGCCGCGAGGACGAGCGCGTCGTCGTCATCACG
>JAILNX010000016.1 GCA_024691085.1 Clostridiales bacterium | reverse complement strand
ATCGTCAAGGAGAAAAGAACATGAAAGGCTCATGAGGAACACCGGTCCGGCAAGGTTTTTAATACCCTTAGGGATCGTCCTTATAATCTTCGGCATCATTCTGCTCGGCATGAAGACGGATAATTACGTTGAGACGGTCGGTAAGGTAACGAACGTTGAGGAGTACATAATTTTGCCTCGTACACGAAGATACTGGTTGTATTTTTCCTATTAATGATTGAAAAGGACTGCACCGAGCGGGTACAGTCCTTTCGCTTTATGCCAGCACTATTTCTCTGATGACCTGCTCCTCGGTTCTTGCCCGGCAGGAGTTCATTCTATGGATCCATTCGAACTGTTCGCTTGCCTTTAAGTCTTCGGTAACGCCTTCGGTTTGGGCAAGTTGGAGGGTAATGAGCTCGATCTGCTCGTTGGCTTGGCGATCGATCTCGATCAGATGCTGTATCAGAGTGTTCTCCATAAGCATCAACGCGAAAGTATCGGGCTGATGCTCCTTCAAGTACTTCTTCCGCATACGTCTGAAGCGACCGATATCCTCAGTCGGCTGGGGAGGGAGAGTCAAGTCGGGGTAGTAATAGTCACCGACGAGATCGTAGGTGAGGCCGTTGGTCTCGTCATGGACGGTTGCGGGCAATGTGTTCTCGGTGTTCATAATAGGTCTCCTTTCGGTCAATTGATTTCAGCCTGCCATTCATTCAGCAGCTCCTGTATCACCTGCTCCTCGGCGCGCCGTGCGCACTCTCCTCTGAACAAGGCGAACTTCACTGCGTCGTGCTCCTTGAGCGCTTCCGCCTTGCCCTCTTCCATCAAACGGTCGAAGAGAGCGAGGACTCTCGCCCATGCCTCGTCATTCGCATCTTCGAGGTCAAGCGGAAGAGCTGCGGTCGCGACGAGCCTCGCATACAGAGGGATGTTATACTTCCTGAGGAAGTTAAAACGGATGCGCCCGAATTTGCCGATGCCGCGCTCGGTTACCGCATTGAGCAGTCCGAGAGGCGGATCGATCTGACGGATGACGGGTTCAAAGAATGCCTTGGGCAGATCAGGATGCTCTGCGCCCTCCTTATATCGGGGAATATAACGATCCCCCTCAAGGTGGTATTCGACCCCGAACATGTCATCGTCGATGACGCTCGGAAAGTCATCGATGTTCACAGTTGTTTTTTCAAATTTCTTCATATTTTTTCTCCTTTCGGTTTTTCTTTTGCTCATTTGATTTTTGCTGTTTTTCTCTCGCCTCCGCGACGAGCCCGTCGACGTATTCGTCGCCGAAGACTCGTCGAAGGAGAGCGTAGTCACGGGTCTGTTTGTGCAGTTGGTCGATCTTTTCTTCGAGCGAAGCAAGCCGCTTTTCCAGCCGGCTGTTCTCGTTTTCGAGATACTCGTTCTCTCCGCGCAGCAGGGCGATCTTATCAAACGCCTTGACAAGCGAGACGAGCACCGTGCGCACGAGCGCCTTGAATCTTTGCACGAGCGGGACGACGAACCGTTCGCGGTAGGTCTTGGCGGTCATGAGCTTCGGCGGATCGGGGACCTCGTAGTCGGGGCTGTGGGAAAGCCGGAATTCGATACGGTCGATCTCCCCCTGCGCGGTGTCGGCGCTTTCGAGCCGAAGCTGAATTTGGGACAATTCGTCCCGCTTTTCGGCAAGCTCGGATTCGAGCGAAGCAAGCTCCTTTTCACGCTCCTGCTTCTTGAAATCGAGCACGGAGAGGTGCTTTTCATGAGTGCCCTTCTGCTCCCACTCGATACCGTACCGCTCCATGACCTCGGCAAGCGCCTGCTTTTCTGAGGCTACCCACTGGTTCCACTCCGTATTGCCGCGGGTGCCGCCCTCGAAGCCCTGCGCGGCAAGCGCCTGCTTGAGGGAAACGCGGGTGTCAAGACCGCGCTTGCTTCCGGTAATGAACGGAACGAAGTCGATATGGATATGCGGCGTCGCCTCGTCCATGTGGATATGCGCAGAGTATACCCGCAGGAACGGGTTCCTCTGCTGAAAACCCTTGTAGTATTCGTCCAGCATCTCCCTTGCCAGCTCGCCGTTCTCGGTCGCGGAGCCCATATTGTCCATATCGCCGATCTGAAGTATGATCTCATGGAACAGCTTTTCCTGATGACTTCCGCGGATCTTTTCGTAGTAATCGGGGATTATCCTGTCCCTGCGTTTCTGCCTGGCGTTGTACCGCGCCAGGGCTTCGTCGAAGAGTTCGTGATAAACCTTTTTGAGGGGTTCATCGATGTAACTGATGTTGAATCGGGTGCGGGAGCCGTCGACGTTCTCCGCGATAAAACTGCGGTTGTTGTGTCTGGCGGAGCCCTTCCCGACCATTGCACTGATTGTACGTTTCATGATAAATAACCTCGGGTGTATGCCTTTGTTACTTTCTGCGAAAGTAACGCAAAAGCACTTTCGTCAGTCTTCGCCCGCCAAAAGTGCTGTTGCGCCCTGCGGGGCCGTCCCGGTGCATGGAGGGGGCGGAGCAGGATGCACTTTGCTCTCCGCTCCCTCCCATAAACGGGTCCATGGGATAAACAAACCTTATCGCCTTGGTGTGTTTACCGTCACGAAACCGATGATTCAGCGTCACGCGCGTCGCTCAGGGATATTTTAGCGACGCGCGATTTTTCCCTTAAATCACCTGCATTTTTTGCACCTTTAGCCTCGCCTGCGTCGCTCCGCGTCGCTGATTTTGATAGTGCCTAAATGAGCGACACGAGCGACGCGGAGCGACACGGAGCGTCACCGGCCTTCCGTTCCTCCTCTGTAATAGAGTCGGATCATGCGCGAGTCATGAGTTCGGAACGGCGCGTACAGCACGCCGTATTCGGCAATGAGCCTCGAAACATTCACGTTCAGCTTCCTGGAAAGGTGATGCGGTTTGAGTGAGCTGCCTATGCGCATGGCAAGCTCGGCCGGTGAGCCTTCCCACAGCGGCGTATCCTCATTCACCAACGCGGCTACGGCTTCGAGCAGGGGATCGGGCGGATCCTTCCACAGCTCGGTCTCCGTCTCGGTGAGATCGAAGGTACAGCTCTCATACCGGAACAGGAGCTTGAACCTCAGATCCTGCTGATCGCGGCCTACCACGTCGAGCGTCGCCTCGGGGCTTGTCCGCTTCTCCTTGCGCAGGAGGAACGCGCCGTCGGCTGCGCCCAAGAGACCCGTCGTGCCTGATATGGTGTCGAACTTGTCTTCCGCGTCCTGCTTGCGGGTGTGGTGGACGATCATTATCGCGATGGGCATGCTGTCCGTCAGCGCCTTCAGGCTCGCGATGATCTGATAGTCGTTCGCGTAGCTGTACTTCTCGCTCTCGTCGCCGCGCACCTTCTGGAGCGTGTCGATGATGATAAGGCGCGTATCCTCATGCTTGCGGATGAAGCCCTCGAGCTGCTGCATGAGACCGTTTTCCACCGACCTTGCCTGTGTAGCGAAATGGAAGTCGGGGGTGCCCTCGACCCCGAACATGCGCGAGATGCGCCGCTGGAGCCTTGGGCAATCGTCCTCGAGGGCGAGATAGAGCACCGAGCCCCGCTGCACGGGCATCCCCCAGAGCGGCGTTCCCGTCGCGATCGAGTAGCCTATCTGCGTCACGAGGAAGGATTTGCCTATCTTCGGCGAGCCCGCGATGAGGTAGGTGCCGGGGTAGAGGAAACCCTCGATTATGGGCAGGCGGGGCACGAACGCCGTATCAAGCAGGTCCTGCATCGTGTGAGTTTCGATGTAGCGGGGATCGAGCTTTCGCGGGTCCACGAAAATTTCTTCCTCGTCGGTATTGCAAAAATCCCCGAGTTCTGCTATAATATCGGCAGTGGTAAGTGGTGACTGCTTCGTATCTGCGGCAACAGATACGGCTCCGGCAGTCATCTTTTCTTTTGCTTCCAT
>JAILNX010000006.1 GCA_024691085.1 Clostridiales bacterium | reverse complement strand
TGTCCCGCGTGGCGGGCAACGGCTATTTTGATACTGCCGATAACGAAGAAGCCCGTCATCAGATGCGAACTGCGATCAACGCGCAGAGAACAAAGGATTATCAGAATGGCGATTATGCCCGTCAGGGCGGCGTTATCGATCCTCTCCCCGAAGACGCGCCGTATTTCGTAAAGGATTATCACGCCTATTACAAGACTCCCCGCGGTTATCATCCCCGCTCCCTGAACTCCAACGACGGCTGGACCGTGAACGCGCAAACCTCTCTTATGAACACGCGGCTGTTTACCTATGCCAAGGAGATCCGCTCTGCGGTTTTGATGATCCATGGCGACAAGGCGCATTCCTGCTATATGAGCCGCGACGCCTATGCCGATATGGTGAAGGACAGCAAGTACGCGGACAATAAGGAACTGTATATCGTCCCCGGCGCGTCCCATACCGATCTCTACGACGGCGGCGGCAAGGACGCGATCCCGTTTGACAAGATCGAAACGTTTATGAAGGAGAATATGAAATGAGCAAGGTTCTTGTGATAACGACCAGCCTGCGGGCAAAGAGCAATTCCGACCGGCTTGCCGAGGAACTGATGCGTGGTGCAGCGGAGGCAGGACACGAGGTCAAGCACATCAGTCTCAAGGATAAAGCCATAGGCTTTTGCAGGGGCTGCCTGGCCTGCCAGAAGACGCAGCGGTGCGTCCTCCGGGACGACGCCGTGGAGATTGCGGAGAAGGTCAAGAACTCGGACACGCTGGTCTTGGTCACGCCCATCTACTACTACGAGATGAGCGGTCAGATGAAGACACTGCTCGACCGGCTAAATCCGCTGTTCCCGTCGGACTATCGTTTCCGCAACATCTATATGCTGTCGGTCGCTGCGGAGGACGAAACTTACGTTCCCGAGAAGGCAGTTTCCGGGCTGCAGGGCTGGGTGGATTGTTTCGAGAAAGCAGAGCTTGTTGGTACGCTCTTCTGCGGAGGCATCAACGACGCGGGTGAAGCCGCGCAACACCAAGCCAAGCTGGAGGAAGCGTATGAATTCGGTCGGCGCCTCAAATAAGAGATTTTTCATAAAGAACAGCGCAATCCTGATGCTGATCACAATGATTGTTTTGGCTTTTATTGCCTGCGGCGCATCCAATTCGCAGGTTTCCAAACAGGGTATGAATCCGGTCACGGAGAGCGAAACAACGGAGACTCGGACTGAACCGAGTTCGTCAGAAGCTGAAAGCCATGACGATGTTGTTGGAACAGATACGCCTGGCAGCGAAAAGATAAGCGACGCAAGTGAAGAAACAGTGGAGGAAGCAGACGTGCCGGAACTGAAAATGACAATCGACGGGCAAGAATTCACGGTCATCTGGGAGGACAATGAAAGCGTTGACGCTTTGCTGGCGCTCGCATCTGATTCGCCTATAGTAGTTGATATGTCTATGTACGGCGGCTTTGAGCAGGTCGGATCTCTCGGGACAAGCCTTCCGAGAAACGACGTGCAGATAACGACACAGGCGGGCGATATCGTCCTCTATTCCGGCAATCAGATCGTCGTGTTCTACGGCTCGAATTCGTGGGCGTACACAAGGCTCGGTCATATTACGGATAAAACCCCGCAGGAGCTTAAAGATCTGCTCGGGAACGGGGATGTTGAGATAACAATAAGCATGGAGGGATAACAGGATGAAGATACTCGTATTAAACGGAAGCCCGCATCCTAACGGACCTACTTCCGATATGGTAATGGCATTCACTCGCGGAGCGACAGAGGCCGGGCATGAGGTCGTCTGCGTCAACGCTGCACACATGTACATCAAGGGCTGTATGGCATGCGAATATTGCCACAATAAGGGCAATGGCCTCTGCGCGCAAAAGGATGATATGCAGGAGATTTATCCGGAGATACTTTCGGCCGATATGATAGTGTTCGCCTCGCCGATCTACTACTTCACCCTTTCCGCTCAGCTGCAGGCGGTCATCCACAGGACGTATGCCATAGACATTCCGAAGAACGTGAAGAAGGTCGCTCTCATCATGAGCTCCGGCAGTCAGTTCGTTTATGGACCGGCAATCGCGCAGTATTATCAATCCATTGTCGAATACTGGGGAGTGGAGAACGCCGGCATATTTACCGCGAACGGAAAGCAAAATGGATCCGAGGAGAAGCGAAACGAGCTTTATATGTTTGGCTTAAGGCTGTGATTCCGGCAACACGAATCAGTGTAAGCTCTTATGAATTATTGCAGAGCCCGAGATGTATGCCATGGGCTCTGCTTCATTATTGACTGTGAATACACCCGGTGATATACATCTGCGAGCCCTTTCATGCCGGCAGCCTGTATGAAGCATGAAGGATATGAAGTTATTTCATACTCACTTCTATACGTGTACGTGTGTATAAGAAAAGAGTAGGAAATTGCTTCGAAGCTTCGGATACTTCATACATCGGCAGTGATAGTTAATGAGGTATACAAATAGATCTTAACACATATGTCATACAGTTCAATTGATACAGCTATTATGCTAATGATCCGGCGAGCATAAATAGGTTCAAGTCCTCTTGCCAGCGCACCGTGTTTTATAAGTGTTCCTTTCGCGCTGAAAGCGGAATAAACAAGCCCGGTATTTCTTATCGTCGGGCTTGTTTTCATTCCGATTATGTGGTATACTATAGCCTAAATAATAATACCGAGAGGACTTATCCCGGATGGACTACATCAAAGTATCAAAAGCGGCAGAGAAGTGGGGTATTTCCGCACGCCGTGTCAGGCTGCTGTGCGCGGAGGGCAAGGTTCCCGGAGTGATCCGCAAGGGAAACCTTTACATGATTCCCGCCAACGCGCCTAAGCCGCTCGACGGTCGCCGTACCCGCGCCGGTCTCCTTGCCGAAATAGAATTAAAGCGCGAGCGGCTCAATACGCTGCGTCCGCTGACTCCTGGCGAGGTCGCCCGTCTGCGGGATGAATTCATGGTCGAATTCACCTACAACTCCACAGCCATCGAGGGCAACACCCTCACGCTCAAGGAAACGGCCATGGTGCTCGAGGGGGTCACCATCGATCAAAAACCGCTCAAGGATCACCTCGAGGCCGTCGGTCACAGGGACGCTTTCCTCTACATCGAGGATATCGCAAAGCAGGATCTCCCGCTCAATGAGTTTGTCATCAAAAACATCCACTCGCTCGTGCTAATGGATAAGCCGGAGGACAGGGGAGTGTTCCGCCGCATACCCGTTCGCATCATGGGCGCATATACCGAACCAGCGCAGCCTTATCTGATCGAGCCGAAGCTTACCGAGCTGCTTTCCGTCAACGAGGAGCGCAAGGCGCACATGAACCCCATCGAGCGCATCGCCCGCTTCCACCTCGAGTTCGAGGGCGTCCATCCCTTCATCGACGGCAACGGCAGGACGGGCCGCCTTATCATGAATCTCGATCTCATCCGTGAGGGATTCCCGCCCGTCAACGTCAAGTTCACCGACCGCAAAAAGTATTACGACGCCTTCGACGCCTTTTACCGCGATGGTGACGCCTCCGCCATGACCGACCTCATAGCGGGGTACGTCAACGAACGGCTTGATACATATTTGAAAATACTGTCCGAATGATTCAAAACACTAACGACCACAGGAGCCACCACATGACCGATCGTGAACTCAAAACCCTGAAGGACAACCTCTGGCACGCGGCGGACGTGCTGCGTTCCGGTGCGCATCTTGCGGCGAACAAATACGGCCAGCCGATACTCGGTCTCATCTTCCTGCGCTATGCGGATATCCTGTTCAAGCAGCACAAGGCGGAGATCGACGCGGAGTTCGCCCGCCTTTCCGGAACGCGCATGGAAAAGACGGTGAAGGAGATCGCCATCGAAAAATGCGGCTTCTTCCTGCCGGAGTGCGCGTATTACGATTTCATCAACGACGCGCCGGACACCGCGGAAAAGGCCGACCTCGTCAAAAAGGCGATGGAGGCTATCGAGCAGGAAAACCCCAAGATGCAGGGCGTGCTGCCCAAGGAGGTCTATGCCCAGCTCGTTCCGGAGGAGGAGCCGGAGCTGCTTGCAACCATGGATCGCTATATTGCCGAAAACGGGTATGAAAACGACTTATCAAATTCCCGTCTGCATCACGAGATATATCTTTCCGACGCAAGGAAGGTACCGCCGGAGAAATGGAAGACGGTTATAAGGCATCCGATAAGGAAGGCATGATCAATCGGGATTTGTCGGGATACCTGTCGGCAAGGAAAATCGGGAAACAGTTTTGAACTGACGACGCATTACAACCTGATTCGTGGGGGTATTGAATGAAAAGAATTTACACCGTTCAGCACACGCAGTCTGAGCACCATACCAATGGTATGGTAGGTTCATGGACGGACTGGAACCTGACAGATTTAGGGAAACAGCAGGCCGATCGAATTGCCGAAAAGCTGAAGCAGGAGCTGGATGGAAAAGAAATCATTTTATATACTTCTGACCTAAAACGGGCAAAACAAACTGCCGACAGCATCGCGTCCCGGTTTCGGGTTGAACCGATCGTGAGAAAGGAATTGAGGGAACGTAATCTCGGAC
>JAILNX010000004.1 GCA_024691085.1 Clostridiales bacterium | reverse complement strand
CATGCGCAAAACAGTAGAGCCTATGCCTTTGCATCTCTGTTCGGGGCAGACATAGAAGTTGTTTATGAACCCAAGAAAGCACTTTTCGTTATAGGCATAGCTGATTAGACCCACACATTCTTCATTCAGCACAATACGCATGACAAAGTATGGGTTATGTTCTTGCTGTGTTTGCTCGATCATTTGACTATTCAGTGTTTCGTCATGTAAATCGGCGATTTCTTCCAGGTATTCATCATCATCGCAGACTTCTTCCAAATACGCAGAAAACAGCTTGTAGAATTCATCCCACTCAGTAGGATCACGCAGATCAAAGCGAACAAGTTTTAGCATTGAGCGTCACCTTTCACGGATTATACCTCAGATAATCCTCTGTGGATCAGTTTTCATTGTCAATATTTCATCAACAATAAACTCCGATTAATCGAGATGATTCTACCATACATGCTCATAATAGTCAACGGGTTGCTTTGGACTCTGCTGTTTTCCGATTGCTCTTTTTCACAAACACAGGGCACCGCACGAGTTCTGCCCTGAAGCTCTGTTTACAGTTCTTGGCACATTCATTGCACTTGGGATTGAAGGCTATCCTCCCGCTTTCGTCACGGAAGAATTCCCACTCCCGAGATTTGGCGGAAGGATTCATGCTTATCTGTCCTTTCCGGTGCTCTTGGTCTTTGCTTTCTCCCTGCTCTTCTCGCGGGGACGTTCCTTCTTCCGCTGCTTTTCGAGCTTGCGTTTGTTCTCCTCAAGCCTCTTTTCAACGGAAGGCTTACGGCTGCTCGAAGGGCGGGTGTCCCGGCTTTGAGAGGTCTCCCTGGAGTCTCTTGAGTCGGTTCGCGATGGAGTATCGTTTTTTTTTGAAGTCCCGGAAGTGTTCTCGAAGCTCATTTCGCCTATCGCCTCCTTATCTTTTTCGTTCAGGATCTCGACGTGTGCGCCCGTTCCCGGTTCGATATTGCGGTAGCCTACCTTGCTGAGAACGTGGTTCGCAAAGGAAAGCTGCTTCGCGCCGAGTACGATATCGACCTTGCCGTCCTTGGACTTGGTGTTGAGGAAGGGGGCATAGGTTATCTTCTTCTTGGCAAGCTTCTTAAAGCCATCATACTGCTTTTCGGTCAGCGAAAGGACGTGAAGCTCGTCGCCGCTCGAAAGCAGCTTCGGCAGGCTCGTCTTGCCAACGTGAGTTTTCTCCTTCTTCGCCCATGCAACGAGCAGAGCGGCAAGGTTCTTTGCGCCTGCTCCCACAAGGCGAATGGAGATGTCTGCTGTGCTTAGTGCCATTCTTACGACCTCTTCGGCCGCGTCTCCATTCATATGTTGGATCTCCTTTCATTCGTTATCGTTCGTTTTCGTGTTTTCGTTCGTTCTGCTCTTTTTTGATCTCGACGGGGATCTTCAGCTCATCGGCGATATGGGGAATGTCCCTGCGAAGGTTATTGATAATTGTAAGCTCGGAGCGGAGACTCCTCAGCTCGCGGTTTACCTCGGCAATATGATCGTACACCTCGGTCTGCTCACGGAATAGTTCCTCACGATCAATACCTTCAAGCAGCTTTTCGGCTTGAATGTACTTCCTGTACTCATCCTCAATGCCCGTTACGCCGTCGGCATACAAAAGCGCAGTATCGGCATAATACTTGGAATCGGCAAGCGCGTCATACAGCTTTTTGCGGCGCTTCTTTTTACTGTTCCAGATAATACGGCTCTTAGTCAGCTTTTCGATCTCGGAATTGATCGTCATTTCACGGGCGTCAAGCTGATCCTCGTTGTCGATGCCGTATTTGCGCAGGAACTCTTCGTCGCGCTTGTATTGTTCAAACCGCATCACGTCGGCGGCGCTTGCTCTAACGTCCGTGTATTTGCCGCTGCCGTAGATACCGAGGACGTACATCCATGATGCAACAAGCGCCTGAAAGCCGTGCAGCTTGCCCGTGGGCTTGAATGGGACGTACTCGCGCTTGCGGACAACGACGTCCGCGACCTTGAAATCCTCTCCGCCCATGATGATGGCTTCGATGTCATCCTCGGTCAAAGATCTGCCGTTCTGCTTCGCGCGGAATCCGTATTTGCTGTAAGTGGGGACAAACGAAGGATATTTGCTGTCGTGGCGGATCTCATATCCGCTCCACTGCATGAGAGTATAGAAACGCCCGAGGGAGCTCGCGTCGTTCATACACTCCTGAAGGCATATCTCGAACAGCTCGCGCTGAGTGTATACGCCCGCCTTTTGAAGCATGTGTTCAACATACGTTCTGGCGATGCCCCGTGTCTCATAGATGACCGATAAGCCGTGTTCCTTACATAGCCGGTCGGAAATGCCACGGATGCCCTTAAAGTATTCGGGTAGGGTCGCCGTGTATTTCCTCCCGGTTTTCTGATTGACGGAATCGAATATGATATGGTTATGGACGTGGGACTTATCGACATGCGTACCGATGACGACCTCGTATCCGTCGAGAAACTCATAGCTGAACTTGCAGCCGATCTCATGAGCGAGCTCGGGCGACAGCTCGCCGATCTTAAAGCTTTGGATGATATGGTAAGCTTGGACGCCGTCGGACTTTCCGTATCTCTCCTTCGTTGACAGCCATTCATGCGCGGCGGTCTTCACTTCGCAGTTGATGGAAGAAACGTATCTGAGCTCGGCGGTCTTGACGGGATTGGCTACATAATTTATGAGCCTGTCAACGCGCATCTTCTTAGCGAGAATGAATGTTACAGCCATTTCTTTGCCCAGCCTTTAATGATCCACTTGACCTCTGCCAAAAGCTTCTTTGCCTCTTCAAACTGTTCGGGGGTGATGCCGCCGTTCGCGTTGGCCCAATGCGCTATCTGGTTGATGTTTATGCCTATGTGGTCGATTGATTGACGAAGGTCAATGAAATCGACGTTGGGCCGTTCCTTGATCTCTTTTCCCATTATGAGCTTGCGGAGCAGGGTGGAGTGACTTACTCCGGCACGTTTCGCCATTTCCGCTAATGCACGGTATTCTTCATCGCTCAGCCTCAATGTTGCGTTGTGGTTTCTTTTGATATTGATCACCTCCCGCGGAAGCGGCATAGGGTCTCAGGGCGTGTCCTGACAAGCGGGATTGGTATCACGATCCCATGCTTGCAAGGACAATCGCCCGAGTGCGTATTGTCCCATCGGAGGGTTTTTTGGAGGAACGCTCTCCTGCGTTCAGTCCTCGTCATCTGCCTCGGACTGCAGATAATCACCGATGCGCTCGATACCGTCCAAAGTCGTGATAACGATACCGAGCCTTTTCGCGAGTTCGATCTCACTTGTCATCACCTCCGAATTGGTCTTGCCGCAAACCACAACTACGCGGCAGCGCCTCAGCATATCGGATGCCATGTGTATGCAGTCGTTATGCTCCGAGGGCACGTTGTTGTTCACGAACTGAGGGAAGAGCAGATGAGGTGCTACGGGAAGGTAGCCGAGCTCATACAGCTTGCGGCAGTAGCCGCGAACCTTCTTGTTGTTGTTGCCGGTCTCTCCGGCGGTGGGTGCGCATACATACGCAAAGGGTCTGTTCATATTCTTATCCTTTCGTTTTTAGTGTTGAAGGGACCGGTCGCCCGGTCCCCTTGATCGTTGTGTTTTGTGTTCGGTCATCTTGCTTCGCCGGTGGGAACGGGATGCTCCTCGACTGGTATCTCCGAGGCTTCCATATCGAACTCGTAGGTGCTTCCATCCTTGGAGAGTACAAAGCCCATCTCCTTGAGGTTCAAGCCCATTATCTGAGCCGCAAGCTCAAACGCCTGCCGTGAGCCGTTTGCCGGGAGCATGCTTCCGGTCTCTTTGCCGTTCTCATATACGATGATCCCGACGTTGCTGCCTATGTCCTCGTCGGCCCAGCTGTAGATGATGTCGGCGTCGGGAAACCTCTCCGCGATCCTTTTAACGATCCTCGGAACGCATTCCCAAGCGGTATGGAAGCACAGGGTCTTGTTTTCAATATCAGCGGGCTCACAGTCGTAGGAGTTCCATTTGGTTCCCCAATTCGCATATGCCCACTGATACCAGGTCTTTGCTCCGTAATTGCGGATGTTGTTGTAGTACTGCTCTCCGAGATCCCAGGCTTCGGGGTCGTCGAGCTTTGCCATGTGCTTTTCACGGAGCGCTTCGAGCTCATCGGGAGGAAGTCCGTCGGATTCCATGATGAACGTCACATATGCTTCATACCCGCGTTCGCCAACGGAGCCCGATTCGATCATGAGCGGCTTCGGCATGGGGATGAGTACGTTGAAATCGACGACACCCAACGGCTCGTCCTTTCTTTCGCCCTGCAGAAACTCCGCGATCTCACGGAATCGTTCGTCGGAGCAGTTGAACTCCAGTACGTTCGTTATATGATTGGGCATCGGTCATCACCTTTCCTGTCCCTGATCCGACTTCATTTTCTCGCGGAACTGCTGCTGACGGTAGATGAGATCGTCGTTGTAGTCCTTCCCGACAAGAGGGGGATGGTCGTAGATCTGATAGCCCTTCTCGGGAGTCGCCGCAAAGCGCTGTTCGAGCATGGCGGTAATGTTCTCGGTAGCCGCTCTGCCCTGGGCGTCGTTGTCGAGTGCGAGGTTGATGTAGATCACGTCGGGATGTGTATCGAGGAACCGCATCAGCGCGTTCGGGCTCAGGCCCCCAAGGGAGAGACGGTGCGCGGAGTAATGGTTCTTTCCGTAGTTGGAAAGCGTCGCGTGGGAGAGCGCGTCGATGGCGCTTTCAAATACCCATACGGCCTTGCTGTTCCCGTCGGGGATCATGAACGCATATGCCTTATCGCTTCCGATCGCGTCATGCTTGCCGTCGCCGGTGATGGAGCGGGTGCAGGCATACCTTGCAACGCCGTCCTCATCCTTGCCGACGAATACCACAGCGGGAGGACACTGGCGGGCTTCAAGCTCGCCGTTCTCATTCTGCATCCAGAACATATTGGTCTGGTAAATAGTTCCCTCGTCGATGCACTTCTTGACCTTTCGGGCGCCGATCCCGCGGCTCTTGAGGTACTGATAGACCGCGTTGTTGTCGGGAGCGGGCACGGGGAGCTTTAATTCCTTTGCCGCCTTGATCTCAACGGGCTTGGATCCGGGCTCCTTCGGCGTGCTTTCGCCGATCTCGACGGGCTCGCCGACGAGCTCGCGCATCGCGTCGAGGAAGGTTTTGCCCTCGTAGTCTATGAGGAAGTTGAGCGTCTTTCCACCCTTGCCCTGACTGAACCAGTACCACTGATTGCCGCGGATGTAGAGACTGTCATGCTCCGCCAGCTTATACTGCAGGCTTTCGCGGGTGAGCTCGTAGCCGTGGGATTGTAAATACTCGACCAGGTCAACGTTATTTGCCTGTTCGATCTGTTCTTTTGAGTATCTGCTCATTCTTTGTCCTTTCTATCTTGTTTGTTGTTTTATGGGAGGACAGCTTTCGCCGTCCTCCTGTTCCGGCTCCGAATCAAGCACGGGGCCGTCATTTCGCTTGTCCATATTCAGCATGGCGTCAAGCTCGGCGAGCCTTGCGGACTTCGTTTTAAGCTCATCCTCCTGGGGAAAGGGCTTGGCGGTCTCAGCTTTGGCGGTCTCAAGCTGTTCGCGCTGGGTGATAAGGCTCTGCTCATTGGCATGGAGCCTGCCCTCAAAGCTCCCAAAGGCGTTTTCGATGCGCTGGATGTTGCCGTTTGCGTCCGTTCCTAGGTCGATAAAATGTGAAAGCTTTCCCTTTATGTTCAGCCTGAACTGCTTTGCGAGCACGTCGTATTCGAGCCTCAGCTCAAACCCGCGGTAGAAGCCTATGGGTTCCGGCGCGGGCTTTGTCTTCGCTTTGCAGGCGGCAAGAATCGCCGCGCCCGCTTCCTTCTTTTCTGGATAGGTCATGCCTTGGATCGTCATGCCGGGGAACTCGTCGGAAGCGTGCGCTCTGTAAAGCTCGATATCCGCCTTGTAGCCCGCGATCCTCTCCTCGGTCGAGCGTATCTCATATGGCATCTGCTTTAAGATGCGGTCTTCAAGCGCGTATCTCTGGGAGAGAAAGTTGGCTTTGACAAGTTTCAATCGGGATACTTGGACTTCGAGATCCATCTTCTCCTTGATGTACGGATTACCCGTAGCAAGCGCCTTGACCTCCGCATATGAGAGCGCCGTCTCGTCGACGTCTTCGCAGGAGCGGGCGGGAGATTTGCTCGTCATGATCTGCGATATGAACTTCTGCTTGTTCTCGATGGTCTGCCACATGTATGAATCAAAAGTCGATTCGGTGACGTATCGGAAGATCTCGACCTTCGGATTGGTGTTGCCCTGCCTCAAAATGCGGCCTTCACGCTGTTCAATGTCGCTCGGTCTCCACGGAATATCAAGGTGGTGCTCGGCTATGAGCCGCGTCTGCACGTTAGTGCCCGCGCCCATCTTCGGTGTGGAGCCCAGAAGGATACGCACTTTACCGCTACGGACGTTTGCGAAAAGCGCCGCTTTCTGCGCTTCGGAATTGGCGTCGTGTATATATGCTATCTCCGATTCGGGCACTCCCCAAACGGTCAGCTTTGCTTTGACGTCATCGTACACGTTAAAGCTGCCGTCATCCTTGGGAATGGAGAGATCGCAGAACACGAGCTGAGTGCTCCTGTCCGCTTTGCTCCTTTCCCATACGGAGTGGATGTTTCTGACGCAGGCGGCGACCTTGCCGCTTGTCTCATCGGGAAGAGCCTCATCCGCGAGCCGCTGATCGAGGGCGAGCTTCCTTCCGTCGTTCGTGATCTTCAGCATGTTATCGACAGAAGGATTGACCATGCCGTTCCTGACCTTCTCGGCTCTGTCCGCGAAGGAAGCTACCATATCCCTCTGAAACTGCGAGGGCTTTAGAACGATGTTATGATATTCCGCTTCGGGAACGGGGAGCTTGAGCATGTCCGACGTTTGGATATCCGCAGTCTGACGGAACATTGAGATGAGCTCGGGGAGGTTATAGAACCTCGCGAATCGCGTCTTCGCCCTGTAGCCCGTGCCCTCGGGTGCAAGCTCTATCGCCGTTATGGTTTCGCCGAAGGTACTTGCCCAGGCGTCGAAGTGCTGCAGCCCCTTTTCACGGAGCGCGTCATACTGGAGGTATCGCTGCATGGTGTACATTTCGGTCATGCTGTTTGAGACCGGCGTGCCCGTAGCGAATACCGTGCCGCGATTGCCGGTGAGCTCGTCAAGGTATCGGCATTTCATGAACATATCGGAGGATTTCTGCGCTTCGGTCTGCGAAAGGCCGGAGACGTTGCGCATTTTCGTATGAAGGAACAGGTTTTTGTAGTTGTGCGCCTCGTCTATGAACATGCGGTCAATGCCGAGCTCCTCAAAGGTCACGACGTCATCCTTTCGGGATTGGTCGTTCAGCTTATCTAGCTTCAGCTTCAAGGAGCGCTTGGTCTTTTCCATCTGCTTTATCGTGAACCGCTCCGCGCTCATACGCTTTGCCTCGGCAATGCCCATGGTGATCTCTTCGATCTGATCCTGTATGAGCTGTCTTTGACGCCCTATGCTTATCGGTATCTTCTCAAACTGGCTGTGGCCGATGATAACGGCGTCGTAATCGCCCGTTGCTATACGGGAGCAGAAGCGTTTGCGGTTCGCGGTCTCGAAGTCCTTTTTCGTGGCAACGAGAAGGTTCGCGGCGGGATAGAGCTGCTGGAACTCGGAAGCCCATTGCTCTATGAGATGATTCGGCACAACAAACAGGCTCTTGTGACAAAGCCCCAGCCTTTTCATCTCCATCGCGGCGGCTGCCATTGTGAATGTCTTGCCCGCGCCGACGACGTGAGCAAGCAGTGTATTACCGCCGTAGATGATCCTTGCGACGGCGTTCTGCTGATGCTCGCGCAGCTTTATTTCCGGGTTCATGCCGACGAACTCTATGTGGCTGCCGTCATACTCACGCGGACGGGTGCTGTTGAAGCGTTCGTTGTAAATAGCGGTGAGCCGTTCGCGCCTGCGGGGATCCTTCCATATCCATTCGCGGAAGGCGTCCTTTATCGCCTGCTGTTTCTGCTGGGCTAAGATCGTTTCCTTCTTATTAAGGACTCTGACCTCTCTCCCGGTGGAAGGATCGCTGACGGTATCGAAGATTCTTACGTCCTTAAGGTTCAAGGTCTCCTCGATTATCTTGTAGGCGTTGATCCTGTCCGTACCGTAGGTTATGATCGCCGCCGCGTTATTGTAGTCCGCGTTCTTATCGGTCAAGTGCCATTCCGCCGTAACGGACGAATACTGTACCTTTATCCTGCGCCTTGCCCAATAGGAGGGAGTAAGCAGTTCGTGCACAAAGTCCTGAACGACGTCGGGCGGCAGCCAGGTAGCCCCGAGACGGACGTCTATATCCGTTGCGGTGAGCTCGGGAGGCTGTACCTTTTCAAGAGCGGATATGCTGACCTGAACGTTCGCAAGCTCCTTTTTGTCAGATTCATTGGGCGATACTTCGAGCAGCTCATACAGCCGCCTTGCCTTTTGGAGCTTTCCACGCACGTTCCCCGAAAGGAATTCGTCCGCAGGAACAAGCGGATAGCGGTTCCTTCTGTATGGCTCACCCATGAGATCGGTCGGATAGAACTTCGATAAGTCGCGGAAGACTATGCCTTCAAGCTCTTCTTCCAGCTCGCTTTCCGTTTTACCGGTGAGCTCCGCCATGTACGGAAGATCGACTATTGCCTTTTCATTGAGCGATACAGCCAAAGCCTCGACCGCTCCGTCAACGTGAGTGATCTCCTGACGCTGGCGGATAGTACGCTTGTTGAAGATATCGGCTTTCTTAAGCACCTCGCCCTCTTCGCCCAAGACCTCGAGAGACGAGAGCAGGCTGTATGAGGAGTCTCCGGCAAAGGCGTTCTTGTTGGCGCGGGATGAGAGCAATCCGTACCGCTGTGTGAAGCTGTTATACAGAGCATTGAGCCTTTTCTGCTCGTCCTGCACCACTTCATCCGAGTACCCTTCAAGCTGATACTGTATGACCTTTCGGACGGAATCCCGGAGCTCGATCATGCCCCGTATGCGGCTCAGTGCGGTCTGGGGAACGTCGACCTTCTTCATGACGGAATCCTCACGGAAGTACACGTCACCCTCAAAGAGGGTGAAGCTGTAATTCCGGACGGAAGGATCGGCGGGGATGGTCTCTATATCGTCCTCCTCGGGATCGAGCTCTTCGTCCGATATGACTATATCGGTATGGATATTGGAAAGCGCGTCCCGCAGCTGATCGGCAAGCTCTTCGCCCTCGATCGGCGCTACGGTAGTTTCCTGTCTGCCGTACTGAGTGGATTCGGTGGTCAGCGTTCCCAAAATCATCTGCGGATTGTCGATAAAGTATTGGTTTATCGTGTATCCTTCATCCGTCTTTCCGAGGTGTACCCATTCGGGCTCGACCTCGATAGGACGATCGCGCTTCTGAAGGAACAGGATATCCGTTACAACGGAGGTACCGGCGTTCTTTTGGAAGGCATTGTTCGGCAATCGGATAGCTCCGACCAGCTCGGCTCTTTTCGCTATGAACCGTCTTGCGGCGGGGTTTTGCTTATCGAGAGTTCCCGATGAAGTGATAAAGGCGACTATGCCGCCGGGTCTGACCTTGTCGAGCGATTTGGCGATAAAGTAATCGTGGATAAGCATATGCTCCTTATCGTACTTACGATCGCTGACGGAGTAATCGCCGAAGGGCACGTTGCCTATCGCGACGTCGAAGAAGCTGTCGGGGAGGTTCGTGTCCTCAAAGCCTTGTATGGCGATATTCGCCGTTTGATACAGCTGACGGGCAATGCGTCCCGTGACGGGATCGAGCTCGACGCCGTAGAGTTTTGAACCGCGCATCTCATCCGGCAGCATCCCGAAGAAGTTGCCGATGCCGCAGGCGGGCTCCAAAATGTTGCCCGTCCTGAAGCCGAAGCTTTCGAGCGCGGAGTACATAGCCTGTATTACGACCGGGCTCGTGTAATGCGCGTTGAGGGTTGAAGCTCTTGCGGCGTCATATTCCTCGGGAGTGAGGAGCCCGATCAGTTCTTCATATTCCGCTTTCCACTGTTCGTTCGCTTCGTCGAACGCCATTGGCAGAGCGCCCCAACCGACGTATTTCGACAGAACTTCCTGCTCCTCGGACAGAGCTAACCGGTTTTCGGCTTCGAGCTGTTTGAGAAGTCGGATTGCGTCGGTATTCATACGGAACTTGGCTTTGGGACCGCCGTACCCGAGCTCCATATCCGTTATTCGGAAATCATGCTTCTTCCCCGTGGGGGAGGGCACTATCGGCATATCCTCGGGCTTGGTCTTTTCCCATGCGGGCGTAAGGTCCGTTTTCTCCTCTTCCAGCCAGCCTTCGACCGTTTCGAGCTTTTCAACACGGCTTATCGGGAAACCGTTGTCGTGGGCGAAGGTGACGTCCCGCATTGAAACGTAGCGGGATATGTTGCCGATGTTTTCGACCACATAGCTGCGGCCTTCATGCTCAATGGTATCGCCGATATGGACGGTTTCGGAGATGGGTTTTTCTTCAACAGGCTGAGTCTCAGGTGTTGACGGCTCTTCCTTGGGTTCGCCGTTATCGATCAGCCCATCGTTGAGTGGGTTTTCACGAAGCTTCGCGTCGAACTCTGCTCTCGGCA
>JAILNX010000036.1 GCA_024691085.1 Clostridiales bacterium | reverse complement strand
ATTCCCCTTCACCCGAAAAAAGCAGCCTATCGGCTGCTTTTTTGTATCATGTTTTTCCCGGGAACAATGCCCACAGGTCATAATGAGTCGGTCTCACTTGTAGGTGTCCGCGGTGATGCTGTCGAGGTCGACGTTCTTGGTATCCTTGACCTTGAGCATCAAAACCAGCAGCGACAGCGCCATGAATGGCACGCAGATGAACATGAACAGAAGATCCATCGAAACGTAGTGCTGAAGCACGATGAACAGCGCCTGGCCGACGAACATGCCCGCTCCGATCATGACCGAGATCGTTCCCATGACCGACGCGCGGGAGCGTTACGGAGCATCCGGCGTCAGGGATATGGATGATCTTCTATCCGCTAACACAGCGCTGTTTGCCGGCGGCGACCTTTCTCAGGAGCAGAAGGATGCTTTCTTCGAAGCCTTCATGAAGGCATACATCACATGCAAGGAAGAAGCAAGAAAAAGGTTCGGAAAGAAGGATCAAGATTGACCTCCGGATATATTTGTCCGGGCGGTGATCTAGTACCATTTTTTGTATTGCAGTTCCGGACCAAAGCGGTATAATGTCAGCCGAAAACCTATGCGAAAGGGGTGAAGATAACGGCAAACAACAAATTCCTCAAAAGCATGGCTGTTCCAGATTATTACGAGTACGGGTGCTGATAAGGCTACAATAAAACCACTCTGCAATTCGGTTAATGCCTTTGTTACTTTCTGTGAAAGTAACGCAAAAGCACTCTTGACGGATCAAGTCCATCAAAAGTGCTTTGCGCTCTGCGGGCCATCTGAAAAACCTACGGGTTAATGTCCCTGCA
Source organism: Clostridiales bacterium (assembly GCA_024691085.1). Lineage (GTDB taxonomy): Bacteria > Bacillota > Clostridia > Christensenellales > CAG-138 > UBA3857. The sequence continues at coordinate 6,599 of JAILNX010000036.1, read as the reverse complement.
AGCATCGCCTTTTTATACCCAGAGGCCGCTTGCAAGGACTTAATCCTCTGACCCCATGCCGCAGGAGCGGGAAAGACTCTGATGTTATTATCGTTGCAGCAAAACCCGCCCTGAGCGCTCTTGTGCGGAAGCACTGAAAATGGTATAATAACGTCAGTAAAAATGAGCGGAGTTGTTTCGCTGTGATAACTGTCAAACAGACCGTCTGCATCCTGCTTGCCGTCCTGTCCGTGCTGCTTTTGCTCTCGGGCTGCAGCAGCGCTTCCAAACCATTTACCGTGGAGATCGCGAAGAACAAGATGTCCGGAAACGTGATATCGGACACGACGTTCGACGAGCTGAAGGCAACCGGCATTGAGATCGGCGATATTATAACCGTGAAAATAGCGGATCGGGAATACGAGCTTCCCGTCGGGACGTCCTACACCGACGTCGACGTCGGGAAAATGATCTGTCGGTTCGATACTGAGGATAACGAGATCGCCCTCGCGATCAATATGGGATCGTTCGCTCAGGAAACGGGGATCGGTGAAAAGAGGAAGATCGAAGAGGATCCCGGCTACGAATGGGATCAATTCATCACAGAGGTCAGTCTTGTGTTGAAAGAAAAGCAGGGCTATCTCGACGAATATAAAGCCCGCAACCTCGAGAGAACGAACGAGCGTGCGGATTATGCCGGTCTTTCCGACGAGCACTTTGCCAATTTCAGAGCGGTCACGGTCTCCGGCATGGGGGAAAACGTTCTCTATCGCAGCTGCTCGCCGATCGATCCGGATCTTGGCAGGAACGGATTCGTCATGCAGGCGATGGAAAAAGCAGGGATCCGATCGGTGATGAATCTCGGCGATTCGGCTGATGGGATGAATGAGTTTGATGCTTTTCCCGGAAGCTATTACAGCGGCTGTTCGATCATCAGCGTTGAAATGGGCTATGATTTCGCTTCGGCGGAGTTCGGCGAAAAGGTCCGGGAGTGCGTGCTGTTTATCATCGGAAACGACGGCCCGTATCTCGTTCACTGCAAGGAGGGCAAGGACCGCACCGGTATCCTTTGCGCGATCCTCTAATGCTTTGTTGGCGCATCCTATGACGAGGTCGCGGCGGATTATATGCTCACTTACCGCAATTTTTATCACATCGGGCCCGCTGACGCGACGTATGCGATCATCCTCCGGAACAACCTTGTTAAGACGCTTTGCGCTCTGTTCGGGACTGAAGAGCTTGAAGCCGCGGACCTGAAAGAAAAGGTATCCGAGTATCTGCTTTCGATCGGGCTCAGTCGGAAACAGCTTGATGCGCTTGCAGCAAGACTCGGGAAATAAAACGAGCCAAAGGAGCTGAGCAAATGATACTGTTTATTGACGCCTGCGTTCGTGAAGCCTCCAGGACGAGGCGTCTCGCTCTCCGCCTTCTCGATGCGCTGGGCGGCGATCACGAACAGGTAATCCTTGAGAAGTGCGATTTTCCGGCGGTCGATGAGGCTTTCCTTCAAAAGAGGGATCGCCTTTTGTGGGAAGGTGCATTTTCGGATCCGATGTTCGGCTATGCGAGGCAGTTTGCGAAGGCGGACACGATCGTTATCGCAGCGCCATTCTGGGACCTGTCGTTTCCGGCCGCCTTGAAGAGCTATCTTGAGCAGATAAACGTGGTTGGTATAACCTTCCGATACACACCAGACGGGGTGCCGCAGGGAATGTGCCGGGCGAAGAAGCTGTACTACGTCACGACGGCCGGAGGAGACTTTTTCCCGGAGGAATACGGCTTCGGATACGTCAAGGCGCTTGCGCAGACCTTCTACGGCATTAATGACGTTGAGCTGATCAAGGCCGTCGGTCTCGATATTGAAGGCGTCCCGGTCGAGGTAATACTGCGGGAATGCGAAGAAGAGACCGACCGAAGATTTCGCCGGGAGCAGTGATCTGCGGTTTGACCGCTCAAGCAGGGATAACTAAAGCACCGTATTTGCGGTGCTTTTTGTTTGCCTGATATTGTATGCGGCTTGTTATTTTTGCCGCAGCCGGTGAGCAGCCTTGTCATCATACAAGCTGCGAACATCAGTTCAAGGACCCTTTTACCGTTTTTGCGTCCATTATATCGTTATAATTTCTTGCTTTTCCAAACGAATAAGCCTTCCGAACTTGCGAGTTGTTTTATTCTTCTTATCAGGCAGAGGGACGAACCGTACATAGTCATATAGAGATCGTCCGCGTCGAGCGTAATGAGAAGCTTCCCTCCATTGATCATGAAATGCAGGCCTCCCCTGCGGGTCTCGGCAAGCTCCCGAAGCGCATTTGAAAGATATTCGGGCTCCGGCGAACACAGCCATTCTTCATCATCAGCACGGCACACCGCGATATCGCAGTAACAGCCGAGCTTGACGATCAGGTTCAGAAACCGCGTGTATGGCATATCCGCCTTGGGATCGCGGAAGCAATACTTTTCCAGCGCGGAATAAGCCGCAGCGAACCTTGCGGGCGTGCGCGCAGGCAGTATGTCTATGATCTGATACGGCTTACGAAGGAGCGCGTCCCGCACGGTATCGAGATTCTCGTTTTCCATAACGCTTTCTTTACCGCCTCAGATAATCAGATGAATTCGGGAACTCGAAATACGTGTTCGGGTACGGCTCGTTCTCGAGCGTGAAATGCCACCATTCGCAATCCAAAGGTCTAAAGCCGTTTCGGACCATCACCCTTTGCAGGATCATGCGGCTCGCGAACTGCTCGTCCGTTATGCCTCTGTAATCGGGATGCGATATCTCGCCGAAGAAATCGAACGGGCTGCCCATATCGAGCTCGCGGCCGGTCTGCATATCGAGGAGCGTCAGATCGACGGTGCTCCCGCGCGAATGGCTCGAAAGCTTGGCGATATAGCCCTGAATGAAGAGTTCCTGCTTTTCAAGATCGGGATAGAAATACGGCTTCATTCGGACATCCTGGTCCTCTATGCCCCAGAGCACGAAATGCTTGACCGCGCACGCGGGGCGGTAAGCGTCGAATATCTTGAGGCGCAGCCCGCGGACAGCCATCTCATTGGCGACCGACTTGAGCGCACGCGCCGCTTCCTTGGTGAGCAGGGCGCAGGGCTCCTCGTAGCCGTCGATGCGTTCGCCGATGAAATTGTAGGTGGAGAAATAGCGTATCTCCTGGATGATGCCCGGAACATAATCCGACAACAGCACGAATCCCGATGGATCCATCGTCGCTTTTTCAAAAACTGTACTCATGATCCCTCTAAAAAACTATCGTTGATTTGAAATATCCCGTGCCGCGGGGAACCCGTATGCGCTCTCAGCGTTCCGGACGGCGCGGATTATAGCCTCGCTGACGACCTCGGCCGCAAGCAGACCCACGACCTCGCGGTCGGCCTCCACTTCACCTATGGAAACCGCGTAGATGCTGTCACCGTCAAAGGAAGTGTGCACGGGGCGGATGGACCTTGCGTACCCGTCATGCCCCATTCCCGCGATCTTGCAAAGGGACCCTTTGTGGAATCTCGCGTTGATGATTATCACCGAGAGCGTGGTGTTCCGGGCAAAAAGGTTCCCGGCGTCCTCAATACTCTTTCTCATCTCTTCGGGAGAATCGGCAAACGCCTTCCGGTCCTCGGTCAGCATACCGGCGATACGCTCTCCGTTTTTCCAGTCGAAAACGTCGCCAAGCGCGTTGAGCACCGTTACCGCTCCTATTTTCAATTCGCCGATCTCAACGGCGTAGCTTCCGACGCCCGTCTTCATGGCCCGTTCCATGCCGCAGAGCTTGCCAACGGTCGCGCCGCAGCCCGCGCCGTAATTGCCATCCTTATAGTTCGGGGCTTCCATGGCGAGCCTCGCCGCCTCATAGCCCATAGCCTCATCCGGGCGAACGGAGGGATCGCCGACCGTCAGATCGAATATGTCCGACTGCGCTACGAGCGGGACCTTTGTGACGCCGACGTCGAAGCCAATGCCTTGCTCCTCCAAATAACGCATCACGCCGCCTGCCGCCGAGAGGCCGAAGGCGCTCCCGCCTGCAAGCACTATGCCGTGGATCTTCTGCGCGGCGGTCAGCGGATTCAAAAGCTGGCTCTCGCGCGAGGCGGGGCCGCCTCCGCGAACGTCAAGACCAGCGCGCATCCCGTCCCTGCATATGAACACGGTGCAGCCCGTGCCGGCTTCCCTGTTTTCCGCCTGTCCTATCGCGATCGGGCCGATTTCGGTTATGGGTATCTCTTTCATGAGTTTGCTCCGTTCATCAGAAGACAGTCAGGTAGGCGACGAGCGTCAGCCCGACGTAAAACACGATTATGCCCCCTAAGATCAACGCCTGCTTGAGGCGGTGTGCGGTGAGGAGACCGACGAATTCACGCACGGCGGCGTTCGGCCAGAAATACCATTTGGTTTTGGCTCCCATGCCCTGCGCCCGCATCTTGACTCTGCGTGCAAGAAGGCCGCTGCGGAAGACGTGATAGTTGGTGGTCGCGTAAACTATCTTGGCGTTTTCGCCGCGCTCCAGTATCTTTGCCTTGGAGAACTTCATATTCTCTAAGGTATCGGTCGATTTATCCTCCTCGATTACGCGCTCCTCGGGAATGCCTTTTTCAAGAAGATAGTTTTTCATGGCAAGGCTTTCTGAATTGGCTTCGCCCGGTCCCTGTCCGCCGGAGGTCACAAAGAAAAGCTCCTTTCCGGTCTCCGCCTTCTGCTTTTCATAAAAGGCGAGCGCGCGGTCACACCTGCCGCGAAGCAGCGGCGTGGGCGTGCCGTCCTTCCTTAGGCCGCAGCCGAGTATGATTAGGAAATCCTTGTCCTTATCGGGCTCGTATTTGACGACGATGATATTTGCTATTATAGCGCCGATGATCATGCACTCGAAATAGAGATACACGGCGGCGAAGAGATTGACAAAGAGGTCGTGCAGCATGACCTCTTTCTGGCTTCCCGAAGCGTACATATCATAAGTGAACAGTAAGACCTCGCCCGCAATGAGAAGGAAAGCGAGTATTATACCAAGCACGTTCACGAAGCGGAACCGCTCGTGCCTTATAAGCGAAATGTTCGATACGCAGAGCGCGATGGAGAACACGAGTATGAACGGTGCGGAAAGGAGCATGTAGTTCCTTGCAGAGCCCAAAAGCGTGTGGATGAGATATGCTCCGTTCGAATACAGCTCCGGAGACTTTATCATGCCGACTGTGAGCACTACGTTGGCGATAAGCACCGTGATCAGAAACAGTGCAAAGCCCGAGTAATAGATCGTGTTGTATGAATAGGGGTTGTAGCGCAACTGGCCTATGAACGCGACGGAAAGCCTTGCTATCGCGTAAAGCAAAAACGCGTCGACGATAAGCGCGGAAACGAGCGTGTACCGTTTGCCCCAGGTCGCGGAAAGTATTACGACCGCCGCCAGAGTGATGGCGAATACGATCAGCACGTCGAAAAGTTTGGGCTTTTTATCGAGCGTATCGAATCGAACCTTCATGTTATCAAACCTTACGCTTTCTTGATCAGTTTCAGTATGTTTTTCCCATCGCGGTATTCATAGGAGAAACCGTCCATCAGCTTCTTAGTGAGGAAAATACCGAGGCCGCCGGGCGTCCTTTCGTCCGCAGAAAGCGAGACGGAGGGATCTGCCTTCTTTGTCGGATCGAAGGGCCTGCCCTCATCCGAGAAGGTTATCACGGCTTCGTTCACGGTTTCGTCCGTTTCGACGAGGATCCTTGCCCTGCCGTGCTCCGGCGCGTAGGCGTAGTTTGCGATATTGACGAATATCTCCTCCGCGGCGAGATCGAGCTGCATCTTTCCCTTTTCTGATAGGCCAAGAGGCTCAACGTGCTCTTCGATGAAGGAAAGCAACTCGGGAAGGTTAGCATTATCCGCGTCAATCTCAAGCTCGTTTGGTTTGAATACGAGCGTATCCGCAGTGTTCAGCAGGCTGACAAGCTGCTCTTTCCAGAAGGCCACCTCTTCACGGCCCTTTTCCGTTTCAAGCGCGCCGTGGCGTATCTTCCAGCCGATAAGGTGGGCGTAACCGGGGATCCGCGCCTTGTCCGTGACCTCGCGAAGCTTTGTTTTCGAGGTCGTCCCGAGGTATCGGGAGAGCGCGGCATAATAGAAGCGTTCACTAAGCTCATGGTCGAAGCCCTGGAACTCCTTCACCACGTTGTGATCATATTCGGAGAAGCCGAGGAAGGCGTTAAATACGGAGCACAGCTCGAATATGGGATCGCCGACGGAGAGGGTGTCCATGTCGATGACCAGCACCTCGCCGTCCTGAAGCATGATGTTCTTCGGGTGATAGTCCCCGTGTATCATATGGTCGCTCTCCGGCACGGCCTCAATAAGGGAGGTGAGCTTTGCATACGTCTCCTCCGGCAGCCAGTCCTGCATGAAGCGTGCCCAGCCCCTTACTTCGTCCTTGACGTTCGGAAGTTTGCCCTCGGGAACGACGGTCCCATGGATCCTTTTGAGCATATCCGCGAACTCTTTAACGCACCAGTCGAACTTATCAGGCTCGGTCGCAAGTATCTTTGAAAACGAGTTTGCGTTCAGAAGCTCGAATACCGAGCCGTAGCTTTCGCCGACCTTGACGACGTCGTAGGATATCGCCGTCGGTATGCCGAGA
>JAILNX010000022.1 GCA_024691085.1 Clostridiales bacterium | reverse complement strand
GACCTCTCGGAAAAATGGAACAGTATGTGCGGATGGGCTCCGGTAGCAATGCTCCCTGTGTTCCAAATACTTGGTACGCAATACAGCAGCAAATCATTTGCGACTTTGTTTATTAACAAAGAAATAAACTCAGATGCATTTACAAGAGTTAATTTTGTGTATGCTTCGGGATTGGCTTCGGTCACAGTTGCGCAAGGAGCAAAGTCGGAGGGTCAACTTGTTATTTCCGGTACAAAAGGATACATCTACGTGCCTGCTCCTTGGTGGAAAACAGACTATTTCGAAGTCAGATTTGAAAATCAGGAAGATAACAAACGTTTTTTCTATCAGTTGGAGGGTGAAGGGATCCGCTATGAAATAGTTGCTTTTGCGAAGGCGATAGAATCCGAGATCAATATAGGTTATGTTTCCGAAGAGATTACCTTGGCAATCACCAAGGTGATTGAAGATTTCAACAGCAGATCCAGTATGACTGAGATTTCATGACGCGTATGCGTTTGAAATGGTGTACTTTTTGCCTTTTTACCCTTGAAAAGTGCACTTTTTGCCCATTTATAACATCAAGAAAACAACTTTTGTCTACCACGACAAAGGTTGTTTTTGTGCTTTCAGGCCGAAACACAGGCAAAAAAGCAATAATCAAGCAAAAGCGAAAGCAGGTGTGCTTTTTGTTCTTTTATTGCGTCAAGAAGAATGAGCAAAAAGGTACAGGGCAATAGGACTTTAATCGATCCGATCATCGATTCAGTCACAAAACGCAACGATAGGATTGCGCATTTTTCTTGACCGGCAAATTGGTTTATGCTAAACTATTCCCGTCTGTGTTTGCCCAAAAAGGAGAGCGATTGCATGGCAAATCCACAGATGAAATTCAAACTGCTAAATGTTTCGGGTTTTGCCGTTGCCGCAAAGCTGATCCTCGAATGTCTTGATGAAGGATTGTATCGGGCACGGGACGCGGCGAAAAAGGTGTCGCTCCGGTCTGCGGAAAAGCCCGGATACGAATTCAGCCGCGAATACGTCGTTTGCGGGGCGATATAACGGCATGGCAAATGCCCGTTTGTCGGGCTTAAGCCCACGCAGGGCAGCTTCATCCCGACTACAGCCCGTTTTCATTCAGAAAAGAGAGACTATTGAGAGAGACTATTGAAATGAAAAGGATCATCGCCGCAATACTGACTACACTAATGCTTCTTCCGATGCTTTCGTCCTGCTCAAATAAGCCCGCGGAAAGCGGCGCAGACGCAGCTCATACACCGGAAGCAACCGTCCAACCCACGGCGCCTGCTGCGGAGCCGACGGAAGCCCCGACGCCTGTGCCGACAGATACGCCCGCTCCGACGGAGGATCCTATCCCGGCGGCGGCTGTCGCGTTGGCTTCGGAGCACGGGCTGACCGAAGAGGATCTGCACGGCGAGTACGAACTGTTCCTGAGGTTCAGCGAGACCGTCGAAGGCAACTTCGCCCTCGGCAAATACAAGGAATTCATGTATCTGATTTTCCCCGTCGTCGCGGACGCTTCGCCCTATATGGATCACGATCACTTTTTCGATATGCTCGCGGGCCTCAGCTTCAATGAGTGCGCGCTGGAGCCCGGCATCGCGGGCATGTACACCGCCGGGGAGAACGTGGTGGATATAAACACCGAGATCGATTCCTACGACGCCTATCACGTTCCGGAGGTCGTGTTCCACGAGCTGATGCATTTCGTGGACTTCAACGTGAACAACGACGCCCCCGCGATCTACGTGCTGAACGGCCGGCGGCTCAGCACGGTTGAATTGGAGGAGCTGCCCGAGGAAGAGAGGGAGCAGGCCGTGGCATGCTATGAACCGGACGCTGTGACCGAGGGCGGAGCGGAGTATTTTACCGCCAAGTATTTTGCCGGAGCGGAGCGGGCGTATTTCATTCCGGCCCAGTTCCTCGCGGGAGTCGAATACATATTCGGCGAGGAAAAGATAAAAGAGCTTTTCTTCAGCCGGGATTCAGGCGTGGTGCTGGCGGAGCTTTTCCTTTCAGCGGGCTATTCTAAAGAAAAGTTCTATAACGCCAACCAAACGCTGAGCTTTCTGACAAACTCGGCTTCTCACGGCGAGCCCTCGGTCTACATAGTGCCGGAGGACATGATGATCGACTTATACGAAAGCAAGCTCGGCGGCGGTTGGCAGACCGACGAAGGCTTCCTGTACATACTGAAAGCCATGAACGGCGTCGCGGGCGAGGATTACCTTCTAAGCGAACACGCCGAGTTCCTGCGCGGCGTCGGGTTCCGCAGCTGGACACAGTACGAGTCGTTTACTGAGAAGCTTTATGGGCAGCTCCCGTTCCGGCCGGAGCTGAGGTATTTGCCGCCCACCCCTTTTATCCGCGGCGGCCGCCTGATGCTCGGCGCGTTTGCGGAATGGACGGATCCCGAAACGCATGAGCGCGTTCGCGGGACGCTGACCTTGGACTACGACTTCGGATCGGAAGCGATGCTCGGTTATGAAACGATCGATTTTGACGCGTTGACGAGCCGCTATTTCGGCTGAGACGATCGGTCGATACAGGATGCTTTGCGAAAAACCAATCCCGACAGCTTACCGCTTTTCGGGAATAATACTTCTCGGAGATTCTTAACGATATGCGCGTGACGAATTCATCTGAACCTTTCAAAACGGAAAAGCCGTTTAAGCTTCTTTTGAAGCTGGCGCCGCCCGTTATGCTGGCGCAGCTTATACAGGCACTGTACAATATCATAGACAGTTTGTTATCGGCAGATATTCCGATTCGGGGCTTACGGCGTTATCGATCATTTATCCTATACAGCTTCTGATGATCGCCTTGGCAGTCGGGACCGGCGTCGGCATCAATACCGTTATGGCCGCAAAGCTCGGTGAGGGAAAAAGGAACGAATCGGACGAATACGGCGGTGTGGTAACGGCGCTCGGCCTGTATTACAAATGGCAGACGTTCTTCTTTATCCCGCTCGGCGCGATGCAGACCTGTATCGTTCCGATCATCAGCTACAATTACGCCGCAAGGAGTATCGACCGCTGTAAAAAAACGCTTTTGTCCTCTATCATTTTCGGAATGTGCCTTATGGCGGTTGGAACACTTTGTTTTGTCTCCATACCGGTCCCGATGCTGAGCGTTTTTACGTAGGATACGAACGTTGTAGAGATAGGACGGATAGGCTTCCGTTTTATCGGCGTCAGCTTTATACCGATGGTGACGTCGCTGATCTTTCCTGTATTCTTTCAGGCGATCGGCTCAAGCCTTAAAAGCTCGCTCCTTACCGTTATACGCACAGTCGTCCTGTTCGTTCCGCTCGGCTTTTTATTCTCGCGCTTCGGGCTGGAATGGTTCTGGTTGACTTTCCCCGTAATGGAACTGCTGACCAGCGGCGTCGGAACGTTGTTTTATCGCGGGTTCCTTTATTCGGATTATGTTAAAGCCGATCCGCAAAAGCTTTTGGACGGGCAGAACGCTCCAGTCATGCTCGATTCAAAGCCCGGCGTTATCACAACAATAGCGAGAGAACACGGCTCTTCCGGCAAACAAATAGGAAAGCTTGTGGCTGAAAAGCTCGGCATTCCTTTCTATTACAAGGAAATGATCGCGCTGGCGGCACACGAGAGCGGGCTGGATAAGGAGTTCATTTCCGATATCCACAAAAACGCGCCGGACGTATTGCGCGACCTGTATTTGAGTTCACATGTGATACGCTACGCCATCAAAGCGCAGAACGACGTGATCCGCAAGATCGCGGATCACGGCAGCTGCGTAATAGTCGGACGCGCCGCCGATCACGTGTTGAAGGATCACGACAATGTCGTTCGCGTATTCATACACGCTCCAAAGCGATATCGCATCAAAAGAGTTATGGAGGTATATAACGATTCGCCGCGTGAAGCCAAAAGGAATATAAGGCGCTCCGATAAAGCAAGGGCGTCGTATTACAGGCATATTTCCGGAAAACGCTGGGGAAAGCCGGATAATTATGAGTTGACGGTGGACTCATCCTGCGGAACAGAAAAAAGCGCCGATCTGATATTACAGTATCTTGACCCCGGCAGTGCCGACATATAGACAACTTCCCGTTTATCGAGCCGCGACGCGGCTCTTTTTCTTTTCCGCGCGCCGCGTGTCAGTTGATTCGGGACCGCGGGTATGGTAAACTTATCCCGAAAATCGGGATCTGACGGAGGACAGATTATGATAATAGAGTCAGACAACATTATTCTTCGCGATATGATCGAGTCCGACATCGAGGACTATGTGCGTTGGTTCACGGTGGAACGGGACTGGGAAAGCTGGGACGCTCCCTGGGAAAAAGAGGATACTTGCGAAGAAACCGAGCGAAAAAAATGGACGGAATACTATGAATCTGTGAAAGATCTTTCCGATGACGCTCAAAGGTGGAAGTTTGAGATCGAATGGAACGGCAGACACATCGGCTGGGTCAGCTCCTACTGCATTGACGAAAACTACGAATGGGTCCAAAAAAGCAAGGACTGTCAGGCTGTTTATAATGCCGTCGGCATTGACATCTGCGAACCGGAGCTGTGCGGTAAAGGCATCGGAACAAAAACCCTCCGCGCCTTTATGAACTATTTCTTCGAGAACGGTGTGGACGAGCTTTACACACAAACCTGGTCGGGCAACGTCCGTATGATCCGCTGTGCCGAAAAGCTCGGTTTTGCCGAATGCGGCAGAGAAGCGGGCGAACGGGAGGTTAACGGGCAGAAATATGACGGGCTGACTTTCAGGATAACAAAATGATCACGCACAGTTAATGAAAAAAGACGGCGTCTTTCATTTGCTTACTTGCTTTTTACGGCAGTAGTGTTATACTGGATCTGCCGTGAAAAACGGCTCTCCGCGCGGCGGCACAGGATCGGCCGGCCGGTGATCCAAAGACCGGTTTGATCTGAACCGTGTGGGAACGAGGGACAGACGGGCATCATAAACATGACCCAAGCATCAAAGAAAGGTCGGAAATATTATGTCATTTAAAGAGCACAGAGAAAAACTGTATCGTACTTTAGAGGCGAACACCCTGGTGATCGCCTATGCCGGCATCCCCATCCACACCAACGAGGATGATTATTTCGATTTCGCGGTCAACAGCCAGTACTTCTATCTGACGGGACTTGAGCGGGAAAACACGGCGTTCATCGCGTACAAGTCGGCGGATAAGACGCAGGAGGTCCTTTTCATCGAGGAGCCGGATCCCCACTCCGAGAGGTGGACGGGAAAGATGCCCACCAAGGAGGAGGTGCGGGAGATCTCTGCGATCGAGGACGTGCGCTATACGGACAGCATCGAAGGCGCGATAAGCAGCTTCATGGGCAGATTCCGCGTCGAGCGGGTGTACTTCGACATGTACCGCTGCCGGATGAACGATCTTCCCGACTATAATCTCGTTATGGCGGAACGGTTCGCGAAGGCTTATCCCCAGGCGGTCCTTAAGGATCTGCATACGGCCTGCGTGCCCCTGAGGGAGCAGAAGGACGCGGACGAGGTCGAAAGCATCCGCAAAGCGGTGGATATCACAAGGCAGGGCCTGGAATTTGTGATGAAGAACCTGAAGCCCGGCATGATGGAGTTTGAGGTGCAGGCGGACTTCGAATACACCTGCAGGCGGCTCGGCGCGAAGCGTCAGTCGTTCCCCACGATCGCCGGCTCGGGCATCAACGGCTGCATGATGCACTACGGCACGAACCACTGCGAGGTCAAGGACGGCTCGCTGATACTTCTGGATCTCGGCGTAAAGTACGAAAACTACTGCAGCGACATCACGAGAACTTATCCCGCGAACGGAAAGTTCAGCCCGAGGCAGCGCGAGTTCTACGAGCTGGTCCTCAAGGCGAACGAGGCGGTCGCCGCGGCGGCGAAGCCGGGCGTCACCACGAGGGATCTTAACGATATCGCGCGCAAGGTCCTCGGCGAGGGCCTGGTCGCCATGGGCATGATCGCGGACGTCTCGGAGGTGGGCAAGTACTACATGCACGGTGTGAGCCACGCCATCGGCATCGACGTTCACGACATCTCCCTTGTGGGCGACGTATTGAAGCCCGGCTGGGTCATCAGCAACGAGCCCGGACTTTACATCGACGAGGAGGAGATCGGCATCCGCATCGAGGACGATCTTCTGATTACCGAGAACGGGTGCGAAGTCCTGTCGAAGGATATCATCAAGGATCCGGACGCGATCGAAGCGTTTATGGCGTAAATGAACAGAATACCCGGAAAGCAAATGCTTTCCGGGTTTTTTTGTCCGGTTTTTCCGGGCGGCGCGGTCATTCGCGCCTAGCGCAGTCGATCAGCTCCCGGTACTTGTCGCATACGCTCTTCGGCCCCACTATCTCCATCTTTCCCATGAACTGGAACACCCAGCCGAAGAAGGTCGGTGCGATCTGGACGCTGACGGTCGTGCGGAAAAGGTCGCCGTCGAAGGGAACGATCTTCGTATCCTCACCGAACTTGTCGTAGATACAGCCTATGAGCGGGCGGTCGAACTGCAGGGTGACCTTCGCCGTCCTGCCGCCGTACATGCGGAACGCCTGCTTCACGTGCTCGTCGACGGAGCTCTGCATGCAGATCGCTTCCTCGCAGATACCGGCCTTTTCGATGCTCACGGTATCCATGCGGTCGATGCGGTAGGTCGTGCGGCCGCGGTACTTTTCGCTGTACGCGAGCAGGTAGTAATTGTCCTCGTGCATGACGAGCGACACGGGATCGGCGACGTAGCGGCGCTTGTTCTTGCGGTACACGCGCTCGCCGTTTTCATTGAGATCGTAATAGAAAAACGAGACCTTCTTCCTTTCAAGGAGCGCGGTCTCGATATTCAGAACGGCATAATAGACCTGTTCGTTCGTGTGCTTGGACGGATTGAATCTGACGAGGTTCGTTTTAAGAATATCCGCGCGGTATTCGCCGCCGAGGGAGGCGATCTTGCCTATGAGCTCGTCGGACTTCTTCTCGGTTATGAACGAGGCGGCCTGCACGGCGTCGATGAGTATCTTGAGCTCCGACGCGGAGAAGCTCCTGTCTGCGAGGTAATAGCCCTTCTTGTGGCCGACCATGCGGTCCATCACCTCATAGCCCAAATCGTTGAAGAGCTCTATGTCCTTCGCGACCGTCCGGCGGTCGCAGGAGATGCCCATTTCGCCGAGTCTTAAGCAGATCTGGTCCGTGGTCAGGGGATGCTCCTCGTCCGCAAAGCGGCGCAGCATCTCCATGAGCTTCAGCATCTTGATCTTCTGATAGTTCGAGGCCGCCATAGCCGTTCCCCTCCGGATCGTCGAATTTTGACGGATTCAATTATAGCACGCAGGGCGGGAAAATGAAAGAGGCGAACGAGCAACTGTCATATAAACGCGACAGTTGCTCGTATTTTTCTCGCAATTCCTCCCGGCGCGGTCTTCGGCTTCGTACGAAATTCCGCGGCGGGCGTTGATTATCCCCTTCCGTTATGGTAAACTTATCCCGCAATACCGGTATCGTTAAGAGGTGACCGTAATGGAAGCGGCGGCAAAAAGGGGATTGAATTCCAATCAGATAAAGCTGATCGCCATTATCGCGATGACGATCGATCACGTGACCTGGCTTTTGTTCCCCGGGCTTCAAAAGATATGGTGGGTTATGCTGCTGCACGTGATAGGCAGGCTGACGGCACCCATCATGTGGTTCTTTATCGCGGAGGGCTTTCATTACACCCGAAACGTAAAAAAGTATGCCGCCAGGCTGTTTGTCTTTGCCGTGATCTCGCATTTCGCTTACTGCTTCGCGGGAGGAATACCGTTTATTCCGAACGGGTTCTTCAATATGACGAGCGTGATGTGGTCCCTTGCCTGGTCTGTGGTACTGATGGTGATCTTCACGACGGAGCGCCTGCCGCAATGGGGAAAGATCGCGCTGACGGTATTGATATGCGCCGTCACGTTCCCGTCGGACTGGTCGTCCGTCGCGGCGATGTGTCCCGTATATCTTTACCTTTACCGCGGTAATTTCAAAAAGCAGTCCGTCGCGCTCCTTGTCTGGACCGCGATCTACGCGGCCGTCTACTTCATTTTCATCGATAAATGGTACGGTCTGCTTCAGATGTTCACCCTTCTGTCGCTGCCGATCCTTAAGCAGTATAACGGCGAGCGCGGAAACTGGAAGGGCATGAAGTGGCTGTTCTACGTCTACTATCCTTTGCACCTGTTCGTCATCGGCGTAGTCAGAGTCCTTTTGAGCGTCGGAAGCATTTTCCCGTAAGCGCTTCGCCGGGCGTTCAATGCCGATTCTGTTTTTTTGCAAAGTCAGGGAGGCTGTTTATGAGAATCAATCCGGGCGAGTCTGGCCGTCTCGCGGAACTGGTCGATATCGTATGGCCGGGGAACACCCGCGAGGAGCTTATAAGCATCATCGACGAGTACATAGACTCGGACGACTCGGCCGTTTTCGCCGAGGAGGAGAACGGAGAATATGTCGGCGCCGCGATTACGTGGAGGGCTGCGAAACGAGTCCCGTCGGCTACCTTGAAGGCGTCGGCGTCAAGGAGGGCTTCCGCCGCCGGGGAATTGCGAGAAAGCTCGTGTTGGAATGCGAGCAGTGGGCGCGCGAAAAGGGCTGTACGGAATTCGCCAGCGACTGCGAGCTAAAAAACACCGCGTCATTGGATTTTCATCTTGGCGTCGGTTTTCGGGAAGAAAACAGGATCATCTGTTTTAAAAAATCGCTCTGACGGCTCCTTTTTACGGAACTCCGGAAAAACGTTTGCGGAGGCATTTATGATAGAACTCAAGGCAATTACAGAGGATAACTTTTTAGACGCTTTTGATCTTAAACTCGCGCCGGGGCAGGAGGCTTTCGTGTCCCATCCGATCCGCAGCCTCGCGCAGGCGTACGTTTACAGAGAGCAGTGTCAGCCGTTCGGCATCTATTCGGACGGGAAGATGGTCGGCTACGTCATGGTGATATACGACTGCGACGTCCCCGAGTATGACGTATGGCACATGATGATCGACGAGTCGATGCAGGGGCGCGGTTACGGCGGCGCCGCTCTCGACCGCGTGATCGACTATATAAGGACGAAGCCCTTCGGGTCTTCGAACAGAATCGCCCTGACCTGCAGCAAAGAAAACCCCGCCGCGAGAAAGCTTTACGAGAAAAAGGGCTTCCGCGCGACCGGAGTCGAGGACGAGGACGAGATCGAGCTCGTGCTTATGCTTGAATAACTCCCCCGTTTTTACCGTAACGGGATCCAATGAATAAGAAAAAGCCCCGCGCGTTTATCGCAGGGGCTTTTCCATTATTATCTCGTCCTCATCGGCTTCGCCGTTCTCGCGAAAGCCGAGCTTTTCATAGAGGTTCTTCGCCGGGGCGTCGCCGTCGATATAGCAGAGGTACACCTTCGTGCGGCTTTCGTCCTCCTCCATCATGTTGAGTATGAGCCGCGCGGCCTCGAGGCCGAAGCCCCGCCCCTGGTACCGCGCGTCGATGAAGAACTGATCGAACACGAGCGCGCCTTCCTCCTCGGGATCGTCGTGGTACATCGCCATGCCGACGGGCGCAGCGTCGTTATAGATGATGAACGCGCGGCTGCGATATTCCCTGTAAGCCCACGCGCGTGCGAGTATCCCCGCGCTGTCCGCGACGAATTCACGCTGATCCTCGCGGACGCAAAGACCGCTCCTCCAGTTGTCCGGGGTGACCTTTTCAAGACGGATCATTTCGTTCTCTCCTTAAAATACTGTTTTTTAGCTTCTCCCCGCGGGAAGCGGATAATTAGCGTCATCATGCTTTGTACGGTTTCGGGATAGAAAAGCGGGTTCCCCCGTACCGCATCCCGTCGGGACACAGAAAAGAAAAGCGGTCAGAAGGAGTACCGCGAGTTTCCTTGTCATATTCGTTTTTTCACGTCCGCCGATCATTTCGCCGCGTCCTTTTATTGTTATTACCGAAGACATCTTACACGAAAAGCGCGTGAGCGTCAATACTTTTTCCCCTCTTTAAAGCCCGGACCGTGTTGAAAGATCAACGCGGTTATGGTAAAATCGATTCGCAGATCCCGCGGCAACGGAGGAGAAAATGAGCTATCTCGAAGAATACTATTTAAGCTACGACGAAGAGCGCCGCCTTCTTTCTCAGCACGGACAGGTGGAGTACCTGACGACCATGAAATACGTTGAGGAGTGCCTTTCGGGCATCGACGCTCCAAGCATCCTCGAGATCGGCGCGGGTACGGGGCGGTACAGCGTGACGCTCGCGAAGCGCGGCCTTCGCGTTACGGCAGTCGAGCTGATCGACCACAACATTGAGGTTTTGAAAAGCAAGCTTGACGGCTCGGAGCCGATCGAAGTTTATAAGGGGAACGCCCTCGATCTTTCCGTTCTCCCTGACGCGTCGTTCGATCTGACCATGCTGCTCGGGCCGATGTATCACCTGTACACGCGGGAGGACAAGCTGAAGGCGCTTTCGGAGGCCGTCCGCGTGACGAAGCCCGGCGGGCGCATACTCGTCGCCTACTGCATGAACGAGCCTACGGTGATATCGTACGTTTTCGGCTTGAACCACTTAATCGAGGTCACGGAAAAGAATATGCTCACGCCCGACTGGCACTGCATAAGCGAGCCGAAGGATCTTTTCGAGCTCGTGAGGACCGAGGAGATCGCTTCGCTCGACGCCGAGTTCCCCGTGGAGAGGCTCAAGCTCGTGGCGACGGACGGCGCGACCAATTATTTAAAGGAACTGATCGACGGCATGGACAGGGCGACCTTTAATAAGTGGATGGAATACCATTTCACGGTCTGCGAAAGGCAGGATCTGATCGGGGCGTCGCATCACACCCTCGATATTTTAAGAAAAAAGTGACGGCACGCGCCGCGAAAACGAGGTAAAAATGAGCGAAAAAAGCAACGGTTTCGATACGGTCCTGAAAACGGAGAGACTTATTCTCCGCGGGTGGAAGGAATCGGACGCGGAGGAATGTTTTAAATACGCGAAGGATCCGCTCGTCGGTCCGATCTGCGGCTGGCCGCCGCATACGGACGTGGAATACACCCGCGGGATCATAAGGGACGTGCTTGCCGTGCCCGAGACCTACGCTATAGTGCTTAAGGAGACGGGCCTCCCCGTCGGCTGCATAGGTCTTAACCACAACGATCTCGCCTCGAAGGACGACGAGGCGGAGCTCGGTTACTGGCTCGGCGTTCCCTGCTGGGGACGAGGCATCGTTCCGGAGGCGGCGAGGGAAGTGCTTCGTCACGCCTTTGAGGATCTTAAGCTCGAACGCGTCTGGTGCGGCTATTACCACGGCAACGCGAAATCGAAGCGTGTGCAGGAAAAGCTCGGATTTAAGTATCAATGGACGACGGACGACGTTCCCGTTCCGCTCATGGGCGAAATCCGTAAGGGGCACGTCAACCTTATGACGAAGGAAGACTGGGCGGAGATAAACCGCCGGCCGCTTCGGGAGGAGGACAGATGAGGTTCAGGCATACGGGCAGGAGGGGCTTCTGGCTCGGCTTTATAGACTTCTTCACGGCCGGGCTGTTTTTCCTTTTCTATATGCCGTTCGGCGGTCTGCAGGACGAGCTTGAAGACGTGCTGGGGCATAAGGTCCGCCCGTACTGGCAGGCCTACCTTCTGGGCGTCCCCACCCTGTTCATCTACACCCTCGTCTGGATGGCGAGGATCTCGGAGGAGCTTAAGGAAAAAGCCGAGGCTCTCGGCATTGAGGGGCCGCACACGTCTTTTAAGCACATGTTCTGGTGGAACATGCTCGGCTGCCTGTGCTTCGGGCCGATGATCGCCACGCGCAGATTTTTCATTACGCTTAACGCGGTCGAGAAGAAGCTGAACGCGGTCGCGAGTGAGACCGTGCAGCAATTTCATTAATAAATCGTAATATTTATTGTTTTTCCCTTGCCATTCTCCGTCCGCCGTGTTATACTTGTTTCCCCGGGAAAACGAAACTTTCGATCGTTCGGAACAGTCATATTTTCGGATATCCCGGCGAGTTTTACGGAGGAGATATTATATGCGGAAGAAACGGCCTTTGATCACCGTCCTGCTGATCGCGTTAGCGGCGCTGGTTCTTGTTTCGTCGTGTGCTGCAGGAATGCCCGCGGACGGCTGTTCTGCCAATTCGGGAACGGCTTCATCGGATCCGACCTCAATTCCGCAAAGCGCCGGAAGCAGTTCCGAGCCTTCCGGTCACGACCCGATCGCCCCTTCGCCTTCCTCCTTAAATACATCGGCTCCCGATCCCACCTCGACCGTTGAACCCGAAGCCGGACCGATCCTTGAGATCGTGTTTCTTGACGTCGGAGAAGGCGACGCCGCGTTACTGATTTGCGACGGGCACGCGGCGCTTATCGACGGAGGCTCTGCCGGCAAGTCCTCCTTCATTTACTCATATCTTAAGAATCGGTCCCTCGATCATTTGGACTATGTTTTTGCGACGCACTCCGACGAAGATCATATCGGCGGGCTTGCGGGCGCGTTAAACTATGCCACCGCGGGCAAGGTCTACTGTTCCGTTGACAGCGGCGATACAAAAGCCTTCTCGAGCTTCAAGAAGTACGTCGAAAAGCAGGGCAATTCCATAATCGTTCCCTCTAAAGGAGATGTCCTCGATCTCGGTCCCGTGAAAATACAGATCCTGGGGCCGATCAACCGCTCCGATGAGGACAACAACAACTCGCTGGTCCTTCGCGCCGAATATAACGAAACCTCGTTCCTGTTCACCGGAGATATGCAGCGCGAGGAAGAGCAGGATCTGCTCGACAGCGGATGCACGCTAAAAAGCACCGTCTTAAAAGTCGGACATCACGGAAGCAGGAACTCAACGTCGTATCCTTTCTTGAGAGAGGTTTCTCCGGACTTCGCCGTGATCTCGGTGGGAAGCAATCCATACGGACATCCGACCGAGGACGTGCTGACGAAACTAAGGGACGCCGACGTCGAAGTATTCAGAACGGATCTGCAGGGGAATATCACCTGCTTAAGCAACGGCCGAACCGTTGAGTTCTCGGTGGAGAGGAACCGGGACGCTGATACGGTCGGCACAAGGTCCGGCACCGAAACGGATCCGACGACTTCGCCGGGAGAGGACGAAGTCACTTACATCCTTAATAAAAACTCGCACATTTTCCATTATCCCTGGTGCTCCAGCGTCGGACAGATGAGGGAGTCAAACAAGATCTGCTTTACAGGAACCAGGGATGAGGCAATTGATATGGGCTATCATCCGTGCCAAAGGTGCAATCCGTGACCGGTTCCTGACCGCGTCTCCGCAACGGGGCTTCCTGGTAAGGAAGTCCCGTGCGAGCTGAGCGAGCCGCGCGGGCCAGCGCGTACGCGCCCCGATAGCCGCAGAACGCGATGAGCCAAGAAAGTTCGGATGCTCCTGCGAGACATATCCGCGGTAAGAGCTGCGTTCAGCACGGGGCGGGCCCTGCCGCCCGTTCGATACCTTTTCAAACATTCACCGGATGTTTGAAATCGCTCCGCGACCGTTATCGAACCTCCTGCGAGACATATCCGCCGTAATTGCACAAACAAACACGGAGCAGAGACACGACGTCTTCGCTCTGTTTTTTTATTACTGTTGATACTATTATTGTAAAGGAGTGTCCTATTGTTTCCTTATGCGTATCTCAGCGAGGGGACGCTTTTCTTTTGCCCGCGCTATAGCTGAAAAGAGTGTCCGACAAGTTGGGATCGGGTATTTAACCGGCGCTGAAAATATGCTATCATATAGGAGAATAAGCGCGGGAGGAATACGCTATGCCCGTATATCTTGAATCATTCACGCTGCCGGTCGAGCAGGAAGATCGCATGGTAACGGACCGCATGCGGGAAAACGGCGGCGATTTCGGCTATATCGACAACTATTACCCCTGCTGCATATTCGGCGGTATGGAGCTATACGACATAAGATTTTCGAGGATCACGATATTCTACGGCGGAAACGGCTCGGGCAAGAGCACGCTTCTGAATCTTATCTCCAAGCGGCTGGAGCTTTTACGTAGCTCTCCCCCCAATTCCGGCGAGCTTTTCGACGTCTACGCCGAAAACTGCGGGTACTCCATGGGCTGCGACGACGAGGGCAGCACGTACAGGGTGCCGAACGGCAGCAGGATAATCACGAGCGACGATATCTTCGACTACATGCTGGCGGTGAGGACCAACAACGCCGAGATCGGCGAGGCCGTCGAGCGCGGGAAAGCGGACTACGCCGCCCTTAAATTCGGCGACACCATTCGGCTTTCCGGCATTGAGGACTACGAGGCGGTGAGGCTGCAGGTGCAGTCGAGATCGAAAACGCTTTCAAGGCGGAAGTTTTTAAGAAGGAACGTCGGCACGGAGGCGCGATTATACTCCAACGGCGAGACCGCGCTCAACTATTTTGAGGAAAAGCTGAAGAACGATACGCTTTACTGCCTTGACGAGCCCGAGAACAGTATGGCTCCCGGCATGCAGCTCGAGCTTGCGGAGCGGCTTGAGCAGCTCGCCCGCTACTGCGGCTGTCAGCTCATCATCGCAACGCATTCGCCGTTCCTGCTCTCGCTCGGCGGCGCGCGCATATACGACCTCGACTCCCGCCCCGTTTCGGTAAAGAACTGGTGGGAGCTTGAAAACACAAGGATCTACTTCGATTTTTTCAACAGGCACAGAAGGCTTTTCGAAAACCAGAACGAATAGCCGTGCCGTAATTCTGAAAGGAGAAACAGATGGCTTCGAGCAGGGAGTATCTTGATCACGTTCTCGATCAGCTTTCGTCGCTTGACGGCGTCACGTACCGGAAGATGATGGGCGAATACATTCTCTATTATAAGGGCAGGATCTTCGGCGGCATATATGACGACAGGCTTCTTGTGAAACCTGTAAGCTCCGCGAAGCGGCTCATGCCCGAAGCGCGTCCCGAAGCGCCGTATCCCGGCGCGAAGCCTATGCTCCCCGTCGAGAGGATGGACGACAGGGCGTTCCTTAAAGAGCTTCTTAACGCAATGCTTGACGAACTTCCCCCGCCCAAACGGTGACGGCGGGATCATAAAAAAGGTTGATAACCGAAAGGAGCTTTACATGCTTAAGGTCTACGGAAGTCCGCTCTGCCCCGACTGCAGGGAGCTGAGAGTCAATTTCGACGCGAACGGCGTTGAGTATGAATACGTCGACGTCACCGCGTCCATGAGGAACCTGAAGGCGTTCCTTGCAGAAAGGGACGCAAGGAGCGAGTTCGCGCCAGCGAAGGCAATTGGCGCCGTCGGCATCCCCGCGATATTCACGGAGGACGGCGCGGTGACGCTCGACTGGGAGGGGTATCTTGCAAAGCGCGGTCTGCCCGTCGTCTATAAGGAGAACGGGCCCGCCTGCGGCATCGACGGAAAAGGGTGCTGAAAAAGCGATGGAGATATCGTTCGGAAAACCCGCGGACATCGTGCCGTGGATGCGGCTCGTAAAGAAGGTCAGCCCGGAGTTCCCGGGACTTGAGGCCGGGGAGAGCATACTTGAGCACGAAAAGACCGTGCTCGGCTTCATGAACAAGAACGGCGCTCTTTGCGTAAAGAGCGGCGGCAGCATCGTCGGCGTGCTCCTGTTCTCACGCGCAAGGAATAAGCTCTGCTTCCTCGCGGTCGATCCCGAATTCCGCAGACAGGGCGCGGGGACGATACTTGTGAAAAGAGCTCTCGACGAGCTTGACAGGAGCCGCGATATCACGGTCTCGACCTTCCGCGCGGACGACGAGAAGGGCGCCGCCCCGCGCGCGCTCTACTTTAGCTTCGGCTTTACCGAGGGCGAGCTTACCGAGGAGTTCGGATATCCCAACCAGGTGCTCGTGCTTCGCCCGCCTCGGGCTTAACGCGCATAAAGTTCAATAAAAGCGCCGCGAAAGCGGCGCTTTTTGTATTCGGGATACGTTTTGAGGTTACGGCTTCATACGCTTTTCAAAGCGAAACATGCCGTCGGATCCTTCGTCCGACGAATAATCGTTTTCCTCTCCGGTCTCGGGATCGTGAGGATCGGGATGCCTGCGGTTAAAGAACTCGACGATATGGAAACCCAGTTTATTTACGTAGAAATGAATGTTCCTCGTCTCGAAATAGGGCGTGCAGGTCTCCCACGCCTCCGTCTCGGGATGGAGCTTTTCGACCTCCTGCCACGCCGCGTAACCTATGCCCCTGCTGTGCGCGGCCGGATCGACGAACAGAAGATCCAGATGGTTATGCTTTGTCTCCGCGTCTATCATCAAAACGAGCCCGCCGACGATCCTGCCGTCGTCCCTTATGCGGTACGCTTCTCCGTTGTCTATGCTCTCCTCGATAGTTTTGCGGGAGATTATCTCTCCCTCCTCCTCGAAGTGGTCGTCCCTTTTGCCGAACTCCTCCATCGCTCCGAAGCGGAAAGCGTACTGATTGTCGAGAATGAACTGCTCCCTGTCGTCTTCGGTGAGCGGCGTAAGCGTGATAACGCCCATGTTTTCTTCCTCCTTAAAACAAAATAACCCGGCAGCAACAGGCTTTTTAAGCCGATTGTTCCGAGCTCACCCGGCATCTTATCCGACAGGCGGCCTGCAAAGCATTTAGCCTTACGATCCCCTACGCTACGGCGTACTGTCCTCCGATGACCGATATTCTTTTTTGGTCCGAGTCTATTCTAACACGGTTTTTCTCCTTTTTCAAGCTGATTTTTTAAGCGCCGCCCGCGCCCGGTTTTCGTGCTTGTGCGGAGGAAAAAAATGTGGTAGACTTCCCGTATCGATCCAAACCTTCGGAGTTTAATAAAATGAAGGACGAATGCCTTATCTGCAAAGCGCCTCTCGAGTATCTTGAGACGGATACGGTCATGGAGTGCGCGATCTGCCACAAAAAAGAGAACAGCAAAACGAGATGCGTGAACGGTCACTACGTCTGCAGCGAATGCCATATGCGCGGCCTCGATTCCATCGTCGGTCTTTGCATGAAGGAGACCTCGAAGGACCCGATCGCGATAGTCGAAAAGATGATGGATATGCCCTTCTGCCACATGCACGGGCCGGAGCATCACGTTATGGTCGGCGCGGCGCTTTTGACCGCTTATAAGAACGCGGGCGGAAGCATCGACCTTGAAAGGGCACTTTCGGAGATGATGAACAGAGGCAGGTCCGTTCCCGGCGGCGCCTGCGGTTTCTGGGGCGCGTGCGGCGCGGGCGTCAGCACGGGAATGTTCGTATCGATCATAACCGGCTCCACCCCGCTCGCGAAGGAGGCCTTCGGACTCTGCCACAAAATGACGGCGGCGGCGCTCGCCCGAATCGGCGAGATCGGCGGCCCGAGGTGCTGCAAGCGCGACTCGTTCATATCGATACTTACGGCGGTCGATTTTGTTAAGGAGCACTTCGGT
This sequence comes from Clostridiales bacterium, assembly GCA_024691085.1. Taxonomy (GTDB): domain Bacteria; phylum Bacillota; class Clostridia; order Christensenellales; family CAG-138; genus UBA3857. The sequence goes on along the minus strand of JAILNX010000022.1, from coordinate 24,880 downwards.
ATCGAGATGGAGAAGCCTGTCACTGTCTGCCGGTATTCTGCAAAGAACAATCAGTGCATAAGAAAGCGCTGTCCGTTCTCGGCGGCTGACCGCCCGAAAAAACAGCGGATCCTCTTAAAAAACAGCGCATCGGCTATTGAATTCGGGGAAGAATCATATTATACTGTTTTTTGTTCCAAAAAAGAAAGGAAGTCCTATAATATGACCAAGTTGGAATTAGTTAACTCCGTTTCCGCCAAAGCCGAGATCACCAAGGCCGAAGCTCACAAGCTCGTTGACGCCGTCCTCGCGTCCATCAACGAAGGTCTTGCCTCAGACGGTAAGGTCGTGATCCCCGGCTTCGGCTCCTTCGAGGTGAGGAACCGCACCGCCCGCGTCGGCAGGAATCCCCGCACCGGTGAGCAGATCAAGATCAAGGCCGCCCGCGTTCCCGCTTTCAAGCCCGGCAAGGCGATGAAGGAACTCGTCAACAAGAAGAAAAAGAAATAAGCGATAATAATAAAAAGGAGCTGGCAGTCAGCTCCTTTTTTTATGCCTTAAGGTCTTGTGATCGAGTAATAGACGAGATCGCGCCATTCGCCCAGGTATTCGAGTTCCTTTTCCGAGACGCGGCTGATTATCATGCCGGACTTTTCCATAACGCGTCTCGAGGCGTCGTTGCCCGTGAAGAAGGAGGCGTACACAGTCCTAAAGCCCTTATCGAAAAAGCAGTAGTCTATGAACCGTTTCACCGCTTCGGTGGTATAGCCGCGGTTCCAGAAGCGGGAGCCTATACCGTAGCCTATCTCGCAGGAGTCCTCCGTCTCGTCGAAGTAAAGTATTATCCCGATGAGCCGTCCCGTCTCCTTGAGCCTGATCGCGAAAATGCTGTCCATCGCAGCGTATCTTGATACGTCGACCTCCTCGGGCGTCTCGGCCCAGCGGCAGATGAAGGTCTCGAGCACCTTCTTATCGTGGGAGATGTTGATAAAATAATCGAAGCGATCTTCTTCCGTGATCCCGTCGATGATGAGTCTTTCCGTTTCCATGCCGACGCCCATTCGGTTCCTCCGTCCTTTCGGGTCTTTTCCGACAGTTTACCATAACGCGCCCCGCGATTCAACCTAAATGCGGTCTTGTGCGGAGGAGGGATTTGTGTTACTATTATCAAGATCATCATCCGGAGGTAAAGGCTATGAGGATACTTGTTCTTAACGGAAGTCCCAAGAGGGATAAGAGCGACGTCATGCACGTGACCAGCGCGTTCCTCGAGGGCATGAAAGAAGCGGGAACGCAGGAGATCGAGATCATAAACGTCATCGACAGGCACATAGAATACTGCACCGGCTGCTTTTCCTGCATGCACAACGGCGGGACGTGTTTCATTGAAGACGACATGAAGGAGGTCCTCGAGAAAATACTCGAAAGCGATCTGCTCCTTCTTAGCTTCCCCCTTTACTGCTACGGCATGCCCGCGCCGTTGAAGGCCGTCATCGACCGCGTGCTCCCGCTTTCGAGCATGGCCATGACCAAGGTCGGCGATCGCTACGATCACGTCGCGCAGGCGGATTTTTCGCGGCTGAGCTACCTTATGATATCGGGCTGTGGCTTCCCGAACAGCAGGCATAATTTCGAGCCCGCCGTCGAGCAGTTCAAGCTGATGTTCCCCGTTGAGCATACCTGCATCACCGTTCCCGAAAGCCCGATGTTCTCCGCTCCCGAGGCTGCGCCCGTCACGGAGCCGAGGCTTCAGCTCGTAAAGGAAGCGGGCAGGCAGTACGCCGCGGCGCGAACGATAGACGAAGCGCTCATGGAAGCGATCTGCTCCCCCATGATTCCGGAGGAGGTATACGCTTCGATCGTCAACAGCGGTGTGTGACGAAAAAAGCCGCTGTCAGGGCGTGTTTTTCCCTGCGCAACCGCCGGTTGACGTGTAAATCCGTCATTTGCAAACCGGATTATACCTAATTGCAAACCGGAATTGCTTGAACGGGTTTTCTTCGCATTGTATGATGAACGCGAGAAAACCGAAAGGGATACATCAATATGAAAAACGTATTTCAAAGCCGAAACTACCTCCTGGTCTTCCTGGGAGCGCTCGTGTCCGAGATGGGCGCGCTGCTTTACAGCTTCGCGGTCAGCTTCTACATATTGGAGATCAGCGGCAACAACGCCTTCCTGCAGGGGCTCTACCTTGCCGTGTGCGGAGCGGTGACGCTTATAATGACGCCGATCGGCGGCGTGCTGGGCGACCGTTTCAACAAGGGAAAGATCATGTTCGTCTGCGACTATATAAGGGGCGCGGGCATTATCGCGGCAACAGTGCTGATGCTTATGTTCAACACCCACGAGGCGCACATCGCGATACTGTTCGCGATAGGCGTGCTCGGCAGCGCGGTCGGCGGCATATTCTCCCCGGCAGGCGGAGCAATACTGCCCCATATACTGCCCGAGGATAAGCTCCAGCAGGCGAACTCCTATAACTCCATAAGGCAGTCGTTCCAGAGCATACTGGGCGTCGTGCTCGCGGGAGTGCTCTACGCGCTGCTCCCCGTGACCACGCTGTTCTTCATCGTCGGCGCGTGCTACGTCGCCTCCGGCGTATCGGAGATGTTCATAAAATACGAGCACGTGAAGCCCGCGACGAAGCTGACGCTCAGGACCGCTCTTTCCGATATGAAGGACGGCCTTAAGTACATGAAGACGCAGAAGGCGATCACCGCGCTCATGATCGCGATACTGTTCATCAATTTCTTCTTCTCCCCCGTCATGAGTAACTTCATACCCTACTTCATCAAGACCGACCTCGGGACGGCGGAAAAATACCTGTTCAAGAGCTTCCTCACCCCAGAGCTGTGGATGTCTGTGCTCGAGGTACTGATCGGCATAAGCTCGCTCGTAGGCGCCGCGATCCTCAGCGCGAAAAAGCAGGAGGAGAAATGCGGCGGCAAGGTCGCAAGGAGAATAGGAGGTATGGCGCTCGTTCTGATCGCGCTGACGGCGGGCTACTGGTTCTTCGTCCACAGGGGCGTTTCGATGGACGGCTTCCTCATCTCGCTCGCGGTCGGCTCTCTTGTAGTCGCCTTCCTGGTCGTATGGGTGAACATTCCCATCAACACCTCGATCATGCGGATCGTCGACAAGGAGATGCTGAGCAAGGTCTCGTCGATAATCAGCGTCGCCTCGCAGGGGCTCGTCCCCATCGCCTCGGTGCTTGCCGGCGCGATAATCCAGGGCATGGGCTCGACGGCGCTCCTCATCTTCTGCTCGATCGGCTTCATCTGCGCGAGCGTGTTCATGCTTTTGAACAAAAAGGTGCGGGAGATCTGAACTCAAAACAAAAAGCTCCGGAGCAACCGGAGCTTTTTTGCATAAAAATCAATGATCCGTCGGACGGCTGCCGTACTGCATGACTTCCATTATGCGGTAGCGGTCCATCTGGAGGTGCTTCTTCATCGCGAGCGCTTCCTCGATGGGGATCTCGACGATGCCGCCCTCCTGCGTCGCGATGATGCTGTTGCCGCGCCCCTCGTAGAGCGCGTTGACGGCGCAGTAGCCCATGCGCGTCGCGGTCTCGCGGTCGCGCGCGTTGGGGGAGCCGCCGCGCTGGATATGTCCGAGCACGGTCACGCGCGGCTCGATGCCGAGCGCGTCCTGTATGCGGTGACCGATATCGACCGCGCTGCCCACGCCCTCCGCCACGACGATCATGAAATGCGTGTTCCCCGCGAGTCGGGCGCGCCTTATCCTCTCGACGACGTCCCTCTCGAAATCAAGCTGCTGCTCGGGAACGAGCACCGCGGTCGCGCCGACGGCAATGCCGACGTACAGCGCGAGGAAGCCCGCGTTCCTGCCCATGACCTCGACCACGGAGCAGCGCTCGTGCGCCTGCATGGTGTCGCGGAGTTTGTCTATGCACTCGATCGCCGTGTTGCAGGCGGAGTCGAAGCCGATCGTATAATTGGTGCACCCGATATCGTTGTCGATCGTAGCGGGAACGCCCACCACGGGCACTCCCAGCCTCGAAAGCTCGAGCGCGCCGCGGAACGTGCCGTCGCCGCCTATCGCGACCACTCCGTCGAGGCCCAGGAGCTTGCAGGTGCCGGCCGCCTTTCTCCTGCCCGCGTCGGTCATGAACTCCTCGCTGCGCGCCGTGTAGAGCATCGTGCCGCCCTTCGACAGAAGATGCGATACGCTGCCGCCGTTAAGCATGACGATGTCGCCCGTTATGAGTCCCTGCCAGCCGCGCCTGATGCCGACGCACTCGACGCCCAAATACATGGCAGTTCTTACGACCGCGCGGATCGCGGCGTTCATGCCGGGAGCGTCGCCGCCGCTCGTCAGCACGCCTATTCTTTTAATGCTGCCCATGGAAATCCCTCCATTGTTAAAAGCTATATAATATATAAATTATAACACAGTCACGCGGGCTTGTCAACGGGTCCCGTCAGCTTCCCGTTACGATCTCGCCCGTCCAGTCGATTATGCCGCCGAACTCGAAGACCTTGGTGTAGCCCATTTCGGCGAGCTTCCGCGCCGCCTGTTTCGAGCGGTTGCCGCTCCTGCAGTAGATGAGGATGATCTGATCAAGGTCGGGAAGCTCCTCGGGAGGCTCCGTACCGATATCCTCGTTCGGGAGGCAGATCGCGCCGGGAATATGCCCGGACTCGAACTCGTCCGGACGCCTTACGTCGAGTACGACGTGCCCGTCGTCCCTCTTCATCATCTCCTTCGCCTCTTCCTGAGAGATAATTGTGAAGCTTCTTTCCATGCCGTCCCCGTCAGGGACGAACACGCAGCCGGAAAGCAGCACGGCAAGAGCTGTCAATAATACCGCGAACCTTTTCATTCCCTTTTGCTGCTCCTTTCGATCGGGTTTGCCCGTCAATTATAAACTCATTCCCCGCCGAAATCAACCCGTCCTGCAGGCCGGGATTGACATACGCGGGAAAACGGTATATAATAATATATAACATTTGCGGAAACGGAGGTCCAATATGGATAAGCTGAAGAAAAATCTCCCATTGATAATACTCATCGTGCTCGAGCTTGCCGTCGGCATACTCCTTCTTATAAACGCGGAGCTGTTCACAAGGGTGATACTGATAGTCTTCGGCGTCGCGCTGATGGCGGTCGGCGTGCTCTACCTCATCCGCTCGTTCTCGGACGCGGACAGCGGCGCGATGAGCTGGATAGCTCTCGCCGTGTCGGTCGTGGCGTTCGTCGCGGGCGTGCTGTGCACGTTCTTCTCCGGCGCGCTTATCAGCGTATTCGCCGTGATCGCGGTGATCTACGGAGTGATACTCGTGATCTCCGCGATATTCAAGGTCAAGGCGTACATCGACGTCAGCCGCATGGGGCTCAAGCCCTCGCCCTTCACGCTTTTGAGCGCAGTGATCGCGTTCGTATTGGGAGCGCTCATAATAATCAATCCCTTCAAGACCGTCGAAGTCCTCTGGATCTTCACGGGCATAGTGCTCATCGTGCAGGCGGCGCTCGACGTCGTGATGCTGGTGTTCAAGCTCAAGCTCGAAAGGTAAAGCCGCATAAAAAACAGCCCGGGGCGATCGCTCCGGCTGTTTTTTTGTCAGAAATCGAGCCTGTCCTGTCTTCCGAGAAGCTCCGCTAGCCGCTCCGTGCAGATCCTTACGGTCTTCGCGTGGAAATCACCTTCCGAGGGATGCGCGAGCGAGTGCGTCAGCGCGCGGGTATAGCCCGCGATCATGATCCTCTCCCTGACGTTGACGAGCTCCCCGGCGGTAAGCCCGCGGAAATAGTCCTCTATCGTCTCGTTCATGAACCTCACGCCGAGCTCGTGCGGTATGCCGAAAAATGCGTCGTTCAGCGTCGGTTCCGCCTCGTTAAAGGCGCAGTACGCACAGTAGATATTGCCGAACTCGAACACGGGATGCCCGGTCGAGAGCGTATCCATGTCGATGAGCAGAGGCTCTCCGTCCATGAGCATTATGTTCTTCACGTGGAAGTCGCCGTGGATCATGCGGTACGTGTCGGGAACGGCTTCGATCATACGGACGAGCTTGTCGGCGAGCTCTTCGGGCAGAGCTTTTTTAAGAAGCCCGACGCGCTTGAAGATCTTCGACTTTATCGTCGGTATCTCGCCCGGCTCGAGCTTGACCGAGTGGAGCTTCTTCAAAACCGATACGCTCATCTTCGCAAGCTCCGTCACCCTTTCCGGCTGCTTCGCGAGTATCGACGCGAACGATTCCGCCGACAGAAGCTCGAACACGGAGCCCCAGCTCCCGCCCGCGCGCACGATGTCGTAGGGTATCGCGGTGGGTATGCCGAGCACGAACGCCTTCCTCGCAAGCTCGCGCTCGCGCTTGATATCGTCGAGCGCGTCGGCGTTCTTGTAGACCTTGACTATCGTCTCGGGATCGAGGCGGTAGACCGTACCGTTCGCGCCCTCGCCTATCACGCTGCAGCCGCTCACGTCGATCCTGCGGCAGGCTTTCTTTGCGGTCATCATCTCGGTGAAGCCCGTCATCTCGAAAACGTCGTAGACCTCGCTTGAAGCCTCGCTTATCACGAGCGCGGGGAATCTTTTTCTGAGCTTCAGTATCATCCTGAGGCCCGCGCTCGAAATGTACATAAGGCGCGAGCAGTCGATCTCTCCGAGCGGAAGACCGCTCTTTTCGAGTTCCCCGTCGATCTCCCCTGCGATCCTTCCGGCATTCGCGGAGTCGATGCGCCCCGCGGGGATGACCGTGACGGTACCGTTCACAGTTTTGAATTCAAGTTCTTTCATTGGCGGCGTCCCCCTTGCTTTATGGTTAAAGTCTAAAACAGTTCCGCCCCTTTATCAATAAAACAAGCGCCCGATTTTACCCGGTCTTTACCTTTTTTTACATTTCCTTGATTGATTCCGCGCCGGAAAACGCGTATAATGATCTCACGGTCGGAGGACACGGCCGGGAAAGGAGGAAGACGATGGAGTTCTTCATCGCAGCGGCAATGATGATTTTCGGTTCGGGTATCGCTTTTATCATAAGGAAGATCGTTCAGGAGGTCAACAACTCTTCCCTTCCCGAGGAACAGCTCGAAGCTGTCGTCGTCGCGAAGAGGATGCATATGACCGGCGGCGAGCATGCCGCCACCTTCTACTATGCGACCTTCGAATTCACCGACGACCGCCGCATGGAGCTCGTCATGAACGGCTCCCAGTACGGCGCCCTCGCAGAGGGCGACAGGGGCGTGCTCGTAAAGAAGGGGACCCGCTTCGTCTCCTTCAGGAGGACGGAAGACCGCTTCGACGCCCGCGGCGCTGCGCAAAGGGAGCACAAATGCTCCGCCTGCGGCGCGCCCTATACCGGCCGCGTCTGCCCCTACTGCGGAACTCCCTTCGGGAGGGAGTGAACCGCCGCGGCTCCGCTCCGGCGGAGTCTCAACGTCGGTATTGTTTTTCTCCCCTCCCGGGGGTATTATACTGTTGCGGGCGACAGAAGCCGCCGCGGAGGAGATCATATGTCCGCTTACACATTTTTAGGTATTTTTATTTTCGTGGCCGAAGGCCTCGTCGTCATCGGGGGCATAATCTTCATGGGCTTTTTCCTCCCGAAAATCATAAGGAACGCGCGCAGCTCCGGCAGCAGAAGGATCTCCGTCCCGGACGAACAGTTTGAGGCGGTGGTCGTGTCGAAGAGGACGCACGTCACGAGCGGCGAATACGGCTCCACCTCCTATTACGCGACGTTCCAGTACACCAACGACCGGCGTGAGGAGTTCCGCGTCTCGGGCACCGATTACGGTTATCTGGCCGAGGGCGACAGGGGGCTCCTTGTAATACGCGGCGGTCGGTTCGTATGCTTCAGAAGGACGGACGACAGGTTCGACGCGCGCGGAGCGGCCGAGCGCGAGCACAAGTGCCCCGCCTGCGGCGCGCCCTATACCGGCCGCACCTGCCCCTACTGCGGAACTCCCTTCGAAAGAAAAATGAAGGCTTAAGAAATAACGAAAAACTCCGCCTTTGGCGGAGTTTTTTCACAATTATAAACCGTTCGTTCGCCGGTCTCGGGTTTAATTAATTCGCCTTGGTCTCGCAGTAGATGCAGCGGTAGACCTTGTGCTCCTTGTCGGTGAGCTTGAATACGTGATCGAGCTCCTGCTCGCAGGAGGTGATGCAGCGGGGGTTCTTGCACTTCAGGACGTTGACGAGCTTGTCGGGAAGGGTGAGCTCGCGCTTTTCGACGAGTCTGCCGTCCTTTATGATATTGACGGTCGCGCCGGGATCGACGTAGCCGATGATATCGAGGTTCACGGGGATCTCCGCGTCGATCTTGATGATGTCCTTCCTGCCCTTCTTCCGGCTCACGGCGTTCTTGATTATCGCGACGGAGCAGTCGAGTTCGCCGAGACCGAGGAGTTCATAGAGCTTCATGCCGCTGCCGGCGGTGATGTGGTCGATTACGACGCCGTTATGAATGGAATCGATGTTCATGTCATTTTCTCCTTCTTATTTGATCTTTCCGGCTTCCCTCAAGAGCTTGAGGATGAGCGCCATACGCATATATTTGCCGTTGAGCACCTGCTTGAAGTAGCACGCCCTGGGATCGTCGTCGACGGCGACGGAGATCTCGTTCACGCGGGGCAGGGGATGCATCACCGCGAGGTCGGGCTTCGCGGCCTTCAGCTTGTCCGTGGTGAGGATGTAGCTGTCCTTCAGCCTTAAATAGTCCTCCTCGTTGAAGAACCTTTCGCGCTGGACGCGGGTCATATAGAGTATGTCGAGCTTGGGCATGACCGCCATGAGGTCGGTGGTCTGCTCGTAGGGGATGCCCTTCTGCTGGAGGACGTCCTTCTTGACGTAGGAGGGGACCTTGAGCTCCTCGGGGGAGATGAGCACGAAGTTGTTGCCCTCGTAGCGGCTCATGGCGTTGATGAGGGAGTGGACGGTGCGTCCGAACTTAAGGTCGCCGCAGACGCCGATGGTGAGGTTCGTGAACCTGCCCTTCTCGCGCCAGATGGTGAGAAGGTCGGCCAGGGTCTGCGTGGGGTGGCAGTGGCCGCCGTCGCCCGCGTTGATGACAGGGACGCTCGCGTTGTTCGCCGTGACGAGCGCCGCGCCCTCCTTCGGGTGGCGGATCGCGATGATGTCGGTATAGCAGGAGACGGTCTTCGCGGTGTCCGCTACGCTCTCGCCCTTGGCGGCGGAGGACGACGCCGCGCCGGTGACGGAGATGACGTTGCCGCCGAGCTCGTACATCGCGGCCTCGAAGCTCATGCGCGTCCTCGTGGACGGCTCGAAGAAGAGCGTCGCGAGCTTCTTGCCGCGGCAGGCCTCGGCGTATTTGTCGGGGTTCGCGATAATGTCTTCGGCGCAGGCGATGAGCTCGTCAAGCTCATCCGTGGTTAAGTCCAGAATGTCGATCAGGCTTTTCATTTTATCATTACCTTTCTGTATAATTATCACTTTATCCAGCTCTCGTCCGAGGGGTTGTCCCTGAACGCGAGAAGTCTTTCAACGTCTTTGGGGGCGATATAGCCCTCGTCCGCAGCGACGCGCGCGATCACGTCGAAGTTCGTAAGGCTCGTGTTTTCGACGTTCGCCTCCGAAAGGCGCACAAGGCCCTTCTTCATGCCGTAGGTGAATATCGAGACCACGCCCAGGACGTTCGCTCCCGCCTCGCGCAGGACGTTCACGACCTCGATGACGCTGCCGCCCGTCGAGATGAGATCCTCGACCACGACGACCTTCTGACCTTTTTCAAGGCGGCCCTCGATCTGGTTCTGCCTGCCATGATCCTTGGCGCCCGAGCGGACGTAGCCCATGGGCAGGCCCATTATGTGCCCGACTATCGCGGCGTGCGCGATACCCGCGGTGCTCGTGCCCATGAGCACCTCGGCGTCGGGATATTTCTCCCTTATGACCTCGGCGAGCGAGTTCTCGACGTCGTTCCTCACCCCGGGCGCGGTCAGCGTGAGCCTGTTGTCGCAGTAGACGGGGCTTTTGATGCCGCTCGCCCAGATGAACGGCTCGTCCGGACGGAAGAATACGGCCTTGATCTTAAGAAGGTCTTTTGCGATAAGTTCCTGTCTGTTCATACCATTATTCCTTTCAGTCAACAAATTCGTTAACACACTTTAAGTACGCCCCGACCGGATCCTCCGCGGCGGTGATGGGACGGCCTACGACGATAAAGTCCGAGCCGAGCTCCCTCGCCCTCGCGGGGGTCGTGACGCGCTGCTGATCGCCGACGTCGCCGCCAGCAAAGCGAACGCCCGGGGTCACGGTAAGAAACTCAGCGCCGCACCTAAAATGCACCTTGCCCGCCTCGAGCGGCGAGCAGACCACGCCGTCGAGCCCCGCCGCCTTCGCGCTCTCAGCGTAGCGCATGACGACCTCGTCGATGGGCTCGTGAACGAGGATATCCCTTTCCATGCTCTCCTGGCTCGTGCTGGTGAGCATCGTCACGGCGATGAGCTTCGGCCTTGTGCCGTCCGGCCTCGTCAGCCCCTCGAGCGCCGCCTCCATCATCGCGCGCGTTCCCGCGGCGTGGAGGTTCGTTATGTCGACGTCGAGGCGCGAGAGTACCGCCATCGCCTTCTTGACCGTGTTGGGAATGTCGTGGAGCTTTAGATCGAGGAATATCCTGTGTCCCCTCTCCTTTATCTCGCGGACGATCGCCGGTCCTTCCGCGTAGTAAAGCTCCATGCCGATCTTCAGAAAAGGCTTCCTCGATTCGCCCTTGAACCTGTCGAGGAATGCCCGCGTCGCCTCCGCGCTCGCGAAGTCGCACGCGACTATAACGTCCTTACCCATATCATCTGACTCCTTTAAAGTTCGTTAAGATCCTTTATGCCGTATTTCTCCATCGCCCGCGGAAGGTTTTCGACTATCTTCTTCGAGGCGAAGGGATCGATAAGGTTCGCGGCTCCGACTTCGACCGCTTTGGCTCCCGCCATCATCATCTCGAGGACGTCCTCCGCGCTCGTGACTCCGCCCATGCCGATTACCGGGATCTTTACCGCGCGGGCGGTCTGGTAGACCATGCGGAGCGCCACGGGGAACACCGCGGGGCCGGAGAAGCCGCCCATTGTGTTCGCTATGACGGGCTTCCTGGTCTTAAGGTCGATCCTCATGCCTAGTAGGGTGTTTATAAGGCTTATGCCGTCCGCGCCCGCATCCTCGCACGCCTTCGCGATCGCGGTGATATCGGTGACGTTGGGCGAGAGCTTTAGGATTATCGGCTTTGTCGTGACCTTCTTTACCGCCGTCGTGACCTCAGCGGCGGCCTTTGGCTCCGTGCCGAAGCTCATGCCGCCCCCGTGGACGTTGGGGCAGCTTACGTTGATCTCGATCCAGCCAACTTGCTCCTCCTTATCGAGAAGAGCGGCGGTGCAGGCGTAGTCCTCGACCGAAAAGCCCGAAACGTTCGCCATGACGGGCTTGTGAAAAACCTTCCTGAGCTTCGGAAGCTCCTCCGAAATCACCTTTTCGACGCCGGGATTCTGCAGCCCGACGGCGTTTATCATGCCGGCCGTGCATTCCGCGATGCGCGGCGTGGGATTGCCGAAGCGCGGTTCGCGCGTAGTCCCCTTGAACGAGAACGTGCCGAGTGCGTTTATATCGTAAAGCTCCGCGAATTCATAGCCGTAGCCGAAAGTGCCGGAGGCGGGTATGACGGGATTATCGAGCGTTATACCCAAGAGGCTGACCTTGGTGTTCACCATATTAGCTCCTCCTTTTTGAAGACGGGGCCGTCCTTGCAGACGCGCTTCGCGCCGCTTTTCGTCATGACGGAGCAGCCCATGCACGCGCCGAAGCCGCAGCCCATGCGCTCCTCGAGGCTGAACTCGCCGGGGATATCCGTCCTTTCCGAGAGCGCCCTGAGCATGGGTTTGGGGCCGCACGCGTAGAAGTACGAGGCGTTATCCGGAAGCGCGTCGGTGACGAAGCCCCTCACGCCGTAAGAGCCGTCGGCGGTCGTGACCGTGACGGAGCATCCGAGAGAAGCGAACTCGTCCTCGAAGAAGACCTCGTCACGCGTATTGAAGCCGAGAATAACAGAAACTTCTTTCCCCTGCTTTATGAGTTCTTTCGCGAGAAGATACATCGGCGGTACGCCCACGCCGCCGCCTATAAGAAGCGGCCTGTCGCCCGCGGCGGCAAGGTCATAGCCGTTTCCGAGGCAGGTCAGGACGTCGAGCCTGTCCCCTTCTTTCAGCCCTGTCATCTGCTCCGTGCCGCTGCCGACGACCTTGTAGATGATCGTGAGATAACCGTTTTCGCAGTCGCACACGGAGATCGGGCGCCTTAGATAGAGGCCGTCGAGCTTTATTTCAACGAACTGCCCGGGCTTATTCGCGCCGGTATCGCCCCCGAGAGTCATTATGTAAACGCTCTTTGCAAGCGCCCTGTTTTCTTTTACTGTCAGAACCGTTTGTTTCATCTGTAAACGACCTTTACGTTACATACGGTCATAAGGCATTTTCCGTTCACCTTCCACCCCGTAAAGGGCGTCGCCCTGCCCATTGAGAGGAACTCATCGGGATCTATCGCGTATTCGGCGCCAAGATCCCACGCCGACCAGTCGCCGTTCGAGAGCGGAAGCGAGAACCTTTCGCGAGGCTTCGTCACGATGAGCTCCATGAGCCTGTCCATCGTGATGACGCCTTTTTTCACAAGATAGGTGTAGAGGAGCGGGAACGCGGTCTCAAGCCCCACGATCCCGAACGGGCTTTTCTCGAGTCCGCGGGACTTTTCCTCGGCGGAATGCGGCGCGTGATCGGTCGCGATCATATCGACCGTCCCGTCGATCACGGCGTTAAGGAGCGCCTCGCGGTCGAGCCTTCCCCGAAGGGGCGGGTTCATCTTGAAGCGGCCGTCCTCATTTAGGTCGCTCTCGTCGAGCAGGAGGTAGTGCGGCGCGGTCTCGCAGGTGACGTCAACGCCGGACTTTTTGGCGTCTCTTATTATCTCAACGCTTTCGCGGCAGGAGACATGGCAGACGTGATACCTGACGCCCGTTTCCGCGGCAAGGCGCACGTCCCTTTCGATCGGGCGCCATTCGGATTCGGAGCTGATACCCCGGTGCCCGTGTTCAGCCGCGTACCCGCCCGCGTGGATGTAGCCGCCAAAGAGCAGGCTTTCGTCCTCGCAGTGCGCTGCGAGCACCTTGTTCAGGCGCGCGCATTCGAGCATTACCTCGCGCATCATCCCTTCGTCCTGCACGCCCTTCCCGTCGTCCGAAAAGGCGGCGACGAGCTTCGCCATGCCGCGAAGATCAGCTTTCTCCCTGCCCTTCTCGCCGACCGTCAGCGCGCCGTAGGGGTACACGTTTATCACGGCGCCGCGCCTTATTATCTCAAGTTCGCGTTCGAGGCTCTCCGCGGAGTCCGGAACGGGGTTAAGATTCGGCATGGCGCAGACCGCCGTATAGCCTCCGCGCGCCGCGGCGAGAGAGCCCGATCTTACCGTTTCTTTATAAGAAAAACCCGGCTCACGGAAATGCACATGCACGTCCGAGAAGCCGGGAAGAATGACCGTATTCGATTCGTCGGAAAGGAAAATATCCTCCGTAAGCCGGGGAGCGAAATCCGGCACCGCCTTTGAAACCAATACCTTCGCGCGCATATTTTCCTCCGTTTGCTTTGAAAAAAGCTCCGCTTTAAAGGCGGAGCTCCGGTTTCACAATCAGACGGTACCGATTTTTAAGTACCGTTCCCGTCTTGCCGATATCTCCGTATCGCCTTAAAGACCTAAAGTATTGTACATTAAAGGCGCCATCATGTCAAGGTATATTTTGCTCCGGGGAGGCTTTTTTCAAAAAATGCTCCGCTTCCTTGGTCAGCTTCCCGTGACCCGTTATGTTCTTCCCGACGAGCCTTCTCGCGGCGGCGGTATCACCCGCGGCGAGCCTTTTTAAGTCGAACGCCTCCGTTACCTCGGGCGGCGGCTTAACAAACCCTATCGCGGCGTTCCTGGGACAGACCTCCTGGCAGATCTCGCAGCCGAGATGCGTCTTCTGCATTCCGTACACCCATTCGGGATAGTCCGCGCCGTCCATATAGAAGCGCATGCACTTTTTAACTTCGTAGCCGTTCTCGCCTATGGCGTGCGCGGGGCACGCCTTTTCGCAGGCGCGGCAGGTTAAACAGAGGCTGTCCTCTTCGATCGAATAGGTTTCAGGTCTGAACGGCTCCCCGAGGAGCATTGTCTGTATCACCGTCCGCGTCCCGAAGGGCGGTATCTCGACGAGTGAGTTTTTAAGGCTCCTCGCTACGCCGTACCGCGCAGCCATCTGCTTTATCGGGATCTCGCACCTAAAGCACGCGAAGCCCTCGGCCTCGAGGCTTTTTGCGAGCGCGACGCTTGCGTGATACGACTCGTTGCTGTTTACGTAATAGGCGGGTATGCGCCCGTCCTTGTCATAGGGGGTGTACACCCACACGAGGAGGAGCGACGCGCGCGCCCACGGGAAGGCCTCCGCGCTCCACACGATGTGCGGCTCGTCCTCGTTTTTCGGATAGTCGGGCAGAGGCAAAAAGTACGCCGCCCGGAATCCGAGCGCCGCCGCGAGAGTTTTAAGTTTCGCGTTGTCCATGCCCTTTACCTCTTTATGAAATAAGGGAAAGGCGGAGCGGCGCCCAGCCTTTCCCTGAACCCTTTAAGGCTGTTACTGCTTTTTGCGTTTGACGATGGCAAGCACGATTATCACGGCCGCAACTGCCGTAACGATGACCGCAGCGGCGATGATGGCGGTGATAATGATGGGGCCCGATGCAATTCCCGACGAGGTATCCCGATCCTTTTCCGGGACGCGGGTCGTATCAGGAGCGGCAATCACGGGTGCGGGCGATTCGTCCGTGGTATCTATGGGCCCTTCCTCGGATTCGGCAAGCGTGAATGTGATGCCGTCATACACGACCGTGCCCGTCCACACAGCGAGCAGCTTCTCACTGTTCTCGGTGTAGGCGTCGATCTCCAGATCGTACGTTCCGGGCTCTTCGATCCTGTCCGAAATAGTTCCGCCGTTCATGATCGGGGTATAGCCCCCGTCCACGCCAAGCCAATACATCACCGCTCCGGGAAAATCGTCCCAGGTGATCCTTCCCTTGGGGCTGATCTTGACGCCGGTTATGAGCCCGAGCGCGGCCGCCGCGGAAGAAATGAACAGCGCGGCGCACAGGGCGGCGCAGATGACCGAACAAAGCCTCTTCTTCGATCCCGTATTCATGTTTCCCTCCCTGAACTGCCATACGGCATTTTTATATATTTTACCGTCTTCTCACGCGCATGTCAAGTGCGCCCGCCTTCGGCCGACGCTTAAAAATATATCGGAAAATCTTTAAAAAATCGCTTGACATAAGGGGACGGTTATGATATTCTACGCTTCGGCAATCAAATATCCGCCGTAGACAGCCGGTGTTCCGGGCGACCGGAACTTAATATCCTGCCGAGGTGAAGATTCATATAGACCGAGGATCATCCTCGGGGTACAGACTTCTTCATTTCCCCTGTCGTAAATCGGCACGGGGATATTTTATTGTTAGACTGTAACAAGGAGGAATCCATTAAAAATGGCAAACGCTTCCATCATTGCCCAGAAGGAACAGCTGGTAAAAGAGATCGCTGACAAGTTAAAGCGCGCCCAGTCCGTCATCGTATTCGATTATCGCGGACTCACCGTTTCCGAGGTCACCGCTCTCCGCGCCGATATGCGCAAGGCCGGCAACGAGTACGTCGTTGTCAAGAACTCCATGGTCGAGCGCGCATGCGAAGAGATCGGCATTGACGAGTCCGTCAAGGCTATGCTCAAAGGTCCGTCCGCTTTCGCCATCGGTTACGAGGACGCCGTCTCCCCCGCCAAGGTTCTGAAGGACACCGTCAAGAAGCTCAAGAAGTGCGAGATCAAGGGTGGTATCGTAAACGGTAAGGTTTCCGATGCGGCCGCGATCGACGCCCTCGCAGAGCTGCCCCCCAAGGAGGTTCTCATCGCCCGTATGCTCGGCAGCATGATGAGCCCCATCAGCGGTCTTGCTATCGTTCTCGATCAGATCGCGAAGAAGAACGGCGGAGAAACCGCCCAGGCCGAGTAAGATCGGCATGACCCCGGGCATATGATCCCGGACAAAAATCAAAAATTATCTCATTCTATTCAGGAGGAAATCATCATGTTTAACAAAGAGCAGTTTATTGCTGACGTCAAGGCCATGACCGTTCTCGAGCTTGCTGAGCTCGTTAAGGCCCTCGAGGAAGAGTTCGGCGTATCCGCCGCCGCCACCGCCGTTGCAGTCGCCGGCCCCGCCGCCGCTGAGGCTGAAGTTGAAGAGAAGACCGAGTTCGACGTAGTTCTCAAGAGCTTCGGTGCTGAGAAGATCAAGGTCATCAAGGTTGCCCGTGAGCAGCTGGGTCTCGGCCTCAAAGAGGCTAAGGACATCGTTGACGGCGCTCCCTCCACCCTCAAAGAGGGCGTTTCCAAGGAAGAAGCCGAGAAGATCGCCGAGGCTTTCAAGGCTGCCGGCGCCGAGATCGAGATCAAGTAATTTCGTTACAGTCACAAAAGAGCCTGCTCACAACAGCGGGCTTTTTTTTGACCGCTTCCTTCGGGAAGAAGCCGGGAATGATCGGCCGGCCTCACGGCCCCGGTGCCGAGATCGAGATCAAGTAATTTTAAGTTACAGTCACAAAAGAGCCTGCTCACAACAGCGGGCTTTTTTCACATTATCGCCCCAATCGGAATAATTCGTACATGGAGGTGATCGTTTTTGTTCGATAACGCAGTCGCCCTTATAAGGGGCGGAGCGGACTCGCCCGGGCTTTCGGGCGAGGTCTCGTTCATTCAAAGACACGACGGGGTTCTCGTAACGGCGTGGGTAAACGGACTCCCGAGCGATAACCCTTCGGGGTTCTTCGCGTTCCATATCCACGAGGGAAAGAGCTGTTCAGGCGCGGGATATCCCGAAACAGGCGGGCATTTCGATCCCGGAGCGCGTCCCCATCCGGAGCACGCGGGCGATCTTCCGCCGCTTCTTTACTGCGGCGGCAGGGCGTATTCGCAGGTGCTCACGGACAGGTTCACCGTAAGCGAAGTGATCGGAAGGACGATAGTCATACACGGCGGAACGGACGATTTCACGTCGCAGCCCTCCGGAAACGCGGGAAAAAAGATCGCCTGCGGCGTCATTTCGGACGGGCAGGCGATGAACTGAACTATAGTTTTACGCTTTATTCGACGGGCTTGCCGCACTCGGCGCAGAACTTCTTGGAGCCCAAAAGCTCGGCGCCGCAGTAGGCGCACTTCGGGGGCTCGGGCGGAGCGACCGGCGTGCCGCAGTTGGTGCAGAACTTCTTGCCGGGCACGAGCTCATAGCCGCAGTTCCTGCAAAGCTCCTTCTTCTCGGCGGGAGCGGGTGCGGGCTCCGGCGGATTGACGGGCGTGCCGCACTTCGGGCAGAACTTCTTGCCCTCGGCGATCTCGGCTCCGCAGCCGCGGCAGATTATCGTATTGACCGGCGCGGGCGCGGGTGTGGGTGCGGGAGCGGGCGGATTGACGGGCGTGCCGCACTTCGGGCAGAACTTCTTGCCCTCGGCGATCTCGGCTCCGCAGCCGCGGCAGATTATCGTATTGACCGGCGCGGGAGCGGGTGCGGGCTCCGGCGGATTTACGGGCGTGCCGCACTTCGGGCAGAACTTCTTGCCCTCGGCGATCTCGGCGCCGCAGCCGCGGCAGATGACCGTATTGACCGGCGCAGGCGCGGGTGCGGGCTCCGGCGGATTCACGGGCGTGCCGCACTTCGGGCAGAACTTCTTGCCCTCGGCGATCTCGGCTCCGCAGCCGCGGCAGAACCTCTTTTTGACCTCGACGACGGGCTCCGGCTCGGCGGTCACAGCGCCCATACCCATAAACGAAGGATCGGGATTGTCGCACATGACGCTTCCGCAGACCGCGGGCTCCGAATACATGGCTGGGTCGGGTTCAGGCTCGGCAGCGGGTTCGGGCTCCGGCTCTGCAGCGGGCTCCAACTCGACTACGGGCTCCGGCTCGGCAACGGGTTCGGGTTCAGGCTCATCGACGTATTCGGGGATGACCGCGGGATCGCAGGAGATCTTTCCGCAGACCTCGGGCATCTCTTCGGGGTTGATCATATGCTCGGGTTCGGTCCTGTCGTCGCAGGCAACGTCGCCCATGGGCATTGGCCTCTCGGGAACGTACTCGGGTTCGGGAATGAGCTCGGGTTCGGGCTCCGGCTCTGCAGCGGGCTCCGGCTCGGCTACAGGCTCGGGTTCGGTAGCGGGAGCATTGACGGGCGTTCCGCACCTCGGGCAGAACTTTTTGCCTTCCGCAAGCTCGGCTCCGCAGCCGCGGCAGATGATCTTTTTCTCCTCAACGACGGGAGCAGGCGCGGGTTCGGGCGCGGGAACGGGTTCGGGAGCGGGAGCATTGACGGGCGTTCCGCACCTCGGGCAGAACTTCTTGCCCTCCGCAAGCTCGGCTCCGCAGCCGCGGCAGATGATCTTCTTCTCCTCAACGACGGGAGCAGGCGCGGGTTCGGGCGCGGAAACGGGTTCGGGAGCGGGTTCCGGCGGATTGACGGGCGTTCCGCATTTCGGGCAGAACTTCTTGCCCTCCGCAAGCTCGGCTCCGCAGCCGCGGCAGATGATCTTCTTCTCCTCAACTACGGGAGCGGGCGCGGGAACGGGAGCGGGTTCGGGCGGATTGACGGGCGTTCCGCACCTCGGGCAGAACTTCCTGCCTTCTAAAAGCTCCGCTCCGCAGCCGCGGCAAAACTTCTTCTCGGGAACGGGGGCGGGTATGGGCTCCGCGGCGGGAGCGGGCTCGTTCACGGACTCAGCGGGAACGGGGGCCTCTTCGGGCATCCTGCTTCCGCAGCGCTTGCAGAACATGTCCTCCGGCGGCACGTACGCGCCGCAAACCGGGCAGGTCTTGAGACCCGCTGCGGGCACCTCGACAGGATTGCCGCAGTTTTTGCAGAACTTCATGCCGGGCGTCAGCGGGCTACCGCATTTTTTACAGAAATTAGCCATATCTTGACCTCCTTTTGGCAGGCATATATTTTCGAATATATTATAGCATATCGTAAACCGGTTGTCTACATCAAAAACATTGACACCCATAAGCCGAACGGATATAATGTATACAATAATTTTTTCTTTTCGGAGGAAACAAAATGAAACTTGAAACCGGTTCCGTGATCAAAGGATTTAAGGTCGAGCGCATTCGCGAGTCGAAGGAGCTCGGCGGCAGATTCATCGAGATGCGCCATGAAAAAGTCGGCACCGAGCTTAACTGGCTGGACAACGGCGACGCGAACAAGCTCTTCTGCGTGGGCTTCAAGACCCTGCCCGAGGACTCCACCGGCGTGTTCCACATTCTGGAGCATTCCGTCCTCTGCGGATCAAAGAAGTACCCCGTCAAAGAGCCGTTCGTCGATTTGATGAAGAGCTCGATGCAGACCTTCTTAAACGCGATGACCTTCCCCGACAAGACCATCTATCCCGTGTCGAGCCGCAACGAGAGGGACTTCCTCAATCTGACCGAGGTCTATCTCGACGCCGTGTTCGCGCCGCGCTGCGTGGTCGATCCGAACGCCTTCCGTCAGGAGGGCTGGCATCTTGAGGTCGGCGAGGACGGCAAGCCTTTCTTCAACGGCGTCGTCTACAACGAGATGAAGGGCGCCACGAGCGGCATCGACGAGATCATTCAGGAGGGCATTACCGCGCTCCTCTTCCCCGACAACTGCTACGGCTTCAATTCGGGCGGCGATCCCGTCAACATCCCCGACCTTACGTACGATATGTACAGGGCGATGTACAGGAAGTACTACAACCCCTCCAACGCGAGGATCTATCTGGACGGCTCCGTGCCTCTTGAGAAGACGCTCGATCTTATCAACGAGTATCTAGGATCAGAGAGGTTCGATTCCGCGCACGAGATCCCGATGCAGGCGATGGTCCCCCGCGAGAACACCCTCACCTTTGAGATCGGTCCCGACGAGGATCCTTTAAACCGCTCCGTTGTGGCATACGCCCGCATTTACAGCGACTATTCCGACATTAAGCGCTGCATGATGGCGCAGATCCTCTGCTCCCTCCTTGCAGACACCAACGAGGCTCCCCTGACGAGGGCTATCCTCAAGGAAGGTCTCGGCACCGACGTCGATCTTTCCTTCGAGCCGGATATCCAGCAGGGCGTGATCTCGCTGGTCGTAAGGAATACCGAGGCCGACAAGGCGGCGAGGATCCGCGAGGTCGCCGAGGAGGTCGTCTCCTCGCTCCTTGAAAAGGGACTTGACAAGACTCTCCTTACCGCACAGCTCAACCGCTACGCCTTCCGCGTGAAGGATATGCAGGAGCCCGCGGGACTCTTCCGCTGCATCATGAGCTATCAGGGCTCCCTCTACGGCGGAGATCCGATGCTCTGGCTCGAGTACGACGAGACCATAAAGGAGCTGCGTGAGGATATCGAGAACGGCAATTTCGACGCCGCCCTCAAAGAGATGTTCGATTTCGGCATGATGTCGAAGCTCGTCGTGCTGCCCTCGAAGGAGCACGGCGACAAGCTTCGCAAGGAGGAAGCCGAGCGCGCCGAGAAGATGTACAAGGCGATGAGCGAAGCGGATATCGCGGAACTTAATGAGCTCAACGACCGTCTGCACGCGTGGCAGGAGGCGCCCGATTCCGAGGAGGATACCGCGACGATCCCCGTGCTGCCCCTTGACGAGGTCAGCCCCGATCCCCTTGACGAGCCGACCGACGTATGCCTTAAAAACGGCCTGCCCGTGATCTATCACGCGATCCCCTCGCAGGGCATCACGCACCTCAATCTTTACTTCACGCTCACCGATCTCGACGTTCCCTCGCTTTCTGCGGCGAGCCTCCTGTGCCAGCTCTACACCAAGCTGCCCACGAAGCGTCACAGCGTCTCCGAGCTTCAGACCGAGATCAAGACCAATATCGGCCGACTCAAGTTCGAGATCAACGCCTCCATGAGGAAGCCCGAGGCGTGCACGCCGTACCTCGCGGTATTCTGCGACGTGCTGGACGAAAACCTCGGCAAGGCGATGGATCTCGTTGTCGAGATAATCACCGAGACCGTCTTCGACGAGACCGACCGCATTATGGAGATCGTCGCTCAGCTTGACGAAATGACCAAGCAGAGGGCGATAATGGCCGGCCATATGCTCGGCATGTACGCGGTCACCTCGCATTACCTCTCCTCCGGCGTCGTAAACGAGGCCGCGAGCGGCTACACCTTCCGCAGCTTCATCAAGGAGCTTGCGGCCGACTTCGAGGCAAAGAAGGCGGAGCTCGTCAAAAAGCTCGAATCCATCCGCGACAATTCGATCGTAAGGAGCCGCCTTACCGTCAGCCAGACCGCCAACGAGAAGCACTGCGTCAAGCCCCTCGTCGAGGCCCTGCCCGAAGGACTTCCCGCTCCCGCCGAAGTGCATTACGATTCTCCCCTTCCCGATAAGATGGGCGTCCGCATCCCCGCGCAGGTCAGCTTCGCCGAAAAGGGCGTGCTCGTGTCCGGGAACGACGGCTCCATGAAGGTAGCGGCGAGCATCATCAGCTTAAGTCATCTGTGGAACCGCGTACGCGTACAGGGCGGCGCCTACGGCGCGGGCATGCGCGTCTCCGACCGCGGCGTCCTCTGCCACTACACCTACCGCGATCCCTCCCCCGCAAGGAGCCTTGACGTGTTCGGCGAGGAGGCCGACTTCGTCAAATCCTTCTGCGGCGGCAGCGAGGATATCACGAAGTTCATTATCTCGACCGTCGGCAACACCGAGCCCCTTCGTTCCCCCGCGGAGCAGGGTGCCGAGGCCGATATGAACTATTTCGACGGCGTTACCTACGAAAAGCGCAGGAAGGTCCGCGCCCAGATGCTCGCGACCGACAAGGAAAAGCTCATGGCGTTCGCGAAGGAGCTTTCTAACTGCGCTGCAAACGGTGCCGTCTGCGTAGTCGGCTGCGATTCAGCACTTAAGGAGATCGAAGGCATCACCGTATTCGATCTGTAAGACAGTCGGTTTTCGGGGAAACGGCAACCCGTTTCCCCATCTTTATGAGGTATTTTATGAAAAACGATTTCGGCATAAGAAACGATCTTCCCCCTCTTGCAGCCGCCCGAGCCAAAAAGCCGGGGCTCAGAGTGGGTCTTGAGATACTTATATTCTTCGCGCTCTTCTCCGTCGCGTCCGCGGTCGAGAGTCTGCCCACGGCCCTGTCGACGGGCATATGGGTCGCGAACGATAAGTCGTTTATCGACGGCATAAGGCCGCTCATCGGGAACGGCGATTTCACCGGCATAATGAACTTCGTTGAGGCGTTCATGAAGGGAATGCCCGTGTGGCTCACGCTCGTGACCCTCTTCGCAACGGTGCTTGCGACAGCGGTCTGCATCCTGTTCTGCCGCGTCATCCAGAAGCGCGGCCTTTCGTCGATGGGCTTCGTCCGCCGTCACGCAGTAAGGGAATACCTCCTCGGCGCGCTCGTCGGCGTCGTTATGATATCGGCGACAGCGCTCCTCGGTTTGGCTTTCGGCGCGTATAGGTTCACTCCCGCAAAGCCGAACTGGGGTATCGTCCTGCTGTTCCTTCTGGGTTATTTCTTCCAGGGCATGAGCGAGGAAGTCCTCTGCCGCAGCTGCTTTCTGGTATCGCTTTCGAGGCGGAACAACGTGTGGCTCGCGATCGCGGTAAGCTCCTCGATGTTCGCGCTTCTCCACGTTTTCAATCCGGGCTTCGGCGTCATACCTTTCGTCAACATACTGCTCAGCGGCGCGTTCTTCGCGACATACTTCCTTAAGCGCGGGAGCATATGGGGCGCGTGCGCGATCCATTCCTTCTGGAACTTCTTCCAGGGCAATTTCTACGGCATAAGCGTCAGCGGCACGGGAGGCTCGGACGCCGTATCCGTGTTCAGCGCCGAGGCGCTTAAGGGATCGAAGCTCCTGACCGGCGGCACTTTCGGCATCGAGGGCAGCGTCTGGTGCACGGTCGTTATGGCGGCGGCGCTCCTCATACTCATTTTCGTCGTCAAACCGAAAAAAGAACCGGGCGAAGCGTAATACGGGATAATAAAAAAGCCTCCCCTCGCGGCACCCTCCGCAAGGAAGGTGCTTTGAGGCGGCAATTACCGGCCCAAAAGGACATGAAACCGGCGTGACCATGATGGCCGCGCCGGTTTTTTCTGATCTGTTTGGATCTTGGGACGCAAAATCCGATGCTCGTTACAACTGCGGACAGCAGAAGACCTGTTCGAAAAACAAGGTTTTACCTGTGAGTGTACATATGAGTCATGCCTGCTTCTCCGCCATTTCTTTTTTCTCCGCAGCGCTTCGCCCGACATTTGATCTAAGGCTGTCAAAGCGCCTGCTCTTTTTCTTTGATCTTCTTTGCGGATCGTTTCCTCAGCGCTGCGTACGCAAACCACATCGCATGAAAGGCCAGGATCAGCAGGACCGCGTAGATTCCGGCGCGCAGATACTGGTTCTTCGGGAATACGGGCATGTCCAGCCGCAGGAACAGGTAATCGGACCCCGGGAACGCCTCGTTCAGAAAAAATGCAGGGATCAGCATCAGCGTTATCGCGCCCGTGCTGACCCAGATATCCCTGTAGCGCGGCCGCATCCCGTGCACGATCATCATATAGGCCGTGCAGAAGATCGGAATCAGGTGCTCGCCGAAGTACTGGTAATAGCGGTAATACGAGGGGTCAACATCGTTCAGCACTGTCTGCGGAACGATACAGGCGATCGTTGCGCCAAGCAGAGTCACGAAAAAGTTGAAGCCGAACAGCGTACGATTTTTGCTGATGACCATATACATGCAGCAGATGAGGCCGACGTCGCAAAGATGCAGCGGCAGTTTCGACATCATCAGGTACTGCCCGCTGGTGTCCCCGACATACAGCAGCCAGACGAAGAAGCTGAACTCCATGAGGAACATCGAAAAGGACAGCCATCGGCGCAGGGTCTCTTCCTGTTTCCACGCACGGAGGCTCTCCCTTTTCCTCCAGACGAAGATCAGCGCGGCGGCACACAGAAGGACAGGGATCAAATGCATGAGGCTGTAGGCGCGGAACGCACCGGGGCTGCCAAAGCCGAAGAACCCGTCGGAATAGTAGGTGTAATCGCCGCTCACTGCTCTTTTTCCCCTTTTTCATAGTAGGCATCGATGTACATCCTGCAGAGTTCCCTGAGCGGAAGACCGCTTTTGTACTTCTCTTCCATCATCCCGAGGATCCTGCGCGGCACGGTCAGTTCTCCGCCCGGGTCTCTGCTGCGGTTCCTGGCAGCAAGAACCTCGATCGCGGAATCGATGCTGGGGCAGTCGAACTCGCCCGCTGATTGGTAATAGGATACGGTCTGTTTTTTCCTCTTTTTATGAACACTGTTATGCGCGGCGCGCAGCAGCAGCGCCACAGCGAACGCAATCAGGACTATGCCAAGCACAACAAGCGGCAGCGGTACATACTGCGTAATATCCCGGATCTGGTAGTGGTCTCTCCAGCCCCCGTTCTTCTCCCCGATCACGAAAACCAGCACGAAATAGAGGGCTGCGTACAGGACGACCGGCGCGATCGCAAGAAACGTCGAGCGGAAGCTGACCTTGTGGTCCGAATTGATGAAAATGAACAGCAGGATCGCAAGGATCGGGTTGATCGTATGGAAGAGGATATTGTTCGAATACAGCATCATGCGGTAGTAACTGGTCATCGGAGAAAGGACCGTGACCGCAATGAGGAACGTCAGAGCCACACCGGTTGTCGCCATGTACAGCACGTTTACGACCCAGCGCGGCAGATGATAGTTGTCATAGCGCAGTCCGTCGACGGCGTACGGGATACACAGCGCCGCAGCGATGCCTGCGAACATATTTGCCAGGATCGTGAACATATGGTAGGACTTCCATC
>JAILNX010000003.1 GCA_024691085.1 Clostridiales bacterium | reverse complement strand
CCGATCCTTTTTCCCGGACGACCTATAGACCGGCTTGCCGGTGTAGGCTTTGAATTCCTTCCATTCGTTCGTCATTTCCTTCTCCTCCCGCGTTTCTCCGGAACAAGCTCCGATATGTTTCTCATTACCGCTAAAGGAAGCACCTTCAATGCAAATTCCCTTTCACCCAGGGCCTCGGCACATTTTAGCACTTCGTTTTGGTCAAGCGTCTCCGCGTCTCTATACGGCGGATCTATGAGGTTTATGCAGTTCAGGGTTATCCTCTCTTCATAGTTCCCGTGCAGCTTGACTCCGGCAAGCAGGCTCCTGATATCGCTGCCGTCGCCTTTGCGAACGATGTGTTTTGCAATATCGTTTTTACGGTTCATGTCATCCACGTCGCAGATCAGGTCGCCGAGCACCCTGTAGCCGCTGCAGCTGAAATCACAGAACAGCTCTGCTTTCCGGAGCAGTGCATGTATGTTAAAGTCATAAAGCGCAGGTTCTCTTTCTTCCTTCGGAAGCAGATGCCACTTCATTTCGGAAAGCTTCGCTCTCGCTTTGCGCACCGCGATCGGAGCGGTGCGATCGAAGAGCGCATACAGCTCGTCTATGCTGTATTCGTTCTCCTGCCCGCGGGCATACAGTATTTGCTCGATATCGCTCCTGCGCCCCCTGTCTGCGGGAAGATGCTTTATATAGCGGATCCTGCTCAAAGCCTCGCGGTAAGCCGATATGATAGATTTAGTTCGCTCCATTGTATGAGGATCGACGGTATCCCTCCAATCCGGAGCCTTCGCGAAAACGAAAAGCTCCTCCGCTGGTGCGGGCCTGGGTTCGTGTTTTGGCGTTCCCTTTTCGAGCATATAAGCATAGTACGGCAGACGCTCGAGATCGGAGCTGACGTTATCCCATTTTACGGAACCGATATATTTCTTTATGCGCTCAAGCGTTGTGGCCTCATACCATTTACGGTCCTCCGCGTCGTCAACGATGTTTTTGTACCGGAGGAACAGACTTTTCTTTCCCTTGCGTTTTTCGAGGTATTCGGATAGATCCGGCTTAATGCCACTCTTTGCGGAGTCGATCTCAAGCCCGGTCAAAATAGCGAGCACTTCCGTATCCATGCGCGCGAATTCACGCTCTTCGCTGTCGCTGTTCTCGTCATATGCGACGATGCCCCTTCGCAGCGCAGCGTTGCTTATCTGCCCTACGCGGGAAGAAAAGGTGCTCCTGACGCAATCGAGCCGTGCCTGCCAGTCGTTGGCATCGGAGATAAGCGGTTCGGCTGCGGGTATCTTCAACACGGGCAGTGAGCCGGAGACTTCATAGCCGTGGAATACGCAGCCGTTGACTATGGGATCGGCTATCGTCTTTATCATATCGCCGTCGTAATCCGCACCGCCCAGGCGTTCCGGGATGAGCGAACGCGAATCGACCATCAGCACATACGCCAGGTGCGACAGGTATTTCTTCCGAAGCTTGCCGACGGTCGCCAGCGGCACGGCAAGCGCTTCTTCGTTTCTTGCAATATGCGGGCTCCGAAGGAGCGTATAGATCTCCTGCTCCTTATACCCGGGAAGGGGCGCGTACATCTGGTTGCCTCGCAGGAACTCCTTTTCCAGCAGACCATACGCTTTGCCTTCCCCGACAGAGCTTTTAACGATATAGCCCAGAAGCCGCATGAGATCGTCGGAAAGATAGCGGTTGTCCCCCGCGACAAGAAGCCTCCCCAGAGCATAATCGTTTCGGATGCTTTCGGCCTTTTTCTCGAACTCCTTTGCGAGAGTCGGTTCCTCCAATAGAAGCGGGTTCTTTATCGCGGCCTGCAGGAGCATTTTCCGCCTTTGTGACGGCGCACCTTCGGCATCCTCCAATTCATCTATGCAGTGCTTCCTTCGGAAATCTGGATCGGCGATATAGGACCAGTACCGTTCCTCGGTGGTCTTGGTGAGCCACTGCCTATCATCGTTCGCGGGAGAGCTTACCCAGCCTGAAGGAAGATCGGCAGGGCGGAACAGCTCGCGGTCTATCGCAAGGGTGTTCAGGAATTGATAGTTCAGTTCCGTCGTATCCTGCATGCTGCTCTTATCCATGCCGGACACATACAGCCCGTGGCCGTATTCTCCGCATCTTTCAAGATACTCACGCCATGAAAGCCCGTTCTCCGTCATCCATCCGAAGCCCTTGAACATGCTCTTCGTTATTATCATTTCGACCTTGCGCACGTCATGCTCTGTTCCCCAGATATCCCGAATGACGGGGACCTTCAATTCCGCAAACAGCTTTTTGATATCCACCTCATGCACGACTCCCTTGATGTAAGGCAGACGTATCTGGAACGAATGATGCTCGCCGCTCCATGCAAGCCTTGAAGCAAACTCTTTTGATACGATACCCTCGCCATCGAATTCGAGCACTTCGATATCGGCGGTCTTTTCAACGCGGCTGTATTTGCGTACCGGAGCATCCGTACCGTCATCCTCAACGGTGATGATATCCGCATCCCTGACTATGCTCTTCGGATTGTCGATCACTATGATGCTGTCATCCGAAAGGCTGCTGCAGTCAAGACAGCGGAAGCCGTTAGTGAACATTAGACCGTTATACGCATACAGCTTCGAAAGCTGGCACCGACCTATATCCATTCCCAGCATCATCCGTTTGCGGAGCGGTTCGTACACTTCCTCGCGTACGAACGCAAGCACGTTATTACGGCTCATGCTTGCCGACCGTTCGAAGGCAATGTATCTGCAGGAACCCTGACGCTTGTATATCTCTATACCTTCCTCGCGGAACATGTGCGCGGCGATATCCTGCTGTTCCTTTACTCTTCCAACGGGCTTCCGGTCGAATATGCCTGAGAAATCTATATAGATAAACGTCTCGGAAAGACAATCTTCACCAAAGGGCATATCTATCCCAAGCTCCTGCAGTACCGCCTTTGCCTGCCAGAACATCGGGCAGTCATCCTGGTATGTCTTTTCGACCAGGTATTCACTTGAATCATCGTACGGATCGAATTCGAATCCATACCCCTCGCCCTTTTTACGGGCAGCGGCAATTATGTTCCTCGCCGGTATTTGAAATATCTTGAATCTTTCGAGCTTCACGGTCTTCTCCATCGTTCGGTTTTCGAATAATTGTACCACTTTAAGGCTCCGGAATCAACTGTTTTGTTATTAGATAACTACCCCCAGTTTTTATCAAATAACAGCCTTTGAAGAGGCGGAAAGGAGCAAAAATGAAGAAGCCGAAGCTTACAAAAGAGATCATGCGATCGGAGCGTCTTCGCGCAAAGTACGTGCATGACGTCATCGATTATCTGGCTGACAAATGGGACATGGACCGTATCCTGAATGAGCCGATAAAATCGATCGCGGCAAACGCGGAAAGGAAGTGATCGCATGAACTGACACCACGTTTCGCACCGCAGCAATGCGGGAAGAGAACTATTTGGACCGCTCATCCCCGGCGTTATGGGGAAATAACTATTAAGGAGAAATTAAAAGAAAATGCAAAAGAACAATGACGCCATTATCATCGGCGTCGACCACGGTTACGGGAACATCAAGACCGCGAACCACATCTTCAAGGCGGGAATCGCTGCTTTCGATCACGAGCCGCTGTTCACCGGGGACATGCTCGTGCACGGCGGGAAGTACTATGTCATCGGCGAGGGGCACAAGGAATTCGTGCCGCAGAAGCACGGCGACGAGGATTACTACCTGCTCACGCTGGCGGGGATAGCTATGGAGCTTAAAGACGAAAGCATTACCGAAGCGGACGTCATAATCGCCGCGGGGCTGCCGCTTACATGGACAACGGGACAGAAAGCAGAGTTTGCCTCATACCTCACGCGGAATGAGGAAGTGAGCTTCATCTTCCGCAAGGTCGATTATCACATACGCATTCTTGGGGCGAGGATCTACCCGCAGGGGTACGCGGCTGTCGCTGAATTCGCGCCGTCGATGAAGGGCGTAAACGTCATAGTCGACATCGGCAACGGCACAATGAACACGCTGTTCATCATCGACGGCAGGCCGCAGATAGGGCGAATGTTCACGGAGAAGTTCGGCACGCACCAGTGCACGCTCGCGATCCGCGAGGCGTATATGAGGGAGTACGGTACAGAGCTCGACGAAGTAACGATAGAGGAATTCCTTGTCACCGGCACGGCGAGCATCCCGAAGGACGGGCTGAAACTCATCCGCACGGTCGCGGAGGAATACGTCGGCGGCATATTCCGCAGGCTGCGCGAGCACGGTTACGACGAGAGCACTATGGACCTCATAGTCACGGGAGGCGGCGGGTGCCTCGTGAAGAACTTCTATCGGACGAAGCCCGGCCGCGTGAGGTTCATCGACGATATCCGAGCGGCGGCAAAGGGCTACGAATACCTCGCCGGGCTGCAGCTGAAAGCGGAGCATGGCGTATGAAGGATTCTCACAGGATTAGCGTAAGGTTCGACCTTTCGGATCCGAAGCAACGGAAGGTGTATGAAGCTCTGCATGAGATCGACCGTGCCGAACACGGATCGATGAGCGCGTTTGCGATAAAGGCGATCGGGGAATATCTCGATCGCCTTTCGTATAATGGCCGCTTTGATTTCACGCTTGATGACATACGGGCATTGTTCCGTGAGGAGATACGCGAGCTCGATATCGCCCCGCGTGAGGTCGAACCCTCATTTACGCCTCCCGCGGAAATGACCGAAGAACAGAGGAGAGAGAATGACAGAAATGTACTTAAAACGCTCGATATGTTCACATGACGCCAAACCGCCCGATTTTGGCGCCATCAGGCCTGCGTCCGATAAACCGATGGCGCCATATGGAAGCACGAATAACCCTGCCCGGCGGAAGCACCTGACCCGGCCGGCCGGCATACCGGGTATCCATGTAAAAAGCGATAGCCAGCAGGGAACTTGTACGGCAAGTTCCGCTCCGCCGATTCGGGGAACGGCGGTCTTTTTAGGGGATGCCCCTAATACCCCGGCAAAGGCGGTGGCGCCATGAAAGAAAAGAAAGAGCGATTGGAGCTGAGGGTTACTAAATCCGAGAAGAACGCCATCCACAGGAAAGCCGCAAAGTGCGGGCTGACGATAAGCGAATA
>JAILNX010000026.1 GCA_024691085.1 Clostridiales bacterium | reverse complement strand
TAACATAAGGCGGAACTTACCAGTTGATAGCCACGATATTTTCTCCCATGAAAGAACACCTCCTGTCCGGAAAAGAAATACCCCCAACGCCGAAAGGGACATCGGGGGGATCTTTGACCGAAAAGATTACTTGGTAACGATGCGCTCCTTGATCTTGGCGGACTTGCCGACGCGATCACGGATGTAATAGAGCTTCGCGCGGCGGACGACGCCGTGACGGACGACCTCGATACGGCCGATGGCGGGGCTGTGGTACGGGAAAGTACGCTCAACGCCGATGCCGTAGCTCATACGGCGAACGGTGAAGGTCTTGCGGATGCCGCCGCCCTGCATCTTGATAACGATGCCCTCGAAGTTCTGAAGACGCTCACGGGTGCCCTCGACGACCTTGACGTAAACGCGGACTGTGTCGCCGATCTGAAGCTTGGGCAGATCTGTACGGAGCTGCTCCTTCTCAAGTTCCTGAATGATGTTTGCCATAGTATTGACCCTTTCATATAAGATGTTCTTAAACCGACACGCGGCCAGAGGACCATCGCATTAACTTTATTATTATAGCAGGTATCAAATGGTTTTTCAAGCGGAAAACCGAATAAAATCAATATATTTTATCGTTTTTCGTAGCCGAATCCGCGTAAAAACTCAGTATCCTGCTTCGAAAGCTCCGCCTTTTCAAGAAGGTCGGGACGCATCTCAAGCGTTTTCAAAAGGGACTGCTGTCTGCGCCACTTGTTGATCTCGGCGTGATTGCCGTTCAGAAGCACCTCCGGCACGAGCCTTCCTCGGAAATCCGCGGGTCTCGTGTACTGGGGATACTCGAGCAGGCCGTCGTTTGAAAAGCTCTCGTCCTCCGCCGATTCTGAGCATCCGAGAACGCCGGGTATAAACCTCGACAGGCAGTCGACGAGCACCATCGCGGGAAGCTCACCGCCCGTAAGAACGTAGTCGCCGATAGATATCTCGTCGTCGATAAGCTCCGATATGCGCTCGTCAAGACCTTCGTAATGTCCGGCAAGTATCACGAGCCGTTCTTCCTTCGAAAGCTCCATCGCGTATTCGGGCGTAAGAGTGCGTCCTCTCGGAGTCATCAGTATGCGTCTCGCGCTTCCGCCTGCGAGAACGGCCTCCATGCAGTCGAATACGGGCTGAGCCATCATGACCATTCCCGCTCCGCCTCCGAAGGCGTAATCATCCGTGTTGTGGTGCTTGTTTTCCGAATAGGCCCTTATATCGTGCGTATGAAAGGAAAGTATGCCCTTTGCCTCAGCGCGGCCGAGAATACTCGTGTGGAACACCCCTTCAAACATTTCGGGGAATAGCGTTAAAACGTCAATCCTCAAAAAGACCTACCTCCGAAAGCACCTGCGCGTCGAGCTTGATGAGACGGTTCTGAATATCGACCGTATCGAGAAGTTTCTTAAGAGCGGGGACAAGAAGCCTCCTCTCCCCCTCGATCACGTAAACGTCGTTCGCGTTAGTTTCAAGAACGTCTGTGACCTTCCCGAGTTCCGTTCCGTCTGTCGATACGACGCGGCAGCCGATAATATCCTTAACGAAATACGTGCCCTCGGGCAGCTTTACCGCGTGAGCTCTGTCAACGCAAAGGTAAAGATCGCGGAGCTTCTCCGCCTGCTCAGGAGTATCGTACCCTTCGATATGAAGAACGACCGCTTCGGAAACGTATTTCGATCCGTCTACCATTACGGGATCGTACTGCCCGTTCCTCTCGATAAAGGCGTCGCCGAGCTTTTTGAAGCGCGTGATATCATCGGTCAGAGGATAGACCTTGACCTCGCCTTTAATGCCGTGCGGCTTGAGGATGCGGGCAATACGGAAAACGTCCATTTCAGATGATCTCTACGGAATACTTGACTTCGGACTTGACGGACGCGGCTCTTACGACGGTCCTGATCGCCTTGGCGATGCGGCCCTGCTTGCCGATGACCTTGCCCATATCGTCCTTGGCGACGGTGAGCTCGATCATGACGTTATCGTCGCACTTCTTGCTGACGACCTTCACGGAGTCCGCGTCGTCGACAAGATTCCTTGCGATGTACTCGACAAGCTCGGCGATACAGTCGTTCTCGCACACCACGTAATTCGCGGCGGCGTTCTCGCTCATACCGTCATTATTGATGATAGTTTCTTCCATTTCGATTATTCAATGGCGCCGGACTTCTTAAGAAGACCGCGAACGGTGTCGGTGGGCTGAGCGCCGTTCTTCATCCAGTTCTTCGCCTTCTCGGCGTCAACAACGAGCTGAACGGGATCGGAAATGGGGTTGTAATAACCGATCTCCTCAACGAAAGCGCCATTCCTGGGTGCGCGGGAATCAGCAACGACGATGCGGTAGAAGGGAGCCTTCTTAGCGCCCATACGACGAAGCCTGATCTTTAACATAGTGTTTTCCTCCTGATATTTAAGTAAAATTAAATGTTTTTTATCCTAACGGCCAACGGCCGATGAGATCGTCAGAACCCGAAAAAGCCTTTGTTGCCTTTTCCTTTTTTCTTGAATCTGCCGCCCGTGAGCTGCTTCATCATCTGCCTTGACTGCTCAAACTGGTTGAGCAGCCTGTTTACCTCCTGCACGCTCGTGCCAGAGCCCTTTGCTATGCGGCGTTTCCTGCTCGCGTTAAGAAGCTCGGGCTTGGCTCTTTCGGCCTTGGTCATCGACTTGATTATGGCCTCCATATGACCGACGGCCTTCGTGTCGACCTGCGCGCCCTTGAGCTTGGAGGTGTTGAGCCCGGGGATCATTCCCATTAACTCGTCAAGGGAACCCATGTTTTTGACCTGCTCGAACTGGTCGAGGAAGTCGTCGAGCGTGAACTCGTTCCTGCGGAGCTTTCCGGTAAGCTCCATCGCCTTCTTCTCGTCGAAGGCCTGCTCGGCCTTCTCTATGAGCGAGAGCATATCGCCCATGCCGAGTATCCTCGAAGCCATACGCTCCGGATGGAAGACCTCGAGGTCGGTCAGCTTTTCGCCTGTGCCGGAGAACTTGATGGGCTTGCCCGTGACCTCGCGGACGGAGAGCGCGGCGCCGCCCCTGGTATCGCCGTCGAGCTTCGTAAGGATAACGCCGGTGAGCTCGAGCTTTTCGTGGAACGCCTTCGCGACGTTTACAGCGTCCTGACCGGTCATGGCGTCGACTACAAGCAGTATCTCGGACGGATCGACCGTATCCTTGATCCTGGCGATCTCGTCCATCATAGCCTCGTCTATGTGCAGACGGCCGGCGGTATCGATAATGACTACATCGAGGAAGTTCTTCTCAGCGTATTCGACGGCGAGCTTCGCGGTCTCAACGGGATCCGCCTGGCCCCTTTCGAACACCTTTACGCCCGCTTTTTCGCCGACGATCTTCAGCTGATCGATAGCGGCCGGACGGTAGATGTCGCAGGCGACAAGCAGCGAATCCTTGGACTGGTGCTTCTTAAGGTAAGCGGCGAGCTTTCCCGCCATGGTGGTCTTACCTGCGCCCTGAAGGCCCGAAAGAAGGAATACCGAGGGTTTTCTGGAGCCGTAATCGAGCTTAGCGGCAGAACCGCCCATGAGCGACGTGAGCTCTTCGTTAACTATCTTTATGACCTGCTGGGCCGGTGTAAGGCTTTCGAGCACTTCGGAACCGACAGCCCTCTCGGTGACCTGATTGACAAACTTTTTTACGACCGTATAATTGACGTCCGCCTCAAGGAGCGCAAGACGAACCTCGCGCAGAGCCTCTCTGACTTCCTTCTCGGAGAGTTTGCCCCTGTTGCCGAGCTTTTTGAATATGTTTTGAAGCTTAGTAGCAAGTCCCTCGAATGCCATATTAAAAAACCTTTCGTTAACCGATAACGGCGCGGATCGCCTCCGCTGCCTTTTCTACGCCGGACACGTCGCCCAACGCGTTAGCCTTCTCAAGCTCGTCGAGAAGTGAGCGGAGCTTTTGATCTCTGACTATGAGCCCAAGTTTTTCCTCAAAGGCGGTGAGCTTTTCGGACGCGTTAACTATCGCCGCCCTTACTCCCTGCCTTGTAACGCCCTCGACCTCGGCGATCTCGGAAAGAGACATATCTTCATCGGCGTTCATTTCAAGCAGCATACGCTGTTTTTCAGTAAGGAATGCGCCGTAATAATCAAGAAGAAGGGATAATTCCGTCTTTTCTTTCCGCATGATTCGCCCCTTTTCAGCAAGGTGTAAAACAAAAATACTTTACACCTATGCAATTATACACTAAAAACGGTTTTTGTCAACAAGTATTTTCATATATTTGATTGAAGTTTTCAGTCATCTAATGTATAATACAAGACGACATTATCAAGGAGGTTATTTATGAAGCTTGTTATAGACGCTTTCGGCGGCGACAACGCTCCTTCCGCTGTCATTGAGGGAGTAGTAAAGGCTCTCGGCAGCTGGGACGATTTCAATATCATTATTACCGGAAAAGAGGACGCGATCCTCGATGAGCTGAAGAAATACGGCACTGTCGATATGGGCAGGATAGTAATAATAGACGCTCCCGAAGTTATAAGCTGTGACGAGCAGCCGACTATCGCGGTCAAGCGCAAGAAGAACTCCTCGCTCGTCGCAGCGATGGACGTCATGGCGCGCGGCGAGGCCGACTGCCTGATCTCCGCGGGAAGCACCGGCGCCGTGCTCACGGGAGCGACGCTCATTGTACGAAGGATCCCCGGCGTAAAGCGCCCCGCTCTCGCGCCCGTCATGCCGACCGTTGGCAAACCGGTACTGCTCCTCGACTGCGGCGCGAACGCCGACTGCAAGCCTGAATACCTCGAGCAGTTTGCGATAATGGGCTCCGCGTATATGGAGGGCGTTATGGGCATATCCTCACCCGCCGTCGGACTCATCAACAACGGCGAAGAGGAAAACAAGGGTTCAGAGCTGACTAAGGCCGCGCACGCGTTATTGAAGGAAACGGACGTTAACTTCAAGGGAAACTGCGAGGCGAGGGAGATATTCAGCGGCGATTATGACGTGCTCGTGACCGACGGCTTTACCGGAAACGTCGTTCTTAAGGAAGTCGAAGGCTTCGCCTCAGCTCTGTTCGGGATACTGAAGCGCGAGCTTACGTCCTCGTTCGTAACGAAGATCGGCGCAGGCCTTTCGAAACCCGCGTTCAAACGCGTAAAGAAGCTTATGGACTATACGGAGTACGGCGGCGCTCCTCTTTTGGGCATTAACGGCGGCATAATCAAGGCGCACGGCTCAAGCGACGCCAAGGCTTTCGTGAACGCGATCCGTCAGGCGCGGCAGTATGTTGCGGGAAACTTGACCGAAAAGATCGCACAGCGCATAAATGTTGTGGAAAATACCAAAACAAATGATTGACAAAGCACTAAATATAGGTTAAAATACTTTTCGTTTAAAACCATGTGTGTAAGAAAGGTGGTAATATAATATGTTTGAAGAGATCCGTAAGGCTATATCCGTACAGCTCAATGTTCCCGAGGAGAACATCACTCCCGAGACCCGTTTCGTCGAAGACCTTAAGGCCGATTCGCTCGATCTTGTAGAGCTCGTTATGGATCTTGAGGAGCGCTACGGCGTTGAGATCCCAGATGAGCAGCTCGCCGAGGTCAAGACCGTCGGTCAGATCATCGAGATCATCGAGAACAACAAGTAAGAATCAATAAAAGCCAACTGCCTGCATCGGGTCACCGTGTGGGCCTTTGGGTTTTATTGGAACCGGTACACATCTATTGAAAAGCCATATGAAAATCAGCGAAAAAAGGTATTCTGAGCTTGAAAAGCTTCAGGGTATCCTTAATTATTCTTTTAAGGATACCGAGCTTCTGAACAACGCGCTCACGCACACGTCCTACGTCAAGGGCGAGAACCGGAACGCCGTCCACAACGAACGGCTCGAGTTCCTTGGAGACGCCGTTCTTGAACTGATCGTAAGCGAGTATCTGTTTGTCAACAATCCGAATATGAACGAAGGGCTCATGACACGCGTCCGTTCACGCGCGGTTTATGAGAACGCCCTTTTTGACGCCGCGAGAGAGATCGGCCTCGGCGGATATCTTCTTTTGAGCCACGGCGAGGAGCATACCGGAGGACGCGAAAAGCCCTCCATCCTCTCGGACGCGCTTGAGGCGGTTATCGGAGCCATGTATCTCGACGGAGGCATCGAGCCCGTGAAGAAATTCATACTCGGTTTTGCGGTATCTTCGATTAACGAAGCGGTCAAGACCGTCTCCGTCAAGGATTACAAGACTTTGCTCCAGGAACACGTCCAGCAGAGCCATACAGGGAACCTCGAATACGACGTCGTTTCCGTATCGGGACCCGATCATAAGCGCGTATTCACGATGCAGGTCAGCATAAACGGCGAGGCTTTCGGACGCGGGCAGGGCGGTTCCAAACAGGAAGCTGGTCAGAACGCCGCGCATGCGACGCTGTTGATGCTCGGCGCGCTGAAGCCCGACACTTCCGAGGAGAAGCAATGATATGAAGCTGACGCAGATAGAAATTAACGGATTCAAATCCTTCGCCAAGAAACAGGCGCTTGACTTCTCCGACGGCATCACAGCGATCATCGGCCCGAACGGATGCGGAAAGAGCAATATTGCGGACGCCTTCCGTTTCGTTCTCGGCGAACAGAGCGCACGCGCGCTCCGCGGCAAGAAGGTCGAGGACTTCATTTTCGGCGGTACCGAAAAGCGTCGTCCCCTGTCATACTGCGAAGTATCCATACATTTTGACAACTCGGACGGCGAGCTGAACACGCCTTATACCGAGGTCACTATCACGCGCCGCGCCTACCGTTCAGGCGAGAGCGAGTATTACATCAACAAAGCCGCCAGCAGGCTTAAGGATATCCACGAGCTTTTCCGCGACACGGGAGTAGGCAAGGACGGGTATTCCATCATAGGTCAGGGCAGGGTATCGGAGATCATTTCCGAAAAGAGCAACGAACGCCGCGTAGCCTTCGAGGAGGCGGCAGGCGTGAACAAGTATCGGGCCCGCAAGGAAGAAGCCGAGAGAAAGCTGCTGAATACTCAGAAGAATCTCGTAAGGCTCGACGACATACTCGTTGAGCTCGAAGGCAGGATCGAGCCTCTCCGCGAGCAGAGTGAGAAAGCTATCCGCTTCCTTAAGCTGCGCGACGAGCTTAAGGATATCGAAGTCAACCTTTTCATCTATCAGTACGAAAGATCCGGCGAACGAATAAAGCAGCTCTCCGGGACTATAGATCAATTGAAGGAAGAGATCGCCTCCCGCGACGCCGCGGCACAGACGCTCGCGTCCTCCCTGTCAGAAGCCGAGGACTGCGAAAGGCGGCTCTCCGCGTCTATAGGCGAGGTCTCCCAGAAGCTCCTCGCGGCAACTGCCGACGTCGAGTCACATGCGGGCGAGGAACGCGTCGTAAGGGAGCGCATCGCCTCGCTTTCGCGCGAGCTTGAAAGGATCAATGCCGATTCGGAAGCCAATCGCCGCGGAATAGACGAAAAGAGCGCGGAGGCCAACAAGCTCGAAAAGAGTCTTTTAGAACTTGTAACCGAAGTCGAAAAGAAAGCGGCGGAGCTCGAGGCCGTTGAAGCCGAGCTTACGGATCTCGATTCGAAGCTTGCCGACAAGGAAGCGGAGCTTGACGCTCACAAGCAGTCCATGATGGACAGGATAAACTCGCTCTCGGATGCGAAGAGTCTTTTGTCAAGGCTTGACGAGATGAAGAAAGCGCTTAACGGGCGTATCGAATCCATACTTGAGGAGAGGCGTTCCGCTGATGAGGAGAGCATAAAGCTTTCCGAAGAAAACGCCGAATGCGAGTCGGAAAACGAAGCTCTCGGCCGTGAGTCCGACGAGCTCTCGAAGGAGAATCTCCTTGCCGCGAAAAAGATCAACGAGCTGAACTCGCTGATACTTGATGAAAGAAACAAGGAAAGAAAGCTCGAGGGCGAGCTTGAGTCGTTAAGATCGAGGAGCAGAGTCCTCGCCGAGATGAAGCGCTCGCACGAGGGTTATTATTCAAGCGTCCGCGATCTTCTGCGCGACGCGGAAAGGGACCGCAGCCTCTCCCCCCTTATCGAGGGCGCTGTAGCTGAGCTTATCAAGGTCCCTGCCGAGTATGAAACGGCGATCGAGATGGCATTGGGCTCCGTTCTGCAGAACATTGTAGTTCCCACGGAACAGGACGCGAAAAAAGCCATCGAGTATTTAAGAAGCAAAAAGTACGGCAGGGCGACTTTCCTGCCGGTCAGCGCGATGCGCTCGAGACTTCTTACTAACGAAGAACATTCTTGCATAAAAGTTGACGGCTGTTTCGGCGTCGCGTCCGATCTAATCGAATTCTCTCCCCGCTATCGCGGCGTTATCGAGAATATCCTCGGCAGAACTATCATCGTCCGCGATCTCGACGTCGGCATAGCAATCAACAAGCGCGCTCACGCGTCGTTCAGGATCGCTACGCTTCAGGGCGATATTATGAATCCCGGCGGATCGATGACGGGCGGAAGCGCGCAGAAGCGCGAATTCAGCCTTTTAGGGCGCGAGCGTGAGATCGAAGAGCTTAAAAAACGCGCTGAGGGAGTCAATGACGATATCGCAAAATGCGGCGAGGAGATCAAAAAGCTCGAAGCGAAGCTCGAGTCCGCAAATGCCGATCTTGTTAAAATCTCGGAAGCCGTTAAGCAGCTTGCCGTAAGGCGCGCCGCTTTGAACGAAAAGCACGAGATCGTACTCCAGTACATCGAGAAAAACCGTCAGCGCGTCGAAAGGTTCGATAATGAGCTTTCGGCAGTTAAGGACAACCTTTCCGATATCGACGAGCAGGCGCGTTCAGCGACGGAGCTCGAATCCGGTCTTTCCTCCGGAAACGCCTCCACGCAGGAGGACATCAAGCGCGTACAGGCGGAGCTTTACGATCTGCGCGCAGTCCGGCAGGAGACCGCGGACAGGCTGACCGCTCTGAAGGTCGATCATATGGCGGTCAACAAGGAACAGGTCTCGGTCAGCGGCAACATCGCAAGGCTTAGGCGCGAGATATCGGAGCTTACCCGTTCGTCCTTCGAAAACGTCGAAACGAGGCGCGTAAAAGATGCGGAGCTCAAGGAGCTCGGCGAAAAGCTCGAAAGCATGTCCAAGGGCATTGTGGGCGAGCGCACGAAGGTCGACGAGCTGACCGACGAGCGCCGCGGGCTTGAGGACGAGCGTGACAAGCAGCAGCAGCTCGTTGACGAGCTGCGCTCAAGGCGCGATTCCGACGAAGCTGAGCGAAACGAACTGCGCGAGCGGATGCACCGAAACGAGCTCAATATGAGCCGTCTTACGATCGAGCTTGACAATATGACCGAGCGCATCTGGCAGGAATACGAGCTGACGTACGAGAACGCTCTCCCCTTCCGTCACGAGATACAGGTCACTGCATCGCATCAGCGTTCCGACGCTCTGAAAAGCGAGATACGAAGCCTCGGGGAGGTAAACACATCTTCGGTCGAGGATTACAAAAACGTAGTCGAGCGGCATACCGAGCTGAAAGCGCAGTGCGAGGATCTTAAGAAGGCCGAGGACGACCTTAACGAGATCATAAGAAAGCTGACCGTAACGATGGAGAAGGAGTTCGCCGAGCAGTTCAGGCTGATACGCGAAAACTTCTCGCGCACGTTCACCGAGCTTTTCCACGGCGGCCGCGCGGAGCTTCGGCTTGCGGACGAGCATGATATCCTAAATTGCGATATAGATATCATCGCTCAGCCCCCGGGAAAAAAGCTGCAGCTGCTCTCGCTCCTGTCGGGCGGAGAGCAGGCGCTTACCGCGATCGCGCTTCTGTTCGCGATACTGAAACTGAAGCCGACCGCGTTCTGCATACTCGACGAGATAGATACCTCGCTCGACGAAGCAAATGTCGATAATTACGCCGATTATCTTAAGGATTACTCGAACGATACGCAGTTCATCATCATCACCCACAGGAAGGGCGCGATGGCCGTATGCGATTCACTATACGGCGTATCCATGGAGGAAAAGGGCGTGTCGCAGCTTATCTCGGCAAGGTTCAACAACAAGGAAGCATCAGCATAAGATCAAGGAGTTTTTATGGAAAAAAAAGAGAAAAAGCCCGGCTTTTTTCAGAAACTGAAAGAGGGGCTTTCGAAAACAAGAAACAACCTTTTGGGACTCATTTTCGGCGGAGAGGAAAGGATCACCGACGAGTTTTACGACGAGCTTGAGGACGCGCTCATTATGGCGGACGTAGGCTTTGAGACCACGGACAGCATCCTTCGCGAGCTTAAAGCCGTTATCAAAGACGAAAAGATCTCCGAGAAGTCAAAAGCGCGCGAAGCGCTTATCGGGATACTGACCGGGTACATGGAGACCAACGTTCCGTTCCTTGATGAAAAGAACGACAACGTCCTGCTTATAGTCGGCGTAAACGGCGTAGGCAAGACCACCTCGATCGGCAAGCTCGCCGCAATGTATAAGGCCGAAGGCCACAGGCCCATGCTCGCCGCGGCAGATACTTTCCGCGCGGCAGCCGCAGAGCAGCTTACCGTCTGGGCGGAACGCGCGGACGTTCCCATAATCAAGCACAGAGAGGGCGCCGATCCCGCCGCTGTCGTATTCGACGCGATCGCGGCATTCAGGGCAAGGAAGAACGATATCCTTATCTGCGATACCGCCGGAAGGCTTCACAACAAGAAGAACCTTATGAACGAGCTTGCGAAGATCCGCCGCGTTATCGACCGCGAGCTCCCCGGAGCGCACATCGAAGTGCTTCTCGTGCTTGACGCTACGACCGGTCAGAACGCCATCGCTCAGGCAAAAGCGTTCGGCGAAAGCTGCTCTTTGACGGGCATCATCCTGACCAAGCTCGACGGGACCGCCAAGGGCGGCGTATGCGTAGCCGTCAAGTCCGAGCTCGGACTTCCCGTTCGGTTCGTCGGAGTGGGCGAAGGCATCGACGACCTCCAGCCATTCGACGCAAGGAGCTTCGCTGATGCGCTTCTTTGATAGTCATATAAAAAACCGCCCTTGCGGGCGGTTTTTTATCCTGCTTTTTGGACGCCGTTTACGTCGATGATCGTTTCGCCTTCGAGCAGCAGCTCGTCGACTGTCACGAAGGTGTATCCGTTCGCGAGCGCCGTCTCGATAAGCGTCGGCAGGTACTCCTCTATCTTGTAGCCGTTGTTGTGGCAAAGTATTATCGCTCCGTCGTGGAGCTTTTTAAATACTGTATCCAGTATTGTCTGCGAGCTACGCTCCGGCCTCCAGTCGATAGTGTCGATATCCCACTGGATCGGTTCGTATCCGGCGCCCCTGACTGTAAGTATGACCTTATCGTTATACTCGCCGTATGGCGCTCTGAAAAGCGTCGACCTCTTCCCCGTTATCTTTTCAAGCAGATCGTCAAGCTCCGCAAGCTCCTTCATCATCTGCGCCTCGGATATTTTGGTCATGTGCGGGTGAGTCATGGAATGATTGCCTATCGTATGACCTGCCGCCGCTATCGCTTTGACCTGTTCGGGGTACGCCTTCGCCCAGAAACCGCATAGGAAGAACGTCGCCTTTACGTTGTACCTTTCGAGCGTCGAAAGGATGAACGGCGTCTTATCGTCATCCCATGCCGCGTCGATCGTCAGCGCGATCTTTTTATCCTCGCGGGAAACGGAATAGACGGGCAGCTCCTTTCTAAATCCCGCAAGCACCTCGACTTCATAGCATTCGTCGGCTGAAAGAGGCCCTCCGCCTTCGCTGTTCAGATTCGCGACCGTCGCGTAAGGTCTGCCCGAAGTCGGCTCCGCCTTTTCCTTTCTCTTTCCTGCCGTAACGGCCAAAATAACAGCCGCGGCAATGACAAGAGCCAGTACCGCGGCGATGATGTAGAGTGTTTTCTTCGTAATAACAAAGATCTTCATGCTCATTCCTCCGGCAATTGTGTTTGCTTCACTATATGCCGAAAGAACGGGGATTTAGAATCACGTTTTCATAAAGCGTATAACGGGCGTGTTCATTTCGATTATCCTTACCCGCTGAGGTGAGAAGATCCTTGATAAGACCCTGTCGCCGTATTCCTCGTCGAGGTTTTCGGCGCTCTTGTTCGTTGCGATAAGCGTGGGCTTGTTAGCATCCTGCCTTTCGCAGATCACGGAAAGGATCGTTTCGACGGTAACGTTCGATATCATCGGCTCGGTACCGAGATCATCCAATATAAGAAGATCGGGCACGAAAAGGTCCGGCGCATCGGTCTCGCCCCTTATGCTGTCCATGATCGAGGACACGAGGCGGTTCGAGGTGATCCTCAGAACCGAATAGCCGCGTTTCAGAACCCGGTCGCCTATGGCGTTTAAAAGGAAGGTCTTTCCCACGCCGGGCTTGCCCATCAGCACGATATCAGGAAGCTCGTTTTCGGGGAAGCTGTCCGCGTACTTCAAGCAGTATGAGTAAGTATTCTCGAGGAATCTTTTATCCCTCTGCTCCATCGAAAGATCGTGACGGAAGTTCTCGAATGTCTGCGAAGCGTTGAGTCCCGCGCCCTTGAATCTTTTTTCGATAAGAACGCGCTTTACGCAGCTGCAAAGCTCTCCGTCGACATATCCCGTGTCGCCGCAAACGGGGCATTGCGGCTTGAGTTCAAGATAATCTGCGGGAAGCCCTGCGGCGGCGATAAGCGCTTTGAGCTCAGCTTTTTTCTTATCCATTATACCGTTCGCGATACCTGTGATGGAATCCGCTTCGTTCGGATTCTCGACTATCCTGTCGGCGAACTCGACCGCAAGCTCGTTGATCTCATCAATGACCGACTGTATTTCGGGATGTTCCTTCGCGATAATGCGCTTGTGCAAAGAAAGCGTGCGCAGGGAAACGGTCTTCCTTGACGATAGTTCATCCTCTATCGTTTTATTGTAACGAACGTTACCAGTTGTTTTCGTCATCTCCGTACAGCTCCTCTCCGAAGCTCACTCCGAGCTCCTTAAGCTTTTCCTTGGTATAGGTCTCGCCGTGAATATAGTTCAGCGCGCGATTGTTCTTTTTCGATCTTCTTTCGGGAAGATCACGTTTTTCATAGCTCTCTCTCGCCGCGTTAACGGACGAGATCCCCTCGTCATGCCATCCGGAAAGCAGGGACTTCATTTCGGCGTAAGGCCTCGCGTTAGATTTGGAAAGATCCGCAGCGAGGAAAATAAGCTCCGCGCTCATACACCAGGCAACGCTCCACTCGCGGAACTGCTCGCGCTTTTCGTGATCGGGAGCGGTCTTTATCCCCGCGCGCTTCAGAGCGAGCCTTGCAAGATCGTTTATCATATCGTCCTGGCGCTGCATCTCCCTTACCCTATCGCCGTCGATGCTGCCGTTTTTATAGAGTTCTCCCGCAACTCTGTCGAGGTAGGCGAAAGAGGGTTTTTCGGCGGAAGTCATCTTGGACAGGGCATATTCGATCGCATCCGCGTCGAGCTTCCATCCCTTCGTCCATTTTTCATACAGTCCGATCTCGTCTTCTGTGGGAGGACGGCGCAGATGCCAGCGCTTGAGTATCGCGGCGGCTCCTGATTCCGTAAGCTCCTCGGCCTTGAACGCATCGATGACAGC
Source organism: Clostridiales bacterium (assembly GCA_024691085.1). Taxonomy (GTDB): domain Bacteria; phylum Bacillota; class Clostridia; order Christensenellales; family CAG-138; genus UBA3857. The sequence goes on along the minus strand of JAILNX010000026.1, from coordinate 10,977 downwards.
AGCCCTTGAGAAAGCTCCTTTTCCCGCAATCGATCTTGCGACCTTGTCCATATAGGATATCTGAGTCTTCGGTCCCTTTTTATCAAGACAATGCTTAACGATCTCGACCGCGGCGCCGTTTTCGAAACCGAAGACCTCGATCCAGTCGTAGATCTTCGCAAGCTCCGAACCCGACATCACCCTCGTTCCGAGAACGGTCTGGATCTCCTTTATCAGCTCGGAGTACTTCGCGTTCGCGTTCTTAAGCGCGGAGGCTCCCGGCTTCTTAAATACCGCTATCTCCTCCTCGCCGGGGACGGTTTCAACGAGTCCCTCCGATTCAAGATAGAAAAAAGCCGCGCGAAGATCGTTTTCGGATACGCCAAGCGCATCCGCAAGGTCGGTCTCGGTATCGTCCGTCTCCGCCAGCATAAGTCCAAATAAATACGCCTTTACCGCAAGCTCAGGCGTGTGCGGCATGAATGACCTTATGAATTCGTTGTCGACCTTCGTTTCCTCGGGCTTATCCTTTTTCCTTTTGAATATCATTTGAAGCTTTCTCCGATTTTGGTCTGTATATATTTTATCATATTTCGTTATCGTAGTCAAACCGTTGATAATATATTTGAAACTAATGGGCATTTGTTATATAATAATTGCATATGAACTTGAGAGGAGTTGGTTTCATCAATGGATGATGGCAGTATATGGCGATGTTTGACATCTGTTTTGCCATCTAACGCCCTTGCTGTTACGGCAGCGGACATAAGGGTAATAATCGTATACGGAGTTTTGTTGGTGCTTTTCCTTGTGATAAGCTCCTATTTTGCGTCTTGTGAGATCGCGCTCGCTTCCGTAAACCGCGTCAGAATGAAGGCGTACGCGGAGGACGGCAACAAGAGAGCCAAGTACGTTATGTACATTCTCAACAATTTCGACAAGGCGCTTACAACGCTTCTTATCGGCAACAATCTAATGCACATCGGCTGCTCTGCGCTCGCTGTTCTTATCACGCGCAGACTGTTTACCGGTTCGGCATATCTTCCCCTTGCGCTTACCGTTTCCACCGTTATAATCACGCTCGTCGTTTTCCTTTTCGGCGAGATGCTCCCGAAGTCCCACGCAAAGGCTTGCAACGAAAAATATTCGTTAAGCATCGGTCATTCGCTCTACGTGCTCATGAAGATTATGACGCCGCTCTCCGCCGTATTCACGTGGATCGGCCGCGGCATCGGCAAACTGTTCAAGAAGAACGACGACTCTCCCTCTGTTACGGAGACCGAGCTCGTCGATATCATCGAGACCTTCAAGGACGAGCGCGAAGAGGACGACGAGCAGGAGGACGCGACCGCCGAGCTTATGGTCAACGTGCTTCAATACAAGAACCGTACCGTCAGCGAATGCTATACCCCCTGGGATAAGGTCGAGAAGCTCGACGAAAACAAGCCCGTCGAGGAGCAGTACGCTCAGCTTAAGGAGACCAGTCATTCGCGAATACCGGTAATCAACTCGAAGGGAAACCTGATAGGCGTTATTCTCATTCGCGCGTTCTTCCGCGAATACCTTAAAAAGCGCGAGGAGCTCGATCTTGTCGATCTTCTCGACACGCCGTACTTCGTGCGTCCCGATATGCCCGTGGATCAGCTTCTGTTAGACCTTTCCAAGAGCCGCACGCATCTCGCTTTCGTCAGCGACAGGAACGAGATACTCGGCGTTATCACGGTCGAAGACATACTTGAGGAGCTCGTCGGCGAGATATTCGACGAGTACGATCCCGAGTCTCCCGAAGCGATCACGGAAGGAGGTCAGACATTATGATGTGGCCTCTCTACGTGCTCGTATTGATCGTTCTCGTCGCCTTCTCCGCCGTTTTCTCCGGTTCAGAGATCGCATATTCGTCGATGAACGAGATGAGACTCACCCATATCGCCGAAGAGCAGAACAGCAAAAAAGCACGTACCGCTCTTTGGAACTATTCGAGATACGATAACCTTTTAAGCACGATCCTCATCGGCAATAACTTTGTGAACCTTGCGGCGTCGACCATCTCGACCGAGCTGTTCATACTGCTCCTGTTCGAAACGGGGCTTCTGTCCGAGAACGTTTCCGCCGTGATCTCGACCGCTTCTTTGACTATCGTGATCCTGATATTCGGCGAGATCGTCCCCAAGATGGTCGCTGCCGGCGACGCGGATAATTTCTCGATGAAGTACGCCGGATTCCTTCGCGTGCTCGGCGTAGTGTTCTTCCCCCTTGTGTGGGTCGTAACCAAGCTCGTGAAGCTCTTCTCGAAGAGCTGGACGAAGAGCATTACCGACGACGATCCCGTGACCGAGGACGAGCTTTCCGACATCATCGACACGGTCGAGGAAGAGGGCGTCATCGACGAGCATACCTCCGATCTTCTGCAGTCCGCGCTTGAGTTCCCCGATATCTACGCCTATGAGATAATCACTCCCCGCGTCGATATGGTCACGCTCGATATCGACGACGATCCCGACGAGATACTTGAGACGATACTCAATTCGAACTATTCGAGGATCCCCGTCTACGAGGGCACGATCGACAATATCATCGGCGTTATTCATCTTAACGAGGTGCTTAAGGCCATTACCGACGATAAGCAGCTCGACCTTCGCGAGCATATGCTGCCCGTCTGCTATATCCACAAGACGACCATCCTCCCCCAGGCTCTCCGTGAGCTGAGGGAAAAGAAGCTCCACCTTGCAATCGTCACGGACGAGTACGGCGGAACGATGGGTCTTCTTACCATGGAGGATATCCTCGAGCAGATAGTCGGCGACATCTGGGACGAGTCGGACGAGATAGAAGACGAGCTTATAAAGCTCGACGACGAGACCTACGAATGCGACGGCGATATGCGCATATACGACCTCTTTGACGAGCTCGAGATCGACGACGACGACTTCGACGACGACAACGCGACCGTCGGCGGCTGGGCGATCGAGCAGCTTGGCGGATATCCCGCGAAGGGCGATTCGTTCGACTTCGAGAACCTTACCTTGACCGTTATCGAAATGCAGAACCTTCGCGTGACAAGGCTCCTTATCAAGGTACACGAGAAACCGCCCGAGGAAGACGAGGACGATATCGATTGGGAAGCGAAGGAAGAATGAGCCGATAATTATCGACCCGAATATATTATAAATATCTATTGACTTTACCCTCCGATACTGCCAAAATGATGGCAAAGGGATATGTTCCCCAAAATGTATCCGGAGGGTAAACTATGTTTAAAACGATCGAACAGGCAAAAGAATTCATTGTAGACAACGACATTGAAATGGTCGATTTCAAGATGACTGATATCGACGGTCGCTGGAGGCACATCACCATTCCCGCGGAGCGTTTTAACGAAGACACCATGAAGTACGGCATCGGCTTCGACGGTTCCAACTACGGTTACGCTCCCGTTGAGAACAGCGATATGGTCTTCATTCCCGACCTTTCGACTGCCGCAGTCGACCCGTTTGCAGAGGTCGCAACGCTGACCATGAGCGGCGACGCGATGATCATAGACCGTCCCGCCAACCGTCCATTCGATCAGTATCCCAGGAACGTCATCCGCGCTGCTGTCAACTATATGCGCGAGACCGGAATTGCCGACGAAATGATCATCGGCCCGGAGTTTGAGTTCCACGTATTCGATCAGATCCAGTTTGAATCCCGTCCCAACTGCGTCAGGTGTGAGATCGACACCGACGAGGCCGACTGGAACACCGGTCTCGGCACTAACGGCACGCAGATCCCGCATAAGGGCGGATATCATATCGGCGCCCCGCAGGACAAATATTACAACCTCCGTTCCCGCATGTGCATGCTCATGGAGGATTGGGGCGTTAAGGTCAAGTATCATCATCACGAGGTCGGCGGTCCCGGTCAGCTCGAGATCGAGGTCGAGCTTGCCGACGTCGAGAAGATGGCTGACAATACGATGGTAACAAAGTACGTCATCAAGAACGCCGCCGTCGAGGAAGGCTGCACCGCGACCTTTATGCCGAAGCCCATTTTCGGCGAGGCCGGCAACGGTATGCACGTCCATATGCTCCTTACCAAGGACGGCAAGCCTCTATTCTATGACGAGAACGGTTACGCGCAGCTCTCGAAGCTCGCTCACAACTTTATGGGCGGACTCCTCAAACACGCCAAATCCCTTTGCGCTATAACCAACCCCTCCACCAACTCCTTCAAGCGCCTTGTTCCCGGCTTTGAGGCTCCCGTTACCATCGGTTACGCAACCGCTAACCGCTCCGCCGTCATCAGGATCCCCGCTTACGCCAAGAGCCCGATGTCGAAGCGTTTCGAGCTGAGGAACCCCGACGGAACCTGCAACCCCTATTACGCCTATGCGGCGATCCTCATGGCAGGTCTTGACGGCGTTATCAACGAGATCGATCCTTCCGCCTGCGGCTGGGGTCCCTACGACTTCAACCTCTTCGATCTTTCCGACGAAGAGAAGGCAAAGATCGACGCTCTGCCCACCACCCTCGATGAGGCGCTCGACGATCTCGAGAAGGATCACGACTACCTTACCCGCGGCGGTGTATTCCCCGAGAGGCTCATCAAGATCTGGATCGACAGGAAGAGGAAGGAAGCTCAGCGCATCACCTCCATCCCCCATCCCGCCGAATTCGAAAAGTATTTCGATCTTTGATCCAACAAAAAAGCGGTCCCTATGCGGGACCGCTTTTTTATAATATTCCGTCAAGCTCTTTCGTAACGTATCTGCCTGCTCCCGGATCGAATATCCGCATGATGACTTTACCGCTCCTTATACGAACATATCTTACGAACGCGTCCGTGATGAAGGCCTTCTCCTCGATCGAAAGCTCGTTTATCCTTTCAGCGCGGGAAAGAAATGCCATGAGTTCGTCCGGGTCGATCGAGAAAAGCTCAGTTTCAGATCGGATCCTCCTTAAGCGCATTGCAGAGAAGGTTTTTTCGTCCGCGAGTCTTTCAAGCGTGTTCTGCGTTTCCTCGGAATAATCGCCGTCAGAAACACGCCTGAGTGCTTTCCTGAATTCGCCTGTTATCCTGTTGTTCGTCTTGACGGCGTCGGAATAAACTGACCGTGCCTCGTCAAGTTCCCGCTCGACATATTCGATCACGATAGAGTAGATCTGCCTATCAGAGGAGATAGCCGATATCTCCCGTTCTATTGCTTTTTCAAAAGCGTCTGAATCAACAGAAAGACCGGAAACTCCTGATCCCTTAACTGTCCTAAAGTAGTTCGGCGGCCTGTCGGAAGCAACTTTCTTGAAGTACGGTTCAAGCGTCGGCTCTCCCCCGTACTCTCTCTCGATCCGCTCCTTAGCTTTAAGCCATGTGCTGTATTTGATCACAGGCGGAAGCAATATCCCTTTCTTCGTTCTCATCCCGAGGTAATGCCTGTTCTTAAGCACTGTCTTTACTGTCATATTCGAGAAGAGCTTTCCGCGTTTCGATACCGCATCGGGGATGATCCTGAGTATTTCGGCGATGCTTTTCCCCGCGATATAGGATTCGAAGATCGTTCTGACGCATTCGGACTCCGTTGGATCGACTGCCGCTTCGCCGTCCTTTACCTTGTATCCGAACGGGATATTGCTGTTCTCAGGCTGAGCGTTGCCGAATTCCGGCATGGAGATCCCGAAGCTCTCGTCCCAATCCGTAACATAGGACGAAAACCTTTTTGCGGCGATAACGATCGCGCGCTTTGCGTCAACCTTATGCCGTTCGATATATATAAGCTTTATGCCGTTTCTTATGAAAAAGAGCTCGTTCTCAAGCCTTGAATACTTATCGTCGCCAAGATCGTCGTATGAAGGCAGTATCACCGCGTCGCAGAGCTCGCGCTTGACCGCGTTCTGGACGGTGCGCAAGGAGCGGAATTCGTTTTCCGCGTCGGAAAAAACGGGGACAGACTCAAGTCCCCGCTCCGAAAGAAAGCCGTTGATTATGGCGCACGGGTTTTCCCGTGCGCCTCTTGAATAGCCAACCAGCCTCATTTCATGTATTCCATCATCATATCCATCTCGTTGGGGCCGAAGCTCAGATACTTCTCGAAGAAGGCCTTATGCCCCGCCATTCCCATGGGCTTCGCCTTCTCGTAGATAGCGCGGAGATAAGAGTATCCGACAGCGTAGCTGGTGATGTAGAACGGCAGCATTACGGCATACTCATAGAAGATCGAAGCGGCTTCCTGCATTCCGTAATCGGAAAGGTAATCGGCAACTTCCGAAATCGACCACCCCTCAAGGTTGACCATGAAGGAGATATACGCAGGAAGGTAGACGTTGCAGAAGGTCGAGTTCGCGTTCATCATCAAGCAGTAGCTCGAATCGAGTTCGGTGCAGTTCTTCGATACAAAAAACTCGGTGAAGATCGTCCACGCCTCTGCATAGCCCGTCGGCTCGAGAATCTGCTGTGTGAGCGAAAGTCCTTGCATATTCCTCGCGTAGAGGAACTGATACATATGACCGGGAAGCGTCTCGTGAGCGACGGTAAGCAGGTCCTTCGCGCTGTCCGAAGTGGGGTTGATAAGCATTACGTTGTCGTAATAATTATCGAACGCGGGCGTAAGGTACGCCGCGGGGCTGAAATCGTCGGCGATATCCTCCGGAACGTTGACGTATTTCAACGAATACTCGGGACACTCGGGATAATACTTAGTGATGAAGGTCTTGAGCCACTCCTCGTTCGCCTCGACCGAGCCGAAGGTAATGGGCTCGCCGAACCTGTCTATGATGTCGGGAGAACCGTAAGAGATCGCAAGCCTGAGATCATAGAATACCGTCTCGCCCATCTGTTCTAAGTAATTTACGATCGTATCGATATCGTCGTTCGTCGCGCCTTCGGACTGGACCTTCAGCTTATAGTAGTTGAGAGCTTCCTCTCCGCGCTCGGCGGCGCCCACGAACGGCGAGCAGGTGCCTCTAAGCGATTCGAGCGTAGAGGCAAGCTCCTTATAGGCGGGAAGCAGATTGTTAAGAACGGCGTCGCGGTTCCTGGCATTAAACGCCTCGCACTCCTCGTCAGTGTAGCCGAGCTCTTTTGCCTTGGGAATAACGTCGTTCTCGAAGAAAGAGATCAGGAAACAGCTCTCGCCCTTCTTGGCAAAATCCTTAAGCGAGTCAAGCACCTCGTCAAGAGCCTTTTCGGTCATGAAGAGGCCGTGCTCGGACTTTTCTTTTTCAAACTGTCCGAGCTGACCCATGAATCTCGGCAGATCCTCAACGAGCCCCATATACCACTCCACGTCCTGTTTGGTCCTGAAATTGAAGCACAGGAGGGTGAGCGGAAGCATGGTGTGATATCCGTTCAGAGGCTCGAGCGGCTCGTCGTAGTAATAATAGTCCTCGAAGAGAAGCTCCTTCTCGAAATTGCGCTTTATGGCGTCGTAGCCGAGCCTATTCATGTCGTTCAGCATCTCCCTGTCGATGCCTGCGAGCTCCTCGAGTACCTCACGGTAGAAATTCATGGTCTCGATATGCGACTCGTAAGACATCTCGCCCCAGCTCGCTTCGATGCTCTCGGTATCGATGCCGAACTTGCCGGGATCAGAAACGATGTACTGGTTGTAGGAAGAAACGCCGGACGAAACGATCATCGCGAAAAGCTCGCGATCGAGCTCTTCAAAAGCCGTGTTGGCAGCCTCATACGGATCCTCCGTCGGATCGGGTTCGGCCGTCGGGGCTTCAGTCGGCGCCTCGGTGGGAACGGAAGTAGGCGCATCGGTCACAGATTCCGTGGGAGCGGCGGTCTGCGAAAAAGGAACGTAACTGAGAATCTTTTTGATGGCCGCGCAACCCTCAAAAGACAATGCCATGACCAGGGCAAGGAGTACGCATAGAACTTTCTTCATTTGAACCTCCTGTCAATAACCTAATGAAATTGCGTATTCCGCGAGCTTATCGAGATTCCTCTCTACAAGCTCGATCAAAACGATATCGGGGTCGTTTTTGTAGATGTAGTCGGTCTTATAAGGGAAATAGCTTGACATAAACAGCTTGCCGACAGACTGACTGAGGATCGGCTGAAGGGACCTTCCGAACGAATCGTGGTAAACGACCATGGTAAGACCGTTTGCCGAAGAAGTTGTCTGGATCGTCTTGTCCCTGTCAAAGTCAATGGGCTTCTTGGACTTCCACGGATTGAACTCGGGATAGACTATCCTCTCCTCCTTATACTCCGTCACGGGATAGACGAAGTTGTGAAGGTCGCCCGTCCTGTCAAATACGGTCGTATAATCATATGCGTCGAACTGCTCAAGTCCGAAGAACTTCGCAATACGGTCGTATACAAGCATCGCTCCGAAGTTGTTCCAATGAGAATCGTGCTCGTAATAGACCGTTCTCGTTCCTTTGGCGTTCAGAAGCACCTCAGCAGCGTCGATCATGCCTACGCCGCGCTTCTCAAGCGCCACGCGCAGCATATCGATATTTCTCGCCGAATCAGTGGCTCTAAGATAATCGGGCATGTATTCCGGATAGATCGTCGCCTTGTTCGGAGCGACCATGAACGCGAAGCGGATGCCCTTTTCGCCGAGCTCTGTCTGAAGCGCGGCAAGATAATTCACTATGGAATCGATCTCGGCCTCGGAAAGCTGATCGATCCCGAGATAATCGTCGACTGTCTCGCCGTAGAAGATGTGATTGTTCTTGCCGATAACGGCGTTTTTGCCGTTGAAATCGTTCAAAACGGCAACGTCCAACGAATTGAACGCGTTTACGAGAACGTCGCGGAAAGCGAAATGATCGTTGGTGTATTTATCGAGCTTCGTGAAAAACTCGGTGTTGACGCTCCCCTTTTCGATAAACGACGGAAGCTTCGCAAGCACGCGGTTTTCGCGATTGGGATTCTTATAACCCGCGACCATAAACACCGACGGCACGAGGCACGCCGCGACGATGACCGCTATGAAAAGAATACGTAAAGCTTTCATATCATCAGAACTTTGTGTAGATCGAGGGGTTGAAGTTGCCGGATGCGATGAAGAACACGCAGAGCACGAACAGTATTACAGCCGAGCCGTATTTCAATACAGCGCTGAGCACGGGCTTGTCCTTCAGCTTGTCCGTGATGATCTTTAGTATCGGAGTTGCCGAAACAGCGGCAAGTACGAATACGAGTATCACGGTAGGCTTGAACACCTTCGAGAGCGCGGCAAGCGTGTCGGCGCCTGCGGTAAAGCCCGTGAACATATTCTTAATCATCGCCCAAGCGTACGCCATATCGGGCGAATTGAATATCGCGAATCCTACGGTAACAACAATGATCATATAGAGCCAGGTCACTATCTTGGGAAGACGGAACTTGGTCTTTTTTATATAGTTCTCGGCGAGAAGGAACGCGCCGTTGTACGCGCCCCATACGACGAAAGTCCAGTTCGCGCCGTGCCAGAGGCCGGTGAGAAGGAACACGATGATCTTGTTTAGTCCCGTCCTGAACGCGCCCTTGCGGTTGCCGCCAAGAGGGATATAGACGTAGTCCCTGAACCAGCGCGAAAGCGTGATATGCCATCTGCGCCAGAAATCCGTCATACTGTATGCGATATAAGGGTAATTGAAGTTCCTCGGGATAGTGAAGCCGAAGAGCATGCCGAGGCCAATCGCCATCTGGGAATAGCCCGCGAAATCGAAATAGATCTGAAGCAGGAAGCACACCGCGCCCGCCCAAGCGTAGGCGGCGTTGAGCTCCGCCGCGTTAAGCCCGAACACAAACGAGGTGACACGGCCGAGCGTGTTGGCTATGAGCAGCTTCATCCCGAGGCCGATGATGAACAGCCGCAGGCCCTCGGCCGCGCCCTCGGCGGTAACGCGGCGGGATGCGATCTCCTCTTTTATATCGCCGTAGCGAATTATGGGGCCCTGAAGCAGCTGAGCGAAGAAGGAGATGAACAGCAGCACGGCGGGAAAGCTGCGCTCCGCCCTGACGCTGCCTTCCTTGACGTCGAGCACGTAGCCGAGCGCCTGGAACGTGAAAAAGCTGATGCCGAGCGGGCTTGGGATGCCCGGCGCGGGAATTGCGGTTTTGAATACGGCATTTACGGATTCCACTGCGAACGCCGCGTATTTGAACACCGCAAGCAGGCCGATGTTGAACACGACGGCAATCACCGTGAGCGCTTTGGTGCTCCGCCCCGCCTCGAGCCTCCTGCCTATCGCAAGCGCGGCGAGGTAGTTGACTACCGTTGAGAACAGCATCAGCAGCACGTAAAGCGGCTCGCCCCAGGCATAAAAAACGAGGCTGGCCGCAATAAGCAGCCAGTTCTTTACCTTATGCCATGGCAGGATGAAATACAGCATGGTCACTGCCGGGAGGAATATGAAAAGAAATGTTGCGGAAGCAAACTCCAAGTGGCGCCCTCCGTTGCAGCGGGTCGATCAGTCGTTGGAATAGCTGGGAGAATAGACGCAGATCTCCGCGACCTTATCGCCCTCCATCCTGAACATGACGCGCATGGCGGAGAACTCGTTGGGATCGCCGTTCTGGGTGTAGGTGATGTAATACCCGTCGTCGGAGGTGAAGCTTTCACCGTAGGCCTTTAAGACGTCCGCGCGGGAATCGCCGACCTTGACGCCCCTGACGGTGGCGTGATCGCCGCCCAGGATGGTGAACATCTCGATGATGTCCTTATCGTCCACGGGCACGGTGGAGATCTTGATATCGCCGTAATCGAAGGACTTGTCGTAGCCCTTATACACGCAGCTCACGGTCTCTTCATAAGCGTACCCGTCGCCGAGCGCGGCGAGGATCGCGGCGCTGTCGGTGCGCACCTTGTAGGTCTTGCCGCCGACGACCACGGCCATATCCGCGTCGTCCTTAAAGGCGGAGCCGGGCTCTATTCCTTTGGACTTGCCCGTGCAGCCGACGAGCGCGGCAACGGCGAACAGCGCCGCAAGGATCAATATCGAAAACGACTTTTTATTCATTTGCTTTCCCTCCGTGAAGGTGGTGAGGAGACCATCTTGGAGCGCAACTTCTCAGCCAAGCACT